>CAXTWH010000025.1:0-80579 GCA_964247975.1 uncultured Bryobacteraceae bacterium | reverse complement strand
AGAAAATAATCAGCAAACTAAGAACATTCTTAGAAGAAGCCTCACAAACATCTGAGTAAGATCAGGGTACAGCCAAAATGAACCATGTCAAAAATTGATGTCTGTTGCGCAAGAGGGTTTTGATTGAAATTGTCAATAAGCATCTCAATCACGACTGCCGGATAGCCCGACGCATCAATTTACTGGATCTGCAAGTAAACCGTTACGGAAGCGCGAGCTTCCACATTGCCTGCTTCAATCTGTGTGGGCGCGGCTGCCGGGGCTGCTTTCATCGCCATCATTGGCGCGATGCGAGGGCGAATTGGTTCCGCTTCGTTTGTTTCCGCATACGCCACGCCCATTATTGTCACCCCCAATGCTTTCGCAATAGTTTCCGCATGGGATTTCGCGTCTGCCGTTGCTTTGGCCAAAGCATGTTCTTTAATCGCTCCGTCGTCTTTCAAGCGGAACTCAATCTGATTGATGTTGTTCGCGCCTGCGTTGGAAGCGGCATCAATAGCTTTGCCGACCAATTGCACATCGTTCAAGATCAATTCGACCGTTTGATTCGCCTGATAAGCGGTAATCGCGGGCGATTTGCCTTCCGCATACCGGTACTGCGGCTCCACTGAATAACCGGTGGTTCGCATCTCGCCCGCTGATTTCACCAGACTTTTTAAAGATTGCAGCACTGCCGCGATTTTTGTCGCATTCTGCGCTGAGGCTTCCTGCGCAGTCGTGGCTATGGTGGTAACTCCGACCGTGATGCGCGCCTGGTCAGGCTGCGCGCTGATTGTTGCTTCGCCGGAAGCCCGAACCATATGCATTGGCATTCGTGAAGTTGGTTCTTGTGCCATTAAAGTAAGCGGAATCAACAGCCACCACAGTTGCTTCAAGCGATTTTCCCTTTTCTGAAGGGCAGCGGAACCGCTGCTTCCGCTACAAATAATACCAGGGCCACCCAAACCACATTCGCAAAAAGCAGGTGGATAATCTGCATCCACACCGGAGCGAGCAGAGCCAAGTTCAGCATTCCCAGGCAAAGCTGAACAAACGTGGAAACAATGACCAGGATGGACAACATTCGCATGATGGGCCGCGAACTCACCCGCAACGCGAAAAACGCTACTGTGGCAAACAACAAACCGGATATCGCCGCCACAAACGGATGCAGAATGCGCAATCGCACTAGAAAATTCGCTGCCGGTGAAAAATCCTGTTGCAAGCCGGCGGCCAGCGTGGAGGAAGGGAACAGCGTATCACCCAATGCCGCAATGGTGCCAGTTACGCCAACCAGAATAGCCACCGGCAGCGCCGACCAGAACGGCCACGGTACGTCTTTCAATCTCAACTCAAGCGGCGTTTCCACGGCATACCAAGCTGTCACCGCCAGCGTACCCAGAAGCAGCAGAGTATTCGTTAGATGCGCTGCCAGGTAAAACGCCCGTCCCACTGAAGCATTGTGCGCCACGTATTCAAACAAAACCAGACCTGCGCCCAGCAAAGCTTCCAACATCAGAAAACCCGCTGCGGCAAGGCTTAATTTTCGAATGCGATGCTTGGGAGGAAAAACCCGGAAAGCCCAGAACGCCAGCGCAAAAACCGCTATCAGATCGAGGCCGCTAGTCATCCGATGACCGAATTCAACCAGCGTTTCCATTTGCGGAGAGCGCGGAATGACCTGCCCGTTGCAGAGCGGCCAGTTGCTGCCGCAGCCCGCTCCCGAACCACTGGCCCGCACATAAGCTCCCCATAAAACTACTAGAACGTTGTAAAACAGCACGACCCAGGCGAAGCGTCGAAACGCCCCGACATTCCGGTCTAAAACACGCGGAAAAAACGATTGCTGAACAGCGGTAGCCACTCTTTTAGGGTATCGCGAATGATCGAGTTCCGGCGAAAACCGGTGCCGGAGCGTTCTGTAACGCGCAACGAAATCCCATAACCGGACACCTGGCGCCGCCCGGGAACGGAATCGGACGGAACTTCCTACGCATTTTCAATGGTTTACAATCTGCTTGCGAATGGCATTGGAAATGCCATTCTAGATATTGGATTCTCATGGATATTCCTCGTGGTAAAGAAGTGATTCGCCGCCGCACCATCCGCCGAACGGTGCTCGTGGTAGCAGGCGTGATTCTGGCCGGCGGCGCAACGTATGGTCTCACCCGCTTGAAGCCAGCCGCGCCGAGCGTGGACAGTTCCACGGTTTGGCGCGATACGGTGAAACGCGGTCCGATGGTTCGGCAGGTGCGCGGTTTGGGCCGGCTCACGCCGGAAGAAATTGTCTGGATACCGGCTGCTTTCGATTGCCGGGTGGATAAAATTGACCATCGCGCCGGAGCGCAGTTGAAAGCCAACCAAATCATTATGGTTCTCAGCAATCCGGATATGGAATTGGCTGCCCACGATGCCGAATGGAAGTGGAAACAAGCGCAGGCCACCCTGGACGATCTGCGGGTGAAGCTCGAAAGCAGCAAGCTCGACCAGCGCGCGCAGTTGGCTGATTTGGAAGCGCAGTATAACAATGCCAAGCTGACCGCCGACCGCGACATGGAACTCACCCGATTGAACTTGAAATCGGAGTTGGAAAGCAAGCTGAGCGTTGGAAATGCCGACTCGTTATCTAAGCGTCTAGCCCTACAGAAGCAACGGCTGGATATTACTGACGAGTCTATCAAGGCCCAGGTGGAAGAACAACAGGTGGCGGTGGATTCCGCCCATGCCGAATACGATTTGAAACAGAAGCAAGTGTCGCAGTTGGCGATTCGCGCCGGAGTGGATGGCGTGGTACAGGAAGTGAACGTGGAAGTGGGGCAGCGCGTTACCGCCGGAACTATTCTGGCTAAAGTAGCCGATCCCACAAAATTGAAGGCCGAACTGAAAATTGCGGAAACGCAGATTAAAGATATTATTCCCAATCAGCCGGCGGAAATCGATACCCGCAACGGTGTGGTGCCGGGCCATGTGGTTCGCATTGACCCTGCCGCCCAGAACGGAACTGTGCTGGTGGATGTAAAACTGGATGGTCCGCTGCCGCCCGGTTCCCGGCCTGAGTTGAGCGTGGACGGAACCGTGGAGTTGGAAAAATTAAAGGACGTGGTTTATGTGGGCCGTCCCGTATTCGGTCAACCAAATTCCACTGTCGGCATATTCAAGGTTGATCCGGACGGCAAAGGGGCTGCCCACGTCAACGTAAAACTGGGTCGCGCTTCCGTAAACTCCATTGAAGTGGTAAGCGGATTGAATGTCGGCGACCAGGTGATTCTGTCTGATATGTCGCAGTGGGATTCACAGCCTCGCATCAGACTCAATTAGCTTTCGTTTAGGAACCAAACTTCGCAAGCAACGTATTACATAAAGGTCATAGGAAAGGACATCGGCATGAATGCAGACGGCGCTTTAATTCATCTGGACCACGTAATGAAGGTGTTTGTCACGGATGAAGTAGAAACTCACGCTCTTTCGGGCATCCACATTGATATTAAACGGGGCGAATACGTTTCGATTTCCGGGCCTTCCGGCTGCGGGAAATCGACGCTTCTGGCGATTTTGGGTTTGCTTGATTCGCCCAGTTCCGGCACTTATGTTCTGAACAACAGGCCGGTGCAGGATCTGAAATTGAGCGAACGCGCCCGCATTAGGAATCGCGAGATCGGCTTCATTTTCCAAGCGTTCAACCTGATCGGCGATTTGAACGTGTATGAAAACGTGGAGCTTCCCCTGACCTATCGCGGCATGGGTTCTGCGGAGCGGAAAACCAAAGTGCATGAAGCGCTGGAGCGCGTTGGCATGTCGCACCGCGTGAAGCATTATCCTTCGCAATTATCGGGCGGTCAGCAGCAGCGGGTGGCGGTGGCGCGCGCGTTGGCCGGCGACCCTTCTATTCTGCTGGCCGACGAGCCGACCGGAAATCTGGATTCGCAGAACGGCGAACAAGTGATGGATCTGTTGCGGGAACTGCATCGCGGCGGCGCAACCATCTGCATGGTAACGCACGATCCGCGCTATGCGCGTTATGCTGACCGGTCCATTCATTTGTTTGACGGGCGCGTGGTGGAAGAAAACGTCGAGGTTCCATTGTGATCGAAAAGAACATAGACATTTGGGCGGTGCTGTTATTGTTGTTTGCGTTTGCGCTGTTCACTCGCGTAGATAATTTAGCCGTTCGCACCGTCTGCGCCGGGTTAAGCTTGTACCAACAGCATGTATCGGTAGCAGTGCATGTACCGCAGCTTTAACGAAATCGCTTCCGGCGAGTGCCGGAGTTCGTAAAACATAAACTGATGATCTCTCTTAAAAACGTCGAGAAATACTTCGAGCACGGTCCGACGAAAACCTACATTCTTCGCCGCATCAACCTGGACATCAAGGAAGGAGAGTTTGTTTCCATCATGGGTCCTTCAGGGGCGGGGAAGTCCACCATTCTGCACATCCTCGGCATGCACGACAGCAGTTGGACCGGCGAATACAACTTCTTCGATTTGCCGATTCACCGGCTCGGCAAAAAAGAGCGGTCGGAAATCTACAAGAAATACATCGGATTTGTTTTTCAAAGCTATCATCTGCTTGATTCATTGACCGTCTACGAAAATCTCGACATTCCCTTGTCTTACCGCAACATCCGTAAGTCGGAGCGCGACAGCATTGTTTGCGATGCCCTGGATCGCTTCAACATGGTAGGCAAAAAAGACCTGTACCCGAATCAGTTATCGGGCGGCCAGCAGCAGCTTGTGGCCGTGGCCCGGGCCATGATTGCAAATCCCAAGGTGATTCTGGCCGATGAGCCGACCGGCAACCTGCATTCCAACCAGGGAAAGGAAATCATGGAATTGTTCAAGAAATTGAACGATGAAGGCGTCACCATCGTGCAGGTGACTCACAACGAGAAAAACGCCGAATACGGCCATCGCATCATCGAATTGGAAGACGGCTGGCTGAAGTCTGCCCTGCCCACCGCAAACAAACACGCCAGAATTTCCTCCTAATGTCCAATGTTCCGCCGCAAACGCGAATTCTGATTGCCGACGATCAACCTGATGTGCTGGAAGCCCTTCGGCTTCTGCTGAAAGGCGAAGGCTACAAAACAGAATCGGTGGAATCGCCTGCCGCCGTTTTGCGCGCTTTGGAGCATAAAGATTTTGATCTCGTCATGATTGACTTGAACTATTCGCGTGATACCACTTCCGGGCAGGAAGGATTGGATCTGTTGAAGAAGATTCAATCGCTTGATCCGTTTGTGCCGGTGGTGGTAATGACGGCTTGGGGCAGCGTGGATTTAGCAGTGGAAGCCATGCGCAATGGAGCGCGCGATTTTATCCAGAAGCCCTGGGAGAATGAACGCCTCGGTTCCATTGTCCGTACACAACTGGAATTGAGCGCCGCCCTACGGCGTGGTCAAAGGTTGGAAGCGGAAAACCAGCTTCTGCGGGGCGATCATCTGCCGACCATGATTGCGCAATCTCCCGCTATGCAGCCGGTTTTGCAATTGATTTCGCGGGTTGGTCCTTCTGATGCCAACGTGCTGTTAACCGGCGAGCCCGGCACCGGCAAGGAAGTGGTCGCCCGTACCCTTCATGCCATCTCCAGCCGCAGCGCAAAACCGATGGTGACGGTGAACGCCGGTGGTTTGGCCGAAGGCGTTTTTGAAAGCGAACTGTTCGGCCATGTGAAAGGCGCGTTCACTGACGCCAAAATGGATCGCGTAGGCCGCTTCGAGTTGGCTGATGACGGCACATTGTTTCTGGATGAAATTGCCAACGTTCCGATGAACCTGCAAGCGAAGCTGCTGCGCGTGCTGGAAACAGGCGAGATGGAGCGGGTCGGTTCTTCGAAAACAAAAATGGTGAACGTGCGCATTATTTCCGCCACCAATGCAAACCTTCCACTGGAAGTGCAGGAAAGCCGTTTCCGCCAGGATCTGCTTTTCCGTTTGAATACGATTGAGATTCATCTGCCGCCGTTGCGCGAGCGCCGCGAAGACATTTCCCCGTTAGCCTGCCATTTCCTGGGCGTGCATTCCCGCCGTTATCGCAAGGCAATTACAGGCTTCGATCATTCCGCTCAACAGGCTTTGTTTGACCATCACTGGGCCGGTAACGTTCGTGAATTGAACCACGTTGTGGAACGCGCTGTACTGATGTCGCAGGATACGCAGATTCGTTTGGCCGATCTTGCTTTGCGCGCAGGCCAGAGTTCCGCTGCTCGTTTGGAAGACATGAGCCTGGAAGATGTAGAATCGTTCCTGATTAAAAAGGCTCTCAGCCGCTATGGAGGCAACGTCAGCCATGCTGCGGCGGCGTTGGGCCTGAGCCGCAGCGCTCTTTACCGCCGCTTGCAGCGGTACGGATTATGAACGTGCATTCGGCTGAGGCATTGCTGGCTTTCGTTTCGTGAAACTCCGCTTCAGCCATGAACAACGGGTGCTGCTATTCGCTTTAGCAGGCGGATTACCGTCTCTTGTTGTGTCCTTATTTCTACTTCATCACGATAATTATTCGGGCCGCGAACAGTGGACCGTCGGATTTCTCATTATCCTTTTCTGGATTGCTTTTGCCGCTGCTGCGAAAGAACGTGTGTCTTCTCCCCTGCGCACTTTAGCCAATCTGCTGGAGGCTATGCGCGAAGGCGATTACTCGGTACGCGCTCGCGTGCAAGATCCTCGTGAACCGATGGGCGAAGTGATGCAGCAGGTAAACAAAATGGCGGCTACGCTGCGAGCGCAACGGCTCGGCGCATTGGAAGCCACCGCGCTGCTCCGCAAGGTAATGGAAGAAATTGAAGTTTCCATTTTCGCCTTCGATCCCCAACAAACTTTGCGTTTGGTGAACCGCGCCGGCGAACGTTTGTTATCGCAGCCCGCGGAACGCCTGCTGGCGCGTGATGCCACTTCCCTAGGCTTGGCCGAATATCTGGTGGGCGAGCCGGAACAAACTGTTTCCCGAAACTTTCCAGGTGTAGCGGGGCGCTGGGGTGTGCGCCGCAGCAGTTTTCGCGAAGGCGGCGTTCCTCATCAACTGTTGGTGATTACGGATTTAACGCGCGCGTTGCGCGAAGAAGAACTGCAAGCCTGGCAGCGTTTGGTGCGCGTGCTCGGCCATGAACTGAACAATTCGCTTACGCCGATCCGGTCCATTGCCCGCAGCCTGGAAATGTTATTAAAAGCCGATCCTCTGCCGGAAGATTGGGAAGAAGATATGTCGCGCGGCTTGAATGTGATCGCATCGCGCTCTGAATCGCTCAGCCGCTTCATGAACTCCTACGCTCGCCTCGCCGCATTGCCTGCGCCTCGGCTTGCGCCAATTGAAATCAACACGCTGCTACATCGCGTACTTCCGCTGGAACAGCGCATGAAGATCTTCTATGAGGAATCGCCGCCGCTGACCATTCAAGGCGATGCCGATCAATTGGAGCAGGCCCTGATCAACCTGATCCGCAACGCAGTGGAAGCTTCGCAGGAAACCAATGGCCGCGTTTTTTTGCGCTGCGAACAGTCCGCCAACGCCGTTACAGTGGTAGTTCGTGATGAAGGTCACGGGCTTTCGAACACGGCCAATTTATTTGTGCCTTTTTTCACTACGAAACGCGGCGGCTCGGGCATTGGATTAGTGCTGTGCCGCCAGATCGCGGAAGCCCACAGCGGCTCAGTCACTCTGCAGAATCCAGAAACCGGACCCGGCTGTGAAGCGCGATTAACGCTGCCGATTTGATTTTAATGGCGGCACGCCGCGCTCAGGGCCGCATCTTCCGCGCCGTCCGCATGGTAAGAACTGCGCACCAGCGGGCCTGCTTCCACATGCGCGAACCCCATTGCCAAACCAGCTTGCTTGTATTCGTCGAATTCTGTTTGCGGAAGGTAGCGCAGGATCGGCAGGTGTTTGGGCGAAGGCCGCAGATACTGCCCCAAAGTAAGAATGTCCACATGATGGGCTTGAAGATCCCGCATCACTTTCAGTACTTCTTCTTTGGTCTCGCCCAATCCGAGCATTAAGCCCGATTTCGTCGGAATATGCGGACGAACTTGTTTGGCATAGCGCAGCATATCAAGCGATCGCTCGTATCGCGCTCCTAGCCGCACCTGGCGGTATAAACGCGGCACTGTTTCCGTGTTGTGGTTCAACACATCGGGATGCGCGTTCATCACAATGTCCATTGCGCTGCGTGAACCCTGGAAGTCGGGAATCAGCACTTCCACCTTGCATTGGGGAATGCGCTGCCGGATTGCTTCAATAGTAGCTGCAAACAATTCAGCGCCGCCGTCTTTGCGGTCGTCCCGGTTCACGCTGGTAATCACCGCATACCGTAAGCCGAGCAGTTCGCAGGCTTCCGCTACCCGCTGCGGCTCATCGTAATCTACTGCAAGCGGTGGTCCTTTTTGCACCGCGCAGAACCCGCAGCGCCGCGTGCAAACATTGCCCAGAATCATGAACGTAGCGGTGCGCCGGTTCCAGCATTCGCCGATGTTCGGGCAGGCCGCGCTTTCGCACACCGTATGCAGTTTCAACCGCTCCACCAAGCTTTTTAACTCGCGGTAATTGGAGCCGACCGGAGCCGGAGCCCGCAGCCATTTGGGACGCTCTGCCGCTTGCGAAATGGTAACCAGCACTATCTTCAGGATACAGGAATGGAGCGAGTGGCTTTACGCGCCGTTTAACCGCTCAATCCGATTCTCTACTATCCGCTGCGCATCGAACTGCGAAAGCTTCAAAAAACCCGCTGCTGCCCGTTCCATCGCCTGCCGGGGCATTAAGCCGATCAACTCGCTTTCTTCCACTTCCACGCCCTGCTCCGCCGCCAGGCGCTGCACTTCGGTAAACACGACATCGAGCCCGGTCTGCTCAAAATCCGTCAAGTTCATCGATACTTGAACAAGCTGCCTGGAAGCAAGCGGCAACCCTAACGCCTTCACCGCCGGTAATCCGCCGCTGCTGGTTCTGATCCGCCGCGCAATCTCCTTTGCTACCCGCAGATCGCTCGTGCGCAGATTGATGTTAAATGCAATTAAAAACTTGCGTGCTCCTACAATCACCGCGCCAGCCGAAGGATGCAGTTCCGGACCGCCAATGTCCGGTTTTTTGTGTTCGTCCTTCGCTGATAATAGGCGCAGCGTTTCAAATCCTCCGCGCCGGACGTCTTCCAGTTTGCAACGATCAAGCCGTTTCGCTGCCGCTTCATAGAAATACACCGGCACGCCCAACTCCCGCCAGATTCGCTCTCCGGTTCGATGCGCCAATTGCACGCAATCGTCGAGCGTTGCGTCTTCCAGCGGAACAAACGGAAGCACATCCAGCGCGCCTAAACGCGGATGCACGCCTTTATGCTGCCGCAGGTCAATGAAATCGCGGGCCGCTGCTGCGGCTCGCACCGCTGCTTCTTCCATCGCTGCTTCCGGACCCGCAAACGTAATCACGCTGCGGTTGTGATCCTGGTCGCTGGTTTGGTGCAGAATCAGAGTTCCAGGAACGGAAGCAATCGCTTGTTGAAGGGACTGAATCACAGCAGGGTTTCGCCCTTCGGAAAAATTCGGAACGCATTCCACCATATTTCAGCTTGCTTCAACTTACTCGCGGCGGCTTCCATCCGATCCGATTAAATAAGACCGCGCCTGCTTGAATTGCCATGCCCACATGATTCACCCCGCATTGTTTCGGCAGTTCGCGGTAATCGGAAAGATTTAACAATAATAGGTCAGCATCCTTGCCGCATTCCAGGCTGCCCGTTTTTGCTGCCATGCCGCTGGCGTACGCAGCATTGATCGTCGCCGCCGTAATTGCTTCTTCCGTGGTCAGGTTCAAACGCCATACAGCCAGCGCTACTGCTAACTGCATACTGAACATAGGTACGCGCATCGGGTCGTATCCGCTTGCTAAAGCAATCCCGCCGCCGCCGTCCAGAAACCGACGGATTTGAAACTCGCTTCTGTCCGAAGCCAATGTGTCTCCACCGTTCATCACCAGAAGGGTATGCGATTGTTGCAAAAACTGCAAAGCCTCCATCTCCGACCCGCCCAGGCCGGTAATGGTTTGAACGCGGAACTGCAAAAGAAGGTCCGGCAGTTCTTGCAAACTGCCGTGCCAAGCTATTTTGCAGGGCAGATTACGCTCGGTTGCCGTTTGCAGCAGTTCCCTCGCGGCCCCGCAGGTTTCGCTGCTCGCTTCTATCTCCACAAAACTGTTTTGGACCTTCCGAACCAGGTAATCAAACACGGAAGTTCTGCGCTTCCGTGTTTCTTCGGCGGTTTCATCCGGTAGCGGGCGAACCAGCCACGTCCGGGCGAAACTCTCGGTTGCTCCGCTTAAGCGCAGGGTGCTTTTCAGTGTTCGCAGATCTTCAGCCGGCGTTGCGCCGCCTGCTTTCACTTCGGCACGAGTGGTGCCATACTGCAGAGCGGACCGGATCACTGTGGAGGCTTCCTGTACCAGCCTATTTTGACTAATTCCGCGCACTGGCCGCATCGCGCTTCCCACCATCACCCGCAGCGATGAATCCACAAAACCCGGTAGCACAATGCGGCCATCCGCTGGAATAATGGATGCCTGTTTTGCTTCCTTTAAATTTTCCAGCCGCCTGGTTGGGCCGACTGCCACAATGCAGCGATTCTGGATCAAAACCGATCCATCCTCAATCACGCCCAGATCGTTCATTGCACCGCCGCGGCGAACTCCCGGAACTCCGCGTAGAGTGAGCAACTGCCGCGCTCCCCTGATCAGAATGTAATTGTTCAACTTTTGACTTTTTAGATGAACAGCCCCAAACCTGAATCTTACTGCTGGCTGGCTAACTGATTTTGAACGGCTGCCAGAAATCGTATATCCGCCACGAAGCTGTACAGCGTAAAGATGAGCGCGATGCCTGCCAAGGCTTGCATGAAACGCTCGCGCGGAGAATTTGGTCTTTCCGGTAATCCCACGAAATATGCTGCTAAAAACCCTCCTGCTAACCCACCAATGTGAGCCGCAATATCAATGTGCATGAACGGCATGAAACTGAAAATCAAACCATAAATTGCCCAGCGGCGGTAATAATGGCGAACCGCCTGCGCCATCGGATTGTCGCGCCGAAGTCCGATCGCCATCATCGCGCCGATTAACCCGAAACAAGGAGCTGACGCCCCCACTGATAACGTCATGGGAGCCCAGAGAAGGCTCGCATAAAAACCGGCGATGCTCGAGAAAATATAAATAACGGCTAAGCGGCTTGACCCGTAAAACTGCTCCACTTCCGCTACCAGCTCAAACATCACCCACATGTTCATGGCAATGTGCAGCAGGCTGGCGTGCAGAAATCCGGCGGTCACCAGCCTCCACCACTGGCCCATCTGGTAAATGGCGGGCGCATATTTTGCGCCGAAAAACAAAAGAACCTGGCCGTTAAAGCCGCGCCACACATCGCCCACGCTTTCCGCGGCCGATGCCTGACTTAAATGAATGCTGATCGCTACCATAGCAATGTAAAAAGCTGCATTGGCGACCAGAATAATAACGCTGCTCGTGTAAGCTCGCGGCACCAGCCCTGGAAACAACTCCGCTGACCGCTGGTCTATTGCCCGCGGCCCAAGCTGCGTTTCACAATACGGGCATACGCGGTCGTCCGCTGAAATAAAGGCCCGGCAGTTCGGGCACATGCGACGTTTATCCACTACTCACCAATTGTAGCTGCGGCTTGGATGGCTTCTTCGAAAAAGCAGAAACTCGCTTCCTGTTAAAATCGATGCCTTAGATGGCCAAAATCGACGAACAGCACCGGCAGGATATCGTTCGCGTCTGTCACCTTATGTACGAGAAAGGTTGGGTAGCCGCGAATGACGGTAACGTAAGCGTTCGGTTGGACAACAATCGCGTTCTTTGCACGCCCACCTCGCTCAGCAAGGGAATGGTGAAGGAAGAAGACCTGATTCTCTGCGACGGGAACGGCAACAAGATCGAGGGCCGCCTGGACCGTACCAGCGAAATTGCCATGCACAACACCATTTATTCCCTGCGGCCTGATGTGCAAGCGGTGGTTCATGCTCACCCGCCGGTTGCTACCGGCTTTGCCACCGCCGGACGCGCTCTCGACAAAGCTCTGCTGCCGGAGGTGGTAATTCAATTAGGGGCTGTTCCTTTAGCTTCTTACGGGCTGCCCGGCACTGCCGCGCTCACCGCAGGCATGCTCACGTTGATTCCCAACTATGATGCCATTCTGATGCAGAATCATGGTTGTGTGGCTTACGGTTCTGATGTTTGGCAGGCGTTTTTTCGGATGGAAACTGTGGAACATTTCGCCCGCATCAGTTTTGTCGCGGAAATGCTGGGCGGCGCTTGCCCTCTGCCCAGAACCGAAGTGGAAAAACTGTTCGACGCGAGAGCCCGTTATAACGTTAATTCCCGCGCCCGCATGGAGCCCGGCATGCCTATTGTGGCCGAAGATTCCAGCCAGCGCCGGAACTGACGCTGGAGTTGCTGCTGCTGCCCCTGCTATAATCCCTACGCCACGAGTCTATGCTCTTTCTCATTCTGTCAGTCCTGGTTTCGCCGCAGGATGACAAGGATCTCGTCACAAGGTTAAAACAACGCGATCCTGAAGCAATGAGCGAGTTGTACGACCGGTTTGGCCGCTTGGCCTTGTCTGTCATTATGCGGATTGTGCGCGACCACTCTATTGCCGAAGATCTGCTGCAGGAATCATTTTTGCGGGTTTGGAATCGGGTGTCCGGCTTTGACGGTGAACGAGGCGCTTTAGGGCCTTGGGTGTTGACGATTGCGCGTAATCGCGCGATTGATTATCTTCGTTCGGCTGATGCTCGTTATCTGCAGATAAATTTTGATCTGGAACACCCCAAATTATTTATCGATTTGGAGGAACAATATGCCAATCAGGATCGCATCCGCCAGATTCAAAGCGCCTTTACAAAACTCTCCGCCAACCAGAAGCGTGTTCTGGAACTGGCTTATTTTGAAGGCTTATCGCAAAGCGAAATGGCGGAGCGGTTGCAGCAGCCGCTTGGCACTGTGAAAACCTGGGTTCGCACTGCGCTGCAGATTCTTCGCCAGGAGCTGGGCGACGTGGTGATCCAGCGCGGTGCTTAAAACCAGCCAAAGCGTTTTAATAGCCACAATAAACCGATCGTGGTCACGGCAATCAATCCCACCACAAAGGAAGCACCGTATGGTGAATCCACAAACGGAATGCCCTTGACGTTCATGCCATAGAAGCTGGTAATCAACACTGCCGGCAGCGCAATCGTGCTGACCACAGTTAATACTTTCATCACGTTATTAGTGCGGTTGGCCGTGCTGGACAGGTAAACATCCAGCGTGCCGTTTAATAAATCTCTTTGCGTTTCCACCGTATCCAGATTGCGCGCCAAGTGATCGTAAATGTCGCGGAAAAAAGGCGCAAGCTCCGGAGAGATCAGCGGGCCTGCATATCGCTGCAAGGCCATGCCCGCATCGCGCGTGTTCCCCAGCACCCGCCGCAAACTGATCAACGCTCGCTTTAAAGCGAAAATCTGCTCCAGAGCTTCCGGCGAAGGGTGGTCCAGAACTACATTCTCAAGCGCGTCTATGTCGTCGTCGATACAATCGATCACCGGAAAATAGCCGTCCACCACCGCGTCAAACAAACGGTATAAAATCTGGTCTGGATGTTCCGGGTTGGCCAGCCTTTTTGCGTTATCGATCGCCTCCTGCACCACCTTGCAATCTCCGCCATTCACCGTAATGCAGTAATCTTTTCCAGCAAAAATCTCGAAATTGGGCAGGGTCACGTCCCCGCTGTTTTCATGAATAACGGGCCTTAAAACCAGAAAAAGATAACCATTGCCTTCTTCCAACTTCACACGCTGATTATTGGAGCGGCAATCTTCCACGTGCAGCGGGTGAAGATTGTATTGTTGAGCCAACTGATCGAGTTCAGCGCTGTTGGGATCGGAAATTTGGTACCACGGCATTCACCGTTTCATCCTCGCGGTTTTTAGGGAATCAACTTAAATAATCAGCATACAGTCGCCATAGGAAAAGAATTTATATTTTTCGCTCACCGCATGTTGGTAAGCCTTCAATATCAACTCCCGCTCCGCAAACGCGCTAACCAGAATCAACAGGCTCGATTGCGGAAGGTGAAAATTGGTCAACATCGCATGGGCGCCTCCGAAGGAAAATCCGGGCGAGATAAAAAGATTGGTTTCTCCTTGCCTGGCTTGCAGGCCGCCTCGCAGCATGGCTGTTTCCACAGTCCTGACTGTTGTAGTTCCCACGCACAATCGCCGTTGTGCCCGTCGCATCTTGGCCGCTTCCGCTTCTTCGATCTCAAAAAATTCTTCGTGCAATTGAATTTTGGATAAATCGTTTTCCCGCAGCGGCGCAAATGTTCCTAACCCCACATGCAAAGTCACAAAAGCAATTTCCGCTCCTTTGTTTCGGCAGCGATCTAGAATCTCCGGGGTGAAGTGCAGCCCTGCGGTGGGCGCAGCCGCCGAGCCGGAACTGCTGGCAAAAACCGTTTGATAGCGTTCGCGGTCTTTCTCTCCGGGCGTGCGATGAATGTAAGGCGGCAGCGGCACCGATCCGATCCGTTCAAAAACAGAGTGAGGATCTTCTTGGAAATGGAACTGCAGGGTTCGTTCTCCATAAGCGCTTTCCTGCAACACCGTAGCTTTCAAATCGTCACTGAACAAAATTGTGTCGCCCGGCCGCGCTCGTTTCGCCGGTCGCGCCAGGGTGCGCCAGATTGTTCCATCACCGGGTAGTGAACGAATAAGAAATACTTCAATTTCCGCGCCGGTGGCGTGTTGCCGTTTTCCGCGAAGACGCGCCGGGAACACGCGTGTTTTGTTCAGAATGATGCAGTCGCCGGAATGAACGTACTCAGGAAAATTAGTAAACACGTCATCTCGAAAGCTTCGGTCTTTTCGTGAAACAACCAACATGCGTGATGTGCCCCGAACGGCAGGAGGTTCCTGCGCAATCAGTTCTTCGGGAAGAAGGTAATCAAAATCGGAAACGCGCAACGAAAACAGTCTAGCGAACTCGTTATGTTTTGAAACAAGCGAAAATAAGATTAAGTTGAAAATTCTAGGAATTGAAAGCTCGTGCGATGAAACCGCCGCGGCTGTCGTGGAAAACGGCTGCCGCGTTCTTTCCTCCGTGGTCGCTTCCCAGTTTGATACGCATGGCCGGTATGGCGGCGTAGTGCCGGAACTAGCCTCCCGTGAGCATCTGCGGGCTATTGTGCCGGTCGTGCGTGAAGCTTTGGATCGCGCTGCTTGCGCCTTCCCCGATCTTGCCGCCATTGCTGTAACTGAAGGCCCTGGCTTGGTTGGCTCCCTGCTGATCGGCGTCACCTACGCTAAAGCTCTTTGCTTTGCCACCGGACTGCCTTTAATTGCAGTGAATCATGTGGAAGGCCATATTCATGCTGTTCTGCTGGAACAACGAGAAACGCTGCTTAACTTTCCGGCGCTTGCACTGGTGGTGAGCGGCGGCCATACCCATTTGTTTGAAATTACGACTCCCGGCCAGTACCGTCTGCTTGGCAAAACACGCGATGATGCCGCCGGCGAAGCTTACGACAAGGTCGCAAAGCTGCTGGGCTTCGGTTATCCGGGTGGTCCGGTGCTGGATGGGTTAGCGCCGTATGGCAACGGGAATACCGTTAAGTTTACTCGGCCCCGCATGAAGGGCAATGAACTGGATTTCAGCTTCAGCGGTTTGAAAACGGCCGTGCTGCGCTGGGTGGAGCAGCATGATCTTAGCCAGGAAATTGTTATTCGCCGCCAACTGCTGAAAGCGGGTGAACCGCCCACCTTGGAGCAGTGGCTGTCTGTGACTCCGCCCAGAACACTGGATCTGATCGCCAGTTTTCAGCGCAGCGTTGTTAATGAGCTACTGCGCCATGCGGTCGCTTCCGCCGATCAGATCGGCGCAGCTTCCATTATCATCTCCGGCGGCGTGGCCTGTAATCAAGGTTTGCGCTCCGCTGCGGCGCACTTGCAGAATTATCAGTTCTTGTTTCCTTCTCCGGCGCTTTCCACTGATAATGCTGCCATGATTGCCGCTGCCGCGTTTTCGAAATGGGAGCAGCAGTGTTTTGCTGATTTCGCGCTGCGGGCCAAGGCAAATTTAACATTGGGATAGAACACTTTTACGCAGTGGAATAACAAGAAATTACCTGTTCTGCTCTCATGAATCCTGAAAGTATTGAGTTTTTTGAATGGCTACTTACATGCAAGAAACATTGCGAGGTGAAAAACCATGAAGTATTTATTTGCGTGGATCTTAGGCGTGCCGGGCGGATTAATTTTGCTGTGGTTTGCTTTTAACCACATGCATTAAATTGAAATTGACATCAGCAGACAGGCATTGGACAGTTAAGAATTCAGCGATTCCGCTGCTAACGCCAGTGCCTCTTCTCTGGTGCGGATAGTGCCTTCCAGTTGCGCGCTTTCTACCTGTTCCAGCGCTGTTTTAAACGATGGACCCGGTTGAAACCCTGCCGCAATCAGATCGCGACCGGAAATCAGCGGCTTTGGATGGAACTGCTCTGGCAGTGTTTCTGCTAACTCGTCGTGAACTGCTTTCCAAACATCCAAACAACCATTGCTGCAGGAACAATCAATCCGGTGAAGCTCCAGATGCTCATCAAAATAAGGCAGTCTCAGAAAGCGCTTTCGAGTGCTCTCTTTCATCTGCGGAACATCCTTAAACCGCATATGATTAGCCACTAGTGCTTGCACCTGTTCGCTTTCATCGCGCGAAAACTTCAAGCGGCCCAAAATTTTTTTTGCCATCACAGTTCCCGTTTCCGCATGGCCGTTAAAACGAATTCGGTCCGTTCTGCTGAAAGTGGGCGGCTTGCCAATATCATGCAGCAGAACCCCCATTGCCAGAGTTGGGCTGGGATTGTGCAACATATCAAGCATCATAAGGGTATGCGTCCACACATCTCCCTCAGGGTGATACTGCGGAGGCTGCTCCACTCCTTGTAATGCCTTAACTTCTGGCAGCAATATTGGTAATAATCCGCTTTCGTCCAGCAACTCCATCCCTCGCCTCGGATGGCCTTCCGTAAGAATTCGAACCAGCTCTGCCCGGATTCTTTCCGCTGAAATGGTCGTAATTCTTGTAGCCAGCCGCTGAATCGCCTGCATAGTATCCGGGTGAATTGTAAAATCGAGCCTTGCCGCAAAACGCACTGCCCGCAGCATTCGCAGGTGGTCTTCCGTGAACCTTCGTTCCGGGTCTCCGATGGCCCGCACGATGCCTGTTCGCAGATCCTGCTGCCCTTCCACAAAATCCAGCACTTCGCCGGAAATCGGGTCTTCAAACAAGGCGTTAATCGTAAAATCCCGCCGAAGGGCATCCTGGCGCGGGTCCGTTTCAAACTGCACCTGGTCAGGCCGCCGGCCATCCCGATAAGCGCCGTCGCTGCGGAATGTGGCTACTTCCACTTGATCCTGCCCCTCGCCGTGTATTAAAACTACGCCGAAATGCGCCCCCACCAGATCAGAACGGGTAAAATAGGAAGTGATCTCATCCGGTACGGCGTCAGTAGCGATGTCGTAATCCTTCGGCGTCTGGCCGAGCAGACGGTCGCGAACGCAGCCGCCCACTAAATATGCTTGGTGACCTTCGCAATGCAGAACTTTTGCAATTTCAACAGCTAGGGAATGGGTCGGCATTGCCTAGCTTATTTTCTCATCAGGGAAATGCGGGCGCATTCAGTACAATGTCGCTAGTATGTTCGCGCGGCTAATAAGTCGCTATTTGTAATGCAATCAGATTCAAACCACGCCGCAGCAACGGCTGATCACTCCAAAGCGGCTACCACTGCCAAGGTAGTGATTGCTACTACGGTCGCTTTATCATTTATCAGTTTTTGGCGAGGCGCAGCCATCGTTTTAAGCGACCTGGCCTCTTCTATGTTTTATGCCGGGGGTATTGCCGAACACGCGATCGGAAAATCCGCTGCCTGGTATGTTCTGGCAGTCATGATCTTCAGCTTCGCCGTGCGCGCCGTTTACGCGGAAAGCTGCGGCATGTTTGTGCGGGGCGGCGTTTACGTCGTTGTTCGAGATAGTATGGGGCCGGTTTTAGCCCGGCTTTCTGTTTCTTCCCTGGTTTTTGATTACATCCTGACGGGACCTATCAGCGTGGTGAGCGCCGGCCAGTATTTAGGCCGGCTTTTTAACGAGCTGATGGAAGTGGCTCATCAGACAATTCGTCTGGACCCTAACACGTTTGCCGCTTTTTTTGCGGTAATTGTCACGCTGTATTTCTGGTGGTCCAACATCAAAGGAATCGAAGAATCAAGCGGCCAGGCTCTGCGTATCATGCAGATCACCACGGTGATGGTTGTGATTCTGATTGCTTGGTGTCTGGTGACGATTTTTACGCGGGGCGCATGGAATTTTCCGCCTCCGCCTACGCCCGCCAACCTTCACTTTCACGAGGACGCTTTGGGCTGGTTTAAAGGCACCATCTGGCCCACCATCCCGATTGTCGCTATCACCATTGCCTTCGGCCACTCGCTGCTTTCGATGAGCGGGTTTGAAACTCTTGCCCAGGTTTATCGCGAAATCGCCTATCCGAAGATGAAGAACCTGAAGATTACAGGTTTAATTGTTTGTTTATACGCCATCTTCTCCACCGGCCTGATTACGCTATTTTCGGTGATGATCATTCCCGATGATGTTCGCAGAAGCTACGTTGATAACCTGATTGGCGGCTTGGCTATGAATTTGGCCGGACCGCCCATGCTGCGGCTGCTGTTTCATGTGTTTGTGGTGGTCGTAGGCGTGCTGATTCTTTCCGGCGCGGTGAATACGTCCCTGATCGGCGCAAACGGCGTGCTGAACCGCGTGGCCGAAGATGGCGTGCTGCTCGATTGGTTCCGGAAGCCGCATAACCGCTTCGGCACCACGTTTCGCATCATCAATCTAGTTACCGTACTCCAGATTCTGACCATCCTGCTGAGTCGCGGCGATGTTTATGTTCTGGGCGAAGCTTATGCGTTTGGAGTTGTATGGAGCTTCGTTTTTAAAGCGGTAGGCGTTCTGGTTTTGCGCTACCAGCGGCACGACCAGGAATATAAATTTCCTGGGAACATCCATATCGGCAAAACGGAAATTCCGATTGGTTTAGGAATTACCACTGTGATTCTGATTGCCACCGCGATTGCCAATCTGTTTTCCAAGGAATACGCTACAAAATTCGGCATCGGCTTCACCATTATCTTTTTTATTGTTTTCACCATTTCTGAACGCGTCAATGCGCGCCGCAACAAGTTAAGAGCAATTGCCGTGGAAAAAGGATTGGAAGAATTCAATCTTGACCAGCAAGCGCAGGTCGGTGCTGCTTCGCTACATGCGCGTCCTGGCTGCGTGCTGGTGGCTGTGCGCACGCTGCATAACATGGCTCATCTGCGCCGCAGTCTGCAGAAAACAAATCTACGCCGCCATGATGTGGTGGTGATGACTGTGCGCCCCACCGCGCCGGATAGCGAGTATGAATTATCACAAGCGCAAATTTTCGGACTTGATGAACAAGCCTTGTTCTCGGAAGTAGTTTCCATTGCCGAAAAAGAAGGCAAGCCGGTAGAACTGCTGGTGGTTCCTGCCCTGGATCCATTCGACGCTTTGGTGCAGACTGCCGACAAACTCAAAGCCACTCGCTTAGTTACCGGCGTGTCTCCTCGCATGTCGTCCGATGAACTGGCTCGCCGCATCGGTCTTGCCTGGGAGCGTTTGCCTGAGCCGCGGCATCCATTCTCGCTTGAAATTATCACGCCTGACCGGCCTTCCACGTATGTCAACCTGGGGCCGCATCCGCCCCGTTTGTGGCCCGAAGATGTAGATCGTCTGCATGAACTCTGGCTACGGTTGAGTTCCGGCGACGCGCTAGGCGCGAAACTTCATCATCGCGATGTGGTCGGTATTGCCTTACGGAGGTTGCAACGCGATCTGCGCAACGGTGTTAGCGGCGAGGTTATGAAAGAACTGGAAGATGAGTTAAACACTCACTAACCAACCTTGAAATTAAGCCTGCTGATCGAGCGGAGTTGATTCTGTTGACTCTTCGGGCGAGTTGCCGGAATCAATTGCCGCTGCCGCAGCGGCCAGCCTTTTCAACTCCTTCTTGGACGGAGGAGCCTGTTCGTGCCGGTAATCGTGATCGTGATAACAAGTGCGGCAGCGAACCTTAGCCGCCTGGTCTCCCGAAAGTGAAACAATGGAATGATTAGTGAGGCGACGGCACTTAATACAGTGGTCGTCAATCACATCACCTAAACGGTATTGGGCCATAAGCGCCAGCAACTGGAGTATACCAAATCAAGCAGGTCCGCCACATCACCCGGATTTGTACGCCGGTTCACTCGAACGTGCGAAAACATTCAGTCTTACAGAAGACACAGGAACGCGGTATACTGAAAAATTCGTAGGAAAACAAGTTTGGCCGGAAGGTGGTGAATTCGTTTGGCAGAAGTCCATCTCCAAGATGGGGAAACCCTGGAGAGTGCCCTGCGCCGCTTTAAGCGCAAAGTGCAGCAGGAAGACATTGTAAAAGAAATCAAGCGTCACTCCTTCTACTTGAAACCCGGTGAAAAGCGCCGTCAAAAAGAAGCACTCGCCCGCAAGCGCAACCGTAAAAAGCGTCCGCGCGAAATCGAATAAGTTATCCAGTTGTAATTAAAAGGCAGAACAAATGTTCTGCCTTTTATTCTTAAATTGTGACTCTCCTTCAGCTTCGTTCCGCCCTTGCCTCGCGTCAAATCTCCGCGCCTGAATTGATTGAACACATCATTGCGCAGATCGAAGCGCAGAATCCTTCCATCAACGCTTTCATCGCCACCTATTTTGAACAGGCTCGCGGCGAAGCGCATCAGTCGCAATCGCTTTTAAACGATGATCAGGCCCGTCCTTTGGAAGGCATTCCTGTGACGATCAAGGACAGTCTCGACATTGCCGGTTCCCCAACCTTCTGCGGCAGCGTTCTGAATCGCGAGTCGCGCCCTGCTGATGATGCCACCTGCGTAAAGTTGTTAAGAAACGCTGGAGCCATCATTATCGGAAAAACCAGTTGCCCGGAATTTCTGATGAACTATGAAACCGACAATCGGATCATCGGCCCGACAAACAATCCTTGGAACCATGCTCGTACCGCGGGAGGCTCCAGCGGCGGCGAGGCAGCAGCTATTGCCGCGTTCTGTTCCGCTGGCGGCATGGGTAGTGATGGCGGCGGCTCGATTCGGTTTCCTGCTCACTGCTGCGGCATTGCCGGTTTAAAGCCAACGCCGGGCCGTGTTTCAGCCGCGGGCCATGTGCCGCCCATTGCTCATCCCGGCGGACTTCTTGGGGTAATTGGGCCGATGGCTCGTACCGCTGCTGATGTGAAAGCTTTGTTCGCAGTGCTGGCGCAATACGACACTGCCGACCCTTTCTCCACGCCTATGCCGCTTGATGCGCCGGACCTTGAACCTTTCCGCAAAGGCTCGCTCCGCATCGGTTTCATGGAAACTTGGCTTGGTACGCCGGTGCAAACTGCCATGATTGCCGCAGTGAATCGCGCAGCGGCTGCTTTTGATGATCTTGGCTTCATCACCGAAGCTTTTCGCCCACATGGCCTGGAACGCGCCACGAATCTGTGGTGGTTCTTTTTCGGGCAGCTTTATTCGCGTGTTACCCAGGCTTCGCTGGCCGGAAAAGAAGACCAGTTGCACTGGACCGGCACCGAGCTTCTCAACATTGCACTGAATGAGCCTGAACCCACTGTGGCCTCAACGCTGGCTAACCTTGCTTTGCGCGATCGTCTGCGCTCCGCGCTGCTGGCGCAGATGAAAACACATCGGGTTCTGCTGCTGCCTGCTTGCGGTGTCACTGCATTTCCGCATCGAACCCGCAACTGGCACACTCCCATCAGAAACATTAGCTTGTTTGAAGCAATGGCTCCTTTGACGCCTTTTAACTTATTCGGAATGCCCGGCATGGTGGTTCCGTTCGGCTTCGATGAGGATGGCTTACCCTGCGGCATTCAACTGGTAGGCCGCCCTTACGATGAGGAACTTTTGCTGGAATTAGCCACTAAACTGGAAGAAGCACGTGGTCCGTTTCCCGCGCCTCCCGGCGTAAGCGTGATTTGATTCAATGTCCGAAGCTCCTTTCCAACTGCAATTCGACGCTGGCACGCTGCTGCTCGAAGGCGCAGCCTCTTCTGCTTCCGTGCCTCCTGCGTTCTGCTGGGACGAGCGCGTACAGCGATGGCGCGCTCCGGCCTGGGCTTATGCCGACATTCTGACCGCCTGGACTCGCCAACAGATTTCTTATCAGGACCAAGCCCGCGATTACCAGGAATTTGACTTCACCTTAAAGATCACCACCGAGCCGCGGCCTTATCAGCAGGAAGCTATTGCTGCTTGGCGTCAGGCCAAACGCCGCGGCGTGATTGTGCTGCCGACCGGCGCCGGTAAAAGCCTGGTGGCGCAGATGGCTATCTCGCTTTGCCGCCGTTCCACGCTGGTTGTGGTGCCTACTTTGGACCTGATGAATCAATGGTACGATCTTCTGTTATCGAGTTTTGCGGCTGAAATCGGGCTGCTCGGCGGCGGCTATTTCGAAATCGGCGCGATCACCATTTCCACTTACGCTTCCGCTTTTCGCGTAATGGAACGCTTAGGCAATCGCTTCGGCTTATTAATCTTTGATGAGTGCCATCATCTGCCGAGCAGCATTCATCGCTATGCGGCTGAGCTTTCCCTGGCTCCTTTCCGATTGGGATTAAGCGCCACGCCGGAGCGCGCCGATGGCGAAGACCAGGCACTAACCCAACTGATTGGCCCCACTGTTTACCGGCGCGAAGCCCAGGATCTTGCGGGCGCGTATTTGGCTGATTACCGTATTGAGCAGATTCGGGTGGATCTTTCCGCCGAAGAACGGACCCGCTATGAACAAGAACGCATGATCCTTCGGCAGTTCCTGCAGGAAGAGCGCATCAGCCTCGGCAGTCTGCCCGGGTGGGAGCGTTTTGTGCAGATGAGCGCCCGTTCGGAAGCGGGCCGCCGCGCTATGGCGGCTTACCGCGAATCAAAGCGCGTGGCTTTGGGAACCGAGGCAAAAATTCGAGTTTTATCTGAATTATTATTGCGGCATCGGCGCGATCGAACGCTGATCTTCACGGCGGAAAATGAAATGGTGTATCGCTTGTCCGAGCAGTTCTGCATTCCTGCCATTACCCACGAAACCGGCATCAAGGAACGGCGTGCCTGGCTTGATGCTTTTCAGCACGGCGACGTGCTGGCGCTTGCTACGTCAAAGGTGCTGAACGAAGGCGTGAACATTCCGGAAGCGGCTGTGGCGATTGTGTTGTCCGGTTCCGGATCTTCGCGCGAACATATTCAACGCCTAGGCCGTATCCTGCGCAAACAGCCCGATAAAGAAGCCGTGTTGTACGAAGTGGTAACAATCGACACCACCGAAGAATGGATCAGCCAGCGGCGGAGCGAAACGCAGGCTTTTCAGCGCGGCTCAATCCAGGACTTTTGAAATGCTGACCGCCGATCTGGCCATGAGTTGGCAGCGCGGTTCCCGCATCGAGCCTCGCTTCATTAAGCCCAACGATTCTCTGCTGCTGGAACGCGCGGCGGAACTGATTGCCCTAGTTGCGCGACACCGAGGTTATCGCCGCTTTCAACTGGAAGAATCGCTCGAAGAATTTACCGGCAGCGATCCCAACTATCGGTTGGTGCGCGGCTTAACCAAGCTGCTGCTTGATCGCTGCGAGTTTGCGGTAACAAGCGTTGCGGAGCCTGCCAAAATCCGGGAAGCCGTGTTTCGGCAGGCGCGAAATCTGCATCCGGTCCGCGAGAACGCTATGCGCGAACAGGTATTCGCTCAAGCCGCGCAGGAATTGCAGTGCCGCCCCGAAGACATTGCCACCGGTCTTTATGCGGACTTGTCCCAAAACCAGCAGTTAACAACCTTCGAAGAAGTCAGCGCCCTTGATCTGTTAAACGGCTACAACCTGGCGCAGGCGCAAGCCTTGTTGTACCGCTGTCAGCAGATGACAATCCAACTCAAACCGCAAAACGCAGCAGGCTATCGGCAGCTTTTTGATGCGATTAAAGCTTATCGCTTGATTCACACCATTTTCGGAAATGCCGCCACGGGCTATACGATTACGCTTGATGGCCCCGTGTCGTTGTTTCACCGCTCGCAAAAATACGGCATTCAAATGGCTGTGTTTCTGCCTGCGCTTCTGCAATGCACCGGCTGGCAGATGCGGGCGGAGATTGCCGGCCGGAACGGGCCGGTTTTCTACGAACTCACGAGCGAGCAGAAACAGCTTCAATCTTCATTTGCTGCAAAAAATTCTTACGGTCGGCCTGACCTAGACAAAGTGTTGACGGACTGGAATAAACAGGAGCGAACCGCAATCCTCGAACGCTGCCGCGAAGTGCTGGACGGAGGCGGAAACTCGTGGGTGCCTGATCTGGTCGCGCAAGCGCCCGGCCAGGAGCCAGTTTATCTGGAACTGCTGGGCTTCTGGACGCCTCGCTTTCTGGCTATGCGTTTGGAACAAATTGTGCAAACCGGAGCAACACGTTATCTGCTGACAATTTCCGAAGAACTCCGTTGTAGTCGGGATGACTTAACCGCTGTGCCGCCTCATGTTCTTGTTTATAAAACGGCGCTGGATGTCCGGCAGCTAGAAAAGCAAGTGAATCAGTTTTAACTTAGCAAAGTCGACGTTAGAGAACTACTGCTCAGCGCCGCACTAATTGAATGGTGATGTGTTATTCACGAAGGCTTCAATTAGCGGCGGCGATAGTTTCTCTTGTTTTCGGATCGCTTACCTGCTCTGCTGCACAGCCATCCCGATCGCAAGCTGCCGCTCCGAGCCTTCCGGGTCCGTACAGCCTGTCTCAGGCGATGACTTTTCTATACGGCTCCTATAACTCGTTTATGGTTGAGTCTTGGCGGCCAAAACGGAGCAGTAAATATCCGAGTTCATGGCCGAATGCCGTAAACGTTTATCCACTACTGGACATGCCCTACCAGGAAGAAAATTATCGCAGGCACTTATTGGTGACATGGGCCGTTCCGTCCACAGATTCCGAAAACTACGGCTGCCATTTCTGCGGAATTCTTCTTGGAATTACTGTTTTTGAAGAATGTTCGAGTGGATGGTGCGTACAGGCTAGTGATTTGCAGTTAGGAGAATACGGCACGTTCGGACGTCCTCCAACCGTCTACCTTCAGCCGATTGGACCGAAGCGGTTCGGCATTGCGATGGTCACCGGCTCCGGCGCGCAAGGGTGGGTAGATCAAAGCATTTCGATACTTGTTCCGCAGGGTCGCCGCTTTGCCGAAATCTTTTCCGGCCAATTGCTTTATATGTGCGGTTTAGATCCAAACAATGCAAGCGGCCCTCCCCGGGATTGCGTTGCTTTTGATGCCACTCTCGACACGCAGCAGATATCAGGCGATTATTATGAACTGCTTCTGACAAAAAGAGCTTATCTGCCGGCAAAGAACGCGAACAGCACCAAGACTGAACGCGTCACTGTGAGTCGTTTCAAGTTTGACGGAGCGAAATATACAGCGGTTAATCTGAGCCCTCAATAACCGAGTCCGTAAAGCGGAATGGAGTGTGGGCCGCCGGATGAATTATTGTGCAGGTCAGCCGCTTTCCAGATCCGTTACTTGGCCCTTCTCCCAGAGAACCGCCCGATTGTTAGAGGTTCCGGCAACCTGGCCTTTGTTGTTGATTGTTTTAGCCGTGCTAGGTCCCAGATCGGTGATCTGCCCATTTTCCCAAATTGCCGCGTGATACACAGTGCCTCCGGCGCCAATGCCGATTTCGCCGATAATCTGTTCTTTATCATGAGATGGCCGGCACATCTGTAAAGTTAGCGCTTAGCGGTCCAATCTCCGTAACCGTACAGGTCGTAGAAGATTGTTCCGCGCCCTGCGCCCAACACACAGAACCGGCAAACGCGCTGAACATCAAACCAAAACATAAAGGAAATCGCGAGTAAACGGAAGAAAATCGCATAGATAGCTTTCTTAAACTGGGCTAGTTTTATCACCAATCTGCTGCTTGGAATAAATTCTCATCAGCGTCAAGGTATGCTTGTGATGATTCTGCTTCCTGTTCTCTCTAACAGGAGAACAGTCAAACATCTGTAGCAGGACAAAAGCAGCACCCGTATGCAAGCAGAACCGGAATCAATTGACAAACGATCCAGCGCAACTACCCTGCGAGCGATTGCTACCCTCGAAGCGGCTAAAGGCGTGGCTGTGCTGTTGATTGGCTTGGGCCTGCTTACTTTGCTCCACCGGGACGTTCAACTGGAAGCCGAAAATTTCATTGTGCATCTGCACTTGAATCCAGACCGGAGACTTTCGCATGCAATACTCCGCGCGGCGGCAGGCGTGACTGATGCGCGGCTCTGGACTTATGCAAGCGTTTGCGTGACTTACACCATTGTCCGTTTTACGGAAGCTTACGGCCTGTGGAACCGTCGCGTTTGGGCCGAATATTTTGCCTTACTTTCCGGCGCTCTGTATCTTCCCTGGGAGATTTTGCAGGTGATTGAGCATCCGACACTTCTGCATTGGGCGCTGCTGCTCATAAACTTGGCAATTGTGCTGTATATGGCTTACATCCGAGTAGTTGCCAGCGCGCCGCCGAACCGTCTGCCGTTCCGCAAGCGCGGACCAGAATCGGTCCGAACGTATTCTGCTTCATCGTAATTTTGAACCGTTTGTAAATCTTTGAAAGCGACGCTTCTCGCCAGAACTCACTTCTCAAAAGACATTAACTGCTGATTGAATTGTTCCGCCCTCGCTACCGTTTGTCGTTTGGAAGAAAAGGATCGCCGCTGCGTAATCTCCTGTTTCGGCGCTTCAACTTCGTTGCAGTCCACAAATTGATGGTTGTGGATCTGCCAAACGTTAAACCGTGCGTCTTCGCGTGTTCCTTCCTTACGGAAACGGAACACCTCGCCATTCGACAAACGGTAAGGGCTTGTCATGGACCGGATCATGCATTTATTCAGCACTGCGCGCGCATCGGAAACGCGGCGCACCTGAAACGCTTTTCGTAGCAGGTACAACGGTCCAAGCTCCTGTTGTGCCAGTTCGGAAAATCGCTGGTCGCCTTTCTTCAATAAACGTTCAATAATTTCCAGCGCATAATCGGCGTACACTCCGTAGCCCTGGTTGTTTTGGCGGAACACTTCCGCTTTCAACTCGTGCATCAGAAAAACGCCTTCCACTTCCGGACCGCCCTGGGTGAGCAGTTCGTCGGTAGCCGCGCCATCGCTTAAAATAAATCGCAGTTTGTTGGACACGCCCAAAGCTCGCATTTCCCGCAGTAAAGTAAGCGCGCTGCGCCAATCGCCTGCCATAAAAACCCACTGTACGCCTAAGCGATCCACGGTGAGAGAGGTCGGCATGTTCATCATGGATGAATACAACAGCACTTGGCTCGAAGTGGTCTGCGCCGCTTCCAGAAACTTTTCTGCCAGGTATTTCGTGTAAACCATATTGCTTGGGTCTTCCACTACCCAGAACTTAGTTCCGCCTTGTTTTCTGGCGAATTCAAACGCGCTTTTGGCTTGGTCATCATCGGTAGGCGAAAGCCGAAACACCGGATACTCCTGGTCCGGGTCCGTGCTGGAAGGAAGAATCTGGGGGTTTGTTTCGGTGGTCAGAATCACCGGAATGGGCGGCTTGGCATCCATGTATATTGGAAGCGCTTGCTTGGTAGTGGAACTGAGCACATGTCCCACCACCATCAGCGTATTATTTTTTTGGGCGAGATGCGCGGCTACGGAGCGCGCAATGGCCGGGTCGCCGCTATCATCAATTGCTTCGAACTTCACCGGAACATTGTTGAGGGAAAGCGGCCGCGCCGAGCGAAATGCGTTCTCCATTTTCAACAAACTGGTATCGCCGCCGAGCGGACCGGCAAAATAAATGACGTAATTCTCCGGCCCGGTAAATAACCCGGTTAAGCGGCTGATGATGAAAATTCCGATCAGCGAACTGAGCAGCGGTGAAAGAATGGTCGATTTTCCAAGCGAAAACGCTCTGCCGCTGGCGCAAACCAACCAGTGCCGGTATTGAGAAACTTCTTCAACAACTTCTTTCATGATTGCGCAACGATGATGCAATTTCGCTGCCAATCGGGGGAAGGAAGTTTACTTCTTCTGTGCCCCTAGGGTTTTGTACAGGTTAATGGTCTGGTCCGCGATGGCGCTCCAACTGAACGTTGCTTCCACGCGCTTGCGTCCTGCTTCGCCGAACTTCCGGCAAAGCTCCGGGTTGCCGAGCAGCGTTGTTAGTTTCGCCGCTAGGTCCCGCGCAAAGCGGTCGGCATCGGTAGGAAAGCTGGTGGCTGGATCCTGCGTAAATGGCACCAGATAGCCTGTGTCGCCATCCACGACCACCTCTTTAATACCGCCGGTGGCACTCGCCACTACCGCCGTTTGGCAGGCCATCGCTTCCAGATTGATGATGCCGAAAGGCTCATACACCGACGGGCAGCAGAACACCTGCGCGTTGCTGTAAAGCTCGATCGCTTCCGGCTTCGTCACCATCTTTTCAATCCAAACCACCCGCGAATTCACTTGGCGAACTTCTTCTACCTTGTCGCGCATCTCCGTCGCAATCTCCGGCGTGTCCGGTGCGCCTGCGCATAGCACCACTTGTGTTTCCGGCGGAAGATAACGGATAGCGTCCACTAAATGCGTTACGCCTTTTTGCCGCGTAATGCGTCCCACAAACAAAACATAAGGAACCAACCGGTCAACGCCGTATTTTTCCAGTGCGCCGGTCTTATCCGTTTTCTGGTATTCGTCGATGTCGATTCCGTTATAGATTACGTGAATGCGCGCCGGGTCCACCGGATATACGCGCAGAATGTCTTCCCGCGTGCCTTGCGAAACGGCGATCACCGCATCAGCATCCAGAATCGCCGTGCGCTCCATCCACGAACTCATCGCATACCCGCTGCCCAACTGCTCCGCTTTCCAGGCTCGCAGCGGCTCCAGGCTATGAGTAGTTAAAACAAAAGGAACGCCATACAGTTTTTTTGCCAGATAACCGGCCATCGACACATACCAGGTATGCGTATGCACCACGTCTACGCCTTGCAGTGCTTTTACCTGAGTCAGATTTAAGCTGAACGCTTCCAGAGCGCCTTTGAACTTGCCTTCCGCGCCATTGGTGATTTCGGCCCAGGGCTGCTGGCCGATCACTTGCAAGTTGTCTTCCTGCGAGTGTTGTTCGCCCCAACATCGCACTTCCACTTCGATTTTCTTAGCCAGTTCGCGGCTCAGGTAATCAACATGCACGCCCGCGCCGCCGTAAATGTGCGGCGGATATTCGCGCGTGAACAGCCCTACTCGCATAGAAAACTCTCCTGTTCTTGCAACAATGCCAAAACAATCTTAGAACAGTAGCGAATGCGTCAACGGTATTCAATTTCCCGCAGCCAGTCGGGGCGCTTCAACACTTCGCGCGGGCGGCTGCCGTCGGGCGGCCCGATAATGCCGTCGCGCTGCATAATGTCGAGAATGCGGGCGGCGCGGCCATAGCCTAAACGCAAGCGCCGCTGCAGCGTGGAAGTGGAGGCTTTGCCCATTTCCAGCACAATGCGCACTGCGTCTTCGTACATCGGGTCCTGCTCGCCGTCGGCTATTTCTGTTTCACCGTTCTCGTCTTCGGAAGGCGGCGTCAGCAGGTAACTCTGGTCATATTCCGGCGCAGCCTGGTTTTTCCAGAACTCCACCACTTTCGTAATTTCATGTTCGGTAACAAACGCGCCGTGAACGCGGGTAAGCCGCGATGAGCCGGGCGGCAGATACAGCATGTCGCCTTTGCCGAGCAGGTGTTCTGCGCCCATTGAATCGAGCACCGTGCGGGAATCCACGCGCGTTGCCACGCGAAAGCTGATACGCGAAGGAAAATTGGCTTTGATAATGCCGGTAATCACATCCACGCTTGGCCGCTGCGTGGCTAACACCAGATGCATTCCCACCGCGCGGGCCATCTGCGCCAGCCGGGTGATGCATTCTTCCACGTTCTGCCGTTCCAGCATCATCAGGTCAGCCAGTTCATCAATCAGAATCAGAATATAAGGCAGCGGCTGTAATTCATCCTCGCTCATCGGTTCAGCGTCATCTTCGGCCATCTCCAAAGGCTGCTGCCGAAGTCTGGCGATCTTCTGGTTGAACTGATCAATATTGCGAACGCCCTGCGAAGCAAGCAGCTTTAATCGCCGCTCCATTTCCAGCACCGCGTTGCGCAGGGCATTGGTGGCTTTTTTCGGTTCGGTAATTACCGGCGTTAGCAGGTGCGGAATGCCTTCGTAGATGCCCAACTCCACCCGCTTCGGATCCACCATAATCATTCGCACTTCGTCCGGTGTCGCTTTATACAGAAACGACATAATCATGGCGTTCAGCATGACGCTTTTGCCGGAGCCGGTGGAACCGGCAATCAACAAGTGCGGCATGGTTTCAAGCGGCGCCACTTTAATGCGCCCGTTGATGTCCTTGCCCAAAGCAATCGTCATGCGCGAAGGAGCATCGTGAAACTCATGCGATTCCAGAATTTCGCGCAGGCTGATCACTTCGCGCCGCGTATTCGGCACTTCAATGCCGATGGTGGGCTTGCCCGGCAAACGCTCAATCAACACCGATTCCGCCTGCAAACCCAAACATAAGTCTTCGCTCAGCGTGGTGATGCGGCTGTACTTCACGCCTGCTTCCGGCTTGTATTCAAACGTCGTGACCACCGGGCCGGGGTTGATCTGCACCACCGAGCCGCGCACGTTGAATTCTTCGAGCTTCGATTTGATGCGGGCCGCTACTTCTTTCAACTCCTGGCCATCGAATCCGCTTCGCTCCGGCGGTTCGCTTAGGAGATCCGTGGCGGGAACGCGATAGATGCGCTTCCGTCGCAGCGGTTTTCCTGGTGCAGCGATAGGCAGCGAATGAACATCATCATCCTCTTCTACCGACGGCTCCGGCGAACGCCGCACAAAAGGAAATTCTTCCAAAGCCCGTATCGGGATTTCTTCTTCCGCAGTCTTTGGCGCTGGCTCATCAACGTCAAACGGCGGCGCATCCTCCGCCTGGGGAACCGGCGCTGTTGATGACATCACAGCTTCCGCCTTAGCGGGCAAGCCATTAGCGGAAGAAGCAACTTCCGCTGCCGGACGCACTGTTTTTGCTATCCGCTTTGCTTCGCGATCCGCTGCTTTCCGCTGCGCTTCCGCCAGCGCGCGTTGGCGGCGAGCCTCGCTCCAAGCCCGAACACTCGCGATTCGATTTCGCAGCCAGGCCTTCGGACCGGCTAGCCAGCGAAGGAGCATCGCCACTTCAAAAGTGGAAATCAGATAAATCGCAATGATTGCCCAAGCCGCCGTAACAATCGCCGCACCGGTGCCGTTCATCAGCGAATCAAGATAACCCGCCACTACCAGCCCCACCACGCCGCCGGCGGTAAAACCCTGCAAAGGCCGCCAGTCCGCGGCTAACCCGCAAGCGCTCGCCGCCGCCAGCCATAACAGAACAGCGCCGGTGATTTTGATCCACTGGCTTTGCATCGCGCTCGACCGCATCCACTTCCAGCCGAGCAGCCAAACAAACACAGGCAGCAGGTACGCGCTTAAGCCAAACAACTGCAGAGCGAAATCGGAAAAATAAGCGCCCGTTCGCCCCAACAAATTGCTGGTTCGCAACACGCCGGTTGCCGTGTCCCAAGATGAATCCAGGGGATGATAAGAGGCCAGACTTAAGGCAATCGCCAAGCCTGCCAGAAACAAAAGAAATCCTACGGCTTCATTTAGCCGGTGATAACGCGTCGGAGTCAAAAAAATCATCCGCCAATGCGGAAGAAAACAGCCAGAGCGATTATTATTATGCCAAACACAATTCGATACCAAACAAACAAAGCCAGCGTATTGTGTTTTAAGTACTTCAAAAAGAAGGCGATAACCGCAATTCCTACCACCGCGCTCACCACAATGCCCACCGCATAAGGCATTCCCATGCCGGGCGGGATGCCGCCTTCTTTGCGCAGATCCAGAAAGTCTTTCGCGGCTGCTGCGCCGATAGCAGGCGTGGAAAGCAGAAACGAAAACCGGGCGGCGGCTTCACGGCTGAGAGAGCGGAAGCGGCCGGCAGTAATGGTAATGCCGCTGCGCGACGTGCCGGGAACCACTGCTAACGCCTGCGAAATGCCGATCCAGATCGCGTCTGTCCAGGTAATCTCATTCAAACCGCGCTTTGCTTTGCCAAACTTATCGCCGAAGTACATCAGAATGCCAACGGCAATTAACATCATGCCCATAACAATCAGGTTGCGCCAGGGGCCTTCCGCTTGTTTCTTAAACAATAATCCGGCAAGCCCCACCGGGATGGTCCCGAGAATTAGGTAATACAACAACACCGCGCTGTTTTCGTCTTCAGGGCCGCCTTCAAACGGGATGCCCAAGCCGACCAGGATAATTTTCACCCAGTCGCGAAAGAAAAAAATCAATATGGCCGCCAGCGTGCCGACGTGCAATGCGATGTCGAAAGCCAAACCAGGATCTTTCCATTGCAGGAGCTGCGGAATAATAGCGAGATGCGCTGTGCTGCTAACCGGTAAAAATTCAGTTAATCCTTGCACAATCGCGAGAACAATCGCTTGGTAAAGCGGCATAATGAAGCGTTGAGGGTCTTTTCCTTTACCTGTTGTTGGAGAATAAAGTTCAACTCCCGTTTATCGTAGCGCACCAAACCATGCGAACCACGAAAATTGTTGCCACCCTGGGACCTGCCACCGACCCGTCGGAAACGCTGAAAAAGTTGTTTGAAGCCGGCGTGAACGTGTTCCGCTTGAACGCTTCGCACGGCACTCAGGAAGACCATGCCCGCCGCATAGAAGCCGTCCGCGCTCTTTCGAAAGAAACCGGCCTGAATGTGGGAATTCTGCTCGATCTGCAAGGCCCAAAGATACGCCTGGAAAAATTTCAAAACGGCGGCTGCGTTTTGAAAACTGGTTCGGTGTTTGTTATTACCACGCAACCGGTGGAAGGAACGGAAGAACTTGCCAGCACCACTTACCCCGATTTTGCCCGCGATGTAAAACCAGGCAACCGCGTTCTGCTGGCCGACGGCACGCTGCAACTGGAAGTGATTTCTACTGATGGAATCGCAGCGCGCTGCCGTGTGATTCACGGCGGCTGGATCAGCGATCGCAAAGGCATCAATCTTCCTGGCGTAACGGTCAGCACGCCGTCGTTATCGAAGAAAGACGTGTCGGACGCGCACTTCGGCGTAAAGCATGGCGTTGATTTCATCGCATTGTCATTTGTGCGCACCGGCAAAGATGTGCTGCGCCTGCGCCATCTGCTCGAAGAAGCGGACGCCGCGCAGCCGATCATCGCCAAAATCGAAAAGCCGGAAGCCTGGCAGAATCTGGATTCCATCATCGAAGAATCGGACGGCCTGATGGTGGCGCGCGGCGACCTGGGCGTGGAAATGGCGCTCGAAAAAGTGCCGCTAATCCAAAAGCTGATTATTGAGCGATGCCGCCAATACGGGCGCTTCGTGATTACCGCCACTCAGATGCTCGAATCCATGATTGAAAATCCGCTGCCCACGCGGGCGGAAGTCAGCGACATCGCCAACGCCATCTACGACGGCACCAGCGCCCTGATGCTTTCCGCTGAAACTTCCACCGGCAAATATCCGATTGAAGCGGTGCAGATGATGGCGCGCATCGCTTTGGAAACGGAAACTTCGGTCCGCAGCGAAGGCTTCAAGCCGGTGAAACTGGCCGTTAATCCGAGCGTACCGCAGATCATCTGCGATGCCGCGTTCCACATGGCCCGTTCCGCCGATGTTTGCGCTCTCGCAGTTGGCACTGCCACCGGAGCCAGCGCCAAGCTGCTGGCCCGTTACCGTCCGCCGGTGCCGATTTTTGCGTTTACCTCGCATGAACACGTCGCTCGCCAGCTTTCGGTCATGTACGGCGTGGACGCGATTATCGCCCCGGCCTCCACTTCTACGGATCGGATGTTAAAGGAAATGGAGCGCTGTTTGATCACCACCGGCCGCGTAAAACCGGGCGACAGCGTGGTGTTTGTGGCCGGGCAGCCGGTGAATCAGCCCGGAACCACGAACATTCTGAACCTGCATCGCGTGTCGCTCGAAGACTAACGGAAGAGGGTACAGCGGCCTCTTACTGCTTCCGAAAGCACCAAAGTTCTGTTAACCTGATCGCGTGAGACTTTACGACATCGATCCGGGTCCGGAAACGCCTGAAGTGGTCCGCATGATCGTGGAAATTCCCAAGAACTCCGCGAACAAATTTGAATACGACGGCAAACTGGGCGTGTTCCGCCTGGACCGCGCCTTGTATTCGCCCATGCATTATCCGGGCGATTATGGTTTTATCCCCGGAACCCTCGCCGAGGATGGCGATCCCTTGGATGTTCTCACGCTGGTAACAGAGCCAAGCTTTACCGGCTGCCTAATCGAAGTACGGCCGGTCGGCGTATTGTACATGGTGGACAAAAACGAGCACGATCAGAAAGTTCTGGCCGTGCCGAATCATAACCCGCGTTACGATTCCATTCACACCATCGATCAGATTTTTCCGCATCTGAAGCGGGAAATTGAGCATTTCTTCTCAATCTATAAAGAACTGCAAGGAACCAAAACCGAAATCAACGGCTGGGGCGGACCCAAAGAAGCGCGCCGCCTGATTACCGATTTCCGCAACGTTTATCTCGATACGCAGTTGGCCGCGAACAGCAGTCAGTAGTTAGCCATACCAGTAAGGTGTTCGTTTGGCCCAGCTCATCGGCTAATTGGGACAGAGGCACATAAAATCCGAGCAGGTGGTAAGTAACTGGACTAGGTTCTTAGATTTTATGTGCCGCTGTCCCGGATTCGGGCTTAATCAGCAACTGGGGCGAATCCAGCCGCCAGGAGGAGCGCGACGAGGCCCGGGGATCGCGGCGTTTTCGTGACAAATCGACGAAGATCCTTTAGGCTGGAAAGCAGAGCTGATTTATGGATGTGACCTTGCAAATTCCCGATGATATCGCCGCCCGGCTCTGCGCGTTAGGAGATGATTTGTCGCGCCGCGCGCTAGAAGGGTTGGCGCTGGAAGAATACAGGAACGAACACATCACCAAGGCCGAACTCCGCCGTCTTCTGGGTTTCAGCACCCGCTATGAACTGGACGGTTTCCTGAAAGCGCATGAGGTCTGGATCAATTACACCGTGGAAGATGCGCACCGCGATGTCGCTACGCTGGAACGATTAGGTTTTTGAAAGGTGCGGCTCGTCATCGCCGACACCAGCCCGATTAATTATCTTCTCCTCATCGGCCAGATCGAGCTGCTTCCTGCTCTCTTCCAGCGGGTCATCCTGCCTGCCGTGGTCAGAGAGGAACTGGGCCACCCTAAAGTGCCGCTCGTCGTAAGAGACTGGATTTCTCATCCTCCCGGATGGGTGGACATCCGGCAAAGCCCCGCCCCTCGCTCTCACGAGAGCATCTTGGCCGGTCTCGACGCCGGCGAAGAAGATGCGATCGCGCTCGCCCTGGAACTTCATGCTGACTTGCTGCTCATGGATGATGAAGAAGGCGCCCGGGTCGCTTGCGCCCAAGGTCTGGAAGTCACGGGAACGCTAGGCCTCCTCAGACGCGCGGCGCAACGCAGACTGCTCAATCTGGCCGACGCGTTCGACCGGATCAAACGCACTAATTTCCGCTACCGCCAGAACGTTATGGACGCTTTGCTCAGGGAATGGGAGAGCCAAGCCTGACAAAGATAGCCGCAGATTTTCGGGAAACAATTAATAACTGCGCTCAGCATGGGGTCAGCTCAAGAAAGGGAAGTCTATGTGCGCTGGCGGTCTACAAACCACAGATACAAAGGTTTTCCGAGCTTGCAATATTCTGCCTAGTTGATCTTGTAGCGAAAACAGTCGTTTCTACGGAACACCAAAAAAGGGGCCGTGGAAAAGAGGCTACATAATCATCGGCTAATTGGGACAGAGGTACAGAAAATCCGAGCAGGTGGTAAGCAACTGGGCTAGGTTCTCAGATTTTATGTGCCGCTGTCCCGAATTTGGGCAAGAAGTTCAGGTCTTTTCGATGAATTTGTTTAGTACGGATGCGACAAAGTTATGTAATCACGTCGGGTCAAATCCTCATAGACTGTGGTTTGGTTACATGCTACCCGGCAGTCGGAGGAGAAAACGTTGGATTGATCGCCGCTGACGGCCCAGCGTTTATCTCCCGAGCGGCCCGACCCTGTTGTTCATTGCTGCCGGCGCTAACAAATGAACCCCTTTGTGGCACGAGCCTGAGACCGGCGATACCCGTAAGGCGTTACTCGCGCAGAACTAATTTGCAAAAGCGTGGCAAATCCCTACGCCAATTCACTTTTCTGTTCAGTGTAACGGGAAACTCTGAAAACGGCTTACAAAGTTTCGATCCGCTCAATGGCGTTCTGGATAACAAGCTGATTGCGGCGAGTAGATAATTCAACTGCCGCCCGCTTCCATCCATACTGCCTCGCACGCTCCACTAAAGGATACACAGCTAAACTTTGAAAACTTGCCAAACTGCGCGGCACTGCTTTGCGTATGGCACTACCGGAATTGAAGTGGCAAAGATCGAATGATTCGGGTTGCGTTCCCAGAAGCTGCTCCGTGTTCAGAACAAAAAGCGTTCTGGCCGGCGAAATCGCTTTACGGGCGGCGGCGAAGCGATCCACCCGGGAACGCGACAGCCAGAAGAAGATGCGATGGTTCAGCTCCTCATACCACTCAGTTACTGTGCTGCCCTGAAGACAGCGATCAAGTGCGGCGGGTGCCAAAGGAATCTGATCATTCAGGAAAAATAATCCGTGTACAGGATGGCTCAGGCGGGTGATCGCTTTTCGCTGCGATTCCTGTAAAGGTTTTCGCAAGGAAGTGGGCAGTTCCAGTAAATTAAGAATGCCTGCCGCGCTCAACAAACCTAATTCAACAACGGTACGCGGGTTTGAACACAAGGAAACGTGATAAACCTGCGGGTAGCGTTGCAGGAACAGTGAAATTCTCTTTGTTGCGTCCTTCATTGGGAGATTACAGCAATAAAGACAACATTCTTGCTCATGACCTTGCCAAACTCAACCGCCTCAGATCTTTCCGTTCCGCTCGTTTTCTGCCTCTCAACTGTTCACCCTCGTCATGAGAGTTGCCATAATAAACCGTGGGAGTAGATATTTCTCATGATTGTTGAAGCGACTCCGTCCGTCGATCCGCCACACATTCACCACCCGCTCGATCCGCACGAAACTAACCCTTGGATTTCGGCTGAAATGCGTTTCAATGAAGCAGCCCAGCGGCTTGGGCTGGATGATGGTGTGCAAAAAGTTCTTCGTTCGCCCGCGATGGAGCTGACCGTAAATATTCCAGTGGTGCTCGACGATGGCCGCGTGGAAGTGTTTACCGGCTATCGCGTGCAGCACTCCATTGCTCGCGGACCGGCCAAAGGCGGTATTCGTTACGCTCCTGATGTTTCGCTTGATGAAATCCGCGCGCTGGCTTCGTGGATGACCTGGAAGTGCGCGGTGGTCAATATTCCGTTCGGCGGCGCAAAAGGCGGCGTGATCTGCGATCCTTCCATCCTCAGCGAAGGCGAACTTGAACGCATCACCCGCCGCTACACTGCCGAAATTTTCGATTTCATCGGGCCGGAGCGCGATGTGCCCGCGCCCGACATGAACACAAACGAGCAAACAATGGCCTGGATCATGGACACTTACTCCATGCACAAGCACCAGACCGTCACCGCTGTTGTCACCGGCAAGCCGTTCAACTTGGGCGGTTCGCGGGGCCGCCGCGAAGCCACCGGGCGCGGCTGTATGTTCGTCACCCTGCAAGCGTTGAAGCGGTTCGGTCTCGCGCCGCAGGATACCCGCGTCATTATTCAAGGCTTCGGCAACGTGGGCGGCATGGCCGCGCATTTGATGTACCAGGCCGGTTTCAAAATCATCGCCATTGTGGAATATGACGGCGCGGTGGTGAACCGCCACGGCTTGAACATCCCCGCTTTGGCCCAGTATCGCCAGGAAACTGGATCGATCATCGGCTTTCCGGAAGCGGAAGACATGGACAAGGACGAAGCGTTTCTGCTTCCTTGTGACGTGCTTCTTCCGGCAGCGCGTGAAAACGTGATCACATCGGCCAACGCTCATGCGGTGAAAGCTAAAATCCTGTGCGAAGGCGCGAACGGCCCTACCACTTCCGTAGCGGATGCGATTCTGGCGGAAAAGGGAATTTTCGTGATTCCCGATATCCTGGCCAACGCGGGCGGCGTCACTGTTTCTTATTTTGAATGGGTGCAGGACCGCCAAGGGTACTTCTGGAACGAAAACATGGTCAATGAGCGGTTGGAAGAGATCATGGTGTTCAGCTTCAACGATGTATTGGCTTACGCCGAAAAGCATGGCGTGAATAACCGCACCGCCGCTTACATGCTGGCGCTGGACCGCGTAGCTTTCGCCATCAAACAACGCGGCTTGTACGCATAAATCACCTTCGCCCTTGCACAAAAAAATCGAATATGCAAGCGCCGTTCGATTAAAACGAACCGCAGTTTAACTCATTCATTCGCAACAATCTGTTCGGCAGTACTTGTCTAATAGCCTCACACTTGCGATCATTTCTATTTGTACTTAAACGCGCTGCCGCTCCGGTTGCGGTTCGTGCTCCTATGTCACTGATGACTGTTGAGCCATCTACGCCCTTGATGCGGCAATACCAGACCGTAAAGCAGCAGGTGAACGGAGCCCTGCTGTTATTTCGACTTGGTGATTTCTACGAGCTTTTCTATGAGGACGCGGTCATTGCGGCCCGTGAACTGGAAATCACGCTGACCGCTCGCAACAAAGAAAAAGGCGAGCCGGTTCCTATGTGCGGCGTGCCGTTTCATGCAGCGGAAGGCTACATCGCCCGGCTCATACAAAAGGGTTATCGCGTTGCTCTCTGCGAGCAGATGGAAGAAGCCGGACCAGGAAAAAAACTGGTTCGCCGCGAACTCACTCGCATCATTACGCCCGGTACTGCCATTGAGCCAGGACTGCTCCGCTCGCACGAAAATAACTATCTGGCTGCGGTCTGCGGCAAGGGTGGACGAATTGGTTTGGCTTACGTGGATATTTCCACCGGCGAATTTCGGGCAACGGAAATAACCGCCGCTGAACTCGCTCCCGCGCTTGAGCTTTTAAATACGCGTGAAGTGGTGCATCCGGAAGACCAGCCGTTCGGAACTTCCTGCCTGGAAACGCCGCTGCCTCGCTCAATCTTTGCTGCTGATGTGGCGGCTCGCCAGATTCTGGAACACTTCAAGCTGCTTTCGCTTGATGGCTGCGGCTTAAACGGAAAGCCGCTGGCCACTGCTGCGGCGGGTGCGATCCTTCATTATCTGCGCGATACGCAGCGTTCCGCGCTGGAACATTTAACCGCGCCTGCGTTTTACGAGCGCAGCGATTACATGATGCTCGATGCGGCCACGGTGCGGAACCTGGAACTGCTCGATCCGCTTTTCGCGGGCGAGCGGCGCGATTCCACCTTGGTTTATGTGCTCGACCAGACTTGCACGGGCATGGGCGGACGCCTGCTGCGCCAGCGCATTTTGTATCCATCCTGCGATCTGGCCGAAATCGAATCCCGTTTGGATGCCGTGCAGGAGTTGAGCGGAAAAGTGATTGTTCGCACAGAACTGCGAAAAACGTTAGGCCAGATTCTGGATCTGGAACGCCTGCTGGCAAAAATCTCTCTCGGAACAGGCAATCCGCGCGATGTAGTGGCGCTTGGCGCTTCGCTTGCAAAACTGCCAGAATTGGCGCGGCAAACAGCCATGCTTCAATCGGCCCGGCTGAAACAGGAATTCGACACGGTAGCCGATGCGCGGGACAAAATTTTAGCCGCGCTGTCGGACGAGCCTCCCGTAAACTTTGCCGAAGGCGGAACCATTCGCAACGGCTTTGATCCGGTCCTGGACGAGTTGCGCGATATCTGCCATAACAGCCGCCAGTACATCGCTGCGATTGAAACGCGCGAGCGCCAAGCCACCGCCATTCAATCTTTGAAGGTTCGCTTCAACAACGTTTTCGGCTACTACATTGAAATTTCAAAATCGAACCTGCATCTGGTGCCACGCACTTACGAGCGAAAACAAACTTTAGCCAATGCCGAGCGGTTCACCACGCCGGAGTTGAAAGAACTGGAATCGAAGATTCTTTCCGCCGAAGAACGAATTCTCGACATTGAACGGACGCTCTTTGGAGAAATCCGATCCTTTGTCGCAGCGCAGGCAGCAAGAATCAAAGCTGCTGCTTTGGCTGTAGCGGAACTGGATTTTTGTTGTAATTTAGCGCAGGTCGCGGTCGAAAATCGTTATGTGCGCCCGCAATTTTCTGACGGCCGGGAGTTCCGGGTAGAAGCGGGCCGTCATCCGGTAATCGAAAACCTGACAGAGCGGGACGCAAATCGCTTTATACCTAATGACTTATATTTGCATTCTGATGAATGCTATGTAGCTGTAATTACCGGGCCGAACATGGGCGGCAAGTCCACTTATCTCAGGCAAGCCGCGCTGATGCTGATTCTGGCCCAAATGGGTTCGTTTGTTCCGGCTGGCAAAGCGGTGCTGCCGCTGGTGGACCGGGTATTTACCCGCATCGGCGCAGCCGACAACTTGGCGCAGGGCCGTTCCACCTTCATGGTGGAGATGACCGAAACCGCAACTATTCTGAACACTGCTACGTCTAATAGCTTCATAGTCCTGGACGAAATCGGGCGCGGCACGTCCACCTACGATGGGTTGGCGCTGGCCTGGGCCGTAGCCGAGCATATTCACGACCATATTTCTGCTAAAACTCTGTTTGCCACGCACTATCACGAGCTGACGGACTTAGCAAATCAACTTTCTGGCGTAAGAAATTTACACGTCTCCGTGAAGGAGTCTGGCGACCAGATCTTATTCATAAGAAAGGTGGAACCGGGTCCTGCAGACAAAAGTTATGGTATCGAAGTAGCGCGATTGGCTGCACTTCCTTTGCAAGTAATTGAGCGGGCGAGGGTCATTTTATTGCATCATGAAAGAAGGGAGCACTCGGTTTCCGAGGAGCTAACCCCGAACGACTCAGGAACGCCCGTTCAGATTAAGCTGTTTGAGCCCGTCAATCAGGTTCTTGCGGACCGGATCAGGGCTTTGAATGTGAACGAAATGCGGCCAATTGAGGCGTTACAGATACTACACGAATTGCAGCAAGAGTTACTAATACGATGAGAGTTGCTGGCATCATGAGTGGGACTTCGCTCGACGGAATCGATGTCGCCATCATTGACATCTCCGGTTCGGGCTACAAGGCGAAAATTAACGTCTTGACGAGTCATTCGATCCCTTATCCTCGAAAAGTTCGAGAAGCTTTGTTAGGCATATCCAATGCCAACACGCATACGTCAGATATCTCGCGGCTGAATTTTCTACTCGGTGAATTGTACGCCGAAGCCGTCGAGGAAACTGCCGAGCGTGGCGACATTCCACTTGCCTCCATCAAGCTGATCGGTTGTCATGGGCAGACGATTTACCACGAAGGGCAAAATGCGCCTTACCTGGGGAAAAAAGTCGCAAGCACCATGCAGATCGGGGAATCGAGTGTGATTAGCGAGCGCACGGGAATTTCGGTTATTTCGAATTTCCGCGAACGCGACATGGCGGCTGGCGGCAAAGGCGCGCCGCTGGTTCCTTATCTGGATTATCTGCTGCTGCGTTCTCGCGGACGCGGGCGCGTGGCTGTGAATATCGGCGGCATCGCTAACCTAACGGCGATTCCTCCGAACTCCAGCACCGATAAGCTGATTGCTTTCGATACCGGCCCCGGCAATATGGTGATCGATCAACTGGTTTCGCGCATCACGTTAGGTCGTCAAACCTTTGATCGCGACGGTGCCATCGCTGCTTCCGGCAATATCGATCCGAAGTTGTTGAACAAACTTCTGCGCGACAAATACCTGCGCGCGAAACCGCCGAAAACGGCGGGCCGCGAACAGTACGGCGCGGAGTTTGTCAGCAAGCTGCTCGATACGGAATTGAGCACGGAAGACTTGATTGCTACCGCCACCGCCTTAACGGCGGAAAGCGTGGCGCTTGGCATTCGCAATTTCATCATGCCCGAGATGCGCATTGATGAAATCTTCGTGTCCGGCGGCGGTGTGCATAACCCCACGCTGATGGGAATGCTGCGGAAAGCGATGGACCCGATTCCGGTGCTGGAAACTTCCGAAGCCGGTCTCGACGTGGACGCTAAAGAAGCTGTCGCCTTCGCTGTGCTGGCTTACGAAACGGCCCATCAACGGCCATCGAACGTTCCTCCAGCTACCGGAGCAAGGCGTCCGGTAGTTCTCGGGAAAATTACGCCCAACGGCGCGCCGCGCAACGGCAATTCCACCGACAACGCTAATGGAACCTCGCTCAACGCTCGCAGTGGAGGAACGGAGCTGGTTCATGCTGATGGCCGGGTAGCAGTAATAAACGGCACCCGCAACGGCGCCAGTCATAAAACGCGAACTGCCGTGAAGAACACGGTAAAGCGGCCATCGCAATCCACTAAAGTAAAAGCCGCCGCGCGTTAACTGATACGGATGTCTACTGAAAAAGGATGACCGGATAAAAACGGCCATCCTTTTTTATTGCTTATGAAACTTCTTCAACCATCATTCTTGATCCTGCTTTGTTTTTGCACCGGTTTTGCTGCGCATCGCCGCGCTCAGGATGTGCCGGTGCCTTCTGCCTGCACTGGAGAAGTGAATGCAAAGCTGGCACAATTACTTAGCGCCGGTTCGCAAAGACTAGTTGATAATGTCATGGTTTGCGGAGTCACCATTAGCCCTTCGCGTCCGCAGCGGGCAGGCCAACACGGCGCGCACGAAATTCTGCCGCTGCTCGTTACTTTTGCTGATAACAGCACAAAGCTGATTGAAGTGGTCACGAACGACGATCTGGACGGCAAAGTAACGGCTCCGGCGAAGGCTGCCGTGTTTGCTTATGGGCAGGCTTTCTTTGACCACACCGGACGCTTTGCCGCCGGTATCCATGATGTTCACTGTTCCACCCATCGCGGAGCCGATAACGGCTGGGTAGTGGTGAACGGCCGGAAGTATCCAAACAGTTGTTCCAGCTTTTAAGGGTGGTCAGATCCTTTATTCATGGCGTAGTGCGGAAAGTGGGTCAACCGAAGCCGCGCGATGTGCGGGCAGCAGACTAGCGGCGATGGTAACGAAAGTAAGGCCGGTAATCGCAATGGCGAGTGAAAGCGGATCACTGGGCGTCAGTTCAAAGAGCAGCGATGCCAGCCAGCGTCCGGCAGCGATAGCCAGCGGAATACCCAGACTGAGGCCAATCAACAGGATCCACAGACTTTCTCGCAGAACAAGCAAAAAGATCTGCCGGTTCTGTGCGCCCAGGGCTATACGGATGCCAAGCTCAGACGTTCGCCTGCTGACTCGATAGGACAGCGTTCCATAAAGACCTGTCGCCACCAGCAGAACAGCCATTGCGCCAAAAAACAGTGCAAGACGCGCGAGAAGACGTTCGGTGTTGATGGTGGACGCGAATTCTGCGGCTTGGGTTCGAGGCTGCAACAATGCAAGATCGGGGTTATAAGCGGCCACCCGCTTTCGAATTTCAGGAATCAGCAGTTCGGGATTAAGCGCAGTCCGTACCTCGATGTGCATGGCGCCGAGCGCTTGCTCGTTGGGAAAGTACGCCATTGGCATCGCTTCTTCCCGGACGGACGAGTATGCCGAATCGGCAGCAATCCCGATAATGGTAAAGCCAAACTCAGAAGTATACGAAACGGTGTGGCCGAGGGGTGAACGATCCGGGAAGAAATTCCGGGCGAAAGTCTCGTTGACGATAGCGACTTTAGGAGCTTTGTCGGAATCGGCTTCGTTGAAGTCTCGCCCCTGCCGCAAGGGAATCCCCATTGTTGCGAAATAACCGGGACCGACATCGTTAAAGCGCATCATATTCGAGCCATTTTTAGACGTGAGCTTGTCGGTATAACCGTCAATCCAGGCGTTATTGTTGTTGCTCCAGCCGGTACCCGGACGATTTTCGACCGTCGTAGCAGCCAGCACTCCCGGTACTTCGCGCACACGTTCGAGAAGGTCGGCGAAGAAGCGCGTGTTCTTCGGCCCAGAGCGAGCATCTGGAGGAGCGTTAATGCCAAAGGCTAACAATCTTTCCGATTGAAAGCCGAGCTTGCGACCTTCCAGGTTGCGCAGACTACGGGTAAAAAGACCGGCCCCGGCTGTAAGCACAAGACCGAGAGCAATTTGCATGACCAGAACAGTTTGGCGTGATCGCGAAGCGGAGCGGCTGGTGAAACCAGTGGATTGCGAACTTTGTGAAAGTAGCCCGGACGCTTGCGATTGTCCGACGATCAACAAGGGTGCCAAACCGAACGCAACAGCGATAATCGCTGAGATAACAAGAGTAAACAACAGCACCGTGGCATCCGGGGTGAGCGAGGCGTCGATTTCAGCCCAGCGCGCCAAGAGCGTAGTCCCTTGCCAGGCGAGACCATAGCCGAGCAGCGCGCCCGTTGCAACCAAAAGAAAGCTTTCTGCGAGCAGTTGACGAAAAAGGCGCATTTGGCCGCCACCCAAGGCGAGGCGGATGCCGAACTCACGCTGCCGCGAAGTGTTACGCGCCACCAACAGCATGGCCACATTTGCGCAGGCAATCAGTAGCACTAAAGCCACCATACCGAGCAGAAGATTCAGTGGCTTGTTTAAATCAGGTTCACCGAGTCCACGGGCCGGAACGAGTTCAAGCCGTCGGGGTGTTTCGTCCTTCTGCGGTCTGCCGCCCAACGGTTCATAAGCAGTTCGCAGAAAACCAGGTGAAGCGATGCCGGCAGCCTGGTTTGCTGTTATACCAGGTGGAACACGAGCTATCAAACGCAAGCACCACCACTTCAGATTGGATCTGTAGTTATTTCCGTCCATCCCCCAAGCGTTCAGTTCCGGACGACGCTGCAGCGGGACCCATACATCAGTAGCAGGAGCACTTTCCACACCGCGAAATTTCTGCGGCGCTATGCCGGTAATCGTGAACGGAAGACCCTTTATGAAAATCGTTTTGCCCAGCGCGGAGCAGTTGCGGCCGAACTTCGTGTTCCAAAGCCCGTAACCGATTACGGCAACATTGCTGCCCTTTTCTTCGTCGTCTGCGCGGAACCCACTGCCACAAATCAGCGGAACACCAAGCGCCGAGAAGAAGTTGCCACTCACCATATCGACTGCTGCTTCTTCGGGAATATTGCCGGTGCGAACCGCAATTTTGTTAAAGCCAATAGGCACGTAGGCCACAACGTTCTCAAAGGCGCGAGTCTGTTCGCGTAGTGAGCGATAGGCTGCGTAGCTAAAAGACGAATTCGGGTTTCCCGTATTGCCTGCCCCATCCGGTTGCCCGGGCAGAATATGAACATAATAGAGGCGCTGCCCGTCGCGTACCGGAAGCGTTCGCAGCAGCAGCGCATTTGCGAGACTGAAGATAGCGGTATTGGCGCCGATTCCGAGCGCAAGCGTAGCAATAATCACCGTGGTGAAGAGCGGCTTAGCGCGCATCCAGCGAACCGCGTAACGCATGTCGGCCCCGAAATCTTCCAGCCAATTAAATTTCCACACTCCGAGCGAATCCTCCTCGTATAAAGTTGTGTTGCCGAATTTGCGACCGGCTTCTTCCCAGGCAGCTTTCCGACTCAGGCCCATCGCTTCGAGTTGCTGTGCGCGCAGTTCCCGGTGAAACTGCATTTCCTCATCCAGCTCCGAACGGATCTTACGACGTTTTAGAAGGGCAAGAAGGCGCATGACTGCTTAGGCTGGCTGGAGAATACGCGCGATAGCGGCGCTGACACGCTCGTAGCGAGTCCGTTCCCTTTCCAGTTGTTTGCGGCCGAGAGCGGTCAGCCGGTAATACCGCGCGCGGCGATTTTCCGCTGTTCTGCTCCACTCTCCAGCAATCCATTCCTTTAACAACATGCGCTGCAGAGATGGGTATAGCGAACCTTCTTCCACTTGCAAGATGTCTTGGGAGTATTGGCGAATGGCTTCAGCAATTTCGAAGCCATGAGCGCGCGCTTCGCGCTCCAGTACCCGCAGGATTAGCAGATCGAGTGTGCCGGGCGGGATTTGCTCACGGGTAGTGTGAGGCATAGCATAGACAGTCTATGCTATAACTTTCTCAACTGCAACAGGTTTGGAAAAACTGTTTTTGGAACAGCATACTATTTGTGGTCACTCCATCGCGTTCTTCAAAGCAGTGCGGCTTCCGTCCAGAACGTCGGTAGCCGCAGTTCCGGTAATCAAGCGCGCGCCTCGATTGGCGGTTAGGTAAAAGAATCCCCATTGAATAAACACAAGCACGCGATTCTGAAACTCAACAATGTACATCAGGTGAATTACCAGCCAGATGAACCAGGCCAGGAAGCCGGATAGATGTACGCCGAAAACATTAGCTACAGCGCGGCCTCTGCCAATTACCGCCAAGTCGCCTTTATTGAAATAATGGAACGGCTTAGGTTCCGCTTTCCCTCCCAGACGATTCTTAATGGATTTAGCGGCGTAACTGCCTTGCTGCATCGCTACTTGCGCCACGCCGGGCAGCGGCTTGCCGTTTAGGTCAAGCACCAGGGCATGATCGCCGGTCACAAAGATATCTGGATAATTGGGAACGGTTAAATGCGGGCTTACTTTAATGCGCCCCTGCTTGTCCGTTTCCGCGCCCGTTTTCTGGGCCAGGGTGCGCGTAAACGGGCTGACTGCTATCCCAGCCGCCCAAAGCACCGTTTTGGCATGGATGCGGCCTTTCATGGAAACGCCGTTTCGTTCGCTTTCGTAATCAATGCCATCGCCATCCACGCTCACAACACGAATGTTGTTGCGAACCCGCACACCCAACTTTAACAGTGAATTCTCCGCTTTTCGGGACAAATCTTCCGGAAAAGCCGGCAGCACGCGCGGGGAGCCGTCCACCACAATAATCTGCGCTTCCTCCGGCTTGATGTATTTGAAATCGTGTCGCAGCGTTTCGTTCGCAATCTCGCCCAGCGCGCCCGCCAATTCCACACCTGTTGCGCCCGCACCCACAATCACAAACGTCAGCCAGGCGCGGCGTTCTTCCGGAATGTCATGCACCCGCTCTGCTGCTTCAAACGCAAACAAAAGTTTATGCCGTATGGCCGTTGCATCTTCAATGCTTTTTAACCCGGGTGCCCATTCCTTCCAGTTGTCATGGCCGAAGTAACTGCCTTGTGAACCGGTTGCCGCAATCAAAGTATCGTAAGAAATGGACGCGCCATCGCGCAGAATCACTTGCTTACTGCGAGGATCAATGTCAACTGCTTCGCCCAACAAAACATTGGTGTTTTTCTGTTTATTTAACACTCCGCGAATCGGCGCGGAAATCTCACCCGGCGATAGCGATCCAGTGGCTACCTGGTAAAGCAACGGCTGAAATAAGTGAAAGTTGCGGCGATCAATCAGCGTGATATCCGCTGCTGCTTTTTTCAATGCTTGCGCCGCGTATAAACCGCTAAACCCGCCGCCTAAAATCACAACTCGATGTTTTTCAGCCATCCGCTCTATCTATTAGATGAACAAAAGGGCGGATTGCTTCTAGGAAGCGGTTTCCGGATAAGAAATACCGCCTTTGTTGGCTAATAAATTGAAATTCGGTTTGTTTCCAATATCGTGGTAAAGAAAACTATGGGCCACATGCCCGTGATAAATCAGAAACACGCCGGGCAGTTGAAACACGTTGCCGCCTTCCGGCATCGGATTCTGCCCAAACCGGGAAATGTACTGAAGTGCGCGCAGCCACAATTGCGGGCCGAAAACCTGCCATAGGCTGCCCATTTGCAAGCCGAAAGCCCGGTAAAGTGCCCGCCGCCGATCACTGATCCGGGGAAGATCAGCCAAGCCGAACCGCGACAAAATCCGTTCTGCTTGTTCGTCGGTACTCATGTGAACCAACACTAAACTGGTATCCGAACTTTCCAGCAACCTGCGTTGTTTGCTTAAATCATTCATCAGATTGCGGCAGAACGGGCAGCCTAAATGCCGCAAAAACACTAGCATTAACGGCTTTCGTTTGCTCATTTCCAGCAGCGACAAACCTTCGTTAGTCCGCACGCGCAGCGCAAATTCTTGCACTTCCGGCGATTTGGTGCGGTAACTGATGACGTGATACTGGTAGGCTCGCCAAAGAATAATGCCGAACGGCACCCACCAGATCACATCGTTGCCCAAAACAGTCCAGCCAAACTGCCAGGGCAGATGACCTTGTCGGGCCGAATATACGAAGCCTACCGGCCCCATCAGTTTAGTTACTAAGCCGATAAAGATGATGGGCCAGTTTTGCAGAGGACTCACGGCTACCAGCAGATACGCAATGCCGTAAACACCTGTGAGAACGCCAACATACTGCCAAACTTCCGGGTAAGACATAGAAGCCATACCCAGCAGTTTCAATATCTTTCCAGGCCAGCAGACTACCGCAATGCCCCAACAGATGTTATAAAAACCCGCCGCCCATAGGATCCGCGCCATCCAAGCTTTCGGAGATGGCACCTCGAGCAGTCCCGCCACATCGCCGGAATCGTTGGTCACGTCGTATTGTTGATCATCCGGATCGTGCATGTAAGATCTTTCTACTACTCGTACCTTTTCGAGATGCTATTAAAAGACAAGCCGACGTAAAAAATCCGTCAAATTAGCTTTTTTGGCAGGATCAAATAAAGTGAATATTAGGAGAAATTCATCATCTGGACACAGCACCAATAAAACCGCATGAAGGTTGAATATCACGAGCAGGGAATTTACCTTCCCGAGATTGAACTTTGGCTGGACAGCACTTCTCCCTGCTCAGCCACCTGGATCTCACATGGCCACAGCGACCATGCGCGCGGTTGTCATGGAATCGCGCTCGGAACATCTCTCACTCTCCGTTTCTATCGAATGCGTTTGTTTTTAAGCGCAGAACAAACTGAGCCTGATTGCCGTCCTTTGGAATTTGGCGAATCAATTACCTGGCAAGGCGCGGAACTGACCGCGTTTCCCGCCGGGCACATTTTAGGCGCTGCCCAACTATTGATAGAGTTTCGCGGAGAAAAGTTGCTTTATACCGGAGATATGAAGTTGCGAGCGCCTTTATGCGGCCACACCGCCGCGCTGGTGCCTTGCGATCATTTAATTGTTGAAACAACTTTTGGTTTGCCGATCTACAAACTTTTGTCCCGGGATGAAGCTTGCGAGCGGATTGTGCGGTTTGCGCGAAACTGCCTCGAAGAATCCGTGACACCTGCGTTTATCGGCTATGCTCTGGGGCGCGGCCAGGAAATTGTGCATGTGCTCTGCCAAGCGGGTATTCGCACCGCCGTGCATGGCGCGATCGCGAAATTTATTCCGGTTTACCAGGAATCCGGCTATCAATTTCCCGGCTGGGAGCCATATGATGCGCGCGCGACCGCCGGCAAAGCCTTGGTGGTGGTTCCCACACACGGGGCGGCGCTTGAAGCAAGCGGCAAGAATATACGCCTGGCTTATGTGTCAGGGTGGGCCGCGCTGGCCAATGCGCGGGCGCGTTCCGGGGCTGAAGAATTGATTCCCTATTCCGACCACGCCGATTTTGACGAGCTTCTGACGGTAGTGGATCAATCCGGCGCGCGCCAGATTGATTTGGTGCATGGCTACACGGCGCCGTTCGCCCATATTTTGCGCTCGCGCGGCTACAACGCGCAAGTGCCGGAACATGCCGGGTCCCGAACTAACGTGGAGGCTGTGGAAGGCTGATGGATCAACTAGCGCAAGTCTGCGACGAGATTGCCAAGTATTCCAGCCGTCTGCGTAAAATACAAATTCTACGCGATTATTTCCAAACCCTGGCGGATGATGATTTCCGCCTGGCCGTTCGCTTTCTAACCGAGGGGCCAGTGGCGGAAGGCGCGGTGAACCACACTTTATTTGAAACCGGCGAGAAGCCGCGCCTTTCGATTGGGCATTCTCTGCTGCGCGACGCTGTGCAGCAGGTTTCCGGGTGGGACACGACCATTCTGCGGATCTGCTACCAGGAAGTCGGCGATACGGGCGAAACCATCGGCCTGTTGTCGCACGGCATTGCCGCCGGCAAGCCGCTATCGTTAACCGAAACCAACGATCTATACCAGCAGTTATTCCGAACGCGCTTAACGGCCCGTAAAGTGGAACTGCTGGCCGACGTGTTCCGCGCGTACCAGCCGTTAACAATCAAGTATTTCGTAAAAGTGATCACCGGCAGTTTGCGTATCGGGCTATTGGAAAAAATGGTGGAAGAAGCCGTTGCCGCCGCTTGCGGAATTTCGGCTGATCTGGTTAAAGACGCTAACAACCGCTTGGGCGATTTGTCGCAGGTGGCGTTGGCGGCGCGGCGCGGCGCACTGGACCAGGTGGAAGCGCGTTTGTTTCACCCGATGGATTTCATGCTGGCAAAGCCGTTGGACCGATTGGACGATCTGCCCACGCCCGAACAATGGATTGTGGAAGATAAATACGACGGCATTCGTTCGCACGTTCACGTGGACAACGGCAACGTTCGCATTTATTCGCGCGGCCTGGAAGATGTGACGCAGAGCTTTCCGGAAATCGCAGAAGCTTTCCGGCACTGGCCGGGAAAAGCTATTTTCGACGGCGAGCTTCTGGCCTGGCGCGACAACCGCGCCCTGAACTTCAACGTGCTGCAACAGCGTATTTCCCGCAAGCAGATTAAAACCTCGCATCGGAACGAGATTCCGGTGGTGTTCATGGCTTACGATCTGTTGTTTCACAACGCGGAACTGCTTTTATCGCTGCCGTTCGAACAAAGGCGAAGCCGGTTGGAAGCAGCATTGGCGGGAACGCAGCCGCCATTGCTGATTTCCGCGCAGCATAGCGTAAAAACGCACGAGGACGTTGACCGGTTATTCCTGCAAGCTCGTGGAAGCGGCAACGAAGGCTTGATCTTAAAAAAGCGCGGTAGCATCTACGAACCCGGCAAGCGAAGCGGTTTATGGTTTAAGCTGAAGCGGCCTTACGGCACGTTGGATGTGGTGATTACCGCTGCCGAGCAGGGGCAGGGAAAACGCGCTACGCTGCTTTCCGATTACACGTTCGCAGTGAAAGCCGGCGATCAGTTTGTGAATGTAGGGAAAGCTTATTCCGGCTTGACCGACCCGGAAGTAAAAGAACTCACCCGCTTGCTGCGGGCCGCTTCGGTGGATCGGTTCGGGCGCGTGGTGCTGGTGAAGCCGCAGGTGGTGCTGGAAGTTGCTTTTGACGGCGTGCAGAAAAGTTCGCGCCACAAAAGCGGTTATGCGCTGCGTTTCCCCCGCATTCTGCGCTGGCGTCAGGACAAGCAGCCCACGGAAGCGGATAATCTGGAACGGGTGCAGGAACTATACGAAGCATCGGTACGGTGAAAACAATTGCGAAACGCCCGGCGAAACGGGCAATAACTCAAGAAACAATTCTGAACCAATTTCATCCCGCGTTGAAAGCGTGGTTTGAATCCCATTATCCGGGGCTGAGTGAAATTCAAAAAACGGCACTGCCGCATACGCTGGCAGGCGCAAGCACGCTGATCTTGGCTCCCACGGGCAGCGGCAAAACGCTGGCCGGTTTTCTGTCAATTCTGTCGCAGTTGGCGAAACGCGCCGGAGCAGGCACGCTGCCGAATCGAGTAGCCGCTGTGTACGTGTCGCCTTTAAAGGCGCTTGGAAACGACATTCATCGCAATCTGCTTCCCGCTTTGGAAGCAATCAATCGGACGCTGCCGGAAGCGCAGCAGATTCGCATGGATATCCGCACCGGCGATACTGCCCAGGAAGCGCGCGTCCGCCAAAGCCGAAACCGCCCGCATCTGTTGTTAACGACGCCGGAAAGCCTTAGCTCGCTTCTGTCGCAAGGCCGCTGGCGTGAGCGTGGCTTTGGCGCCGAAGCGGTTGTCGTGGACGAGATTCATTCTTTTGCGGAAAACAAACGCGGGTCGCTACTCGCTTTATGTTTAGAACGATTGGAACAGCGCAGCGGAGGTCCTCTGCAGCGCATCGGCATTTCCGCCACCGCCCATCCGGTGGAAGCTGTGCAATCGTTGTTGTGCGGCAGCCGTCCTTGCGCGGTGGCGCGGGCGGATATCAGAAAATCGCATCGCTTGGAAATCACAGTTCCCGCGCCCGATGTTCGCCTTCCCCCTGCGGGACATAATCCGTTTCTCGTTGCTTCTACCGTGGCCGAGCAGGTGGAAAAAGCAAACTGCAGCTTGATCTTTCTGACGACGCGATCCGGCGTGGAACGCTTGGGGCTGGCGCTGAAAATTCTTCTCCCGCAGTGGGATGAAAAGATCGCTGTGCATCATGGCTCGGTGGATCGGGAAACCCGCTTCGATATTGAACAAGGGTTGAAAGAAGGCCATTGGAAAGCAGTGGTGGCTTCGAGCAGTTTGGAATTAGGCGTAGATTTTGCCGCGGTAGACCAAGTGCTGCTGGTCGGCACTCCGCGAGGCGTCAGCCGCAGTTTGCAGCGCCTTGGCCGCAGTGGGCATCGCGTGGACGGCATAGCTGCCGGCGCGTTGGTACCTTTCAGTTTGCCGGATCTGGTGGAATGCGTGGCATTGCGAGAAGCTGTAAGCGAAGGGCGGCTCGACGCGCTGCGCATTCCCCAGGCTCCGCTCGACGTTCTGGCGCAAATCCTGCTCGGCATGAGCATTGAGCGCGAATGGTCTTTTGAAGAAGCATTTCAACTGGTTCGCGCCGCCGGTCCTTATCAGCGGCTTGCCCGGAAAGATTTCGATGATGTGATTGAATACCTAGCCGGACACGGACGAGTGTTAGGCGCTTACGGCACCTACGGAAAAATCGTTTTATCTGAGACAGGTTTCAAAGTGGCGAACCGTAAAACCGCCCGCGATTATTATCTGAACCTGGGCGTAATCAGCGACGATTACCAGATGAAAATTGTCACCCGGAAAAACCGATGGCTGGGAGAAATTGAAGAAGGCTTCGTGACGTCGCTGCAGCCGCACGAAGCCTTTGTGATTGGCGGCAAGCCGGTTCGCGTGGTGCGCATTCACCAGAATATGGCGGTCGTGGAGCCTGCCAAAGGCGAGCAGGTGAAAACGCCGCGTTGGGGCGGCAATCGGATGACATTAAGCACGCAGCTTGCTCAGGAAGAACTGGCGCTGCGCCGACACCTACGCGCTGCCTGGGAGACCGGCGGCGTTCCGCGCTGCACCAAGCTTTTAACAAAAAAATATAAGCTTGACGAAAACGCCGCCGGCCGGATCGCAAAGTTTGTGGAACGGCACTGCCGCGCCCTGCCGATTCCCGCTGACGCGCCGGTGCTGGCGGAAAAAGTGCAGGAAGGACGCAGCACTCTGCTGTTAGTTCACGTGGTGGCAGGCCGCGCCGTGAACCGATCGCTTGCCTGGGTGGCTGGCGCGAGGCTGGCTGCGAACGGCAGCGTGGCCGCTAATTTTGACGACCACAGTTTTCTGCTTTCGCTTGACGGAAGAATTAAGATCAATGCTGAAACGCTGCACAATGCGTTCTGTCCGGACGGTTGGATGGACGACTTGGAGCGCGCTCTTTCCACTACCGAATCATTGGGCCGCCAGTTTCGCCAGATTGCGGAGATCGGACAACTGCTGCCCCGCCGCACGCTGCGCGGAAACGTGAGCGTCCGCATGTCCAGTTGGAGCGGCGATCTGCTTTATAAAACTCTACATGAGTACGAACCGAATCACCCGCTGGTTCGTGAAGCCGTTCGCGAAGTGTTGGAAGACCAGTGCGACGCGCCCGCCGCGCTGGAAGAGGCCAAACGCATCTACGAATCGCCTTTGGAATTGTACGAACTGCTCCGGCCTTCGCCTTTTGCGCTGCCCTTGTTTTCGGCATTCAATCGGGAAGTGCTGATGGCCGCCGACCCGGACCGCGCGCTGGATGATCTGGTAAATGCAATTTATGAAGGATGGGATAGCAAGGAAGCGGTTTGAGTGGAAAGGATAGGGAATTATCCCTGAAATCATCTATGACCTACGAGCTTAACGTAAGCGTCCGCTGATAGCTCCTGGGCAGGATTTGAAAGATCAGGCAGTAAAGCGTTCACCTCAAAATGAATTTATAGGCTTTTGAGGGCTACTCACCCAATGGAACTTGCAGAGGCTGTCCAAATTTAGTTAAAAGTGGAAGGACGGCTGAAAGCGACGATGAGCTTGCGTCTTGTCCGATAGCCAAACAGCTAGCGTCCACAAATCTGCCTTTACCACGTGCTCGCCAGACTGCAATCCCATCTAACAATGCTGGTCCAAAGTTAAGGAATTCCGGCGCTCGACCCAAGCGCGGACCACGGAAGTTTTAGAGCAGGCCATTACCCAAGCTTTGGTTAGCTAGACACAAATTTTCAGGTCTGGAACAGAATAGAAGATAACCTCGCGTGTTTTCATTAAAGTGAAGGTTGCTCAAAACTCCGAGAGGATCGCCAGTCTCTCACCTAAAACAAAATGATAACAAGGAGCTTTACTCAATGAACGCCAACAAATTATTTATTTTTTGCGGAACCGTGCTGATCTTTTCATTGCTGTTAATCGCCCAGGAAGAACCAAACTCAAAGAGATTTGATGGCTATGGAACGAACAGCCTGTTTCAGGTCTCCACTCTCGATGCGCTAAGCCTGGGTCTTTATGGGGGCGTTTATTCCATTGGTGATTTAAAACAGCAAGGGGACTTCGGGCTTGGTACGTTTGAAGGTATTGATGGGGAAATGACGATTCTCAACGGACAATTTTACCACTTTCACTCGGATGGAATTCTGACCGAAGAGCCGGACCAATCCCGGGTTCCTTTTGCGGCAATAACGAAATTTCGTCCTGAGATCTGCTTTACCGCGAACGGCCTTTCCCTGGACCAACTCGGTCAGCAAATCGACAGTTACTTGCCTTCCCCGAATCTGTTCTATGCCGTCCGCATTCATGGCCATTTTTCTGCGCTGACAACGCGAGCCATTCCGAAGTTGTTGCCGCCCTATCCTCCTCTTTCTGAGGCTGTCGCTGAGGAAGTGAAGTTCCCGTTTCAAAACGTGAATGGAACACTAGTGGTTTTTCGCTGCCCGGCTTGGGTGAAAGGCATCAACCAAGTCGGCTATCACTATCATTTCGTCTCCGATGATCACACCTCAGGCGGACACGCTCTGAGCTTTATGACTGGGCCAATTACTGTCGAGGTGCAAGTGCTACGGAAAAATTCAGTCTGGCTGCCGGACGAAGGACCCTTCCTGACCGCGCCGCTCCCTATCACACAATAGCTTTAAAGGAGAGCAAACCTGGTCGCGCGAGAGAGCAGGTTGTGAAATATCTGGGACACTGGCGGATTACGCCTTTCCGGCCAATCAACCCTGCTCACAGCTATGCTCCTGACCTCCCTCAGTTCCAATGCTGCCATAAGGTTACTGCACATAATGTTCTCGCATCAAAACCTCCATGTCTGTTGTGGCTGCGAAGGCTGCATGATCGGCAGTAATCGTGGGTTCTTTGTCCTTCCGCTCTCTTCCAAAGAGCGTGTGCGTGGAAGGAAAATAAAAGCTAGGGCAGCTTATACGGCTGAGAAAAAGTTTTGTTTAACAGGAGCAACTAAATGAATTTGACGCATATTCATGATTTTACCGATGCCATGAAAAGCAAAAATTTAGATGCCATGCTGACTCACATGGCTGACGACATAGTTCTCAAGACCCCGCTCGCCGCCGAACCTTTCCAAGGCAAGGCAGCGATCAGACCCGTCGTTGAGGCTCTGCTGGGATTGGTCGACAAGTTTGATTTTCTGGAAACGATGCAGGGTCCTCAGCATGTGTCTGAGTTCTTTCGGGTGACGGTCGGACCATACGAGTTGGACGGTATGGACTACTGGCTCCTCAACGAAGGAGGGTTGATAAAGGAGATGACCGTATTGTGGCGGCCCCTACCGGCCGTGATGGCGGTGCAGAACAAACTAGACGAGACAACAACAGGAAAAAAGCTTTAACATGCCGCGTACAGCGATTGTGACCGGCGCATCGCAGGGCATCGGCCTTGAAATTACCCAGCGGTTGTTGGGGGAAGGCTGCCAGGTGGTCGCGAACTCCCGCCAGATTACTTCCGCAGGAGGTCTGAAGAGCACGCCTGAGTTGCAGCTTATTGATGGGGATATCGCTTTGCGCGAAACGGCACAACGAGTCGTTCAGGCAGCCGTTCAGAACTTTAGAGGCGTGGACCTGCTGGTGAACAATGCGGGCGTTTTCCTTCCTAAGTCTTTCACCAGCTACACGCCTCAGGATTTCAAGGTAGCAATCCAAACGAACCTTTCGGGCTTCTTTCACGTATCGCAGCTCGCGATGGAACAGATGCGGATCCAAAAAGCCGGACACGTCGTGAACATCACAACCTCACTCGCCGCTCAACTTATAGCCGGAGTGCCGGCTGCCCTCACGGATCTGACTAAAGGCGGTCTAGAATCTGTTATGCGCGCGTCGGCTATTGAGTTCGCACCGGAGGGAATCCGTTGCAATGCCATTGCGCCCAGCGTTGTTAAAACGCCCATGCATTCGGAAGAGGCACATCCGTTTTTGAAGGGATTGAGTCCGATGCGGCGGATGGCCGAAGTGAGTGAATAGGCGGATCTGTTGCTTTATTTAGAGCGTGCTGCGTTCGTAACTTGTGAAGTGATTCATCTGGATGGCGGAGCGCATGCAGGCAGGTGGTAGTGGTCCGTCCCGGACCTCAACCAGAGTAACCCGAAAACTCAGTATTGAGTACCCTGTGGTTCTAGCTCCGTTTGGCGGATTGCCCTTTCAGCAACAGGCAGCAACGGTCTCAGATTTAGGAAGACTGGGCTCGTTGGGAGCGATCACGACGATAAGCACGGCAACAACACCGGAAGAGGCTAAAGTGTTGGCCCAAGCAGGAACTGACATAGTGGTTATTTCCGAGTTTGAGGGCGGCGGTCATCGTGGTTCATTCTTGCCTAGTCCCAAGGAGTCACTCACCAGAAGCTTGTCGCTGATTCCGCAGGTGGTGGATGCGGCAGGAGTACCTGCTATTGCAGCAGGCGGTATTGCGGCAGCCCTGGCCCTGGGCGCTGACGCTGTTCAGATCGGTACAGCGTTCCTGGCATGTGCTGATTCGGGCGCGAATGATGCGTACCGGGCCGTTCTGCTGTCGGATGCCGCGGCGAACACCATGCTGACAACGGTGTTTACCGGACGAATGGCTCGGGCCTTCAGCAACAGGCTGCTGGATGAATTGACGAATGAAACGGAAAGCCCGCTACTGTTTCCGGCGCAGCACTCTCTCAATCACACTGCTGCGCTACCCGCCGCGATGCAACACAGATCGGAGTGGATGACGTGTTGGGCAGGGCAAAGCGCAAAACTGAATCGTAACGGCCGTACCGAAAGATTTTTCCGGCGTTTCATTTCCCGAACGGATGCTGTTCTAAGCAGGCTGAGTAAATCAGCAGAAGCACGGAAAGATGTCTAGAATGGCAGCAATCGTGGGATCTTTGTCCTTTTTTCATCCCTGCAAAGCAGGAGGCTTGTTTCATCTACTTGTGCAGGAGTAGAAAAATCCATGTCAGAAAATTTAATCAATAACGGTAGTCAAACATCCTCTTCATCCACGGTCGTGCCCGTTCCTGGTGATCTCGCGGACGCTTCGGTCAAACCGCCTGAAAACCGGAAAACCCGAACTGGTGCATCCGCGGTTTCTCGCCGCGCGTTTCTCTCGGCTGGTGGTGCGGCGTCTGCTGCAATACTGCTTGGGCGGCGCGGAGCCACGGCGCAGGAACTGCCTGCCATCTTGGTCAAGGGCAGGGCCGCCGGAGCCACCGCTAAGATTACCCACCAGGCTTTGCGCCGCAACGTCAGCGTGCTTATGGGCTCCGGAAGCAACATCGGGGTGCTTTCGGGTGCGCAAGGAAAGCTGCTCGTGGACACCGGTTTTTCGACCGCCAAGCCGCACATCCTGGATGCCCTCGCCGCCCAAGGCGATGGTCCTATTCAGCACCTGATCAACACGCACTGGCACTTTGACCACACTGATGGAAATGAGTGGATACACGCCGGGGGTGCCACCATCGTGGCTCACGAAAATACACGAAGTCGCCTCAGCACGCCGCAAGAGATAGCCGCTTTTCAAACGAAGTTTCCGGCTGCTCCTAACGGCGCAGTTCCCGCAGATGTATTCGCGACCGAGAAAACTATATCCGTCAACGGCGAATCCATTGAACTTCGCCACTACGATCCAGCCCACACCGACACCGACATCTCAGTGCACTTCACTGAAGCCAACATTCTGCATGTAGGCGATACATGGTTCAATGGCCGCTACCCGTTTATCGACTACTCCACCGGCGGGAACATCAACGGCATGATCGCGGCAGCCGAGCGTAATCTCAAATTCGCCGACGGCGACACTCTCATCGTCCCCGGCCATGGTCCTGTAGGCGATAAGACTCAACTGACTGCCTTCTACGAGATGCTCGTCAGCACACGCGATAGGGTGGCCCAACTGAAACGACAGGGTCGCTCGTTGGACGAAATTATCGCCGCGAAGCCCACGGCTGCTTACGATGAAAAATGGGGGAAGGATCTTATCCAGCCGTCCGTCTTCACCACTCTGATCTATGCGGGGGTGTAGACGCGAACACGCCACCACTCGGCTGCTGGTAACCGGCCGAGAATCTCTGCTTGCAGCGAGCCGGTTTTTCTTCGTTATCCACCAGAGCAATCGCACAATGCTCCATCGAGATTCGGCTTTCGCCCTTCTCCTCAGCAATTGGATCATAAAGGCGTCAAAGGCTGCCGCCATCTCTTGATCCATTTCCGGAGCGTAAGCTGGAACTGTGATCGACAAAGGAAGTTCTGCCCGGCAGATCTAAAAAAGATCTGATACGGAAGTGACGAGTGCAAGGATAAAAATTGCAATGTAAATGCTATGACTAGGCGCGAGAACCCTGAATTAGATGCTCCTCAAACGATCACGGCTAAGGGAGTCGTTCCCCGATCAGCACGCCATATCGTGCTTGTGGCGGTGCCGCCCGTTCGTGCCCTGGACGTGTATGGCCCTGTTGAGGTATTTGGTGATGCGAATCGGCTACACGGTGATGCTCCGGTCTACCAAATTGATGTGGTTTCGGCGGTGGAGGATCACCAGGTGACCAGCCACACCCATCTGCCGCTGCTGGCGAATCGGACTTATACGGATCTACGCGGTCCCATTGACACCCTACTCGTAGCGGGTGGATTGGGAGCCCGCGAAAGACAGTTCGAGCTTGTTTTCCTCGACTGGTTGCGAGATAACAGCCAAAGGGCGCGACGTTTCGGGTCAGTCTGCACCGGCGCGTTTGTGCTGGCGGAAGCCGGATTGCTGAATGGACGCCGGGTGACGACGCACTGGAACTGGTGCCGCGAACTCGCGCGAGATTACCCGCAGGTGAGAGTTGACCCCGATCCGATTTATGTTCGAGATGCGAACTGTTACACCTCCGCCGGGGTAACGGCAGGTATCGATTTAGCGCTAGCTCTGGTGGAAGAAGATCTCGGTAGTTCTCTGGCTTTGGAAATAGCCCAGATGTTGGTCGTGTTTCTGCGTCGTCCCGGTGGACAATCGCAGTTCAGCGCAACTTTATCGGCCCAGAAGAGTGAAAATCAGACGCTTGGCGACCTGCTAGCCTGGTTGCCCGACCATCTTCGCAGCGATCTTTCAATCCACTCTATGGCCCGGCGTGCGGCGATGAGCCCTCGCCACTTCGCGCGCGTCTTTCTGCAGGAGGCGGGCGCCACACCGGCGCGGCACATTGAGGACCTGCGCTTGGAAGCAGCACGGCGGCAGCTCGAAAGAAGCACGCAGACCATAGAAACCATTGCCGACAGTGTCGGATTTCAAAGCGCGGAAGTCCTTCGCCGCGTGTTTGACCGTCGCCTGGGTGTAACGCCCGGGCAGTACCGCGCCTCGTTCGGATTACTGCCGCCACAGTCTTAGAAAAAACGTCGGCAGCAATCGTGGGTTCTTCGTCCGCTCGCGCTCTTACTGAGGCTCGCTCTTCAGCACCATAATCAACTCAGTGGTTGCCGTTCACCGGCAAAGAAGATAGGAGCGGACATTATCAAAAATTCAGATTTTCCACTATCTCGACGGATGTTTGTCGAGCAAATGGCGGCTTCGGCTATTACTCTACCGGGGCGAACATTTCAGGGAAAGAGTTCACCTGCTGCGCTGCTTAACTCTCCTTCCCTAAAGGAATAAAGCCAATGAACAAGTCGCATTTAACTATTGGATGCCTGGTGTTTCCACAACAGGACCAGATTGATTTTACTGGCCCGTTTGAAGTGCTGTCACGCATTCCGGATTCGGCTGTGCATGTGATTTCGAAAGGCAGAGGTCCGGTTCGTGACGTGAAAGGTCTCATTCTGACGCCGGAAATGAGGATCGTCGATTCCCCTCCGCTTGATCTATTGGTGGTGAGCGGCGGTTTAGGACAACAAGCGTTAATGGAGGATAAAGAGGTTCTCGCGTTTATTAGAAAACAGGTTGAGTCCAAACAGTATGTATTGTCGGTCTGCACTGGGGCATTGTTATGCGGAGCTGCCGGTATCCTGCGTGGCCGTCGCGCGACTACCCATTGGGCGTCTTGGGATCTATTGCCCTACTACGGCGCGATACCGGTGAAGTCTCGCGTGGTGGTGGATGGCAAGCTCATCAGCACTGCCGGAGTAACAGCCGGTCTGGATGGCGCATTGACCGTGGCCGCGATGTTGCGCGGACAGCGCGTGGCGGAGGAAATCCAACTCGGCATTGAGTACGCTCCCGATCCGCCTTTTCATAGCGGAACGCCCGAAACAGCACCGCCGGATGTTGTGAAGGCGTTTTTCACGCGGTACGAATCTGTGAAAGAGTCGCGAGAAGCTCAGGCCCGCCGCTTTGCCCGCCAATGGGGCATCGCTCTCCATTCTGTTGAATAAACAGAGGGAGTCACCATTTGCTGCGGGTAGAAGGAGCGGCTGTAGAAGGTGCGTGATTGAAGCAAAAGCAGCTTTGGCAACGCACTTAGTCGCTCCAAAGTTTTACTTCGTCGCAAACTGCTTTCCGTTGGTCGACATTTTCTAGTCCGGCGAAAAAATTGTCTCTACGCTCAGAGCAGGAGGTTGCGACGCCGTCATCGAGTTTCAACTTATTATCTGGGAGTGAGCAGTAACGATTTGCCGATTCAGCAAGGAAAGAGAAATTCATGCCCCTGTTTGTGCGATGCCAACCCGCTCGATCTTTCTGTTTGAGGCTGTGCTGGAACAGAGCCAAAAGTTATCCGGCTGCTTTCAGCATGGGCTGTCCCTGGTTGCAGCGCTTGGTCTATGTCGCGCGATGGAGTCAAATCGTGAACACGTTTCCTCAACTCATCTTCCATGTCACTTTGTAAACCGCCGCTGGCGGCCCACCCTGTAGTTGGCCCGGCGCTGCTGGAGCACTTAGACGCGCTCTCCTGCTATGCGCTCGTGCTGACCCACTCACACGCCAAAGACGAGGATCTAGTTCAGGACATTTGCCTGCGAGCGCTACAGGCCGAAGCACGCCTGCGACCAGAAAGCTATCTGAAAACCTGGCTGTTCACCATCCTGCGAAACTTGTTTCTCAACCACCTCCGCAAGTGTTCCGTGCGTGCTACCACAACAGAAATCGATGCGAAGAAACGCCCGAATCCGCTTGGCGTCAGGAGCGTGGAGATGACCCCGAGACGATACTCCTCCGGCAGACGGAAAGTCAGCAGGTACGGGCAGCGCTGGCGAGCTTGCCCGTCCTTTACCGCGAAGTCCTGGTGCTGCGCGAATTTGAGGGTCTCAGTTATAGGGAGATAGCCGAAGTACTGCATTGTGCAGTGGGAACAGTCATGTCGCGCCTAGGCCGTGCTCGCGAAAAGTTTAGAACTATCCTCAAGAATTAGCATCAGCAGAAGCATGGTATAGCCGAGAGTCGGCCATATCAGCCCAACTTATCTATGCCGTGGGATGTTAGCTCATTTCTATCAGATGCGCCGAGCGGAGCGCATACAGCAGAGCCTGTCTGTTTTCCAAATGCGTTCAGCAGGTCTCGCACTTGTTGCAGTGCCGCCCGGCAGTTGAGAGAGGGAAAACCCATTGCAAATCAGCTCCAGCGAGTGCCCTATGCTGTAAAGCGACACATTATCACGCCATCACGCCGCCACCGGACCTGACTTAACGGCGTCACCCAGCATGTCGCTTCGCTAATCCCCGACATCGTTTTTCACTGTCAGCCTAATGACGGTTGCAGTATCTTGCATTCCAGCGCCAGGCGGATCTGTTCTTCGATTTCTGCCGCGATGAAATCCAACGCCTGGTATTGCTGAAAGTTCTCGGAAATCCGGCGCGCATTAGTCCGGAATGAGTTGTTCGTAAGAACCCTTCGAACGGCGGAACGAATCTGGTCTGGCGTGGGACGTTCGGTTTGCAGATTCAGGCCGCTGCCTGTCCAGGCGACCCGGGCTGCCACAAAGGACTTGTCTTCGGTTGTGCCTGCTACGACCATTGGCACGCCGTGTTGCAACGCTTGATTGACGGAACCGTAACCGCCATTCGTAACAAATAGCTCTACCTTCGGCTGAGTTGATCAAAGGGAACGAATAGAACGATTCGGGCATTGGGCGGTATCGGTATAGAGAGTGGTTTGAACGCAGTCGTGCCAAGCGAAGCAGCAACTGTTATCTCCTCGCCTGCTAGAGCTTGGAGAGTGGGTTCGAGTAACTGGCTAAGATCGAGGTTGGCAATGGTGCCCTGGGTGACTAAAACAACTGGTCTGCCCGAGTCGAGCGTATTCCACCATGCCGGCTTTTGCCATCCGGTCGATAGTTTTGGGCTGACAGGACCCGCGAAGCGAATCTTATGCGGCATGTCGGTGCAGGGAAATTCAAAACAATCGCCTGTGAGTTGTAGATAGCGATCCGGTAGGGCATGCAAGGCATCCAGAAAGAACGAACGGGGTGGCGGAACCTGCAAGCCGGCGAGCACTTTTTCCAGATATTCATCAGCAGGTCGAAAAGCCGCCTGGAAATCACGATGCTCCTGAAGGTAATCGCGCGCTTCTTCTCCTGGGCGGGAAGGCGATCCCACGGGCGGACGATCCCGGCTGGTGAGGAATAACACGGTGATGCCGCAGCTCACAACCGGCGGTCGCTCGCGAGTGGTATCGAGAAGCAGCGGAAACGTGCCCAGAAAAGTTGTGTCCGTTAGGATCAGGTCAACGGGCGAGCGTTCCAGTACACTTTTGATCGTTTGATACTGGTCGGGAATGGAATCAGAAAAAATATGTTGAAAATCGTGAATTAGGCGCGGTAATCCCACTGGTGTTCGCCGCCGGTCGGAGAAATGATTTATAGTCCGGTAATCGAAGTTGGCTTTGCCGAGCAGCGGCACAAACCGCAGTCCAGCGGCTTCGAGCAGAAGCTGGAAAACGTCCGATGTCGTAAAAGTAATGTCGTATCCGCGTTCGGCTAGTGAGGAGGCAATGGTAAGCATCGGGTTGACATGCCCCGGCGCGGGACTCGCACAGACCAGAATACGATTCATAATGCGCTCCGGTTAATGAGCTGTATCAGAGTGGGCGCAAACAGGAAGTACTGGCTTTGCAACAGTAGCGCCAGTCGTTTCCACCGGTGATGTTACGTCGCAGAAGTCATAACCCAACAGCTTCGGAGTTATTCCAAAGCTCACTGCGGTTTCCCGGCCTGGCGGAATGAGGAGTGACAGTAGAATTTATTTTAGAAACCTGCTGATCCAGTGATTGACATCAAACTTTTGGTTCTTCCTCACTTTCTGTCGGATAAGAAAACAATCCTGGTGATTACGATTTGGTGGTGACCGCGCCAGGTTTCCTTTTACTGCCATTCTCACGGAAAGACTCACAGACAACAGGATTCATGCACCAACGCTGCTGGAAAGCTGATTCAGCGCAAAGGCAGAATTTCCAGTTGGAGGCATCATCTCCGTTGCCAGTCCCGGCCATAGATTTCGCGATAAACTTTTACCGCTTCATCTTCAGACGGCAGCCGTAAACCGTCGGTAAAGCGATTCATAAATGCAAAGTTGCAGGTCTGCATCAACACTTCCAGTGCGCCCTGCTCTTTGAATACGCCCTGGATCTTCTGATAATCGGCTTTGGTGGTAGAAGAAGGAGAGGCGGTCAACTTGCGCGCAAACGTAACAGCCGCCAGTTCCTGCGGCGTTAAAGCCGAATCATCTTTCTGCATGGCCATCAGTTTTGCCGGTTCCACACCCAGGCGGCGCAAACCAAGAACCTGGTGCAATACGCAGTAGCGGCATCCATTGGCGGTGGATACAGCAAACGACACTTGTAGTTTGATTTCCCGGCTGACGGAAGAATATTCCTGGCTTGCGCTGCCGAAATTGCGCCACGCCAGATACATGGCCGGGGCGTGCATCATGGCTCGTTGTGAGTTGGCAATACCAATTCCCCATTTTGCAGTAAGCGAGTTAGGCGCTTTGGAAGCTGCAACAGTGGCTTCGGTTGCCTGAATCTCCTCATCCGATATCAGGGATACGCGCTCCGGCAGAGGCGATGCCGGTTTCAGGAGTTCCGGCGATGTTTCAAAAACCCAAGGCTCAACCGGTAGCTTCAAGGCTTCCGCAAAACGGGTGAAATAGTTGAAGAAGCAGGCAGTGAAACTCAATTCCACCACTTGCGAGTCGTTATAAAATGCCCGGGTGCTTTGAAACTCAGCATCGCTCAATCCGTCAACATGGCGAGTCAGGGCTTCCGCATAAGCAATGGCGCGCTGCTCGGGAACAGAAAGCAAGTCAATTCGATCAGATTGCAGGGCGGCCAGAACAGCTTTGCCGTGATCGGATGTTCGCAACAAACGTTCAGCGTGAGCCGCCGTGTAAGGGCTGCCATTAATCTGGGCAATGCGCAGGGCCATAGCTAGCTTTGTCTCGGAAGGCAGGGCGGTATTGCCCACAAAGATCTTAAACAGGTGGGCAAAAGGTTCTGTCATTTTAGGTAACGGAGCTAGAGCCCGAAGATAATTCGGCACCTGTTTGCTGTTCGAAAGTTCCATTGTGTCTATGCCCTGAAACAAGGGAGAAGACTGATCGGCCAGCGGAACATAAGCTTGGGCGGAAGTTCGCTGGTGTGCCTGTTGTTCCAGGATCGGCAGCGAGGTCAATCCTAACGATGGATGCGATGCCGCGTAAAGGCATGTGCCCACAAGAAGGCCTGGGGCCAGGGTAAAGCGGAAAAGTTGGGCAGTGAATTTATGCATTGTTTTCCTTTGGAAAGAATTGGTCGTCATATTTTAAAATGTCAGGCGCGCGCTGATTTGCATTACCCGGGGATCAAACGCCTGAGTGGATTTTCCAAACAAAGAAGTAGTTGAATAAGTGCCGTTAGCCTTTTGCGCCAAAGAAAGGTCGGTGTTCGGCAAATAAAGGCTGACATTATTCAGGGCGTTAAATGCCTCGGCTCGAAGCTGAAGCGACATCCGTTCACGAACGGGAAAGCTGCGGCTCACCGAAAGATCGAAGGACATGAAGCGCGGACCGCGAAAGGTGTTTCTGCCCAATGTTCCGGTCTGCCCCAAGGCAGGAGTGGGAAAAATAGCGGGGCTGAACAGGCCGTTAATAAAATCGGCATTGCTGAAAGATTTTGGCACTGCCTTTACCGGTGCGTTGGGACGATCATAATAACCAACAGCCACCGCGCCTCCACCGCCATCCAGGTTGTAGTCTCCCCCCAGATTCACTCCGTTTACGATTTTCGATGGAGCGCCGTTGTAAACCGAAAAGGGCCGTCCCGACTGAACGGTAGCAATGAGGGAGGTTTCCCAACCGTGTGTGACCGCCTTCGTTATCCGGTTGTTCCAATTCCCCGTGGGAACGGCCCAAAGCAGGGCTGACGAGAAACGCTGGGGAATATCGAACAAAGAGGGACCGTATTCACAACGCAGGCAGTTCACGTTATAAGCTCCCTTGCCTGGTTCTGAGTTGTCGGCGAATTGTCCGGTGGAAGTATCCGAACCATCGTCCAGCCATTTGGACCAGCGATAGTTCATCTGTAGGGAAAGTCCTTTGCTGAAGGCGTGGCGCAGTTCCGCCGTGAGCGCATTGTAGTGCGAGCCAACGCCATTAGTGACAAAAAGAATAGCGTCGAAGTTCGGATTGATACGATTGAGTTTTCCATCCAGCAGGTCACCGGCCTGACGATTGATATCGTCAATCCGCTCCAGATTCACGCCGGTTGTGCCCACATAGCCTACTTCCGCAATCCAATCTTTAAAGAGGCGACGTTGAATATTGAAGAACCAGCTTTCGCTGTATTGTGTTTTGATATTTGGATTCACTACCCAGGCGCTGATGCGGAGAGGAGCCTGCCCGGGCGCGCTGATCAAGCCGCCTTGACTGTTTAACCCGCGAGCGAACTGGGCATTGTAGGGAACAGGAATGCCATAAAGGATTTGCGTGCCGATGCCGACGTTCGGCTGAACAACGCCGGCAATCGCATCCGGCGGATTGGCTCTCGCTCCGGCAATTGACTGCGGGTGATGAGGTTGGTAAGCCATGCTGAAGCCGGAGCGGATGGAGGTTTTGCCGTTTCCAAACGGGTCCCAGGAAAAGCCCACGCGGGGCGAAAGGTTGAGCTTCGGAACTTGATAAAGCTGATTGACGCGCCCTACTGTAGCCGATGCCAGGCGTTCGCCATAGCTGTTGCCCGGACCCCAGATGAGGGAAGACAGAATCCTGTCTTGCTCCTGCGGCACGCCGAAATAATCCTGCCGCACACCGAGGTTCACATTAAAGCGTGTGGTGACCCGCCAGTCTTCCTGAGCAAAAACGGCATACTCGAATTGATGAAAGTAGCGCGGGTATCCAGTGGGCTGACCCGTGGATGGATCCACCGTGAGGTTTTGTTTGAAGGGATGATCGTTGCCGAAATCAGCCAGACTGATAAAGCTGTAAGTTCCGGCAGTGGCCGGGCCGATTTGAATGCCTTTGAAGATACGCCGCCATTCCGCGCCGAAGCGCAGGGAATGCTTGCCCCGTTCAAAGGTATACGTGTCCCGTAGTTCGTAGGAGCGAAGGCGAGTTTCGGTGAGAAAGGTATCGCCAAAAGGCGCGGTGATTCCGGTAATTGCCATCTGCGGGACCACGGCGTTCGGAGCGCCGCGAGTCGCATCCACAATCTGGGTTGAAAAGCGCGCGTCGTTGACGGAGGCGGCGAACACGCGCATATAGCCCAGGTTAAGGTTCGCAAAATCACCGCTAAACGGTCCGCGCTCGCCGCGCACTGCTTCGGCCAGAGTAGCAGCGGAATTGCTGATGCCGCCCTGGTCGCTCTGGTGTTCGGCAATCCAGCGGGCGCTGATCCGGTCGCGTCCGTCCCGCATCGAGTGATCCAGCCTGCCTAAGTATTGGTCGTACTGACTAAAATCATTCAGCGTAACCGCCGCGCGACCGATTTCAGGGATCAGGCCGCGAGGCGTCATCAGATCGATTTCTCCGGCATATTTGCTGCCGCCCAAACCTGCTTGCGGCGCAGGCGCAGGATACTGCTTAAACAATTGTGCGGCGATGCTCTTAGGACTCACTGATTCAATGTAGTTCCGATACTCAGGTGTTTCTACTTGAAGAGTGAGCGCCTGACCAAAAACATTGCGCGTACCCTCGTAAGAAGCAAAAAAGAAAGTCTTGTTATGGATAATAGGACCACCCACATTTCCGCCAAACTGGTTATAAATCTGCGGAGCCCGAGCAGCCGAAAAGAAATTCCGCGCGTTGAACTGTGTATTGCGATTCAGTTCCCAGACTCGGCCATGAAATTCATTGGTGCCAGATTTGGTGGAAAGGTTCACTACGGAGCCATTGCCGCGTCCATACTCACTTGAAAAGTTACCGGTCTGTACCTGTGCTTCCTGAACCGATTCCACGCTCGGCACAATGGTCGGCTCACCTGTGTTGTTCGGGTTGACGTTCAATGCCCCGTCGAGAACGTAATTGTTGCCGCGATAACGATTGCCATTTACTGTGACAACAGGAGAACTATTAAGCTTGGTGGAGGAAGCCGCTCCTGGAATATTAGTTGCTCCTGCGCTGAGTTTGGTCAGCAGGTAAACGTCACGACCAGGCAAGGGCAGTGTGGAGATTTCGTTTTTCGCCAGCGTGTCCGACAATCTGGCTTCCGTAGAAACAGTAACTTTCGCTGCGCTTTCCATCACTTGAACATCAGTTTTTGCGGAAGCAATTTCCAGCGTGGGATTGACCTCGACGGTTCTTCCGACATAAAGCACCAGATCATGTTGTTCCAGATCACGGAAACCGGTAGCCTTCACTTTAAGTGTGTAGGTTCCGGCCGACATCCCCGCCAAAGTGAATGCGCCCGAACTATCGGCTCGGGTGGAACGCACCTCGCCAGTGTTGTTATTTTCCAGTTCAATCTGGCAGTTTCCTACTGAAGCCTGAGAGGGATCCGTAACCGTTCCCTTGAGTGACGCTTGTGTCAGTTGTGCGTAGCTGATTTGTACTAGTGTAAAACTGCTGATACAAAGGACAAACGTCCATAGCAATAGTTTTCTCATCAGATGAAAGATCCCAACTTAGGTGTAGTTGTTCGAGAGTACAAAGATGAAAAGGGAAGATCAATAGTAAAAATCCTCTAATAGGCTTTTTACTGTGGATCGCAGCCTGTCTTGCTGACTTCCCTTCACTCGATGAGAAAGCAGGATCTTTGCCGTAACAGGCGGGTAAGATTTGATTGCGGAGTTTAGTAACTAAACAAATTTGGATGTTCGCCTGCCGCAACTCGCGGTGAAGTTTCTTTTCTGAAGAACTTTCCAGCCCAGGCGACGGAAGCAAGCTTTCGACAGCTTCCGCCGCATCCCCTTTTGGATGGAACTGCTTTCTATCGTGATCCTGCCGGTGCGCCGACGTTGGCCGCTTCCGCATTTGCGCTTTTCAATGAATTGGGAAATTTCATGTACCCGAATTGGCCTACATCCGCTCCACGAGCGCAATAAGAATCCTGGTCTTGAGGAGCCCAGGTAGCCAGACCATCCACGTAACGGCTATATAGGCAAAACGCCGCCGCGATTAAAACCGTATCGTGAATCTCTACTGCAGAAACGGAAGATCACCGTCGCCTATATTCCAAGATCTGGCGCATGCAGCCGGACGAAATCAAAATGGTGGAGATGGCCCCGCCCGATGTTTCGGGTGCGCTTGCCGCAGGCGCCATCGACGCGTTTTCATTGGGTGAGCCTTTTCCGTCACAGGCTGAACTGGCCGGCTATGGACGCATTCTTTTTCAGGCACGCGAGTACTGGCCGGACTATATGTCTTGCATTCTCGTCGTGCGCCAGGATCTGATCAACACTCGCCCGGAAGTCGTGCAAACCCTGGTCGACGGCATCGCCCGGTCTGGCTTGTGGCTCGATAAAGACAGACCACACCGAGAATATGCAGCGGATTTTGTGGGCCGCTTTTATTACAACCAGAAGCCGGAACTTTTGCGGTGGGCTTTGACAAAGCCTCTGGACCGTGCCGACTACAGTCCACTAGCGCCGCGAAAGGCCGATTTCGACTTGGTTCGCGATCTCATGATAGAGACCGGGGTGTTGGATAGGAAGATCGGTTTTGAGGAGTATGCCGACTCGCGATTTTCGGATTGGGCAGATATTCAGATGGCCTGGAACTATGAGTCCGCCTCGGCGGAGTCCCATTAAATACGTACTGCGAATTGGCGTTGTAATTGACACATGGAAGTTTAAGCCATGATTCCTTTATCCAACGCGGCGCCTGGCTTTTACCGGCCCAGGTAGTCTAGGCGGACTAAAGGCTGGACTTGCCGGCAGCGAGCACTTCGAGAGAGTGAATAATGCCGGACATCGATTCGGCTTGTGCCCTCAATTCCTGGCTGGCAGCCGAACTCTCTTCCGCATTGGCGGCTGTGCGCTGCGTGACCTGTTCCATCTGCGTGAGCGAGGTTGAGATCTGCTCAACCCCACGAGATTGTTCCACTGCCGCTTGGTTCATTTCATCGACTAAGATTTTAGTCTGGGCAACACTTTGCGTAACGGCGGCAATCACAGACTGCACATCTTCGACCGTTTTACTGCCTTGACTTGCGTTTGCAACCGAAGACTCGATGAGAGCGGTTGTATCTTTGGCGGCTTGGGCGCAGCGCTGGGCGAGATTGCGCACTTCATCGGCGACCACCGCAAAACTCATTCCGGCTTCGCCGGCGCGGGCCGCTTCAACGGCGGCATTCAAGGCGAGAATGTTGGTTTGAAAGGCGATCTCGTCGATAACTTTAATGATTTTGGCGATATTCTGGCTCGAATCGGAAATCCGGCTCATACTCGAAGTCATTTCCGCCAAAGACTGATTGGCATGAGTGACATTCTTTTCGACTATATTCATCAAAGTCGCAGCCGATTTGGCGTTTTCCGCATTTTTCGCGCTCATCGCTCCGATTTCTTGGCTTGAAGCCGAGGTTTCTTCCAGAGACGCTGCTTGTTCGCTTGATCCTTCTGCGAGCGATACGCTCGTGGCAGTTAACTGGGTTGACGCGCTCACGACTTCCTGGGCACTCGTACGAACCTCTTGCGCACAACTGATAAGCGAGCGGCTAATCCCCCGGATAATGAGCAGGGCCAAAGCCGATCCGCCGAACAAAGCAAGAGCAATCATCGTCCAGTTCCAGAACAACGCGGATTGTCCCTGCTTTTGAGAAGCCTGGAAAATGTCATCGGCATGCCTGCTGTTGAAATCCACTTCCGCGCGAATCGCTTTATCAAGGTCGAAATACTGAGCACGACCGTTTTGGGTAATGTAATCAGCGGCGGCTTCCGCAACTTTTCCTGCCCGCATGGACGAGGCATAACGAGCGCAGGTGGCCAGATAGGGAGCTGCTGCATTCTTGATGCCGTTATAGAGCGCACGATCTTGGTCACTTGTAATGGTTGACTCATAAGCAGTCATTTGCTCCGGAATCAATTTTTCTAACTCATCAATCCGCATCAGATTTTTTTGCCGGATCACTTCCAGGCCGGGAACTGCACTCGCCATGGCATCGCCTCGCAGTTCTCCCGCTTGCCCCCGAAGTTCTGAAAGGATTTTCAGTCCGGACACAGCGTCGCTCATGATGAGTTCCGTGCTCGCGATTGCTTTTCGAATTCCGAATGTACCCACGATTCCGGAGAGAAGCATCATTATTTGCAAGATTGCGCAGGCAAGTACTACTCTTTTCCCGATTGACCAGTTTTTCATGTTCTTTATTCTCAAATTCTTTACAGTTAGGAGATAATCTGTCCATACCTTCCCGCTACTGCTAGTACGGAACCTTCTATAAAACAGTTTTATCCCCGAAATTCACAGTTTCTGTTTGGTGCTTCAAGCTTCCACCGGAAGATTCAACTTAAACGGGATCAGATACGATTTGCTGCACAATACTCGACTTGCCGCTTTGCGAGTTCTGAGACAGGCATAAGCGCAAGTCAAAGAGTGCTCCTTCCACCTCAAGGGGAAGAACAACCCATTGCTCCACGGGCGTGCGAATGGAGAAATTCTTCCCGTGGATCGCGGTCGGGATACTAAGGCCCAGCGGGCCGACCTGCTCCTCAAGGAGCGTTTTCACGTTTCCGAAGATAATATTCGAAACTTCGCCCATTGCGTCGAGAACCTCGCTATCCACCGCCGTATACTCTGCCATCAGCATGGCGGAGGATAAACGGCAGGCAAGAGCTGGAGAGACTCCGATCATGCCGGTGCCATGGTAGGAGCCAGCGATTCCGATCAAGGTGACCACCCGTTCATCGGTCGAATCGACCTTGTGACTCAAAGTATTTTCAGGCAGCAGAGCGAACGACATTCCGAGCATCATCGAAAAAGTTTCCTCTGCGGCTTTGAGGAGGAATTCTGCTAGTTGTGGTTTATCCATGAGACAATCTTTGCTTTCTGGACAGTTCTTAGCCGATAACGGCTTTGGTGCAAGAGAGAATTTTCGATTCGATCTGATCCGCCGTAAACGGTCCGCACACTTAGCTGTTGGCGTTGCGCTGCACGGCTTCCAAGATTTTCGTCTGATTGCCTTCGGTCGGGATCATGATCATTCGGTACGGGCTTCCAGTAGTTATTCGCTCTCGCCTGGGTCAGAAACTGTGAACCATCCATGTTTGGCATATTGATGTTGGACAGAATAAGAAATCTTTAAAGCTCGAAAGCTTTTGCGCCATCTTCGCTTTCTGAACTTCCTCAATGGCATGTTGTTTGAGAAAGTACACGCAGCAGAATCTTGCGGATGGCTGCGGAATCATCCATGATCAATACGCTTAGCTTCACTCTAAGATTTAGTTCATCCGCGAAACTTTTTTCTCACCAGCATGCATACAAATTCAGAGCTTTCTTCAGAAATCGCTCTCGAACTCCGGCAAACGGAACTGGAAAGAGGCATTAATCCGGTTAGAGAAAGAATCCCGAGCAGGCCACTACATAGATAGCGATGGATCTTCAGAAGAAACTCTTTTTAACCTCTGGCGTGGCTGCCACAGCCGCTCTGGTGCTCGGGCTGGTAGCACTCAACACCATTACCGACCTTGCCCATGAAACCGAGAAACTGGCTCACATCAATGCAATAAAACTACAGTTGGCCGGCGAAATACAAACCGATCTTGCTGACATGGGCAGCGCGGAACGCGCCGTTCTCAGCGAGTCTCTCCTGCGGGATCAAGCTGGAATGCAACAGTTCGAACAGGATTTTCTGAAGTCTTCTGCGCATCTCAGCAAACAGGTGAATACCATTATTCCTTTGCTTGAAACAGACGCTGGACGGCAAACCGTGCAAAACCTGCAAAGTGCTGAAACAGTCCTCAGCAAAGTTCATGAAGACTTTAAGCAGGCGGCTTTCAGTGGAAATACGACCTTAGCAGCGCAGATATTAAACGAGAAAATTATTCCTCAATGCGCCAGTACCCGCGCTGAAGACGAGCAGTTGATTTCTCAGCAACATGAGATCATGAAAACCAACACGGAAGAATCAGCCTCGGCTGTTGTCCAGAACCGTTTCCTTTTTGGCGGGTTATTGTTGCTGGCTATGCTTGCCAGCGGGTTCACGATTTACGTGATCCGGCATGCCTTCCAAAGCCTACAAAAATCCATTCACGACCTGACGGAAGGAGCAGAACAGGTAGCAAACGCCGCTTCCCAGGTTTCGGCTTCAAGCCAGTCGCTTGCGCAGGGAGCCTCGGAGCAGGCTGCCTCACTCGAAGAAACTTCCGCCTCGACCGAACAGATCGGCTCCATGACCCGCCGCAATAGCGAAAACTCCCGTTCTTCTGCCGAACTCGCCGCGCTGTCTGTCCATAAATTCGAAGAAAGCAAGCAGCTTCTGTTGCAGGCCGTTCGCTCCATGAACGAAATCAACGCCTCCAGCGAGCAGATTGCCAAAATCATCAAAGTCATCGACGAGATCGCCTTTCAAACCAACATTCTCGCCTTGAACGCCGCCGTCGAAGCGGCCCGCGCCGGCGAAGCCGGAATGGGTTTTGCAGTAGTCGCCGATGAAGTGCGCAACCTCGCCCAGCGCTGCGCACAAGCGGCGAAGGATACCGAACGCCTCATTGCCGACTCAATTCAAAAATCTCGGGAAGGCAAAACCCGCGTCGACCAGACCGCAGAAGCCATTGAGGGAATCGCCGGTCAGTCAGCCCAAATGAAAACACTGGCTGATGAAGTGAATCTCGGCAGCGAAGAACAGGCGCGCGGTATTGAGCTAATAGCGAAATCGATTACCCAGATGGAACAGGTGACCCAAACGACAGCCGCAAGCGCCGAAGAAAGCGCCGCCGCTGCCGAAGAACTCAACGCGCAATCAGCGCAGTTAAAGGGTGTTGTTTTAAAACTCTCCGCAGTTGTCGGCGGATTGGAAGCACAGGCCGCCCTGGGAACCCGCCCACGGACGGAAACGAAATTTATCCGCCCGGTGACCGGCAAGATAACCCTGAACTCTATTGTTCGGCCTGTCGCTGTTCCTGCTGCCATTGCCAAATCGGTAGTCACCCCTGCCCGAATAACAACACCGGCTGTCCCGGCAATTGACACCTCCGAGTTTCCGCTCGAAGAAGAATCATTTAAGGAATTTTAGTAAAGGACGCCTCAACAGGAAAGCACATCATGGAACAGTTAGCAACCAGTACCCCCAGCCCAGCACCAGCCACGCCTCCCGGACTGGACCGGAGCGGCAAATACCTGATCTTTCATCTCGGCGAGGAAGAGTTCGGCACGAAGATCCTCAAAGTCAGAGAAATTATCGGCTTACAGGATATAACCCCGGTTCCGCAGACCCCGGCCTATATCAAAGGCGTAATTAATCTGCGCGGCAAAGTGATCCCCGTCGTTGATCTACGTTTGAAGTTCGGCATGCCGGAAACAGAATACACCCAGCGCACTTGCATCATTGTGGTTCATGTCAATATTGCCGACACGAGTGTGCTGACCGGTGTTGTGGTGGATGGCGTCGCGGAAGTGCTGAATGTGAGTGCCGGGGAAATTGAGGATACTCCGGATTTTGGGGTACAGGCAGAAACCAGCTATCTTCTCGGAATGGCCAAAAGCAAAGGAAAAGTCAAGATTCTGCTCGACATCGATCAGGTCCTTACCAGCCAGGAACTGCTGCCGCTTATCAAGAGCGAGCGAAGCACTAACATCTGATAACGGAATAAAAGAACGAGAGCCCGGAACGATGGTACATGAGGAATCCGTTCATCCGCTGCAGATACGGCTGGATGAGCTTTCAACACAATTAATTTTGGATGGAGTGGGCGAACATTTCGTTCAGGAGTTGCGACAGCTCAGTGAAGCCGCCGTAGCGAACAACTGTCCCGATACCGCCCGCGCTGCCTTAGCATTAGCGGATGAGACCACCCAAATCAGCGCTGAAGAGGAAGGTGAAGCTGAAGACCGTGTCCGGCAAGGTCTCACGGCGTTGGCTGCGGTGCTGAGTGCCGAACAAGATAAAAGCCAGACAGCAACATCTGCTGCTCCGGCGCCCCCGGCTCCCGTAATCAGCAATTCCCTGGCCGACGATCCGGAACTGGTCGGCGATTTCATCCTTGAATCGCGCGAACATTTGTCGTCAATCGAAACCCAAATGCTCACGCTCGAACAGAATCCGGAAGCCATTGATGCGATCCATGCCGTTTTTCGCGGGTTCCACACCATCAAAGGGTTAGCGGGGTTTCTGGAATTCAGCGCCATCCAGACAATGGCGCATGAGGTTGAAACCCTTCTCGACGAAGCTCGCAACGAAAAGCTCTCGATTACGCCTTCCGTTGTGGATTTGATTCTGGAAAGCACCGATTATCTGAAAGAATCGATTGATGCCGTTGAAGCCCATCTAACCGGGAAACCGCTTAAGTCGGTCCGGGAAAGTGCTTCTCTGCTCCAGCAGTTGCGGGAATGCACGACAAAAACCAAGAGCCTGCCCGTTACGAAAGAGTTGGAAAACGATCCAGCGGCACTGACTCCCCTCGTCACAGCGCCCGAACCTCAGTCCGTCGAAGCAATCCCATTACCGGTAACATCCGTTCCTGTTCTTTCCACGGAACTGCTGGTTGTGTCAAACTCCGTGGCCGCCAAGCCCGTTGTTCCGGTTCCTACTAATCCGGCTCCTGCGGCTTCGGGCCCCGCTTCCTCCGGAAAGTCATCCCGCTCGGTCGAACCGGCCAAAAACAGCGACTCCCAATCGGTTCGTGTGGAAACCGGCAAACTCGACCATCTGATGGAGATGGTCGGCGAAATGGTCATTGCTCAATCCATACTGCGCCATAGCCCGGCGTTCACCTCTGCCAGTGATCCCACTTCAGCCGCGAACATCTCGCAACTGGCGCGCATTACGGCCGAAGTGCAGAGAACGGCGATGGCGATGCGCATGGTGCCCATTGGCCAGTTGTTTCAACGCTCGGCCCGCATGGTGCGCGATCTTTCGCGGAAGCTCAAGAAAGAAGTGGTTTTTGAAATCAGCGGAGAAGATACCGAACTCGACAAGACCATTGCCGAAGAACTCTCCGATCCGCTTCTCCACATGGTGCGAAATGCAATCGATCATGGGGTCGAACTACCGGAAGTCCGGCGCGCGGCGGGGAAAAATCCCACCGCCTGCGTGCGTCTGGCGGCTTATCATAAATCCGGCCAAATCGTGGTCGAAATCGGGGATGATGGCCGGGGACTCGCTCGCGACAAGATTCTCAACAAAGCCCGCGAGAAAGGCCTTGTTGCCGAGGGAGCGCAACTAAGTGATACCGATGTCTTTCACCTGATTTTTGAGCCAGGCTTCTCGACCGCAGAACAAATCACGGATGTTTCGGGACGCGGGGTCGGTATGGATGTGGTCCGCAAGAACATCCAAAAGATGCGCGGTCGAATTGATATTCAATCCAAAGCCGGAGAAGGCTCGACCTTTTTCCTTCGTTTACCGTTAACTCTCGCCATTATTGAAGGGCTGGTCGTTGTGGTGGGCGAACACCGGTACATTGTTCCCTTGTTCGCCGTCAAAGAAATGTTCCGCGCCACGCCGGAAACTCTTTCCACCGTCCGCGGACGGGAAGAAATGGCTTTGGTGCGCGGGAAACTGCTTCCGATTGTCCGCTTATCGCGCCGCCTGAAGATTGAGGCTCGCAGCCAAAAGATCTGCGAGGGTTTGCTCGTTGTCTCGGAATGCGACGGGAAGCAGTTCTGTTTGCTGGTTGATGACCTCATAGGCAAGCAGGAAGTCGTCATTAAAAGCCTCGGCGAAACCCTGAAGCAGGTTCCGGGAGTAGCTGGCTGCGCCATTCTTGGAGATGGCCGTGTCGGACTTATTCTGGAAATGTCCGGAATCTACCGAGGCCAGGCATGAGCGAGCTGCTTGAAACAGGTCTCGCTCCGGAAATCCGCGCCTTAACCGACAAGGAATACGAGCAGTTCCGGCGGCTTGCCTATCAGCAGTTCGGGCTCGATCTGCAGGCGAACAAGCAGCAACTGGTAGCTTCGCGCCTGACAAAAATCATCCGCAAACTCGGACTTCATTCATTCGATCAATACTACCGGCATGTCACGGAAGACCGGACCGGCAAGTCGCTTGAAGCCATGATCGATGCGCTGACGACGAATCATACCAGCTTCTTTCGGGAACAGGCCCATTTCGATTTTCTGAAGGATGTGGTTTTGCCGCAGATCCGGCAACGCTCGCAGGTCTCGATCTGGAGCGCCGCCTGCTCAACTGGCGAAGAACCCTATACGATCGCTTTTACTTTGCTGGATACTCTTGGAGAAGCCTCCCGCGCAAAGATTCGCATTCTGGCCACCGATATTTCTACCCGGGTGCTGGCACAGGCACAACAGGGCGCCTACCCCTCCAGCCGTTTCGGAGACTTGCCGGCCGCCTATTTGCGCCGGTATTTACTTAAAGGGGAGGGACGCTGGAGCGACTGGTACCTGATGAAGCGTGAGGTGCGGTCCCTCGTGGAATTCCGAAGGTACAACCTGATGGAAAGCGTTTCTCATGGAGAAGTCTTTCCCGTAATTTTTTGCCGGAACGTCATGATTTATTTTGATCGCCATAAGCAGGCGGAAGTGACAAATCGACTGGCGCAGGCGCTGGAGCCCGGCGGTTATCTTTTCATCGGACACTCCGAAAGCCTGAACTCAATAGACCATCCTCTGCGCTATGTTGCTCCTGCCATCTACCAGAAGCCGGGCTCACTCGGTAATACCGGAAAAGAGAAGCAATGAAATCTTTGGTAGTCGGTGTTGGCGATTGCCTGGTCAGCAAAGATCCTGAGGGCGTGTTGGTGACCTATGCCCTGGGCTCCTGCATCGCCATTCTGATTCATGATCCGGTTGCAAAAGTTGGCGGGCTATTACATTACATGCTGCCGGAATCAAACATAGACGCCCAGAAAGCGAAGGATCGTCCCTTTATGTTTGCGGATACCGGCATACCGCTGTTGTTTCAAACTGCCTATAAGCTAGGAGCGGACAAAAAGCGTTTATACGTGGTAGCTGCCGGCGGAGCGCAGGTCATGGATCCGCACGGAACCTTCAATATCGGGAAGCGCAACCATCTGGCCATGCGCAAGCTGTTCTGGAAAGCAGGAGTGCTCGTCAAGGCCGAGGAAGTCGGGGGAACGCTTTCTCGAACGGTCCGCTTGGAAATTGGAACCGGACGCATGCTCATGCGAATGGGAGAACAAGATACAGAGCTCGGTCCTGCCAGCTCGCAGAAAACAGGATTCACACATGGCATTTAACGTTTTGTTGGTTGACGACTCTCCCGCAATGCGGGCCTTTGTGCGTCGTGTTCTTGCGCTTGCGGGTTTTGACGTCGGGACCTGCTTTGAAGCCTCTCATGGCGAAGAGGCTTTGGCTCTTTTGCGAAAGCAATGGGTCGACGTTATCCTGACCGATATCAACATGCCTATCATGGACGGCGAGACCTTTGCCGGTCAGCTAGCCAAGGACGAGGTCCTGCGCTCCATCCCTGTTTTGGTCGTTTCGACCGACTGTACACAGGCGCGGATTGACCGCATGCTCGCGCTGGGAGCAGCCGGTTACGTCACAAAGCCGTTTACCCCGGAAGAACTCGGGGGCAAACTGGAAACTGTCCTGGGAGGATCAGCCCTTCATGCATAATCAACCTGCCATTACTGACGCCGTTATGAGGGTCCTGGAGTCAATGTACTTTACCAGCATTGTTGAGAGCGTTGACCTGGAACAATCCGTTGCCTTAAGTTCTGACTGGTTTGCCTCCACATTGCGATTTGAGGGAGCCGGCGACGGCCGTTTCGGACTGGCTGTTTCACCGGAAGCCGCGCGTGCTCTGGCCGGCAATTTTCTAGGAGTGGACGGAGACGAGCTTACCGTGCAGCAACAGAAGGAAGTGGTCGGAGAACTGACCAACATGGTGGCCGGGCTTTTGCTTAGCGACCAGAAAAGCGATCGCAGCCTCACGCTATCCCCCCCGGCAGAACAATCTCCCTCCACGTTTGAGAAAGAATACCAAAACACAAAAGGCCAGAGCTTTGTTCTTGAGGACGGCACCCTCAGTATCTGGTTTGATCGCCAAAGCTAACTCATGAGTTCCAAGAAAATCAAAGTTCTAGTTGTTGACGATTCGGCTATTGTGCGAAAAATTCTCACAGATGCCATTTCCGCCGAAGCTGATCTGGAAGTCGTTGGTACGGCTCCAGACCCTTATATAGCCCGTGACAAGATACTCGCCTTACAGCCGGATGTCATAACCCTGGATATCGAGATGCCGCGCATGGATGGCCTCACGTTTCTCAAGAAACTGATGCAGTATCATCCGCTGCCCACAATTGTTATTAGCTCCCTCGGCCAGGCCTCGTGCCAGGCTACGCTCGAAGCACTCCGTCTCGGAGCCGTCGAGGTTCTTGCCAAACCGGGCGGACCCTATTCCGTCGGAGAACTTCAGCAAACGTTGGGGCAAAAGATTCGGGCCGCCGCCAGTGCTCGCATCCGGCGTTCTGCCGTTCCGGCTTCCGGGGCAGAGAAAGCTGTCCGGACCGATTCCGCTTCCATCCCGACAAGCCCTGGCTCCGGGTACCGCTCGGATCTGGTTATTGCTATCGGTGCGTCGACGGGAGGGACCGAAGCGATTGCCGATGTTCTCACAAAACTTCCGGCGGAAACACCGGGCCTTTTAATTACCCAGCATATTCCGCCAATTTTCTCGCTTGCTTTTGCCAATCGCCTGAATCAAATATGCGCTCTCGAAGTAAAAGAGGCTTCCGATGGAGATGTTCTTCTTCCTGGCCGCGCCTTGATCGCGCCCGGAAACTTTCATATGGTGCTTCGCCGGAGCGGCAGCACTTTGCGGGTGCAGATCAAGGATGGTCCCCAGGTTTGTTATCAACGGCCTTCGGTGGATGTGATGTTTGCTTCGGTTGCTGACACGTGCGGCGCCAATGCGCTCGGCGTGATTCTCACAGGCATGGGTGCGGACGGAGCGCAAGGTCTCCTCAAAATGAAAAAAGCGGGCGCGCAGACGATGGCCCAAAACGAGGAAACCTGTGTTGTTTTCGGTATGCCTCGCGAAGCCATCCGTTTAGGAGCGGCGCAGCAAACCCTTTCGTTATCCCAGATTCCGCAAGCAATTCTGCAGGCCGCAAGCACTCCCCGCATACGGAGTGTTGGCTAGTATACTCCGAAGTTGATCTGGCTGTGCTGTCACAGGCAAGGGAACTCGCCCGTGTGCGGCTCGTCCTGCGCGCTTCTTCGTTCGCGCCTGCAAACTTTATTGCCGGATACAGGCGATAAACTCGCTTCGTACTAAGCGAAAGATCCCCAGTCTGGCAACGCTGTTAAAAAAGTTAAAAGATCACTAAGTTATTGATCTGCTTCGCTCACGGCAAGACCGGCTTTCCAAGGAACTCGTGAGG
>CAXTWH010000024.1:0-80701 GCA_964247975.1 uncultured Bryobacteraceae bacterium | reverse complement strand
TCAGATAGGCGCGTTCGATTTTTTGATATGCCAAAGAATAGTTAGCTCATGATGAGCGTCCACATAAAGAATCGAGCTGCTAATCGCATAAGTAGGATTTTTTCTAGATTGGTATATGTAAGCAACGTACCAAGTAAAAAGTGTACCTATGAAGAAAATGACTATAACTTCCGTGAAACGGGTTTTAATCCATGTCCTCATAACTACTTATGTATGATAGCGTCCCTCCGTAAGGCTAAGCGGAGCAGCCCTGGACCCAGTTATGGGTCGGACTTGTCGGAAAAGAACCTTCTTTTGTGGAACGCCAAAACGTTACAATGGGTCTGGCGGCGTTAGCAAACGGGCGTACAGCATCGACAAAACCGCGTGCTCCTTCGAGTGCGGCGTAGGCTTTTTCTGCTGAAAGCTCAATTCCAGGTCCTGTATCGTAATCGGCCACGGCCTTGAAATTATAAGCTTGCGAAAGAAAAATTCGCTGATCAGGCGTGATGTATGGATCATCCTTGGTTAAGCGCAGAAATTCACTTTGAACGCCTCTATGTGTTTTGACCACCTTGCCCGTGCGTTCGAAAATAACTGCTTGCGCAGCGTGGAATGCGGCAAGATAGGCGGCCCGCCCTGCATCGTCGTTAAGATCGACGCCAAGCATGACGTGGCCGCCTTCAAGGTGCTTCTCGGCCTTCTGCAGTAGGCAGTCGGTTTCGGTGATCACAGAGTAATTCCTTCCCGACGAATTTCGCACATGAGTGGCGACAGCTCCCGATACGCGCTCACAGGATAAGGTTTGGCGTCAAAGAAAACACCAATTTCATCCAAAAACTTGACGCGCAAAACCGCCAGCTTATCGAGTTCGGCCCAACGATCGTCGCTATTTTCCATATCCTTCAAGAAAACCGCTACATCATAATCGGAATCGGGTCGTGTATCGCCCCGAGCGTGTGAACCAAAGAGCACGGCACGCTCTAAGCGGTCTCCGTACATTTCTTCAAGAGCATCGCGGAATTTGGCAATAATAAGATTGTCTCGCGCCGGCGTGGTGCTGTTAGTTATGGCGGTTGGTTTTAGCATGTCAAATCATACGCGGCAAATACTCGCTTGCCGGGAATGAATCCTGAAAATCACTGTCGCTAGAACTTCATCCAGAAATCGTATTGGGCCAATGCTTTCCCATTTCTTTCCTAAAGCGAACAATCACCCCTGCCCGCTTACTGAATTTCTTTCGGCTTCACTATTTGGTTATCTAAGTAATCATTTTAGTGCTATCGCGGTGAATCAAATATTCCCGTATCACAAAAGCTTTAACAGCAAAACGTAAAGCTGCTCTCTTTCCGCTGAGGTCAGCGGCTCAAGAAACCGTTCGTCACCCTCTTTTGTATGGTCGTCGCTCGATTCAACCATTTTGCGCCCCTGCTTTGTCACCTTCAACAGATGCGCCCGCCGATCATGGGGATCAACGGTTCGCTTTACGAGGTTCTTAGCTTCCAACTCATCGAGCAACTGAACCATAGACGTTCGATCCACCTGCAAGGCATCCGCCAGCGCGACCTGGGAACAAGGACCTTCTACCAAAACGCTAAGCACGCCGTAATGCTTCACATTAATTCCCAAACTGGCCAGGCTCGCATTGAAAACCTGCAATCCGCGCTGCCCGGCTTTATGGATTAAAAATCCGGCCCGCTTCATTAGGCGTTCCGGCACGTTTACTGCGGGTCGGCTCGATAGCTCCTCTGACTGCGCATCAGTTTTCATTGCATTCACAATAAATCCTACCTAAAGAATGCCAGATTGAGTGAAATAATCACCAAAGAAAATATTATCAGTTGTACTGACAGTTGATATCATATACTGTTTGGAGAGGTGATAGTTTATGCAGGGATGGAAGCCTAAACATAATCCGTGGCTGATTGCTGTAACGGTGTCCGTAGCCACCTTTATGGAGGTGATGGATTCCAGCATCTTAAATGTCGCGCTGCCGAACGTGGCCGGCGGACTCAGCGCCGGTCAGGATGAGTCCACTTGGGTGCTGACCTCTTACCTGGTGGCAAACGCCATTGTGCTGCCGCTGAGTGCTTGGCTATGCGATGTTTTCGGTCGCAAGCGATTCTATATGCTTTGTGTGGCGTTGTTCACTTTGAGTTCCCTGCTTTGCGGTTTGGCCGGCAGCCTGGGAATGCTGATTTTGCTGCGCGTTGTACAAGGCGCGGCCGGAGGAGGGCTGGGACCCAGCGAACAAGCTATCCTGGCCGACACGTTTGAACCGCGCCAGCAAGGGCAGGCATTCGCGCTTTACGGGCTCGCTATTGTGTTTGCGCCCGCGGTTGGTCCTTTTCTGGGCGGTTGGCTTACCGATCACCTGAGCTGGCGCTGGATCTTTTTTGTCAACATTCCGTTCGGTATCCTGTCGTTGCTTCTCAGCTCGCGTCTGGTGGAAGATCCTCCTCACGCGGTGCAAAAGCCTGCCGCCGGAAAACAAGCCGATTACCTGGGGATTACGCTGATTGCGCTCTGTCTTGGTCCGCTCCAGGTGGTGCTCGATAAAGGGCAGCGCGACGATTGGTTCGATTCCACTCACATTACAGTCTTCGCAATCCTCAGCGTAGTTGCCTTAGCCGCCTTCCTGTTTTGGGAACGCAAGCGCGCCCACCCTGTGATTGACTTGACTATTTTTAAGGACCGAACATTTCTGGTTGCCAATGTTCTTATGTTTTTTGTTGGTTTTGCCTTGTATAGCAGCACGCTTCTTTTGCCGCAACTTGCCCAGACACTGATGGGCTACACGCCGCAAAAAAGCGGTGAACTGCTGTCACCCGGCGGATTCGCGCTTGTTCTCACCATGCCGCTGGTAGGATTTCTGACCGGCAAAGTGCAGGGCCGCTTTCTGACGGGTCTTGGCTTTATTATTATCTCGCTTTCTTTGTTTCACATGACAGGCTTTGAATTGGGCATGGATTTCCGAACCGCTATGCTGGCGCGCGTTTTTCAATCCATGGCGCTAGGGCTCCTGTTCGTTCCCATCAATGCCGCGGCTTTTGCCGATCTGCCGCCGGACAAGAACAACAATGCCTCATCGCTTTTGAATCTGTTCCGGAATCTTGGCGCCAGCTTCGGCATTTCCACCGTCACAACTATCCTGGCGCGTCGGGCGCAGTTTCATCAAACCGTGCTCGCCGTCCATTCCGGCACGTCAATCTTCCAGGATCAGCAGAATCAGTTGATGCAGACTTTTTATCAGGCTGGTTCCAGCCTTGTTCAGGCAACACAACAGGCGCAAGCGCAATTAATGTCGCGTGTCGAACAGCAGGCAAATATGCTGGCCTACATCGACGCTTTCTGGGTGCTCGGCATTGCTACGGCCTGCATGGTTCCGCTCATCTTTTTGATGAAACCTAACAATCCGGGCAAAGGCGGAGCGCCGGGTCATTAATGTGAATGAGCTTCCCCATCAAGCAGCTTAATTAACAGCCGTCTTCACTGCATCGTCGCATTCCGGCTTTTCCGATAACAAACATGCAGCTTTTTCGCCAATCCGAAAAAATCCTCTACTTCCATCGGCTTCACAAAATAGCAATTTGCCTTGACGCTCGCTCCGTACATCTTGTCCTGAATCACATCCATAGGCGATGAACTGACAATAGCTACCGGAAGATCCTCCAGGCCGTCTGTGCTGCGAATCCAGCGCAGCACTTCCGTGCCGTCCCGCTTCGGAAGGTTCAAATCAAGAATCACAAAATCCGGCGCGGCGTCAGCGGCGAGGCTTTGGCTGAGCAGGTGAATTGCTTTTTCACCGTCTTCAGCAACCGTCATCACCGTAGGCCAATCGCTTTCGCGCTCAAAGGCAAGACGCATTAAGCGCACATCAATCGGGTTGTCTTCAATCACCAGTACGCGCGTGCGGGATTTTGATTCTAAGCTGGAGTTCATTGTTGATAAGCGGGAAGCGTAAACTGGAAAACTGCGCCCTGGCCGGGCTGTCCTTCGGCCCAGATACGGCCTCCGTAATGGGCGACGATGCGGGCGCAAAGCGCTAATCCTATGCCGTTGCCCGAGTATTCATCGCGATTGTGCAGCCGTTTGAACACTTTGAAAATGCGATCTGAATAAGCAGGATCAAAGCCAATGCCGTTATCGGAAACAGCAAACCGCCAATTGCTGCCGTTCGGAAAAGCGGAAATCCGCACCACCGGCTGCGTGCCGGGCTTTCGGTATTTGATTGAGTTTCCAATCAGATTTTGAAATAAGGTAATCAGGTGAGGCTCGCGCACGGAGATTTCCGGCAAGTCCCCTAGTTGAATCTGCGCTTGGCTTTCCCGCACGGCTTCTCCCAAATTCTGAAGTGCCTGCTCGGCAGCAAGTTTCGTGTTGACCAGCGGGGCAATCTGCTCGCTTTCCGAAACAACACGTGAATACTGCAGTAGATCCTGCACCATAGTTTGCATCCGGCGCGCATTTTTAATGCTTTCCGTCATCCATTCGGTTTCTTCCGGCGTAATACGTTCTCCAAGCTGCTTGCGCAGAATTCCTAAAGAAGTAGAAACGTTCCTTAAAGGCTCCTGCAAATCATGGGCGGCTGCGTACGCAAACTGTTCCAGTTCTTCATTGGAACGCCGCAGCGCCCGTTCGGTACGCTTCATCTCGTCAATATCATTGAATGCCCCTAGCCAATACCCAACCGCCCCTGCATCTCTGCATACCGGCGCTGTTCTCAACATAAACCACCGATAAAGGCCGTCAGCGCGGCGAAGACGTGTTTCCACCTCCCAGGATTGACGCGAAATTGCTGCTTTCTTAATTTGCTCTTTCACGACTGGAAAATCGTCCGGGTGAATCATGTTCTGCCAGTTGGCGGCACTGCAATTCTGTTCGTTCATTCCGGTGTAGTATTGAAGTCGCTTGCTGATGAACCGCATATTTCCGTCCAAGTCGGCGCTCCAAAGCATATCCGGAACTAACTCCGCAATCTGCCGGAATCGCTCCTCGCTGTCCCGCAATTCCCGATTAGCTTTCGCCAGTCCCTCTTCGGCCAGCTTTCGTTCCGTGATGTTGGTTGACATGCCGCACAGGGCATAAGGCTGTCCGTCAAAGCCAACCAGCGAAAATTTGTTGGAAACATAAACCGTTGCGCCTTGGCTGTTCTGCGCAACTTCTTCGAATTCAGTTGATCCCTGGGTTAGCGTCAATTGATCGTTTTTCTTGAACTCCGCTGCTAGAACAGGCGGAAAAAGATCATCATCCGTACGATCAATAATCTGTTCCCGGCGTAAACCCATGAATTCAGTAAACGCCTGATTTACAAACGTAAAGCGCCCATTTAGGTCTTTTACATAGATCAGCGCTTTGGCTCCATCAAGAATGGAGCGCAGCCGCAGCTCGCTTTCGGCAAGACGCTGATTTGCTTTTTCCAGTTCCTGAGTTCGCTCGGCGACTCGCTGTTCCAGCCGCGCATTCATCCGGCGAACTTCGCGTTCCGCGCTTTCTCGCTCCTGAATCTCAGCTCTTAATTGTTCCGGGCTGGGAATCAGCATCAGTTGCGGCAGCAGCCGAAATAGCAATACTGCCGTGCCGGCTGAGGCGAGCGCGGTTAAAGCTTTCATCGCGCCGTCAAAACGATAAATCGGATGCCACAGCGTTACTATCCCGAGCACATGCGTGGCGCCACAGCCTAAAATGAAAACTCCGAAAAGCGCAAACATCCAGGGAAATGCCAAATCGCGCCGGCGGCGTATCAGCAATAGCAGCGCTGTTGGAATTAAGAAGTAAGACAATGCGATAACAGCATCAGCAATGGCGTGCAGCGCTATTAGACTGGGTTCGCGCAGGCAGTAAACATGCGGCATGAAATCGGTCGCGAACAACCGGTGAAAGAAATTTAGCAACTATACCTCAAGTCCCATCTCCTGCTGGCAGATTTCACCATTAATCCGCCTCCGGACGAGTATGTGCGTTGATATTTTAAGAATAATACACAGATTTCAGAGTAAAGCAAAGTAAGGACAGCAGTTTGCTTTCAAGAAAATGTACCCCACCCACTATTTTTCGTGAACGTTTCCGGCTTCAGTTATCATCCGGTAAAGCTCTCGCTTTCCCAACCCATAGTTCTTGGCCACTATCTTAATAGCTGCCATCCGATCCGTTCCGGCTTTTTCCAGAAGCTGCACTTCGGCCAGCGGATCACCGTCCGCCTTCGCCGGTTCACTTCTTCCAATCACCAAAGTGATTTCCCCCTTCACCGAAGCGCGCGTTTGAAGTTGCGCCAAAACTTCCGCGGCCGTTCCCCGTACAAATTCTTCATGAATTTTTGTCAGCTCCCGGGCCAGAACAATGGGCCGATTCGCGGAAATCCTGGTTAAATCTTCTAGCGATTCCAAGATTCGGTGCGGACTTTCATAAGCAATCAGCGTTCCCTGTTCTGAGCGGGTTTCTTCAAAGAACCGGCAGCGCGCCCCAGCTTTTGCAGGCAGAAATCCAACAAACCGGAATTGGTCCGTCGGTAAGCCGGACGCAGCCAGCGCAGCCAAAGCAGCGGATACGCCTGGAATCGGAACTACCGGAAATCCTTTTTTGATCGCAGCCGAAACCAGGCGAAAACCAGGATCGGAAATCAACGGCGTACCCGCATCGCTTACCAGCGCCACGCTTTCGCCCTGCGCCATTCGTTCGGTCAGTTCATCGCTTCGCGCCGCTTCGTTGTGTTCGTGATAGCTCAGGAGGGGCTTCTTGATCCCATAATGGTCCAGCAGCTTTTGTGTTTGCCGGGTATCTTCGCAGGCAATACACGACGCTTCTTCCCGCAGCACTCTCAAGGCGCGAAGCGTGATGTCTTCCAGGTTGCCAATCGGCGTGGCAACAAGATAAAGGGAAGCAGCCAATCACTTGAAGTGTATCGTTGAGAACAGGGAGTTTCTGTTCGAAACTGAATGGAAGAAAAGAATTCACGAAAAATCGAGAACGGTTTGCTGCGGTTTGAACACACGCGTTCTCCTTACGTGATTGAACTGCAATTGGATCTTGTTCCTCGCTTACTTGAAGAGATCAGCCGCCGCGCTAGCGAAGGCGTAGAAGTCGGTGGCTTGCTGATCGGCTCATTTCCCAGGGCTGCTGTTCTTACTTTGCGCATTCAGGATTTTGTTCTCATTGAGCGTCGGACCGATGACGATGCTTATTACAATTTGAATCCCGAACAGCGGGCGCGTTTATCAACTACCCGCCACAATCTGATTCAAGAACAGAGATCAGTATTAGGCTTTTTTCGTAGCCATCTGCGCCGGGAAAAGCTGGCCCTTTCTGCCGACGATCGCGATCTTCTCGCCACTGAGTTTCGCCGCGCCATCCACACTGTGTTAATAATTAAAGCAAAATCTCCTTACGACGCAGCCTTTTTTGTGACCGACACCGAAGGAGCATTGCAGGCTGGCCCACCTCTTCCAGATTTCCAATTCTCCGGGGGAGAACTCATCCAAACAGTTCCCGTCGCCACTGTTAAATCTGTTCCTATGTCATCCATTGCTGTTGCAGATTCTTCAGCGATTAGCCAAGCAATGGTTGAACAGAAAGCAGTCCTTCCAGCAGTTCATGAAATAATAAACGTACTTGATCGCAAAATGGTTTTGCTAGGCAGCGCATTAGCTTGCTGCGTAATTTTGGCCAGCCTCGCTTTAACTGCGGGCGCTTCTTTGACCGAGCGTTTGTTTCCCTCACAAAAAGCGCTGCGCTTAACAGTTGTTGATCAGGAAAATATGCTGGAAGTTCACTGGAATCACCAGCAACCGGATCTGCGACAAGCTACCAGCGCACTGCTGATCATTCGGGATGGAAAAGAAGAACGCCGATTAATGCTTACCGTCCCGGAACTCCGCTTCGGAAGCGTAGCTTATCAGCGTCGCACGAATCAGGTCGAGTTCAGATTAAGCGTTGAGCTTCCCGATTCGGTGGAACTCGCGCAATCGGTGGTGTGGTCCCCTAAGTAATGGTTCGGCTGAAGCGTTTGCAGGAAGTGGTTCATACATAAGCGTACTCATGTGTAGTCGTATTAGTGTCGATTTCAGGGATGGCCCGATTGGACGTGATTGCTCGCAGTGAATTGATAATCGCTTGGCGAGACGCTGATGATTCCACAGCTAAACAACGTAGAAGCCTTTCCGGCGTGTCTCCAATAAGGTCTGCGCCATTCTCCCAACGGGATATTGTTCCTCTGCGGACACTTAGCACATCGGCTAAGTCGTTAATGGAAAGCTCAATGTACTTGCGAAGAAAACGGACTTCTTTACCGCTGAGTTTACTGGGTTGATTTGCTACCACACGGGCAATGTTTCTTTCTATTTCCTTAGAATTGGGAATCAAAACATCTTCCAGTGAACAGGACTCACAGCGGATAACGGGAACTTGCAACAGGAAAATATTATCCAAGCCGCTCTCCACAAACTTGTACTTTTCCAAGATCGCAAGGTGAGCTTTCCCCCGCAGTGTTCGCACACATCCATCGTCATATCCGCCATTTCGTTTACGTTTTGGCTATTCATTTGTAAACACTGTTAAAACAATGGCATTGCCGGGTGTTTTTTGGAATGCCACAACAACAATTAACTCTAGAATTATCGACTGTTTTGCCTTAAAATCTGAACTTCCAATTTCTCCGAACGACATCAAATTCTGGCGGGCTGTAGATAACTCCCACTTCTAAAATTTTTACAACGTCGAAAAAACCAAATCCACGCTCTAGAAGCCGATCTTTACAATGAGCAGTCAGCTTTACTAGTCTGCTCTTGACGCACTCTCGTGCTGACAACATTGCTTGCGATTTCGTGAGGCAGGGCTCTTGGTCTCCCATTAACCAATGTGATCTCACCTCACATGAATGATATCTGTCAATATCTCTTCAAGTCTTAATATTGTTTGTTTAGCAAGAAATTCCACCCTAGCGCAGATATTTGCGAAATCTTACTGCTTCAAAAACAACCGAAACTCTCCGCCCTTTCCGTCCAGCACCACGGTGCTGCCCGGCGGAATCCGTTTCTGCGCCACCAGCGCCGCGAGCGGTTGCATGAAATGGCGCTGCACAGTTCGCTTCAATTCGCGCGCGCCGAATTCCGTGCTGGTTCCTTTATCCAGCAGCAGATTGCGGCCAGTGGGAGTATAAGAAATCCGGAACGACCGGGTTCCCATGCGCTGAAAAATAAGCCGGGCGAAGTTCTGCATCAACTGGTCTAGAATCTGGCTGCAGTCCTCGCGCTGCAAAGGCCGGTACGTAATCACCGAATCCAGCCGGTTCACAAATTCCGGGGAAAACTTCTGCCGCACCGCGCTCATCCCGATACTTTGCAGCTTTTCCGGCGCAACCGTTGGATCGCGCTTCACCATAGCTTCAAAACCAAAATCCGGAGTCGATGCGCGCTGAATCGATTTCGCCCCCAAGTTGCTGGTCAGAAAAATCATCGTGTTTTCAAAGTTCACGTTCGTGTTATCGCCCAGGCGCAGGGTAGCTTTGTCGAGAATGCCTAATAAGAGCCGCAACATGGAAGGCGCAGCTTTTTCGATTTCGTCGAATAAAAGCAGCGAAATCGGGCTGCTTTCGCTCGCTGCCGCGTTCAACTTCGCTTGGCTCAGCATCGGCTGTGTTTCGCGATGACCCAGATATCCTGGAGGCGCACCCACCAGTTTTGCCACTTCATGCTCCATCTGAAATTCACCGCAATCCACTTTGAGCAGATTTTTGCTGGAACCGTGAAGCACTTCAGCCAAAGCTTCCACAGTGCGCGTTTTGCCGGTGCCGGTCGGCCCAAGCAGAAGAAACACCCCGATAGGCCGTCCTTCCGGAGCTAAACCGGCTTGGTGCATCTGCACATAAGGAACAATCGCTTCCACAGCGTTACTCTGGCCAACCAGGATTTCGTTGAACCGCGTTGTTAATTCATCTGGTTCATTAGGAGGAACGGACCGTCGTGTTCGAAGTGTGTTGGATCGCATGGTGAAAAACCCTCGATTGAAGTGTATTCGTTCCGCCCGACCCGACCGCATTCACTGTAAGCAAAGACACACGGTCGAGACACACTAAAAAAACGCTAACCCAGTCAAGGATAACGAGTTAGCGTTTTTACAAAGAGAAACAAAAATAATTGAAAAAACTTGTGAACGCCCAAAATGCAACCTCCAAAAACAGGTATTTTTTACCCATTTAGGCTGTTCAATACCAGTCAAAATTACTTATTGATTACTGGTGCAATCCATCAACAAGCAACATCTTCCCGACCAATTTCCAGATTCTTTACCCGGCCCAGCATCGCCAAAGCTATGTTTTCTGTTTGAAAGAACTCATGAGCCACTTGCTGCACCTGTTCGCGCGTCACGACCTCGATTGAATCAAGCATTTCGTCAAAGCTGTAAAAACGCGGAAAGTAAAGCTCCTGTCGCGCCAGATTCGACATTCTGCTTGAAGTCGACTCCAAGCTCAACATAAGTGAGCCTTTCAGGTGGTCTTTCGCCCGCCGCAATTCATCTTCGCCAATCAGATTTTCTTTCATGGCTCGGATTTCGTGAACAATCGAATCAACCACTTGACGGGCCGTTTCGACTCCTGTGCCGGCGTAAATAGTAGTGCAGCCGGTGTCGCTGAACAAATTTAGTTCCGAATAAACCGAATACACCAGCCCTTGCTTCTCACGAATGTTTTGGAACAGCCGGGAACTCATTCCGCCGCCCAGCACCGTGTTCATGATGTACAACGGAAACCGCATCTCATGGGCTAGTGGGTAAGCCGGAACACCTACCGTAATGTGTACCTGTTCCAGTGATTCCTTATTTTTCAGGATTATGGGCGCGGAAGCGACCGGCATAGAATCACTCGGCAGAATGCCGCGTTCCGCTAGGCTGCTAAAGCGCTCACGAATCAATTTGACGACATATTCGTGACTTAGACTGCCTGCTGCGGTAATCAGAATGTTTTTGGGAGAATAAGCGCGCTTGTAGAAATCGAACAGCATCTCGCGGTTATATTTTTTCACCGTTTCACGAGTGCCTAAAATCGGCTTTCCCAAGCCATGATTTTTCCAGAAATTGCTGATGAACATTTCATGCAGCACAAACTCCGGCTGGTCGGCTTCACTTTTGATTTCTTCCAGAATCACCCCTTTTTCCTTTTCAATGTCGGCTTCGCGGAATAAGGGGTTCAGCACCATGTCGGACAGAACATCCAGTGCAATCGGCAGGTGCTCATCCAGCACTTTCGTGTTAAAGCCAACTAGTTCTTTGCTGGTGAATGCGTCCAAACCGCCGCCGATTGAATCCACCGAGCGGGCAATGTCTTCGGCGCTGCGATTTTCCGTTCCTTTGAACACCATGTGTTCAATAAAGTGGGAAAGTCCGTTTTCCGCGCCTTTTTCCACGCGGGAGCCGGTTCCGATCCAAATACCAAGAGAAACAGAACGCACCGACGGCATGGCCTCAGTCACAATTCGGATTCCATTAGGCAGAATCGTGGTTTGGATCTCGCGCGCCCCTTTGATGGCGAGCGGCACGGGCATAGCGGCTGCCGCGACACTGGGCCAAGATTTGGCCGGGAAATTAACTACTTTGGGGTCGATCACGAAAATACCTCAATTCCCATTGTACCGCGATACAATAAACCTAGATGCTGCAATCACTTGAGGGCAAGAACACGCCGCTTTCGCTCATCGGAATGGAGCGGCTGGAACTCCAGCAAGCGCTTGGTCCGGAACAACCGGCATTTCGAGCCCGGCAGTTATTTGACGCGCTGTACCGGCAACTGGAGTCCGATTTATCCCGAATTTCTACGCTTCCGCAAACTGTCCGGGACCGATTAGTGAGCAGCTTCACGCCCGGCTATCCCTTGATTGAAAAACAGTACCACTCTACTGATGGAACTAAACGGTATCTTTTGCAACTGGCGGACAATCGGACGATTGAAAGCGTTCTAATGCCTGAAGAAGACCGCGACACAATCTGTATTTCCAGCCAGGTCGGCTGCCCGGTGGATTGCCGGTTCTGTTTAACGGCCCTGATGGGATTGGAAAGAAATCTTACGGCGGGTGAAATTGTCGGCCAAGTACTTCTATTGGCCCGCGAAAACGGACTGAATGCAACAGACAGCCGCTTGAACGTCGTCATGATGGGTATGGGCGAGCCGCTGCTGAATTTGGAGAATGTGCTGAAAGCCACCCGCCTGCTGACCGATCAGAATGGCTTCGGCATGTCGCCCCGGCGCATCACCGTTTCCACTTCCGGCATTATTCCCAAAATCGAGGAGCTGGGAAAAGCGGCGATCCGGCCCAAGCTGGCTATCTCGTTGAATGCCTCCACTGAAGAACAGCGGCGCGAACTGATGCCGATTACCCGAAAATATCATCTGCGCGACCTGATGGAAGCATGCCGCCAGTATCCGCTGCGCCCCTGGGAAAAGCTGACCTTTGAGTACGTCCTGCTTGGTGGTGTGAACGATTCGGAAGCCGATGCCCGACGCGTTGTGAAGCTGCTTGCTAACCTTGACGCCAAAGTGAACCTGATCGCCCTGAACCCCGGCCCTGGCATTCCATTCGATATGCCCTCGCCGGAACGTGTTCAGAAATTCCAGGACATTGTGCGGCGCGCAGTTCCCTGCTTCATTCGCAAGCCGCGCGGCAGAGACATCTATGCTGCCTGCGGCCAACTAAAGCGCGTCAATCAGGAACTGGTTCAGCTTTAGGCTACCGGTTCCGGCACCAGAACTTCATTCGAAACGCTTCTTCTGCGCTTGCGCGTAAAACGCGTGTGGAAGCCTTCCAGATACAGGTAAACCACCGGAGTAATGTAAAGCGTCAAGACCTGCGAAACAATCAAACCGCCAATGACGGCCAAGCCCAAAGGCCGGCGCGCTTCGGCTCCGGTTCCTCCGCCCAATGCAATCGGCACCGCTCCTAATAATGCCGCCATTGTGGTCATCATAATAGGCCGGAACCGCTTGATAGAGCCTTCCACAATTGCTTCTTCCGGCGATTTTCCCTCGATACGTTGCGCTTCAATGGCGAAATCGATCATCATAATGGCATTTTTCTTCACAATGCCGATCAAAAGAATAATGCCCACAAACGCATAAAGACTTAATTCATACCCGAACAGCCAGAGCGTCACCAGCGCGCCTAAACCGGCCGGCGGCAACCCGCTCAGGATCGTAATCGGATGAATAAAGCTTTCATACAACATGCCTAGCACGAGATAAATCACCACCACCGCGATCACCAGCAGCAGCGCCAATCCGCTCACTGAATTCTGGAAAGCCTGCGCCGTGCCCTGGAAGGAGAACGTCATGGTATCGGGCAAGCCCAGTTCCCGCGCCGCTTCCTCAATAGCCGTGGTTGCCTTGCTTAAAGCGATGCCCGGCCGCAGGTTAAAGGAGAAGTTCACCGCCGGCAACTGCCCGATGTGGTTCACGCTCAACGGAGCTACGGTCGGCTTCAAGGTCGTTACGGCCGCCAGCGGAATGAGGTTGTTCGTCGTCGAACGCAGATAGAGTTTCTGCAGAGCATCCGGATCGGTCTGGTATTTCGGGTCCACTTCCATAATCACGTCGTATTCATCGAGCGAAGTCTGGATGGTGGAAATACGCCGATTGCCGTAAGCATCGTAGAGAGTGTTGGCAATCGTATCAGGGTTCACGCCCAAGGCTAAAGCCCGGTCCCGATCAATTACTACGTTTAATCGCGGGCTATTGAGCCGCAGATCCGTATCAACGCTCGTGATTTCGGGAAGCGAATTCAGTTTGGCTTGAAACTTGGGCGTCCACTTGTAAAGGTTGGCTGTGTCGGTATCCTGCAAGGCCAGCGAATACTGGGCGCGGCCCTCACCCTGGCCGATGTCAATCAGCGGCGGAACGCGAAGGAATACGGACAATCCGGGAATCTTGGCGAACTCTTGTTGAAGCTGCCCAAGAATCTGGTCTGCCGGAGGCCGATGCCGGTCATCTTTGAACATGATAAACAGGAAGCCCTGGTTCTGTCCGGTCATTCCGCCAGTGCCGCTACCGAAGCTTTTTACCCAGGGATTAGCTTTCACCACTTCGGAAGCCTGCCGTTGGAGTTTTACCATCTGCTGATAGGAAGTGTCTTCCGGGGCTTCCGATCCGCCGAAGGCAAAACCGACATCGACGGTAGGCAGAAATCCTTTCGGAATTATTACAAACAAAGCCACCGTCACGGCTGTTAACGTAACCGTGGTGAAAAGCATGATGCGACGGTAGCGCAGCGACCATAAAAGTGTCCGATGATAACCGCCGGCCAGCTTGTCGAACGCTTTCTCAAACCAGTTGTAGATGGCGCCGTGACGACCTTGATGCTCGTGGCGCAGAAAACGGCTGCAAAGCATCGGAGTCAAGGTGAGCGAGATCACGCCGGAAAACAGAATGGCAACGCCGATAGTGACGGCAAACTCATGCAGCAAGCGCCCGATAATGCCGGGCATGAACAACACCGGAATAAACACGGCCACCAGCGAAACCGTCATCGAAATAATCGTGAAGCCTACTTCGCGCGCGCCTTCAAGCGAAGCCTGCCAGCGCGTTTTCCCCATCTCCATGTGCCGCACGATGTTTTCGAGCATCACAATCGCGTCATCCACCACGAAACCGACCGATAGCGTCATGGCCAACATGGAAAGCGTGTCAATCGTGAAACCGAGCAGTTTCATGGCGGCAAACGTGCCGAGCAGGGAAAGCGGAACCGCCAAGCCTGGAATAATCGTGGCCGACACATTTCGCAGAAACACAAAGATCACCAGAATGACCAAGCCGATTGTGAGCAGCAAAGTAAACTTCACATCGGCAATAGATTCACGTATGGAACTGGAAGCGTCATGCGCGATATCAAGCGACAATGAAGCAGGCAACTCGTGGCGGAACTGGGGTAAAATCGCTTTCACGCGGTCCACGGTGGCGACCGTGTTTGCGCCGGGCTGTTTTTTAACCGCCATAATCATGGCCGGTTCCAGATTGAACCAGAATGTGGAGCGGGTGTTCGAGTAACTGTCGAGAACGCGGCCCAGATCCTGCAGCCGAACCGGACTGCCGTTCTGATACGAAACAATCATCGGCGCAAATTCGCGCGCCGCGCTGAGCTGACTGCTGGACCATACGCTGTAAGATTTCGTCGCGCCATACAGCGAACCAGTCGGCAGGTTCAGGTTGCCGCGGCTGACGGAAGTGCGGATTTCTTCCAGGCCCACTTTGCGGGAAGCCAGTTGGTCCGGGTCCATTTGAATGCGAACCGCGTATTTTTTGGAGCCGTAAACCTCCACGCTCGCCACGCCCGACACCATCGAGATTCGCCGCGCAATCAACTGTTCGGCGTATTCATCGAGCTTTGCCAGGCTCAGCGCGGGCGACTTCACCACCATGTAAAGCACAGGCTGTTCCGCCGGGTTTACTTTTTCAAACGAAGGCGGCGCAGGCATATCGGGCGGCAGACTGCCTCCAGCGCGCGAAATTGCCGCCTGTACATCCTGGGCTGCGGCATCGATGTTGCGGTCAAGCTCAAACTGCAAAGTAATACCGGTGGAGCCAGCAGCACTGGAAGAAGTCATCAATTCAACACCCGCGATATTGGCGAACTGTTTTTCAAGCGGCGTGGCAACGGATGAAGCCATTGTGTCCGGGTTCGCTCCGGGCAATGAAGCCTGCACTTCGATCGTGGGATATTCCACTTGAGGAAGATCGCTAACGGGCAGGTTGAAATAGCTGAGGAGTCCGAACACCAGAATGCCTACCATCAGCAAAGTGGTGGCAACGGCCCGGCGAATAAAGAAGTCAGTGATGTTCATGGAGCGTAATCCTCAGTTTTGGTTAACTTCCGGCAGGCCCACTGGCGGAAGCCTGCGCTTCGGCTGAACTCTGCGGCTTCAATACACGAACTTTTGCGCCGGGCGCCAGGCGCATCTGGCCTTCTGAGATCACCGTTTCACCGGCGTTTAAGCCGGAGCCGATCACCGCATTATCGCCCCAGGTTCTAATCACATTCACCGGGCGCATTTTCACCGTAGTATCCGCACCCATCACCCAGACGAATTTGCCTTCCGGACCGGTTTGCACAGTTTGGGTTGGAATCACAACCCGGTTTCCTTCCATAGCCAGTTGCGCGCGAACGTTCACAAACTGCCCCGGCCAAAGCTGGCGGCGTGAATTGTCAAATACTGCTTTCAACTTAATGGTTCCGGTGGAAAGGTCAACCGCATTATCAATGAAACGCAGCTTTCCGCTTTCTTCCGTGCCGCTGGTGGAAGTGGCATTTACCACCAGCGGATGCTCGGCATCATAGCGGCGCACCTGCGCCAGTTGTTGTTCGGGAATCGAAAACGTCACATAAACCGGCTGTGCTTGCAGCAGCGTCACCAGCGTGGTGTCGTTTTCCTTCACCAGGTTACCGGCTTTTATCTGAACCGCTCCGGCGCGTCCGCTGATCGGGGCTCTAATCGAGGTGTAACTCAGTTGCAGGCGGGCATCGGCCAGCTTCGCCTGATCGGCGCGGATGGAAGCTTCGGCTGAAGTGACCGCCGCCTGGTCAGCTTCCCGCGCCGCTTTCAAACCGTCAGCGGTCGCCACTACGGTTTCAGTCTGCTCGCGCGAATTGATACCTTCTTTCTGGAGCGCCAAAGCGCGGTCGGCCTGCGCCCGCGAACTTTTCAGTTGTGCTTCATCTTTTGAAACCGTGGCGCGGTATTGAGCGGCAAGCGCCGTATCTCTGGCTAAATTGGCTTCATTCTCATTAATGCTTTGCAAAAACGGCTGTTGATCCATTTCAAACAGCACATCGCCCGCGCGAACGTCCTGCCCTTCCTGAAAATTTACTTTTTGGATTTGCCCGGCGACCCGCGCCTTAATATCCACGGTGGACATCGCTTCCACGTTGCCGATGGCGGAAATAGCCAACGGCACGCTAACAGAAGACGCAGAAACGGTTCGCACCGCCACGGGACCCATCGCAAAACCGCCCGCGGGCGATTGAGGAGCAGAAGAACAAGCAGACAAGAGAACAAACGCCAGACCGGATGTTGCAACTGGATAACCGGGCAAAGCACAAAACAAATATTTCAAAACAAATCCTTTACATCACGAGAGAAACAAACAACCGTGCGGGCGCAAACAAAGCCTTGCCTTGAAAGACGAAAACAATCGTGAAATGTTCCGTTGGATCGTGATTCTTCAAAATGTCTGCTGGCTTCCGTTTAAAGTTCTGGCAAACATGGTCCGCAATTCCCCCCGAACGGACCTGCTCAACTCAAGATACGCGACGGTACCCGGAGCGGAAAAGTAGGCAGTCGTACCTCCAGAATACTATTCCGGGTCAGTTCTTGAAGCTAACTACAAGCTGGCGCAATCGCCTGCATACTCGAAACACGATTCGCTGTAAAAACCGTTTTTCGTAGCTGCTGTTTTGTAGCTACGATGAATATAGATGAAGTGCGATTGGGATTCCAGCAAATACGAACGTAATTTGCAACGTCACGGCCTCGCGTTCGAATTGGCGGAAAAAGTATTCGACGACCCTTTTGCGATTACAACCGAAGATTACATTAACGAGCGTGGTGAACAACGCTATCAAACGATTGCTGTGTATGAGGGCGCAATTTTCCTGATCGCCCACACCTACCGTTTAGTCAACGGGGAGGAACGGCCCCGTATTATTTCATTTCGAAAGGCAGCTACATATGAAGAACAAAAGTACTATCAGCGACGCTGAACTAAAACGCCAACTTGAATATGCGCGCGCGCTGAAAGATGAGGATATTGATACAAGCGACCCTGATGCGCTCATCTTAAGTGAAGAGAAGTGGGCCAAGGCGCGCCCATTTCGGGAAATGTTCCGGCCCATTAAAGTGTTATTCAGCTTGCGCGTGGATGCCGACGTGCTTCATTATTTTCAGCAGACTGGCGAAGGATATCAAACGCGCATGAATGCCGCGCTGCGCGCGCAAATGGAACGCGAGCAGCAAAAGCATGGCCTTGAAAATACCGCCAGTGAATTGAAGTAATGCGCAACGAATTACGAAAGCTTGCGCTTGCAATAAATCAAGCAAACAGGATGCAAACCGCTTTATCGATATCCACGGTTTTACCCGCGTTGCTGATTTCCCCGGTTTCAGGATTTCTGGGGAAAACAGAAACGCTGCCGACATATTGATTCCCGACAAGCACCCAACGGCCAGTAGGGTCGAGCGTGAAATTACGAGGCTCCCGGCCGGGTGTATGGGTCCAGCCTCCCGAAGTTAATGTGCCGTGTTTCGGATCAACAATAAACCGGGCAATGCTGTTGTGTCCGCGATTCGAAGAATAAACAAAACGGCCTGACGGGTCAGCCAGAATTTCCGCGCCGGTGTTTTCGCCCTTGAAATCTTCAGGCAGAGCGGAAATATTCTGCAGCGAAGTCAGCGTGCCGGTTTTGGCGTCCCAACTCAACACATCCACGCTGGATGTTAACTCGTTCACCGAATAAGCGTAAGGCGCTTTGGGGTGAAAGCACAAATGCCGCGGGCCGGAGCCGGGTTTCGCGCTCCAGAAGGGTGGATCATTCGGAGTTAGTTTAGCGGTGGCCGGATCAAGCCGGTACACCATGATCCGATCTAAACCGAGATCGTTCACCAGCACATAACGGTTATCGGGCGAAACGGTAGTGCAATGGGAATGCGGTCCTTCCTGACGTTTCGGGTCGCCGCCGTGGCCGGAATATTGAAACTGCGAAACCGGCGCGCCGATCTGCCCGGAACTGTCCAGATGAAACGAGGCCGCGCTGCCGCTGCCGTAATTAGCCACAAACAAAGCCGAGCCGGTGTGGTCAACAGCAAGATGGCATGGCCCGGAACCGGCGGAAGCGACCGAGTTGATGGGCGTCAGTTTGCCGCTTAAATGATCAATCGAGAAAGCGGAAACCAGACCGCTGTGCGTGTTCTGATAATTCGATTCTTCGTTCACAGCATACAGAAACTGGTGATTGGCGGAAAGCGCCAGATAAGTAGGATTTGGCGTTTCCGCTACCAGCCCAAGCGGAGTTAGCTCGCCGGATTCAGGTTGAAAGCGGAAAGCGTAAATACCTTTGCTTGCGCCGTTTGTATAAGTTCCTATGAACAGGAGATAGCCGGCTGCTGTGGTTTGCCCCAGCCCGGAGGCTCCGCTCAGAAGCAGAGGCGCGACTGAAGCAGCCAAAAGGGATCGCCGCGATAATGGGGACATTCTGTTTCCTGGTTCTCCTTCCCAGCAAGCAACCTATCAGTTCAGTATAGATGCGTTCAGCGGAGTGTTCCCGTCATAATAACCACATGGCAGAGCAGAACGATTCCAAGGGACTGGCGGCGATCCTTCCCTACACTACGGTTCTTCTGATTGTGGCGGCCGTGTATGTGGGATACACTTTTTACGCCCGCAAACGCGACGCGAAAACGGCGGAAGAACAAGCCGCTGCGAAAGAAGCCGCGCAGAACCAGAAAATTGTGGACCAGTATGGGGGCGCGAGTTCGTTAAAGCTCCTGAATTTTTCCATTTCACCGATTCGACTGCATCGGGGCGATTCGGCGCACTTGTGCTACGGCGTGTCAAACGCAGTCTCCGTTACGATCGAGCCGCACGTGGAAGATACCAAACCCTCGTACAATCACTGCTTAGACATTTCGCCCCAGAAAGAGACGATATACACGCTGACGGCCAAAGACAAGGCCGGGCATATTGAAACCGGATCGCTCACCGTAAAGGTCGAATAAGTTATGCCGGAACACCCATCATCAATACTCGACAGTTCAGTTGTGGATGCCAAAGCGCATACCAAAACCGAGCGTTTGGTGTCGCTTGATGCGTTTCGCGGGTTAACCATGATGCTGATGGTGTTGGTAAACAATGCAGGTTCGAGCGCCATTTACCACCAATTGAGCCATGCGCCTTGGAATGGCTGGACGATCGCGGATACGATTTTTCCTTCGTTTCTCTGGATTGTAGGCGTCGCCGTTACGCTATCGCTCGGCAATCGGCTAGGCCGTGGCATACCTCGTGCGCAGTTAATCGGACCGGTGGCACGACGGGCGGCTGTTCTTTACGTACTTGGACTTGTGGTTTACCTGGCGCCCCGATTTGATCCTGCCACCCAGCGTCTGCTAGGCGTATTGCAGCGAATTGCAATCTGTTATCTGATCGGCTCGTTGATCTATTTATGGACCGGGGTTCGCGGTCAACTGATTTCCATTGCGGTCTGTCTTGTTTCGTACTGGATGTTAATGACGCTGGTTCCGGTGCCGGGCTACGGACTAGGTGACCTGAGTGTTAGAGGCAATCTGGCCCATCATGTGGACCGGTTAGTGCTGGGGAGGCACAATTACGCAGGCACAAAAACCTGGGACCCGGAAGGAATTGTCAGCACTATTCCCTCAATCGCTACGGTGCTGCTCGGCGTCATGGCCGGACATCTGTTGAAGCTGAAGCGTCCGTTAACGGAGCGGGTAGTCTGGCTATTTCTGATTGGAAACTGTTTACTGGCCAGCGGTTTAATCTGCAACATCTGGCTGCCGATCAACAAAAAATTGTGGACCAGTTCGTTTTCGCTGTTCATGGCGGGCTTGGATTTTGTGATTTTCGCAGCCTTTCTGTGGCTGATCGATGGCTGCGGCTGGAAGAAAATAGCGCGTCCTTTCGTCATCATGGGAATGAACGCCATTGGCATCTACATGACATCGGAACTTCTTGATGAAGTGATCAGCGGCATACCGGTTCATCTTGCTTCCGGCACTGAATCCGTGCGGCAGTTTATTTTTCAAACGGTGTTTGTGCCGCTCGCTTCGCCTCCATTAGCAGCACTGCTGTATGCTTTGGCGTTCACCGCAGCCATGTACGGCTTGGCCGTTCTTCTGCATCGCAAGCGCCTCTATTTACGGGTATAGCTTTTACCTTAATCAGCAATCAACCGGATCTCGCCCACGCCGCCCTCCACCTTCACGCGAACGTTCACCTTGGCCGTGTCGTAGAGTTTGTTTTCCCAGTGATCGCCTTTCTTTTCGAGTCCTTGCACCTCAATACTGCCGATGCCGCCATGAGCTTCCGCCCAGATTCCGACATCCTGCGGCAGAGTAACGGTCGCTTGGCCCACACCGCCTGATACGGCTACGTCATAATCGCGGGTCGGAGGATGGCCGCGCAGGTTTAGATCCACCTGACCGGCCCCAATCTGCACGTTTACGCTGCGAAGCTTCGCGTCGCCTAACTGCAAATGCTGCTGACCGGCTCCGCACTGAACCGCTAAATCGAGCAGCACCCGATTATTGACCTGCAAATTCCAGCGGTACTGGTTGTTGCCGCTTAGCTTATGATGTTCCGGGCTTTTGATGATGACATTGGTGGAATCACCCACCAGCGAGGTGCGAATTTCCGGCTTCCAGGAAGGAGCGTTGTACAAAATGGAACCATCCAGCAGTTTGGTTGAACCGCCCTGTAAAGTGAGTTCACCCGCCGGAAGGTCAAGTTCCATTTTGCTGCGTTCGGCAGAGCCTAGCTCCACACTGACCGGCAGAGTTTTCAATGGACCAGTGGATTCCGGGCGGAAATTACAAGCGCTCCAAGCAAAAAGGCTGTTGATGCAAACTGCTCCACAAAGTAAAGGCCGGTAAGATTTCATTGTGATACCCGTTTTTCATACGCAATTCTACCTGGGAAAGTTCAAAAGCCGCACCGGAGTCGTACGTTCTGCGGTGATTACGGTTTATAATCTCCGCAGAAGATGCGGAGGTTATACATCTATGAACTTCCTGACTGGCCCCGATTTCGGTGGAAGAACGAACAGTTCACCCAACTTCTTCCGGCAGTTCGCCACCAACAAGGCCGATTGCTGGGACAAATGGAAGCTCTTGGCTTTGAACTGCGCCAAGAAACAGTTCTGCGAACGTTAACTACCGATGTGCTGAAAAGCAGTGAGATTGAAGGCGAACGGCTCGATGCGGAGCAGGTGCGCTCCTCCCTGGCCCGCCGTTTGGGTATTAAATTTAGCGCGTTAAAACCGATGGACAGAAACGTGGATGGCATTGTGGAAATGATGCTGGATGCAACCCGGCAATATGATCGTCCTTTAACGCAGGAGCGGCTTTTTGCCTGGCACGTCTCCTTGTTTCCCGCCGGGCGCAGCGGTTTACACCGGATACAAACGGGCCGCTGGCGTACGGATAATACGGGTCCAATGGAAGTGATCTCGGGAGCGGTCGGAAGAGAACACGTTCACTTCGAAGCGCCGCCGGCAGCGGATCTCGATTTAGAGATGCGGCGATTTCTGGACTGGTTTAACAGTGCCAATAGCCTTGATCCGGTCATGAAAGCCGGGTTAGCTCACTTATGGTTTGTGACCGTTCACCCATTTGACGATGGCAACGGCCGCATCGCTCGCGCCATTGCAGATATGGCTTTGGCCCGTTCTGAAGGCACCTCGCAGCGGTTCTACAGCATGTCAGCGCAGATTCGACAGGAGCGAAAGGTTTATTACGAAGTTCTTGAAAGAACGCAGAAAGGAACAATGGATGTTACCCGATGGATGGAATGGTTTCTTCGCTGCCTGCAGCGCGCCATCGACCAAGCGCAAACCGAACTTAACTCTGTTCTTGCCAAGGCGCAATTCTGGAAATCCATAGCCAGTATTCAACTGAATGAGCGTCAACGCTTGGTGATTGGTCGTCTGGTGGAGGGTTTCGAAGGCAATCTGACCTCATCGAAATACGCCAAACTTGCCGGATGCTCTCCCGATACAGCCCTGCGCGACATCTTGTTTCTAGCCGAACACGGCATTCTGTTGCGCAATCAAGGAGGAGGCCGCAGTACAAGCTACCGCTTTGCGGGAATTTTCTCCGCTATCGAGTGATTACCTGCCCGTTAGCACTGCAAGAATTATTCAACTACAATCAATCAGGAACTTCGCAATTATCATGTGGAATCGCGTTGACGGATCACTAGACCTTGCAGAACACTGCTAACAACGCAATTCCAAGATGATTTTGAAACATAGCTAATTTTTGACGGTCATAGTGTCTGAGTTGGCAGCTTTTTTGCCAGTGACACCTTCCAGTCCAGCCAAAACGCCACGATAATCGCTTTTGTCAGCTTGAAACGCCGCTCCACCTTTCTGGCCCGCATCGTCCCAAGTTAAACCAATGTAATGCTTTTTGGATTTGCTCAATGCCATGAGTGCGCCAACGCCTAATGAAACAGTAGCCAGTCCAATAGCCGCTCCGATACGCCGATGAACATCCTGCCCATAAGTGATCTCTGTTACCGCAGATGCCGGCAGCGTCAGAACATCCGCTTTGTTCGTCACAATACGGATCTGGTTTTGATCAAGATATAATTTTGTGTGTTCTCCTGTTTTAAGGGTAGTTAAGGAACCGCCATCGTAGCTAAGCTTGTACGATCCATCAGCGGCAAATACCGAACATGTTGTAGCCAGACATAACAGTAAGGCAAGTAGACTTCGCATGAAAACTCTCCTGAATAAGGAATAATCCCTGGATTGATTGGGGCTGGTTGCGTCATGACGAAATTTCAGCCCTGCTATGACATCGTCGGAATACAAGTTAAACCTCAGATCAGAGAGAACCTAGGAAGTTGTAAAGCGAAGGGAAAGTAAACTATCCAACGCTCTGCGGGCTATGATGGACCGACACATTGTTTGTCAGCTTCTATGCATCCAGGTGCTTGCAGGCCTTTGTTGTCAAACTGACAAGAACTTACCAGATCGACAAAGCTTGATAAAAAGTAAAGAAAACTTTACTCTCTCAACAGAGGACAATTTCATGTCACTGAACAGCTCAACCAATCAAGCTGACCTCGACCAAGCGTCGGAATGGTCCGATGCAGCGATGCTCATCACCGGAACAATGGGTGCGCGAACTGCGGCTGAAAAACGTTATTACCGCTGCGTTTGGTCTGTTTGTATTTTGCTGGCGATTTGGGCCACTTGGATTGCTTGGCCTGGGCACATTGCAGTGCCGTTATGGCAGAAGTGCATCGGCGCGTTAACTCCGGGCGTTCTATTTATTTTTAATGTTTTTGAATTTCGGCGTTACTTGAGTAGCCTGGATGAACTTGCCCGCAAGCTGCAATATGAATCCATCGCATGGACTTATCTGAGCGGCCTGGTTGTTTGGGGTTTTCTGTTCGGGCTGATTACCGCCGCAGGATGGATGCCGGGAATTCTTGCTTTCGGCTGGTTCATTTTTCTGGAACCGCTGCGGGGTACTCTTCTGTATTGGTTTGCGCATCGCTATCAATGAAAAACCGGCTTAAAGTACTGCGGGCGGAGCGCAGCCTTTCGCAAGCGGACTTGGCGCAAATTCTTGGCGTATCCAGGCAAACCGTGAACGCGCTGGAAACCTGCAAGTATGATCCCAGTCTGCAACTGGCGTTTAAAATTTCGCGCCATTTTGGGCGGTCGATTGAAGATATATTTGATGATGCCGACGCGGCAGCAACGAACGGACACCAATCCGAAGCTTCCAAAACAAAGATTTAGGCTTACGGATCGTTAAGGCCGTGTTGACTATTTTGAATGCGATGTTCCGGAACAGCCTACAAACACGCCCAAGCCAATCATTCCCACCCCGGAAGCGACACGCTGTTTTTTCTGCAAACCAGGATTAGCCTTTAATTTGTCGCTGATGAAACCAGCGCCTAAGGCAACTGTCAGGTCAGCAAGAGTGTTCAGCATTACCGACATAATTCCAAGCATCGTAAACTGCAAGAAAATGTGGCCTCTAGCAGGCGACACAAACTGGGGAATGAAAGCCAAAAAGAACAACGCAGTTTTGGGGTTCAACACTTCGGTCCAGATGCCTTGAACAAATGAATCCCGGGCAGGCCGGATTGAATCACTCTCGTTCATTTGCACGCTGCGTGTTTGTATCATGCGGATGCCGAGATACACGAGATAAAACGCGCCGGCATACTTCACCACGTTGAAAGCAGTCGCGGATGCCGCCAAGATTGCGGATAATCCTAAAGCAGCGGCAAGAACATGCACCAGGCCGCCCACAAATGTACCGAGGGCGGAGATGGAACCTTCCTTGTGCCCGCCTGCCAAACTACGCGCTAAAACATAGAAAATTCCTGGGCCGGGCGTAATAGCCAGCAGAAATGCAGCGGCGAAAAATAAGCTCAGATGCGCTGGGTCAGGCATGAATCACCTTAGCAGTTCTGCTAAACGCCTGCTTTCTTGGCTGATTGTTCTTTGTTCATCATTGTTGTCGGCGCTGTCGCGGGCAGCCAGTTATTCTGGCGATACCAGGCAATCTCATCCTGCAAAGTCTGTTCCACAGGACGGAAGCGCAGTCCCAGTTCGCGCTTGCTTTTCTGCGGGTTAAAGTGGGTACGGTCCGCTTCACGCGATATTAAACGCACCGTGGCCAAACTGAGCAGTATCGGCTTTTTAGTGATACGCGCCCAAGCTTCACTTCCGGCAGCTAAGGCGTAAAGCATAAATTGTGGAACTGGGCGGGTGGGTGCTTTTACACCACCTACTTTTTCGAGCAAGGCAAACAATTCACGCATGGTGTAATGGCATCCGGCAGCCAAATAGCGCTCGCCCCGGCGGCCTTTTTCATTCGCCAGAATCATCGCTTGCGCCACATCGCGCGCGTCTACCACCGAAAAGCTGCCGGGAATCACACCAGGAAGCTTCCTGTTCATAAAATCTAAAGTGGATTGACCAGCCGAAGTCGGGCCGATGTCGCCTGGACCGTGCATCCAGCCCGGCAGCACCATCGCCGCCCACATTTCCGGATGAGTGTCGAGGAACCGGAGCACTTCGCGGTCGGAAAGAATCTTGCTTCGATAATAATCATCCGCATCTTTGTCATCGCGGAGCATAGTTTCATCAATCAGGGTTCCCGGCTGTCCGTGCAGAACCGCAATGGAACTGGTGTGAACAAAACGGCGAACTCCTTGTTGATAGGCTTGCGAAATCAACTCCGCGGTGCCACGAACATTAGTTTTGTACAGCTCATTCCAGTGCTTGCCTCCTTTATAGCTGTCGCGGAAGTGAGCGGCTGTGTGGAACACTACATCCACCCCCTTTAAACCAGGCGCAAACTGAGCAACATGGCCCATATCGCCTTCGACAATCTCTACGTTTAGTCCTTTGAACTGTTGCGCGGCTTTTGCTTGCGATCTGGCCAAAGCCTTTACCCTAAAATTCGCATCCAATAAAGCGCGGACCAGATTATTTCCTAGCAATCCGGTTGCGCCGGTAACAAAAGCAATTTTTGCACTCATACGATCTCCTTACGAAATGCTGGCCACTAACAATTCCTGTTCAACAGTTGATTTTCGTTTTGCGGTTTTGCTGTCCCATTTGATCCACTTCAAATCCAGAATCACGAAGGCATACAAGGTCGGCACCAACAATAAAGTAATTAAAGTGGAGATCAGTAACCCGCCTACCTGCGCGTAACACAAAGGCTCCCACAACGGTCCGCCGTGCGAAGCAAGCGGAATCAGCGCAATCGCGGTTGCCGCTACGGTAATCAGAACCGGCCGCAGTCGTAGGATGCCGGCATCGAGCAGCGATTCTTCCAGTGATTCGCCCAATTCATGCCGTTCCTCGATGAAGTCGAACAACACAATAATGTGGCTGACGATGACACCGATTAAACTGGCAATTCCCAGAAACGCGGTAAATCCAAAAGGCTCGTGCATGATGTACAGCGCCGCCAAAGCACCGACCAAGCCGAACGGAATGGCCGCAAATACGATCAACGGTTTCAGCGCGTGCCGGAACTGAATCACCAGCGCGAGGTAGATCGCAATCACGGAAGAAATCATGGCGATGCTCAGGTCGGCAAAGCCCTTGGTTTGTTCCTTGTACTCACCGGCGAAAATCAATTGGTAGCCGGGCGGCAGTTGATGCTCGAAAGCTTTAATTTTCGGCATCATCGCATCTAACACTTCCGATGGAATTGCGTCTGCGGCCGGGAACGCCGAAACTGTGATCGTTCGAAAACGGTTAAAATGTCGGATTGTTTCCGGTTCCAGATGCGGGGTGAAGCGCGCCACTTCGCGCAGCGGGACACGATGCCCATCAACGCGGCTGAACACGTACAAATCCTGCAAATCACTTAACCGGGAACGCTCTTCCACGCGATTACGCAGCGTCAAAGGAATCAGATGGTCTGCTTCGCGCAGTGTTCCCACGCGAACGCCTTCCGTGCTGGTTAAAGATGCGTCTGCTACATCCTGGTTGGTGATTCCCGCCAGCGCGGCGCGATCGCCATCCGTATCTACCGCAATCGCCACGCGGTCTTCGCCCCAGTTGTCGCGAATGCGCGCGGCAGTCGGAATTGAGCGAAATATATTTTTCAGTTTTTCTCCTTCGATTCGCAGCGTGGCAAGGTCTTCGCCGCTGATGCGCAGCGATACGGGAGCGCCGACCGGCGGCCCTGTTTCCAGATTGCGAACATCGATGCGCGCGCCCGGTATTTTCGCTGAAAGCGCATTCTGCAAGGCGGGAAGCAGCGCTACCGTATCGTGCTTGTCGCTGGTTTCAATCACAATCTGCGCGTAATTCAACTGCTGCGTTTCCGGCGGCACGGAAAACCAGAAGCGCGGACCGCCCCCGCCCACAAACGTGGTCAGATATTTCAACACCGGCTCACCAGGATGTTCGCGTTTTTTATCCTCCTGTTGAAACTGCTGCGCCGTGTTGCGAATCACCGTTTCCGCTTCACGGCTTGCGGCCAGCGTCGCGCTAAATGAAGCGCCTTCCGGCATCCACAAATCGACGTAGGACGGGTATTGTAGATCCTGCGGAAAAAACATCGGCTTCAATTGCGATAGAAAGAAAGCTCCCAGGGGCAACACCAGCAGCGAGCCCAATAAAAACCGTTTGCGATGTTCAATGGCGAAACCGCCTAACCGATAATAAAACTGCCCGAAGCGCGACTGCTTGCGAGCCGCGATGCCTTCCCGGTCTTCTTCGCGCAGCAGCCACCCGCCCAGCAACGGAATGAAGGTCATCGACACCAACCGCGAAGCCACCAGCGAACACGTAATCACAATCGGCATGCTGAATACGAACCGGCTCGTGTCGCCGTGCAACAACAGAAACGGCAGATACGCCACGATGTTCGTCACAGTAGCAAACAAAATGGCCCGTGATAATTTCGTCGGCCCGAGCCAGGCGGCCAGCTTGCGCCCATGCCCATTCGCCAGATCGCGACGGATCGCATCGCCCGCCACTACCGGATCATCTACCAGCAAGCCCAACGCAATAATCAAACTGGCAATCGAGATTTGCTGCAGATCTATTCCCAAAGCGGACATCATGCCGAAAGTCATGGCCAGCGTAATCGGAATGGAAAGCGCCATTAAAGCGGCGGAACGCCATTCCCAAAAACCCACTAATGAAATTAGGATTACCAGCAGCACCGCTTCCCAAAGGCTGGTCATAAACAGATCGACGTTTTCTTTTACCTGTCGCGGCTGGTCGGATGTACGAGCCATTATCAAGTCCTGCGGCAGTACCCGTTTCATCTCGGCGAGCTTCGCATTCACGGCTGCGGCAAAAGCGCCGATCTGGTCACCGGCACGCATTTGCAGATCAATGGTGATGGCCCGACCGCGCCGCATCTGTCCGTTGTCCGCGCGGTAAGTCAGAAAATTGAGAAATGACGGGGGCGTTTGATAACTCCGGTTCACTGAAAACAGATCGCGCAGGTACACTGGCGCTTGCCCGGCCTGCTGGATGATTGGTACGTCCCGAATCTGTTGAAGGCTGGTGAACTCGCCTCCCGGCGCAATCCGCACGCTGCTGCCGCCTGTGTTCATGCTGCCACCCAATCCCGTTACGTTCCGCGCTTGGAGCAGTCCCGCCAGCGAAGCAGGCTGCACATGGTAAGCCGCCAACCGATCGCGAGAATAAGTGAGTGAAATTTCGTTGGGCAGAATTCCTGCCCGGTTCACTTTGGCTACTTGCGGCACAGTTTGAAATCCGCGCGCTATGACTTCAGTAAAATCTTCCAGTTGCCGGTAACTGTATTGGAAAGCCTGTGCTTCGCGCAAACGCGCCGGAAGCTCGGGCGCGGAACGCACCAGCACCGGATGCCAGGCGTCAGGATGAAGTTCATCAGCTTGAATTTCTTCGCGCAGAAACTGCCTCACAGCTTCTTGCAGTTCCTTGTCTTCCTTGGTGCTCTGCGCGTCAATTAAAGCGAACCCCTGGCCGGTTACGACGCCGGCTCCAGCCACATAGTTTTTCTGTTGAAGCCAGGCAGCCATCTGCCTAAGCGGGTTACCGATTTCGTTTTGATCAAGATCGCGCCCGAAACAAAACACCACGCTCAAAGCATTCGGGCCCGCATTGCCGCCGCGCGCGCGAAGCAGAACCGGTTCAATTTCCCGCGTCCGCAAAGCAATTTCCGTGTCCGTTACCAGCGGGCTGGCCACGGTCAACATCAGCGTGGACGTATCGCCAAAATCCTTGATGAACTGCACCGGTCCCGCGCCTTCCGGCAGTTCGCCAATAGCGTCCAACTTGCCTTTCACATCATCTAATTCTTTCGCTGAATCTTTGATGTTGTTTTCGTCCAGTTCCAGCGTTGTTACGGAAACACCGGTGCGAGCAAAAGACTGAATCTCCGTCACTTTCGTGTTCTGCGCCACTTGTTGTTCGACGCGCTTGGTGACAAGCTGCTCAATGCGCTCGGCGCTCACGCCCGGCCAAGGCACAACTACCATCGCTTCCCGCACGGGAATATCAGGATCTTTGCGCTTGGGCATGTGAAAATAGCCATAGATGCCCCACAGGAGCACCGCCACGAGCAGCACGGTGGCAATCTGCGGTTGTTCCACGAAAAACCGAGATGTATTGTGGGTCGTGCGAATCAGTTCTTGATCGCTTTTATGCGCCATAATCGCTTCTCCTAGCGAACAACCGTAACGGCTTGTTTATCAGCCAACTGGCCGCCGCTCGATTGCACAACTTCTTCTCCTGCCGCCAGCCCCTTCGCAATCACAATTTGGTTTCCGCGTACTGCGCCTAGTTCAACCGGCTGCAATCGGACCAGTTGTTGGTTGCCGCTTTCCACAATTTTGTAAACGCCGAAAGATTTGTCGCCCGTGCCGACTCGCGCTAATGCAGTCAGCGGTATTGTGAGCGCGGGTGCGCTTTGGCTTTGTAATCCAGGGAGTGCAACGCTCGAAATCATGCCCGGTTTTAAGCGCAGCTTCGGATTGTCGAGAGTCAACTGCACGTTGTAGGTGCGCGTTCTTTCATCCGCAATCGGCGCCACGGAAGTTACTACCCCGGTAAACGATTCGCCGGGTAAAGCTTCAATGGCGACCGGCAGCCGCGCTCCAGCCTGTACTTGCCGCAGGTCCACATCCGGCACGCCAAACGCAGCTTTCACCAGCTTGATTTCAGCCAACGAGAAACCGGCGCTTCCCGCTCCCGCTAATGTTCCCACTTCCACCGAGCGGGACAGCACCACGCCATCTAAAGGAGAACGCAGTTCCGTATCATCAAGCGAAACCTGTGCCGCGCTTAATTCAGCGTGCGCCTGTACTTGCCGCGCTTCCTGGGCGGTGATGGCGGCTTTCGCGGCATCGGCTTGCGCTACCGAAGTATCATGTTTTGCTTTGGCCGCGTCAAAATCCGGTTTTGTGATCGCTTCCGCTTGAAACAGAACCTGCGTGCGCTTCCAATCTTGTTCGGCTTGTTCCAGTTGCGCTGCTGCCTGCGCCAACTGCGCCCGCGCTTGCGCTTCAGCGGCGTGGGTTTCCGCCAGCATTCCGGAGGATTGGTCTACTCGCGCCCGGTAATCCGTCGGGCGAATAGTTGCGAGCAGTTCACCTTTCCGCACCACATCTCCCGGCTCCAGTGCTCGCATCCGGCCATCGCTGCCGCGCTGCTGCGCCAGATGCTCCACATAACCCCCTACGCGAAACACCAGATCCACTCGCCGGTACGGCTCCAGCACGCCGGAAAATTTGAGCTGGGTTTCACTCTTATCAGCGGCTGTTTCGCCTACGCGAACAGTCCGCACTATCGGCAAAGGAGCGGTGGCGGTTGCCGCTTTCTGGCAAGCGGTAGAAATCAACATGCTTCCTACGACCAGAATTAAAACACTGTTTTGCTTGTTCATTTATTTAATGTGCTCTACGTCGTTGCCCACAGCGCGATCGAAATCAGCTTGAGCCGTCCAGAACTGAGCCATAGCGCGGCGCATCTGGTTATCGGCATTCGTCTTGGTGGTTTGCCCGTCCAGCACATCGCGCAGCAGCGCCGCTTTCTGTTCAAACCGGATCTGTGTTTCGCGTACCGTTTCGCGGGCGCCGTCCTGCTTCAATCGGCAGACTTTTAATAGTTCGTGTGCTTCCCGCAGTTTGCGCCAGGCACTATTAATTTGCGCTGTCACATTGGCCGTTGTATCTGCTTGTTTTAACCGCGCTTCCCTTTCCTGTTCTGTTATTTCGGCGGCTTCATGGCGCTTGCGGCCCCAATCAAACGGCTCCCACTGCACTTGCAAACCGGCGCTCGCCAGATTATTCAGAAAGGTAGTGTTGGTGTTCGAAAAAGAAAAATAGGATACGTTGAGGCTGACATCCGGCAGATATTCTGCCAGCTTGGCGCGCCTCGCTAAGTCAGTGCGCTTCACTTCCAGTGCCGTCGCGCGGATTTCCGGGCGATTAGCACCTGCCTGCTGTTGGGCCGCGCTTAAATCCGGCAATTCTTCCGCGATCTTTTCAACTAAATCCACTGCAAACTCGGTGTTAACTGGACGGCCCAGCAGAATGTTCATCTGCTCCTTGTTGTCCTCAATCTGGTCGCGCGGCACTGCGGATTCATATACGGCTTGAGCGAGCCGGCTTTTCACATCGAGCGATTCCGATTTCAGCGACACTTGTTGTGTAACCCGCTCATCCACCAACCGGTTCAGTTCCCGGTATAACCGGATATTTTCTTCGGCGCTGCGCAGTTGACTTTCCGCCGCCACGATCGCGTAATAAAGACGCCGCATCTGATTTACCACTTCCTGTTCCGATTGGCGGCGGTTCTCCCCGGCAATCTGCTCCGCGGTGAGAAGTTCTTGCAATTGCAGATGGATGCGGTGTTGTTGCAGCAACGGTTGATTAACTTGGCCGAACACAAACGCTGCCGGCCGACGCGGAGTCTGCACGGTCGTGTTTGTTGCCGGCACCAATGATCCGTCCGCCAGTTTGCCGAGCGCGCCGGCTTGAAATTGTAGTCCCGGCCTCGTCAACAATTCGCCGCCATTTGCCAGAAGACTGAACTGCGGCAAACGCTGCGTTGCCGCTGCCAGGTATTGTTGTTGGCTGCGCTTCACCTCCGCTCCAGAAACCTGCAGCGAGCGGTTATGCTGCAAAGCAAGCTGAACAGCTTCTTGAAGGGTGAGCGGCTGTTCCTGCGCCCACAATGGAAGTGATAGGAGAGAAACTAAAAACCAGTTCCACTTGCGCCAATGAGAAATTCTAGTCACGATAAAACCTGCGAAGACCCGGATGTCCTTACCGGCATTCTGATCTTTACAATGTAAAGATATAGTAGAATCTTACCAGTGTCAAGATCAGTTTCAGCTTTGGCGAAAAAAAATTCCAGTGAAAAGGAGAGCTATCACCACGGCGACCTTCGGCGCGCCCTGCTCGATGCCGCCCGGCAGTTGGCGGAAGAACGCGGCATTGACGGTTTCACCCTGCGCGAAGTCGCGCGCCGGGCCGGAGTCAGCCATGCTGCCCCGTACCATCACTTTGCCGATAAAACGGCGCTGGTGGAAGGGTTAGCGATTGAAACCTACGAGCATTTGACGCTCGTTCTCCAGCAAGCTTGTGAGGAAAAAGAAGGAAATGCTCTGGACCACTTATGCGCGATTGGCATTGCTTATGTTTGCTTTGCGGTGGATCATCCGGCGCAGTTCCGCCTGCTCACCCGTTTCGAAGTCTGCCTTCCACCCACTGATGACAAACTCATGGGCACTTTTGCGCTTGAGCCTTTAGAAGAAGCTGCGCACGGAGCATACAAGATTCTGACCAGGACTATTGAAGAAGGCCAGCAAACCCAACTGATTGCGGAAGGCGATGTGGAAGCTCTTGCTCTTACCTGTTGGGCTTCGGTGCATGGTCTTGCTTTGCTTATTCTTGATGGTTTAATCGGAAAAAATGCCCATGCGGAGAAGAGAGTAAGCGAACTAGCAGAAATTGTGGTGGCAGTTCTGGGAAAAGGTTTAGAAATCCGGTAAGCGCAAGGTGCACTTATCGTGATAATTGATTCTTTCGAAGAACTATCTGCTGCGTTCCGTGTTTTACAATCGAGCGTTGGCCGAAACTTATTGCTTCGATTCTGCCGCGAAACCAAGTTCAGTCGGGCGCATTCATCCATTCGTCATCAATTGTTAATACATCTTGATTGATCTGCTGACATCCTTATTGTTTTGTTTGTTTCCGGAGGAGTTTTCATTGAAATTCAATTTTCGCGTTGCCATTCTTGTTCTTACATTTGGTCTTTTATCTGTTCATCAGTTTTATGCCCAACAGACTTTGGGAGCTTTAACGGGCACCGTGAAGGATGCTTCCGGGTCAGCAGTAGCGGACACGGCGATTGTGATTCGCAATCTCGCTACTAACCTGGCGATTAATTTGAAAGCCAAATCGAACGGCACATATCTGGCTTCAGACCTTCCCATCGGAACTTACAGCGTGAACTTCGAAAAGCAGGGCTTTCAAACCGAGTCGCACCCCGAAGTTCTGGTGGAGGGCGGCAGAACCACTACGGTGAACGGTTCCCTGCAAGTAGGCACACAAACCACTACGGTGGAGGTGACTGGAACGCCGCTGATGAACCAAGTGGATACCACCAACGGTTATGTGGTGGATCAGCTTGCTATTCAACAGACTCCGCTTGGCACCGGCAGTTTCACGCAGCTTGCTATTCTGAGCCCCGGCGTGAACGCAGATTTTCTGGGCGGCTCAGGCTCCAATGCGGGTTTGGGCAACCAAGCTATTTTCGCTAATGGCCAGCGTGACACAAGCAACAGCTTTTCGTTAAATGGGGTCAGCACCAATAATTTATTTAACGGCAAGTCCACCAGCCAGGTAGCCGGAAATCGGTTTGTGCTGAATACAGGGCAGAACTTCGGAAACGGCGGCGATATTCAAACCAGCACGTCGGTATACGACGCCATCGGACAAGCACTGCCGACACCCGCGCCGGAATCGATCCAGGAAATTCGCGTGGACGCGTCCATGTACGATGCTTCGCAGGGCTCCAATAGCGGCGCGCACATCGGAGTAACCACTAAATCCGGCACCAACGAATTTCATGGCGAGCTGTACGAGAAATTCCAAAACAGCTTCTGGAACGCCGCGCCGTTTTTCCGCAACGCGGACCCTACCATTCCGGACAACCAAAAAGTTCCCAAGTTGAACAGAAACCAGTTTGGCGCAACTTTCGGTGGCCCGATTTTCAAGGATAAGCTATTTTTCTTTGCCGCCTACCAGGGCGTGCGGGTCCGCGATGCGTTGTTAGGACAACAGATTGATGCTGTTCCCCAAACCCTTACTGACGATCGCAGTCCGACAGCCTTGGCCGCAGTTGCGCAGGCAGATTTCGGAACAACAATCAGCCCCGGTTCGATTTCCCCTGCCGCTCTTAAGCTGCTCCAATTTAAGTTACCGAGCGGACAGTATCTGATTCCGAGCGCGAACGTATCGCCCACAGCGGCTACGCAGATTGGCGGGAATGCGATTGTTACTGGTCCTTCTTCGCAATCAGATGTAGACCAGGGCAGCGGTAATATTGACTACATTCTCAGCGAAAAAGACCGGCTGTCGGGCAAGTATTACATCCAAAATGACCCGACCACCAACCCATTCGGCGCAAAAAGCAACGCTTTAGGATTTGGGCAAACGCTTGAAGCGGGCAGCCAGGTAGGCACACTCAACAACACGGTAATTCTAAGCCCTTCGCTCACCTGGGAACAACGTGTCGGCTTCACTCGGTTACGTGCTTATGCTTCCGCATCCCAGGCACTTACGCCTGCTGATGCGGGCATCAATCTGTTCGGAACCAGCAGATTTCCGGGAATCATTATCAACACGGCAAACGAAGCTTTGTTCAGCGGTTTTCAGTTTGGCCCAGTTTCGAACTTCGCCAACGCCGGAATGTTCCAAAATCAGTGGGAATACGAATCAAAGCTCGGCTGGACAGTGGGACGCCACAGCATTGCAATCGGCGCCCAATGGGACCACACGCAACTGAACATTATCAACCGGAACAACGAACAGGCCAGCCTGCAATTTCTTAACTTTCCTGATTTTCTACAAGGCAATGTACAGCCCGGAATCAACTCTGCTTTGTTGAATGGGAACAGTAACCGTTATTACCGTTCGGAAACAATCGGCGCATACATTAATGACAATTACAAACTCACCAGCAAATTGAACATCACGCTTGGCGTGCGCTGGGATTATGATGGACCGCTCAGCGAGAAGTACGGAAACCTGACCAATCTCTACGGCAACACGTATCAGTATGATGCGGCTACCGACACCATCGTCAACTCGGGAATTGTGTTTGCGGGAAACAACAAGAACTTTCACACGCCCGGAGTCAGTAACTCCACCATGCGCTCTAACCAGTGGGGCTTTGCGCCGCGCATCGGCCTTGCCTGGACCGCCACGCCCAAGTTGACCATGCGCACCGGCTTCGGTTTGTATTACGATCGCGGCCAGTTCTTCAGCGAGTTCTCGCCTAGCGCGGGAGGCGGATATAACGGGCCTTTCGGCGTCACCCTGGAACCGCCTTTTGTGATTCCGGTAGTGGCGCAGCAAGGCGCAACCTTTGCCAATCCGTTTGGAACCACTCGGCCTGCCGCGCCGCCCGTGAACGCCGGGGCGTTTCAAGCACTGCTGCCGAACATCGGCCAGCTTACCAGCGGCAATTTTCCCGCTGGTAATCAGTTCGGCCCGTTCCTGTTCGGAGGATACGATCCGAACGCCAAACTGCCTTACTCAGAAAACTGGACCTTCGATCTACAATTTCAACCAGTTAATAATTTGCTGTTTAGCCTGGGCTATGTCGGCAATCACAGTCTGCATCAGGTGCTTCCGATTCCCTTTAATCAACCAGGCATTGCTACGCCGCAGCACCCGATTAACGGCCAAATTTATTCTTATGGCTATAATGCCACGGACGCAAACGGCAATGTAAACGCTTATGAGCCGATTTTCAGCACCACCGGCGGCAACACCGATCTGCGCGTACCGTATATCGGCTATAGCCCAAATTCCGTCTTGTACAAGGCGGAAGGAATCGGCTGGTATCATGCTTTGCAGTTCCAGGTGCGAAAGCGGTTAGCCAAGGGCCTACAGTTCACGGCGTCTTACACCTGGTCACACGCCCTTGATGAACAAAGCGGCTTAGGATTGTTTTATAACGGCAACGATCCGCTGAATCCAAAATCAGGATATGGCACGGCTGATTATGATCGCACACACGTTTTTCTGGTGAACTACACTTATCAACTTCCTAATTTTGTGAGAGGCCATCAAAACTTTCTGGGAGCCATTGTGAACGGCTGGCAAGTGGGCGGGCAGACTGTAGCGGAAAGCGGTCAGCCCTACAGCGTTTACGATTATTCCGGGTCCATCGCCAGCCAATATTACAGTTTGAATGACTACATCACCAATCCGCTGGTGCCGTTGAAGCCGGGCGTAACCGCTGGGCAAGCGCAGTTGCAAGGTACCACCGGCGTGAATGCGGGAAAACCGGTTTTGGATGTGAACGCCTTTACCATTCCCACTCTTCTTCCCGGACAAAACGGCGTGCCTCCGGTAGATGCGCAGGGCATCGCCGACACTTATGAATCGAGTTACGGGAACGCAGGCCGCAATTTATTTCGTGGTCCCTTTCAAGTGCGATTCGACGTGAACCTTACTAAAGAATTCCGCATCACTGAGCGGGTGCGGCTGCGCTACAGCGCGGATGCGTTCAACGTTTCCAACCACCCAAGTTTCGATACGCCGAACAACAACGTTTCGTTTTACAGCTACGGCAATCCGCCGAGCTTAAATAATCCGCCGCAAGGCAGCCTGGGTATTATTCAACATACTTTAGGCAGTCCCCGATTCATTCAAATGAGCTTGCATCTGCTGTTCTGATAAGGGTTGTTCGGGCTTCAGCATTCCGATCGCAATCCAGCTAAGACTGCACAAAAAGGCCATCGCCGCGCCGGAAGAAAGCGCGGCGAGCCAGCCGAAACGCGAAACCAGAATCGGAATCAGTGATGTGGAAGCAATGCCGCCCAAGATGCCCATTGTGTTCATGATTCCAGCCACGGTTCCGGCGCGTCTGCCTGCAAAATAAGCCGCGCAGGTCCAGAATGGCGATTCACCGGCCATCAGAAAACCAACGCTTAAGCAGAGAACCACAATGCAGACAATCCGTTGCGCGGAATAAGCAGCGGCAAACAACATTAAACCGGATGCTGAGTAACACGCCATGATTACGTATTTCGCCCCGGTAATGCGACCGTGGGAAGCGGCTAAACGATCTGCGGCAAAGCCGCCCAAAGGCGTGAAACAAAGGCCCGTGATCCAGGGTAGAGCGGCTACCAGGCCGCCTTTTAACATGCTGAAACCGCGCACTTCCACCAGGTAGATGTAAAGCCAGAACACAAAGATAAATAGAACGTAGCCTTCACACACGTAACTGCAACAAAGCAGAACCACTCGTTTCGACTTCAGAATGTCGGCTAATCCTCCCCGGAAGTCTTCTTCAGGAGCATTCACCGGACTGGCATCAACGGGCGCGTCAGAAGCAAAAATAAACCATATAAGCGCAGCAGCAAATGCGGCGATGGAGGTAACGGCAAAAGCTGTCGGCCAGCCTACCCGCACCATCAACCAGGACATCAAAGGCGAAGCGGCAGCAGCACCAATCGAAGTTCCGGTCAGCATCAAGGAAGTAGCGAAAGCTCTCCTAGCAGGCGGTATCCAGTTGTACACCACGCGCGTTCCCACCGGATAAGTAGTTGCCTCGGCCAGACCTAAGACAAATCGCACAATCCAAAGAAAAACGAATGGCGTAAACAAGTGATTGACTGTTCCAGTTAGAACCGTGCAAATGCCCCAAACGAGAACTGAAACGCCCAGCGTCAGCTTTGGGCCGATCCGGTCGCCTAGTATCCCGCCGGGAATCTGGAAAATGGCGTAGCCGATCAGAAAGCTGGTGAAGATCTGGCCCATGTCAATTTTCGATAAGCCCAAGGCAGGCATCATCAGTTCAGCGCCGACCGAGATGTTAGTACGCAGCAGATAACTGACAAAAGTGAAGCTTGCCAGCATGAGGAGAATGGGACGGGCAGTGGTGCGCGGCATGGTTTTTGATTTTCTACTGCGCGGGCATATAGCGCATAAACCATTCCAGCGCGCGTTCATTTAAATCCACGCGATCTTCATGCTTATAAAAGCTATGGCCTTCGCCGGGATAAACGACTAACTGCGTCGGCACCTTCATGGTTTTCAGCGCGTGCCAGAATTCAAAAGATTGCGCCGGTGGCGCTTCGCCGTCGCGTTCGCCGACAACGATCAGCGTGGGTGTTTTCGCTTGTTTCACATAAGTGATGGCGGAACTGCGAAGATAAGCGGCTGGATCGTCGTAAACGGAAGCTCCGAAGTAAGGAAGCATCCATTGGTCGATTGAGTTTTGTCCGTAATAGCTTTGCAGATTGCAAGCGGCTGCGCCGGCTACAGCAGCACGAAAGCGATTCGTTTGGGTAACGGCAAACATGGTGGTGGAACCCCCGTAGCTCCAGCCGGTGATGCCGATACGGTTTTTGTCAACCGGCTGTTGGGCGAGAACGGCATCGACTCCGGTGAGGATGTCGCTTAAATCTCCAAACCCCCAATCGCGTCGGTTCGCTTGAGTAAAACGTTCGCCTTGGCCATAACTGCCGCGCGGATTGGGACAAAAAACGAAATATCCAAGTTTTGTAAACACGGCCATGTCAAAATCCCAAGTGGTCCAACTGGGAGTGAAGATCCAGGCGGGGCCGCCATGCACGGATACAATCATCGGGTAATGCTTGGACGGATCGAACCCGTTCGGAAAAACAAGCCACCCTTGCACTTGAAAGCCGCCGTTATTCCAGAAAACATTTTCCGCTCTGGCCGGATTCAGCTTGATATATGAGTTTTCGTGGCTGATCTGCCGCCAATGTCCGACCGGACCGGCCCACACTTCCGGCGGCGTGGCCCAGGTGCTTCGAACCGCAGCCACAACGGGCGCTGCCGAACCTTCTCCGGCTGCGACCGAAAGACTGCTTATGTCCGGCCCGGCATGGATGGTTTCCCCGCCCTCCCACAACGCGGTAGTTTTCCCGCTTTGAACATCTAAAAACGAAACTGCGGTGGAGCCGCCTTTGAATTCAGTGAACAAGATAGTAGCGTTTGAACGCCAGGCAAGCCAGGCAGGAGATGAAAGCCTTCCCGGAGTAAGATTCTTGGGTTCTCCGCCCGACGATGGAACAACGTAGATTTCGCCGCCGGTTCCTCCTTGATCGCTCATCAGACCGGTGATGAACGCAATCGACTTACCATCCGGCGACCAGCGCGGCGCCGCGATCTGCAAAGCAGGTTTATAAATGCAGCGGGGCACGAGTTCCAATACCGATTGCGTGTAAAGCTGGGCGACGTACCAGTTATCATCGCCGGGCGGCGGCGCGGCGGTAAAGGCGATTGTCCGGCTATCCGGGGACCAGTCGAATTCAAATGCGTACAAGAATGCAGGCGTCAACTCGCTTGTTTTGCCGGAAGCGACATCAACGATGGCGATGCGCTGGATCTCGGTAACTTCCTGATCATCAATCACTCCAGTCGGAGTTTTGATCGCGGCCATCGGACTGGGGTTTCTGGAAGCATCTTTCACCAGCAGAACGGCAATTTTCGAACCGTCGGGCGACCATTTCGGCTGTCCGATAAAACCGGCAATATGCGTTAGTTGTTGCGCTTCGTGATTTTCTCGTAGCGGTGCCACATAAAGCTGTAGTTGACCGGGAGTTCGGCAATCCGACAGAAAAGCGATCCGCTGCGCGTTCGGGGACCACACCGGCGCTTGTTCGTTGCAGGATGCACCGCTCTCGCCGGCGGTTATCTTCTGGACCGGTTGAGATCCGTTAACGGATGCAACTTGAATGAACTGCGTTCCCGATTTTGCACCTTGGGCAGACCAGACTAGTAATCGCCCGTCAGAACTCAAGTTCGTTTGCGAAATTGTTTTCACGGATGTGAGCAGTTGATCCATCTCGGCAATCTGCTTCCGGTAGAGATGCTGTTCCGCAGTGGGGCTTTCCGCTGTCAGGTGGAAATTCAAAACCGCAAACAGTACAATGATCCGAACTGAACCAACCAAACAAATGTCAGACATGACGAGTTTTAGCGATGCTCTTTCCCATAAAATCAGCGAACTCCGTCCGGAGATTACTCGATTTCTGCAAGATTTAGTACAGCAGCGAAGCCTTCCTGGACAGGAACAATCGGCCCAGGCTCTGGTTGCGGCCAAGCTGCAAACACTTGGAATGGATGTTAGCATTCTCAAGTCAGAACTGGCGGATCTCGAACAGCATCCGGCGTTTTCTGACGATGGCGTATCCTTTGCCGAACGTCTGAATGTGGTGGGCACCTGGAAAGGACGTAACGGCGCGGCTGAACGAACGCTGATTCTGAATGGGCATCTCGACGTAGTGCCTGTCGGCAGCGAAGCAGCTTGGGCTTTTCCGCCCTGGGAGGCCGTAGTGGAAAACGGAAAACTACATGGCCGGGGCTCTTGCGATATGAAGTCCGGCGTGACCGCTGCGGTTTTCGCCTGCCAAGCATTGCGCGAATTAGGCTTTCAATTAGAAAACAGCGTCACGGTGGAAACGGTAATCGGCGAAGAAAGCGGCGGCACGGGAACGCTGACCACGCTGGTGAAAGGCGTTCGAGCGGGAGCCGTTATTATCATGGAGCCGACTCGTTTGCAGATCTGCCCGGTGCAAAGCGGCGCGCTCAGCTTTCGCATCAAAGTGCGGGGCCGCGCCATTCACGCCAGCATGAAGGTGTATGGGGTAAGCGCCATTGAGAAATTCTATATCTTGTTTCAAGCGCTCGAACAGCTTGACCGAAACCGGCACTTGCGCTATCACAATCCATTGTTTGAGAATCCTGACAATGTTGCGCCGATCTGCATTGGCACTCTTCGCGCCGGAGATTGGCCTTCCACCGTTCCCGATGAACTGATCGCAGAGGGAAGATTCGGCGTGTTTCCGGGCGAATCCCTAACGGAAGCCCGCGCTGAATTTGCCGCTCATCTTCAACAAGCGGCGTTGTGCGATCCGTGGCTGCGCGAATATCCCCCGGAGCTGGAATGGTTTGAAGGCCAGTTTGAATCAAGTGTCACTTCGATGGAAGAGCCGATTGTACGCTGCCTAAGCGCGTGTCATCAAAAATTGTTAGGCAATGCACCCGGATCTTATGCCGTGCCGTATGGATCAGACCAGCGGCTGTTCACCAACAATGGAAATATGCCCGCCGTTCTTTATGGCCCCGGCGATGTCGCGTTTGCCCACACCGTGGAAGAATTTGTCAATTTAGAGGAAGTTTTCACCTGCGCCCATGTGCTGGCGCACACGATTGCGGAATGGTGCGGCGGCTCGACTTAAGGCTGCTTGCCTGCTGATGGGTTCTCAATTGAATGCAGGTAACTCTTCAAACCGTCCCAGAGTTCAGGGCGGTCGCAGATGAACTTCTGTTCAACTTGTCCGGTTAACGGATAGGCGGGACCGGAGCCGGGCTGATACTGATGCCAACCGGTATTATCTAGGTGGTAAACGCCGATGCGAAAGCCGTACAAATCAATCTGGCGAACGCCCATTTGCAAAGCCGCATCTACAGCACGCTGAATTTGGTTGAGCGTGGGCTGGGTAGCATGGCCGGACGTATCTTCTTTGTCGCCTTCCGATAAGCGGAGGCTTAAAATCAGTTTCTTGTCCGGGCCGATGGCGGAGCGGATACGGCTTAGATAATCGTGAACTCCATCGGCAAGCTTCGCATCGACATTCGGATCACTGTAAGCAGGAGCCCAATACGCGCCCATCGCATCGAATGACGGAATGATGGTTTTGATATTAATTCCAGCGCGGCTGAGTGTATCGGAATCAATGACGTTTTCTCCGTCTTCCAGCACGATCTCATGATGCGGATTGTGGTCCAGTGCGCGGATGTATCGTTTTGTATCCTGCGCCCAAGCTGCCCACCACTGGCTTCGCGCTGTGGTCCATTCGGCCCAGGCGGAGTCTGCCGGTGAAGCGGGAAGTTGCTTACCGAATAAGCGTTTTTCAGCGTCGTTATAGGAAATGTAGTTGTTCTCCGGTCCAGGTGCGGGACCATCAATCGTGCCGATGCGTCCGATGGCAAATGAATTATCGAAAACATAGCCGGATAAGCCCGGTTCCGGTCCATATTCTTTCGCCAAAATTTGCAGATATTCTTTCCATTGCGTAGCGCGCCACTGCGGGTTGAACGCATCGAAAGCAAAAAGTGCCTGTCCGGCAGGGTCCATCTGCTGAAATGATGGCTGATGCGGAAGCGAACTATGGCGAGCGTGCCAGATGAACAGATATGAACCTAAGCCTGCGCTTTGTGCTGCCCGAATTGCTTCATGAGAATCTGCTTTGCGCAGCGAGAAAGCCGCTGCGTCGAGACCCCAAACCAGCAGAACATCCGTGAAGCCAAGCTCATGCATAGTTTTAAAGTCGCGCGGCCATTGGTCTTTCGGCGCTGAATTCAGCCAATACCAAATGCTGACGCGAACCCGGGGAACCGGTTGCGGCCTGGCCTGCAACATCGAAATGATAAATCCCCAAACGAACAACGCTTGAAACAATTTCATAAGTTAAGCGAGAAACACGAGAATGGCCGGTGTGCCGACAGCGGTGAACTGCCCGGTGAATGTAAGAGCGCCGGTTTCGCGGTTCACCTTAAATGTAGTGATGGCATCGCTGCGCTGATTGCAGCAGTACAGAAAATTGTGGTTCGGATCGAAAGTGATGTGCCGGGGAAAATCGCCGTGCGACCATGCTTCGCCCGCCGCGCTCAAACTGCCGTCACTGTTCACTTTAAAGTAAGCGATGCTGTCGTACAAGCGATTCACCGCATACACAAACCGGCCATCGGGCGAAACAATAATTTCCGAAGTGTAATCGCTGCCCACAAAACCCTCAGGCACAGTGGAAACACTGCTTTTCTGTTTCAATTGGCCGTTTTCCGCGTTGTAATCGAAGGTGACCACGGTGCAGCCTTCTTCCTGCAAAGAGTACAACCAGCGCCCGTTCGGGTGAAATGCAAAGTGGCGAGGCCCATCGCCGGGCGGAAGCTTAACAGGAGAAGCACCGGAAGGCGTGAATACGCCGGTGTTCGCATCGAAGCGCCAAGTGAGCAGTTCGTCCAGACCCAAATCGCTTTCCACCACAAAACGCGCTGCCGGATCAGCCAACACCATATGCGGATGCGCTTTATCGTGGCCGCTATCGGCGGTGCTGCCGCGAGGTCCGCTGGTAGCTCGATGCGGACCGGGAACACCGGAGTTCACTTTTACATCGCTCGGAGCAGATACCGTGCCGTCCTCTTTGATTGGGAAAGCGGCCATGTTGCTGCTGCCGAAGTTTGCCACCAGAAGATATTTTCCGGAAGGATGAACGCTTAACTGCGCTGGGCGAGCGCCGTGCGAACTGACTGTGCCCAGAAGTTGCAGCGCGCCGGTTGTGCCGTCGATAGCATACGCGCTGATCGATCCGGAAGAAGTGTCAGCAGGCGCAGTGATCTCATTTGCTGCGTACAGGAACTTTTTTGAAGGATGAATCGCTAACCACCAGGGGTTTGCCGCGTCCTCCACCACGGCTCCCTGTGTAAGCACGCCAGTTGTGCGATCAACTTCAAAACAGTAGATGCCTTTTCCCGCACCCGCATTGTTTTCCGGTCCTTTGGTGAAGCTGAAGGAACCGACATAAGCAAACGCTTTTCCGTTTTCCGCTGCCGGAACCAAGCGGCAAGCTGTTATTCCGGCTGCGGCGCAGAGAAACGCCCGGCGCGAAGTTTTGCTCCCTATTTCGTATGAGCGGCCAGCCATTGCAACCCTTCCTGCGCAGCGGCGGCATCTTTGTCGGAGGAGGAACCGCTGGCTCCGATTGCGCCAATCACTTTACCATCTACCAGAATCGGGAGCGCTCCTTCGGCGGGCAGCAGATTCGGCACTTTCAAAAGCACGCTGCGGCCATTTGCCAGACTGTCCTGCAAGTCTTTGGTGGCCGTGTGGAACAGAGCCGCAGTGCGAGTTTTCATGATGCACACTTCGATGCTGCCGGGCGTAGCGTCATCCATGCGCTCCAGGTAAAGCAGGTTGCCGGCTTCATCCACAACCGCGATGATGTTGCGCGTGCCATTAGCCACCGCTTTTGCTTCAGCAGCTTCCGCCATGCCTTTAGCAGCTTTCAAAGTGAGCACTTTTCGGGGCTGCAAAAGCGCATCGTTATTCGTTTGCCCATAAAGGGAAGCGGTTATCAGCGCCGCCGCGCAATACTTCATCAAAGTTCGCACCAGTTCTCCTTCAACTCAATTTGTTCGAACAGGCCAGGAGTAAAATAATTTGGCGAGTCCGGTTTCGGAATTAGGCGTTATCTTTCAAAATTGCGAGTAAAGGGTCAGAGTAAGGGCAGAAAACAGGAATGTCAAGGCAGTTCCACCCTAGGAAAGCAACAGCTACAAAGTAGCGAACTGAATGCGCGCACCCCAATCACCTTTGTTAATTGACGAAAGACGACGGAAAATAGCCAGCATCGTGCAGCAGGAAGGCCGCGTCGCAGTAGATGATTTAGTGCAGCGGTTAAAGGTGTCCGCCGTCACGTTGCGGGCGGATCTCGGCTATCTGGCGCGGGAAGGACTGGTGGTTCGTTCTTATGGCGGCGCGATGCTGCCGCAGGATGCCGGGCGCGACTACCCGCTGCGAGTGAAAAAGACTATTCACCATGCCGAAAAAGTCCGCATTGGATCGCTGGCCGCGACGCTGGTGAAATCCCATCAGCGGGTGATTCTCGATTCCGGCACCACTTCGGTAGAGGTAGCGCGTGCAATCAGAAATGCAAAACTGGATGGCTTAACTGTAATCACTCATGCGCTTGATGTTGCCCAGGAATTTGCCCATATTGTTACGGTTTCCGTTATTATGATCGGCGGTTTGCTGCGGCACGTGGCCGGTTCTTTTGTGGGGCCGCAGGCAGAAGCGCAACTGCGGCAGCTAGCGGCTGACCATCTTTTTTTAGGCGTAGACGGCTTTCATCCCACAATGGGTGTTTCCACCCCGGATCTGCTAGAAGCGCAGATCAACGCCGCTATGATCGAGATCGCGCAGGAAGTGACCGTTGTGGCCGATTCCAGCAAACTCGGGCGGCGCAGCTTAAGCGTGATTGCAAGTTTGAGCAAGATCAAACGGTTGATTACAGATGAGAATGTAACGCCGGACATGCTGGAGGCGGTCCGTCGGCAAGGCGTGGAAGTTCTGATTGCGAAGTAAGGCATTTGAAAGCACCGGAATCGTATACTCCGGTATGCGCTTTTTTGTGCTCGCTTTTTTATTGCTTTCAGGATTGCTGCCGTTCACAAGTTCGGCGCAGACAGTTACCGTGCGCTTTCCCGCTTCGCGTTCTCCCCGACCGCTCAACGGCCGCGTTTTATTTTTGTTGTCAAACGACTCAAGCGAAGAGCCGCGTATGCAGATCGACGATACGCCCAAATCGCAGATGGTATTTGGGGTCACGGTTGACGGCTGGAAACCGGATGAACCGTTATCCATCGGCAGCAACGCGCAAGGCTATCCGCGAGCCGGCTTGCAGGAAGTGCCGCCCGGCGAATACACAGCACAAGCGGTGCTGAACGTTTACGAAACCTTTCACCGCTCCGACGGGAAAACAATCAAACTCGCGCCGGATCGCGGCGAAGGCCAGCACTGGAATTTAGCGCCCGGCAATCTGTTTTCGAACCCGCAGCGCGTTCACATCGGCCCCGGAGCGCCGCCGATTGTTATTTCACTGAATAATGTGATTCCAGAAATCAAACCCGAGCCGGACACCAAATATGTTCGCCACCTGCGCGTGCAATCAAAGCTGTTGACGGAGTTTTGGGGCCGTCCGGTTTTCCTTTCCGCCGTTGTTCTGGTGCCGGAAGGTTTCGATACACACCCGCAAGCGCATTACCCGCTGATGATCTTTCACGATCATTTCGTGACCGGCTTCAACGACTTCCGCGAAACTCCTCCTGACTCGAATCTGAAGCCCGATTATTCGCAGCGTTTTCATCTTGCCGGCTACAACCGCATTCAACAGGAAGAAGCTTACAAGAACTATCAGTCATGGATTGCGCCTGGTACGCCGCGCGTTTTAATCGTGAAACTGCAACATGCCAACCCATATTACGACGATTCGTATGCGGTGAACTCCGCGAACCTTGGCCCTTATGGTGATGCGATTGAAACCGAATTGATCCCGGCCATTGAGCACCAGTTTCGCGGCATCGGGCAAGGCTGGGCGCGTTTTATATATGGTGGTTCCACTGGCGGCTGGGAATCGCTTGCCGTGCAGATGTTTTATCCGACTCACTATAATGGCGCGTTCGTGGCCTGCCCCGATCCGGTGGACTTTCATGCTTACATGACGGTTGATTTGTACAAACAGAAAAATCTGTTCTATCTGGAAGGCGCGAATAAAAATGTAGAACAGCCTGCCATGCGCGATTACCTGGGCCATACGCTCATTTCCATGCGTGACAATGTTGCTTATGAGGCGGCGTTGGGCGATCATGGCCGTTCCGGCGAACAATTCGACATCTGGCAGGCGGTTTATTCTCCCACTGGCGAAGACGGCTACCCGAAGCCGATCTTTGATAAGCAAACCGGCGTGATTGACCACAGCACGGCTGATTACTGGCATGAGCATTACGATTTAAACGCGATTTTGCAGCGCGATTGGGCAACACTCGGCCCGAAACTGCAAGGCAAGCTCCATCTTTATGTCGGTTCCGACGATACTTACTTTCTGAATGATGCGGTTTACCTGATGGAAGATTTCCTGAAGCAAACAGGCACTTCCGGTCACGGCGTGCCGTATGAGGGCGAAGTTCGCTATGGACCACGCGCCGAACATTGCTGGAACGGCGACCCGACACAGCCGAACTGGTATTCGCGCCTGCACTACAACCAGATGTATCTGCCGCAGATTATGGAGCGCATTCAGAAAACAGCGCCGCCCGGAGCCGACCTGAGTAGCTGGCGGTATTGAAATCGGTGCATAGGAAAGCTGCGCTGCCGGTATTTAAAGGCTAATATCTAGCACTGGCTATGTAAATTCGTAATTGCAAAAAGGCAATACTTCACCGTAACGACAAGTGATCTCATAGCCTGTTCCCGGAATTCCCGGCGACGATTGAGAGATGGGCGGACAGACGGCAGTGGATTCGATAATCAATTAAGCTCAACCCGGTTTTTTCTGGATCTTTCCAGAACCCAATCAAGTCGATAAAGCAATTGTAGGAAAACCCATGAGGAACACATTTTTTTCTGTCTGTACGCTTGTTTTTGGTTTGTCATTCCAGGCCGCTGCAGCCTCTCTGCCGATGGGTCCGACTCTCTACGTGGCACCCGACAGTGGCTTTGAAGTAAACATTGTGGCTGCATTACAGAAGAAGCACGTCCCGGTACAAGTAGTTACCGAAGCTAATGAAGCAGAATACGTGCTGCGCCCTTCTCCGGTCGAAATCCACAAAGAATCTGGGGCGTCAAAAGTAGCTCGTTGTTTGTTTGCGTATTGCATGGGAATTGAGGATAGCGGCGAAGTCTCAGTGCAACTAGTCGAGCGAGAGTCGCACCGTGTCGTGTGGGCTTATGAAGTTGCCAAGCAACGCGCTGTTAAGAACCGCCAGTCTATGGCGGAAGCAATCGCTAAACATCTCAACAACGAATTTCTAGAAAGATCGCGATAAACGGCAAGATGCCAAAGGCAAACAACTCAATTTTTAAATCTAAAAAAAACAACTCGTCGCAGAATTGAACGATTGTTTAACTTGTCTCTAGAGCTTTCTCTAGAACTGCCGAGTACTGATAAACGGTTCACGGCTTAACAGCTAGTTAATGCGTTATAAACGGCATAATCCAGCATGATTAGGTTTTACATCATCGGCAGTAATAGTGTCACGCGAGCTATGCCAAATGCACAGCCCACGCACATGCTGTTCCTAGGTCGAAATATTAAAGATGATCCGCTAAACGCCTTTTCCTTTACCATAAGCCAGTAACGCGCTGAATAGCCAATCTCTCCCGCCTCCGAGATAACCGGAAAGCGCGCAGGAAATTCATTAAGGCTTAAGTGGCATCGAATAATCCGGTAAGCCAGCTTTCAGCATGCTGGGGAGCAGCTTCACGGATGCGCTCGAAGGCAGCATAAACATCGGCTTCTGCAGGAGCGGCAAGGCTAACGCGATAAGCCATATTTGGCTCGCATCTCGGCAAATACCTGAGTAGCAGGTTTCAGTTCGCCACGCTCCGCGCTCGCCATTCCTTCCTGAATGGCTGCCAGTGTTTCCATGTGATGCAGGCGGTCTAGCAGGAATTGATAGCTTTCCGCGTCCTGTATCACCAGTTCCGCTCTACCGTTTATCGTCAGTACTTCCGGGGTATGCGTTTCTTTCAGACGCATCACATGCGCTTTGTGATTTCGCAGGAAATCGGTTAATGGATGGATCTCACGAGCATCAAGCATAAACATGATTACCAAATTTTTATCTGATAATTATATGATAAACGCGCTGAGTTCCAAGTGTACTGAAGCCTGTCCAAACCGCCTCGCTCCAAAATAACCCTTGCCAATTAAACCTGTTTCATGCATACTGTTTTTGACACAGTATATGTCACCTGTTTATGCTTGCCGCCAATCCTAATCTGTTCGAGAACCTGCGCTTAGAACTGCGCCGCGGATCGTTGGTGTTAGCTGTCCTGGCCGCGCTTCGTTCCGAGCAGTATGGGTACACGCTTCGTAAAATCCTGGGCGATCACCGGCTGGAGATTGACGAAAACACGTTGTACCCGCTGCTGCGCCGTTTGGAAAGCCAAGGCTTACTGGTGAGCGAATGGCGCGAGGAAAACAAGCGCAAAAAGCGTTTTTATCGTTTAACAAAGCAAGGCGAGCAGATGTTAAAACAATTGCTGGCCGAATGGCAGGCTATCGATTCGTCCCTGCACGGAATAGTAAAGGAGCAAACCAATGGAAATTCTAGAGCGTTACCTGCACGCCGTTGAGTTCTGGCTGCCGCGAACACAAAAGCGCGACATCATCGCCGAGTTGTCGGAAGACATTCACTCGCAGATCGAAGAGCAGCAGGATCGGCTAGGCCGCAAACTGACCGAGGCCGAAGTGGAATCGCTGATTAAGCAGCGCGGAAGTCCGCTGGTGGTTGCCACTCAATACTCGCCGCAGCAACTTCTAATCGGTCCCATCTTGCTTCCCGTGTATCTGTTTGTGTTGCGCCTGGCCGCAGCCTATTTCGCATTCTCTAGCGTGATCTTCTTTGTCACTCATCGGATTCAGCATCCAGGCACAAATTGGATGCCCACAATCGCGGCCACAGTGAGTTGGTTGTGGACGGCCGCTTTTACCACTGTCGGTATAATCACCGTTGCGTTCGTAGTTCTTCAGAGAATTGAAGTGCGCACTCATTTTCTGGATAACTGGAATCCTCGCCAGTTGCCGCCAGTCCACAACATCAGAAAAATCTCGCGGGTGAGTTCAGCAACCGAAGTATTGGTTTGCTTGGTTACCGCAGTTTGGTGGATCGGCTGGGCTTGGTCGCCGGATATTTTCGGGGTGCGATTCACGTTCGCACCGGTATGGGTGTACTTCTTCTGGGGCTTCCTGCTGATTACTGTGGCGAACACCGCGCTTTCCGCCGTAAATCTAACCAAGCCTTACTGGACCGCCGCACGTGCTTCGTGTCGGTTAGCCATCGAAGTTTCAGGATCAGCGCTGTTCTGCTGGCTGCTGCAAGCGAATGCGATAGCTTCCCTCAGCATCGCCCATGTGGAAGCGTCACGATCGCTGCAAATCAGGAATGCTATTCAGTTCTGGCTGAACCGAATGTTTCCGGCTGCCCTGATTTTTGCATTTGTGATCTTTGCTATTAACCTTTACCACGTCATCCGTGTGAGTCGAGACATGAGCGAGAGCCGGGAAGCTGTAACGGTGTAAATTATGTTGCTGTTTACGACCACGGCTTACCGGTGTACCACGAGGGTTGCTGAACGAATAGAAGCATTAATATGCTCCTCGCCTAAGTTTAGCGTAAGCTGAAAAATGGAAGATAATAGAGCCAGCATTATGGAACCGGAACAAAACCTGCACGCCGCAATTCCCGCTGCCTTGCTGCACGAAGCCGAAGAGGCCGCCCAGGCGGAACACGTTACGCTCGATGAAGTGATGCGGCAGGCTGTTGAAACCTATATCGAAGAGCGTCGCTGGAGAAAGATCTACCAGTTCGGGGAACGGCAGGCCCGCAGGCTTGACATCAAGGAAGATGATGTAGATCGCATCGTCCATGAGCGCCGCGAGCAAGAGCGGGAACTTAAAAACAAAGAACGCGGATGTTAGAGAGTGCCTAGCGTCACCGCGGACACTAACATTTACATTTCCGGCTTACACTTTGGCGGCCCGCCCCGCCGTTTTCTTGATCTAGCCCGCGCGGGAGTTTTTCGGCTAGACATTTCGGACCCCATCAAATCGGAAGTGCTGCGCGTATTGCGCGAGGACTTCGTTTATCCAGAGAACGCGCTGCGAGACGTGCAGGATAGAATCGAGCGCATTACAAATTACGTAACACCTACGGAAACACTCGACATAATCAAAACCGACCCTTCCGACAATTGGATATTGGAATGCGCCGCTGCCGCGAAGAGTGATTACATCATTACCGGAGATAAACGCCACATGCTTCCGCTGGGGAGCTATCGCGGCATCCTCATCATCAAAGTGGCGGACTTTTTAAGAGAGCTGCAAGGGTACGGTCACGAACGCTAAGGAACAATAAATTCCGGTCTTCCTCGCGGTTCACGAACTACGCACGGTAGCCAAGCCACTCATAAGTTCATTCTTCCAGCAACTCACTCCAACGAATGCGCATAATGAAGCGCAAGGTTCTTGCCAATTAATTGAAACTGAGCTTGGCTCATTTCCAGTACCCTCATTTATTCGTTTCGAGCGGCTGTTTACGACTACGGCTTACCGGTGTACCACGAGGGTTGCTGGCCAGGCGCTCCAAACCATTGCCAGTCATTTAAGGTGTCGATGAAGAGTTCACGGGAGTAGATCCGGTACACAGGCCAGAGAGTTGAAGCATAATAGTTCTGCTGCTGCCGGGTACCCGGTTTTGACGCTGGATGGCTGCTGACCACGGTTCCATTAGGGCCGCCAAAATCAGCGATGTACGCTTCGTACCATATTTCTTCGCCTTCAGCATGGATCGCAAATGGCGCAATGATGCGGATGCCAAGCTTAACCGCTGCTTGCCGCCAAGTATGGATCATGGCTTTATCTAACTGCTTTGCCATCCCTAAGTCCCACTATAATCAGGGATGTTTATGGGCAGCGCCGTTGCCAATAGAATTCTTATTGTGACCGGTGTGTGCTGCGTTCCGATATGATGTTTAATCCTTCTGGGCCGAATTAACGGGTAACTATTGTCAGGAAACCGACATCCACCTTTCGTACTTGCTTTCGTTATTTTTCGATTAGTAAACCGGGAAACAAAAAGCGTAGCTGAAAGCAGTAAAGAAATTCTTCTAAACCGAATGATCTTTCAGGTTTTCCGGGGATTCTTGACACTTTCGCAAACTTACGATACGCTTCAAATAATATGCGCGGAAGCCGACTCCGCCATAGTTGACAGGAATGGGCGGGAACGGGGAAAATGACAGACACTCGTACAGTTCTTCCTGAATTGTTCTTTTATCGGGCGAGTTTTCGAGGCTGTCAGCTTCGAAGTTCGACGTTCCAAGGTTTTCAACAACTTTTCCTGAAGGGCTACGTGGTCCGCTTCAGTTGACCATTTCTTCGGAGATTTCAGAATGGCCTGGCGGTTCGGTCTGCCAATCACAAAACGCTTCCGGCGAGTACCCATCTTAGCGGCGTGGGGCGCACTGCTGGCGTGCGGCTGCGCGTTTTCAGCTTCCCCGAAACTGACCGCTGAACAGGAACAGTTTTTCGAAACTAAAGTACGGCCCATATTAGTGAAGAATTGCTATGGCTGCCACACCGAGATGAAAAGCGGCGGCCTGCGGATAGATTCTCAGCCGGATATGATGAAGGGCGGCAAGGATGGGGCGGTGGTTATTCCCGGCCACCCGCAGGACAGCCTGTTGATTCAGGCTCTTCATTATCATGACCGCATCAAGATGCCGCCGCAGGGTCCATTGCCAGCTAACGACATCGCGATTATTGAACAGTGGGTAGCGGAAGGCGCATTCTGGCCGGCAAACGCCAAAAAGATCGACACCTCCGTGATTGCTGCGGCGGACCGGAATTTCTGGTCTTTTCAAAAGCCGGTGCAGCCGAAAGTTCCTGACGTAAAATCCGCTGGATGGGTCAACAACGAGATTGACAGTTTTATATTAGCGAAGCTTCAGGAAAAAGGTCTTCGTCCGGTGGGCGATGCGGATAAACGAACACTGATTCGCCGCGTCACTTACGATCTGACTGGTTTGCCGCCCACTGAGGCGGAAGTTTCCGCGTTTTTGGCTGACCGTTCGCCCCAGGCTTATGAAAAAGTGGTGGATCGGCTGCTTGCTTCCAAAGCATACGGCGAGCGCTGGGGCCGCATTTGGCTGGATGTGGTCCGTTATGCTGATACGTCCGGCAACAACGCCGATTATCCGGTGCGCGAAGCCTACAAATACCGCGATTGGGTAATTGATGCGGTGCAGCGCGATGAGCCTTACAACAGTTTCATCAAAAAACAGATTGCGGGTGATCTGCTGCCTGCCAAAACGGAAGATGAGCATTGGCAGAACACCATCGCTACTGGATATTTAGCAATTTCGCGCCGCGCCGGAGATGCGCCGGACCTGAAATTTGTGCAAAGCGACGCGGTGGACAACATTGGCTATGCTTACCTGGGTTTAACGGTAGCCTGCGCCCGCTGCCATGACCATAAATTCGATCCGATTCCGACCAAAGACTATTACGCGATTTACGGGATATTGGAAAGCAGCAACTTCCCGCATCCCGGAGCAGAAACAAAGCGCTTCCCATCCGGCTTTGTGTATCGCAATCCGAAAGATTTGGAAACTCAATCCTATAAAGATTGGGATGAACAAATCACCGCGATTGGAAAAGCCATCACCGAGGTTCGCAAGCTGAATTTGTTTGATGATCTTCTGCCGCCTTTGGAAAAGCGGCGCATGGAGATCATGAAAGACGAGCCGAAGCTGGAACGCGCTTACGCGATGAGTGAAGGCACGATAGTGGATTCCCGCGTACAACACTACGGTGACCCGAAAGACCTGGGCGATACCGCGCCGCGCGGCACGTTGCAAGTTTTAGGCGGCGGGAAACTGCCGACCAGCATGAAAGGCAGTGGACGGCTGGAACTGGCCGATTGGGTTGCCAGCGAACAGAATCCGCTCACCGCGCGAGTGATGGTGAACCGGATGTGGCTCGGCCATTTCGGTACCGGACTGGTGCCGACGCCGAACGATTTCGGCCACCGGGGAACAGCTCCCAGCAATCAGGCTTTGCTCGATTATCTGGCGCTGCGCTTCATTCAAAATAACTGGTCCATGAAGAGCATGCATAAGATGATGCTGCTTTCTCATGCTTATCGCTTATCGAGCAGCGACGACTCTTTAGACGAACAAAAAGACCCTGATAATCTTTACACTTGGCGTCATCCCCGGCAGCGTTTAGATGCGGAAGAAGTGCGGGATTCCATGCTGATGATATCGGGAAAACTGGATGCGAAGCCCGCCGGTCCGCAGCCGTTTCCGGAGCCGGGAACCTGGAATTATACGTTAGACAATCCTTTTACCGGACTCTACGATTCCAATCATCGGACCATGTATTTGATGGTGCAGCGCAGCAAGCGTCATCCTTATTTAGACATATTTGACGGCGCGGACGCGAACCTCAGTACGCCGCTGCGCGAAGGCAGCGTTTCACCGCTGCAAGCGTTGTACTTTCTGAATTCGCAGTTTCCGAAAGACTGCGCATCTGGTTTAATGCAGTCGATTGATGCGGAACGCTCCACCACTCGCGATCGAATCACGGCCGCCTTTGAACACGTTTACCAGCGGAAGCCGGAAGCAGCGGAACTGACGCGCGTGCAGAATTTCCTGGCGCAAGCCACGCAATACAATCTGGCCAAAGGTGTTCGCAAGCAGGAAGCGGAAATGCAAGCCTTCCGCGTATTCCTGGAAGCTCTTTACGCCAGCAATGAGTTTATGATTTTGGATTGATCGAAGGCCACTTGTATGCAAAATAGCTCCCAATCGTTTTCGCGTCGCAGCATGATCCGCTCTTTAAGCGGTGTTTCGCTTCTGCTGCCCGGCCTTTTAAGTGAATTGCTTGTTCCCGCTTCAGCGCAGGCAACGGGGGGCGATAACACAAATCCGCTGGCTCCGAAACAGCCCATGTTTCCCGCTAAAGCCAAACGGGTGATCTTTCTGTATATGAGCGGAGGCGTTTCGCACATCGATACATTCGATCCGAAACCCAAGCTGCAAACGGACCACGGCAAACAGCATAGCGGCGACTACCTGATCGCTTCCAATTACAAGTTCAAGCGCTATGCGAAATGCGAAGCGGAAGTGAGCGAACTGCTGCCGAACATCGGCTCGTGCATGGACGACATTTGTTTGATTCGCTCGATGCGTAACGATTTCTTGAACCACGTGCAAGCGAACATGGGGCTGCATGGCGGGTCGGTGCAGACGATACGCCCGAGCATGGGTTCCTGGGTCAGCTATGGGTTAGGCACTGTGAACCAGAATCTGCCTTCGTTTATGGTGCTAGCCCCGGAAGCTCCTTACGGCGGAAATGTGGTGTGGAATTCCGATTTTCTACCTGCATGCCATCGCGGAATCTGCGTTGCTCCAGGCAGCGAGCCGATTGCCAATGTAACGCGCGCGCTGCCGAACGGGATGCAGGATCTGGAGCTTGGGCTGGTGGATTATTTCAATCGGCATCATCTGGCGGACCGCGATGCGGATAAATTATTAACGGCTCGCATCAAGAGCTTTGAAACCGCTTACGGCATGCAAAAGGAAGCGCCGGAAGCTTTTGATCTGTCCAAAGAAACGGATGCCACGCTGAAACTATACGGTTTAGAGCGAGGACAGACGAAAGGCTTTGGCTGGCAATGCCTGATGGCGCGGCGCTTGGCGGAGCGGGGCGTCCGCTTTGTTGAATTAGTGGACACCGGCGCGAACCAGAACACTAATTGGGATTCGCACCTTGATATGCGCACGCACGAGGTTGTCGCCAAGAATGTGGACTTGCCGATTGCCGGACTGTTGAAAGACTTAAAATCACGCGGCATGCTGGAAGATACTTTGGTGGCTTTTTCCACCGAGTTCGGCCGTCAGCCTGGTGATCCTGTGCAGAATATGAAAGGCCGCAGCCACCATGCCAAGGCATATTCTTCCTGGCTGGCCGGCGCGGGCATTAAAGGCGGCATGATCTACGGGCAAACCGACGAGTACGGGTATGACGTAGTGAAGGATCTATGCCACGTTCATGATTTTCACGCCACCATGCTTTACCTGTTAGGCATCGATCATAAAAAACTTACATTTAACCACGGCGGCCGCGATTTCCGGCTCACTGATTTGGGCGGCAATGTGGTGAAAGAAATTTTGGCGTAGCGTAAAACCACTCATACCTTGACAACCCAGTCAAACTGATATTAACCTGTGTCCTAACGACAAATTGCGAAAGGTACCGAAAGTGGCTGAAAGCCGATTCGGGAATCTTTGCATCAATCATGCAAGTGGTTTTGCAATGTGTTGTTTGTTCTGCGACTAAAATTTTCCAAACACGTTAACGTTGGATTCTTTTCGTAGGATGATGGGTAATTCAGCAAGGAGAAGGATGTCCCAACGCTGCCCGCATTTGAGTAAGATTCTCGGCATGCAGGAGCCGATTTCGCGCCGCGATTTTCTGGACGGCGCTTTGCTTGCTTCCGGTGCAGCCCTGTTAACCGGCATGACGCCGCAAGAAGTAACGGCGCAGAGCGCAGGCTGGACCGGCTACACGGGTGAAGGCGATTACCAAGGCACCGCCGGAAATACCGAAGAAGTGGTGCATAACGCTCATGCAGTGCGGGACGGCAAGTTCGACAAAACTCCGGCGGACATCACTGACACTGGCGAAGTTTTCGATTGCGTTGTGGTGGGCGGTGGATTTTCCGGTTTATCAGCCGCGCTTTTTTTCAAGCAGCGCAGCAAGGATAGCCGCACCTGTCTGGTGATTGACAATTCGCGCATCTTCGGGGGAGTCGCTAAACGGAATGAATTCGTGGTGGATGGTCAGCGATTATACGCGCCGCAAGCTTCGGTTCACTTTCAGCCGCCTTATCCCAACAGTTTTCTGAAAAGCGTTTACGATTCTATCGGTCTCGATTGGGGCGCTTTCAGGCAGTATCAAACCTGGTCAGGAACGTCGCCTGATCTGGAACTGACGCGCAGTTTTTATCGCGTGACTGGCTTTCCCAAGCTCAGCACATATGGCTTTTATTTCGGCGCGAAGTTCGGCAAAACTCCCGGCGTTTGGGTGAAAGACCCTTGGGCGAACGACCTGCGCAACACACCGTTTTCAGAAGACACCCGCAAAGAAATGTTGAAATGGCGCAATGCGGATTATGCCGCGCCGCCGCTGGTCTACGATTATCCCGGCGATAAAATATCGCGCCAATTGGACAGCATGAGTCTGGAAGATTATTGGGTGCGGACCTACGGCATCAGCCGCGAAACCATCCGTATGCTGACCATCACGGATGTCGCGGGCGGTTTGGGCCTAGGGCCGGACGCGCTTTCCGGTTATCTGGAATACGAATGGTCGCGCAACGTGCCGACCGTGGACGATTCGATGGAAACCGGCATCCAAATGTTTCCCGGCGGCAACTCCGGCTTGATTCGGCTGCTGGTGAAAACGCTGATCCCGGAATCAATCGAAGGCCAGCGGGGAATGGAAAGCACATGGAAAAATCCCGTGAACTTCAGCGCGCTGGATATTCCCGGCTCGCAAACGCGAATCCGGCTGCGGTCCACTGCCGTGCGCGTGGAGCATGAAGGCGAACCTTCCCAAGCAAAATTCGTTTCCGTCACTTACACGCGCGACGGCAAAGTGTATCGCTGCAAAGCTAAAACGGTAGTGATGGCGGGCGGCGGTTGGATGACCAAACATGTGGTGCGGGATTTGAGCGCGGACCGCCTTGCCGCCTACAACCAGATGCTCTACGCGCCGTACATGCTGGTGAATGTGGCGGTTCGCAATTGGCGATTTCTTTCCAAGATGGGCATTTCCGGGTGCAACTGGTTTGAAGGATTCGGCAGATGCGTCGAAGTACGGAAAAGCGCCGCCTTCGGCACCGATTCCCCTACCATCGGGCCGGATTCTCCCACGGTGCTTACGTTCCTGATCGACATGACCAAACCAGGTTTGCCCGCTGCACAGCAAGCGCACTTAGGACGCGCGGAATTGATTTCCACGCCTTACGCTGTTTATGAACAGAAAGTGCGCGAACAGATGACCGAACTATTCGGCGCGTCCGGGTTTGACGCCAAGCGAGACATCGCCGGAGTGATTTTAAACCGCTTCGGACACGCGTTTATTATTCCGCAGCCGGGGTTCTTTTTTGGCGCGGACGGCAAGCCCGCCGCCCGCGATGCGCTACGCGATGGGCCGTTCGGGCGTATTGCTTTTTCCCATTCCGATCTGGCTGGCGCAATGGATCATCGGAACGCGTTTATGGAATCGAATCGCGCCGTCACTCAGTTGCTCGATCGTGTTCTTGTTTAATTGTTTTAAGGGTCTCTGGATGGCATCCCGGAACTTTGTGCGTTCAGGAATGATTTCGTCTGGTCTCATTTTTTTGCTTCAAAGCGAAAGGATTAGTCACGCTATATGTTCCCAGCCGTACCAGCTTCACGGCAGTTTCGGAGCGCAAGATTGTGCTCGTTCTGGTTCTGTGTTTGCGCACTCATTTTCTTCTGTATAGGGCAGCGGCCCGCTTCGGCGCAGGTGGATGCCGGCTCAATTGTCGGCACGGTGCACGACACCAGCGGCGCAGTGATAAGCGCGGCAAAGATAACGCTTCGGGATGACGACACAGGAATTACTCAGGAAACAAAAACCGGTGAAACGGGCCAGTACACGTTTGACCCGGTGAAAATCGGCCACTACACGGTGATTGCCGAATCAACCGGATTCCAGAAAGTGGAACAACAGAAAATTACCGTCACTGTGCAACAGCACGTGCTGGTAGATCTAACGCTCACCCCGGGGCAGATGACGGAAACCGTGATGGTGACAAGCGAAGTGCCGCAACTGCAAACGCAGGACGCTTCCGTCGGACAAGTGATTGAAGCGCAAACAATCAACAACCTTCCTTTAAATGGGCGCAATTTCACGTTCTTGGCGCAGCTTTCGGCCGGCGTAACGCAGAACCAGAATGATGGCCGGGGATTGGGCGCGAGCGGTTCTTTTACGGCCAACGGAGTACGGCCTTCGCAGAACAATTATCTGCTGGACGGTATTGATAATAATTCAAACCTGGTGGATTTTCTGAATGGAACATCATACGCAGTGCTGCCGCCGGTGGATGCCATTGAAGAGTTCCGGGTGCAAACGAGCGATTACAGCGCGGAACTGGGACGGAACGCCGGAGCGGTGTTGAATGCGACCGTGAAATCCGGCACCAATGAAATTCATGGCGATGTGTGGGAGTTTCTGCGCAATGACAAACTAGACGCCGCGAACTTCTTTGAAAACTCCGGCGGCCTCGCAAAGGGCGAGTACCGCCAGAATCAGTTCGGCTTCACGCTCGGCGGCCCGATCAGGAAAAACAAAACGTTCTTCTTCATGGATTACCAGGGGACGCGGATTCGGCAGGCACTAACCGCGCTGAACAACGTTCCTACGCTGCAAGAAAGAAGCAGCGGCTACACCGATCTTTCTGAACTGCTAACGCAGGGCGGTACTCGACAGGATGTGCTTGGCCGTCAGTTTGCGATCGGCCAGGTTTTCGATCCTTCCACTACCCGCGCTGTTAATGACGCTTCCGGCGCGCAGTTGGGTTTTGTGCGCGATCCGTTTCCGAACAATCAGATTCCTTTGAACCGCATTGATCCGAATGCGGTGAAGCTGTTAAATCTTTATCCGACGCCGAATGCCGCCGGTTTGTTTAACAATTATACGAGCAATCGAATTCTAAGCAACGATGTGGATCAGTTTGACGTGCGCGGCGATCACACCTTCAGCGACAAAGACACGCTGTTTTCGCGCGTGACTTACGTGCGCAATCCGCAATTTCTCCCGGGGCCGTTCTTAGGCATTGCGGACGGAGGCGGGTTCGGCTCAGGTAATCAGAATTCTATTTCCTGGAACGGTGTGTTGAGCGAAACGCATAGTTTTTCTCCGACCCTCGTGAATGAAGCGCGCATCGGGGTGAACAGAATCGCAAGCGCCCGTACTCAGCCGAATGCCACCACTTACGGCATTCCGGCGCAGTTCGGCATTAATGGAGTATCGCAAGCCACCAACAACGGCGGCTTGCCTGGTTTTACTATTGTGGGGCTTTCCAATTTAGGCAGCAGCGGTTATCTGCCTTCGATTGAAACCAGTTCCGTCGGCCAGTTCAGCGACAGCCTGACGAAGAACACGGGCCGGCATAATATCAAACTCGGTTACACCTATCAGCGAGTGCGTTTTGCCGTGCTGCAGCCGCCTGCCGCGCGGGGAAATTTCTCGTTCAGCGGCAACTACACCGATGTGCCGAACACGCAGACCGGCAACACCGGCATTGCCCAGTTGCTGTTGTCGCCTGCAGTTTCCTCCGTTGCTGGAGGCACCAATTACCTGGGCGGTCCTGATTTTGTTACTGAATCAAACTACGCCAACACCGACTCCCAACGAAACTACAATGCTCTTTTCTTTCAAGACGGCTGGAAGATCACGCCAAAATTTACTTTAAATCTGGGAGTTCGTTGGGAATACTTTGGGCCTTTAGTGGAGCGTTATGGAGCGCAGTCTAACTTTCAACCGGCTGCCGGAGGCGGGGCGCAATACCTGATTACACAGAAGCGTTGCAACACTCCGTTGAACCCGGATTTCCTGACGGTGGCGGCTACTGACGGCGTTAAGGTTGTTTGTTCTTCGCAGCCGGGATTGCAGCAAGTACAAAAGCTGAATTTTTCTCCCCGCGTGGGTTTTGCTTACCAGATTGGGCAGAAGCTCGTTCTTCGGGGCGGCTACGGAATTTTTTACGGCGGCTTTGAAAACTCGTCGCAGTATAACTGGGGCAGCTTTCCATTTCAGTTCCATATTGATTATGCGAACACCGTTCCGAATCAGCCGATTACGTTTCCGAACGGCACCAATGCCAGCCTGGAAACCGGTTTAAGCGGAATCAATCTTAGTCCGGCGCAGGTGAGTCCCGTGGGTATTTCATTCCAAGGCGAGGATTATCATCTGCCAACGCCTTACACGCAAAGCTACAACCTGGCCGTTCAATATCAGCTAGCTTCGAATGATTCCATTCAAGTCGGCTATGTCGGCAATACGGTTCGGCACCTAGGCGTGTACGTCAATGCCAACACGCCGCAACTGGTGTTGCCGCCGTCGTATAACAGCCTTGCTTACGCGCCGTTTCCGGATTTCTCGTCCTATGATAATTACACCCGGTTTGAAGGCAACAGTTTCTATAACGGCCTGCAAATCACCTTCGAGCACCGCATGAGTTTTGGCTTAACCACGCTGGCTAATTACACTTGGTCCCGATGCCGCACGGATGCCACTGACCTGCTGAATGAAACGAACTATGGTTATCGCGCTCCCACTCTGCCGGGCTTCGGCATCCAAGGCGATTACCAGCTTTGCAATTACGACATTACTCACGTCTTCCACCTGAGCGGAAACTATGATCTGCCGGTAGGCCACGGGCGCAAGTTCTTAAGCCATAGCAATGGTGTTGTGAATGCAGTTCTCGGCGGCTGGAGTACGAATTATATCCTCACTTTGCAGGGCGGCCAGCCCGGAACCGTGGGCTGCCCCATCACCACCGCCGCCGGCCTTGGCTGTATTGCGCTTTTGAACGTCGGGCAAAGCGTATATGCCAACCATAAAGGCCCGGATGACTGGTTAAACGCCAGTGCGTTTGCTACGCCACCGGTAGCAACTACGGTTGGGCAGAAAGATTATTCCGTGTTGGGCGGCGGCCCTACTCAATTCTACGGACCAGGATTTCATCGCCTGGATTTTTCTGTTTTCAAAGCTTTTCCAATTACAGAGCGCACCCGCATCGAGTTTCGCTCGGAGTTTTTTAATCTGACAAACCATCCGAATTTCGCGAATCCGAGCTATCTTGATTACACGAATCCAACCACATTTGGAAAGATTACGGCCACACGCGACGGGCAGAACGACCAGCGGGAAATCCAGTTTGCACTTAAGTTTTATTTTTAATGTTTGAAGAAAAACTGAGGAGGAATCCAGTGGAACGTACGTCGCAGGAAATTATTCAAGAAAATCGCGATTACACGATGTTCTCGTGGTCGGTGCAGAATGCTTCGAATCCCATCCACATCACTCGCGGCGAGGGCGTCTGGTTCTGGGATGGAAGCGGCAACAAGTGGCTTGACTTCAGCGCGCAGTTAATAAACCTGAACATCGGCCATCAGCATCCGAAAGTGCTGCAAGCCATCAAGGATCAGGTCGATACGTTGTGCTTTGCCGGGCCTAGCTTTGCCACCGAGCCGCGCGGGTTGCTGGGCAAGAAGCTGGCCGAAGTGACCGGTTTAGCCAAAGCATTCTTTACGCTCGGCGGCGCGGAATCAAACGAGAATGCGATCAAAATCGCGCGCATGTACACCGGGCGCGACAAGATTATCACCCGCTACCGCTCTTATCACGGCGCAACAATGGGCGTGATGACCGCTTCCGGCGATCCGCGACGCTGGCCCATTGAACCGGTCATGCCCAATGTGGTGCGCGTGTTCGATCCCTATTGTTATCGTTGTCCGTTCGGCAAGGTTCCCGAATCGTGCCGCCGCGAATGCGTCAGCCATATCGAAGAAGTTATTCAGATGGAAGGACCGCAGAACATTGCGGCGGTTCTGGTGGAAGGCATTACCGGCTCGAACGGATTGCTGGTTCCGCCGGATGATTATTATCCAAAGCTACGCGCCCTGTGCGATAAATACGGCATCCTGCTGATCGACGATGAAGTGATGAGCGGTTTCGGGCGCACCGGCAAGTGGCTGGCAACGCAACACTACGGCATTAAGCCCGATATCGTTTCCTGCGCCAAGGGTTTGACCAGCGGTTATATGCCTTTGGGCGCGGTGGTGGTTTCTGAAGAAATCGCTGATTTTTTTGAAACGCGCATGTTGTGGAGCGGCTTAACCTACAGCGGCCATCCGGTCTGCTGCGCGGCGGCTGTAGCAAACCTGCAAGTCTACGAAGAAGAAGACATATTCCACAATGTGGACGTGCAGGGCGCGTATCTGCGCGAACGCCTGGAACAAATGAAAGCCGATTATTCCTGCGTGGGCGATGTGCGCTCCAAAGGGTTATTCAGCGTAATTGAGTTCGTGAAAGATAAGGAAACCAAGGAACCGCTTGCTCCTTTTAACGGCACCAGTCCGGAAATGGCGCAGTTCACGGCTTACCTTAAAGCGAATCACCTATATGCATTTTCCAGATTCAATATGGTGTGGATCTGCCCACCGCTGGTGATTACCCGCGAAGAACTGGCGCATGGCTTGGATGTAATTGAGGGCGGATTAAAAATGCTGGATCAGGTAGTGCATCCGGAGTTGGTGGGAAGCGCGGTTTAAAGACTGCGTTCCGGTTTCGGCGGCAAAGGCACTTCGATAAAAATATAACTGCCAGTACGTGCCGCCTCTACCGCCCTCACGATTTCTGACAGATGCTCCTGCACATAAGGCCAACGGTTTGAGCCTAGCACTACGAGCGCAATCTTGCGTTCGATCAGGTTCTGCTGGTATCTGATGTTCTGATCAGCAGTGATCATTACATCAAAGCCAGCTTTCTCAGCCGTTTTTAACAAAATGCCGTTCTTTAGCTGTTCCCAGCCAAGTTGAGCCGCTGTTTGGACTAAATACCCAGGAAAAGCTCGCCTGAGTTGTTTAGGTACATTCTTATCAAACAGGATGCGCACTGCTGCGGGCCTGTTCAGCATAAGCTAAAATCGTCCGTACATCCTCAATTGGAACATCAAACATATCCGCGATTTCTTCTTCCGAGATGCCATCCTCATAATTTTCGACAATGGAATCCGCCGCAAGCCGCCAGGCACGAACAGTTGGTACGCCGCCCATTTTTTCAGGGTCTCGTTCCACAATCGGGCATCCCGACCAGTCAATGTCGGTCATAATCAGCGCTCCTTTCCTATAGTTTCGCTCAAAGATGAAAATCAGTCACTCGCCTGCGTTTTAAACTGAAAACTGAAATAGCAAGTGCGCAACGAAATACAAGTTCACTTGATTATTCCCGAAGGCACTAAAGTTCTAACTAAACCCGGAAATCAAGTCGGTACTGTCCTTCATGCTCCAACTGCTCCAGAGCACAGTTATCGTATCCGTTTCGCCAATGGTTCGGAGGAAAGCTTCCGTCGAACCGATCTGGTTATTTTTAAACACGCCCAAGCGGAAATACCGGGAGCGCCGGATCAGCAAAACTTTTATCCATTCGTGATGTATCGCTGTATCGTCGGTTCAACCGCATACGGGTTGGCGCAGGAAGAATCGGATGTAGACCGTCGTGGTTTCTACTTGCCACCGGCAGAATTTCATTGGTCGCTCGCCGGCGTTCCAGAACAGTTGGAAATCAATAATGAAGAAGTATATTGGGAAATTGAAAAGTTCATTCGACTGGCTTTGAAGGCAAATCCGAATGTTCTGGAATGCCTTTACTCGCCGCTTGTTGAAACCTGTGCTCCAATAGCTCGTGAATTAGTTGAACTGCGGCATATCTTTCTTTCGCAGTACGTTCATCGCACCTATAACGCTTACGTGCTTTCTCAATTTAAAAAGATTGAACAGGATCTGCGAAATCGTGGGCAGGCACGCTGGAAACACGTGATGCATCTCATTCGTCTTTTGCTTTCCGGTGTTGGCGTATTAAAACAAGGTTTTGTTCCGCTCCGAGTCGACCAATACCGCGATGATCTTCTGGCAATCCGCCGGGGAGAAATGTCTTGGGAACAAGTTGAGCGATGGCGTCTTTCCCTTCATCGGGAAATGGACGATGCTTTGGCAGCTACTACGCTGCCCGAACAGCCGGATTATCCAGTTGCAAACGAATTCCTGATCCGTGCGCGTCGTTTTGCCGCTTCCGTAGAATACAAACAGTGATAAACTCCAACCTGCTGCGGGCTGAAACTGCGCGCCACCCATTTCCATTGCTCTTCGCCACTGTGAGCGGAGCGCATCTCTATGGTTTTCCATCGCCAGATTCGGATTATGACATTCGCGGTGTTCATATACTACCAGCCAAAGAAGCCGTCGGCCTGCTGCCCAAACAGGAAACGATCGAGTTTTCCGGCTTGCACGATGGAATTGAAATGGATCTCGTCACGCATGACATTCTTAAATTCTTCACAATGCTGCTGAAAAGAAACGGCTATGTATTGGAACAACTGTATTCTCCATTAGTTGTTCACACTTCGCCGGAACATCTTGAACTGAAAACTATTGCTTCCGGCTGCATTACTCGCCACCACAGCCATCATTATCTTGGTTTTACTGCAACCCAATGGGATTTATTTCAGAAGAACCATCCGCCCCGGGTGAAACCGTTATGGTATGTTTACCGTGTGATTTTAACGGGCATTCATCTGATGCGTACCGGACAGGTGGAAGCCAACGTCATCACGTTGAATGAAGAATTCAAATTGCCTTACCTTGCAGAATTGATCGAGCGAAAAACAAGAGGACCGGAAAAAGGTTTGCTCCAAGCTGATGAGCGCGGCTTCTACGAATCTGAATATAAGCGTTTGATGGTGGTTTTGGAAGAATCCGCCGCTGAATCCAAGCTGCCAAACGAATCAAACGCTCGCGAACCGCTGAATGATCTGCTGGTTCGTGTTCGGCTATAATTTTTGCGCAGTCTCTGCCTGATTGGGGTAAAAAGTTTGTTAACGGCGCAGCCTAGGCTTTAAAGTCCAAAGCGCTCCGAAAAAAGCTCCTATCGCGCCCAAGGTGAGCAGCAGCGCCCAACGAAAGCTTCCCCAATTGCTGAAACTGGCCGCGCTCAGAAAAAAGCCTTTCAGCATTAACCACACCACAATCGCCGCCCAACCGGGGAATAAAAGCCGGAACGCTCCAGTGAAGGAAAGCACCGTGGAAGCAAGACCAACAATTCCGAGGATGAATACACCCAAAGTTGCATTGTTATCGGTGAAGCCGAGCGCATCCAAATGAAGCGGAGAAGAAGTAATTAATGAAACAAGGCCGAGGCCAAGAAAAAAGCCGCTTGCCGCCAGATGGAACAGGTAACTGTAAAAACGGAGTAGTAATCCGAAAGCCCTCAACGAAGCTTCCCTCCTGCGGGAAAACGAAACCCGTATTGTAACAACCGATGAAACCGAAGTAGCAGTTACGTGTGCTGGTTCCTATGGCCGCGTGCGATACAACATACGCGGGTAAGCAATGGTTTCGCGCACGTGCTCCAGTCCGCACATCCAGGCAACCAGGCGCTCCACGCCCATGCCGAATCCGGCATGAGGCACGGTTCCGAACCGGCGCAAGTCAAGGTACCAGTTGAAAGCTTCGGGCGGAAGTTGATGTTCCTGAAGTCTTTTTTCGAGCAGCGCCAAGTCATGAATACGTTGGCCGCCTCCCACAATTTCGCCGTAGCCTTCCGGCGCGATAATGTCAGCGCCTAACGCCACTTCCGGCCGCTGCGGATCGGGCTGAAAGTAAAAAGCTTTAATCTCGCTCGGGTAGCGGTCCACAATCACCGGCCTGTCCGATTCTTCCGTCAGCAAAGTTTCATCGGTGTTGCCGAAGTCGCTGCCCCATTGAATTTCGCTGCCTTTCGCTTGCAGAACTTTTACTGCTTCGTCGTAGCTCATGCGCGGAAACGGAGCAAGGACGCTTTCCAGTTTGGATGTATCGCGTTCCAGCGTTTTCAATTCTTCTTTGCGGCTTTCCAGAACGCGGCTGACCGTATAGCAGATGAGTTGTTCGGCTACATGCTTTACATCTTCCAGGTCGGCATAAGCCATCTCCGGTTCCACCATCCAGAACTCGGTCAGATGGCGGCGGGTTTTTGATTTTTCGGCCCGGAAGGTAGGGCCGAAACAATACACTTTGCCGAAAGCCATCGCGTTCGCTTCGTTATAAAGCTGGCCGGATTGGGTGAGGTAAACTTTCTCATCTTCAAAATAATCCACTTCAAAGAGCGTGGTGGTGCCTTCGCAGGCAGCGGGGGTAAAGATCGGAGTATCAACCAGAGTGAAGCCTTGTCCATCCAGGTAATCGCGAATGGATTTAATCACTTCATGGCGGACTCGGATAGCGGCATGTTGGCGGCGGCTGCGCAGCCAGAGATGCCGATGATCCATCAAAAAATCGGTGCCGTGATCTTTTGGAGTGATCGGGTATGGCGTTTCCTCAGAAACCCGCTGCAAAACTTCCGCTGCTTCCACATCCAGTTCGTATCCGCCAATGGCCCGCTGTTCAGCGCGCACCTTGCCGGTAATTGTTAGCGAACTTTCCTGCGTTAACCCTTTCAGAGTTTCAAAAACATCCTCGGGCAGATTGCTTTTAACAGCAACGCACTGCATCAAACCGCTTCCATCCCGAAGCACCGGAAAAACAATTTTGCCTGATTTCCGAAGGTTGTACAGCCAACCTCGTAGCTGCACCGTCTCGCCCACATGCTGTTCGGCTTCGCTGATGCGAATCACAGGCGCCGTGCTCGCGAAGCTTGGCAGCGGAGCAGTCGCGGCTTCCGAACTCGTTGTGGTTAATTCTTCATTCATAGTAGTTGTTCCAAATCGTCAACAATTCGCTTCGCCTGCTTCACAGGCTGATCCACGCCGGGCTGCTCACGAAGTTCCAGCGCCAGCGGATACTGTTCAGGCCGCGAACCCAGTGTGTTCATCGCTGCGCTCCAGTCCACCGTTCCTTGTTCTTGCAAGGGGAATAGGTGCAGATCATCCTTCCCGTCATTATCGTGAATATGGGTGGAACGGATGCGCTCTTTCATGATCTCAAACTCCGCCGCGATTCCCTGCCCCATGTGAGCATGGCCAACATCAAAACAGTAGTTCAGATTAAGATGAGTGACGCCCATAAAGTAGTTGAGTCGTTCCGCCGTTGACAGTTCGTTGGGCGTGTTCTCAATCAGTATTTCCACCGAACGCTGTTTGGCGAAGACTTTCAATTCTTCAAGCGAGTTGAAAGCCGCATCCAGGCGCTCTTCGTCAAACGCTTCATCGCGAACGCCGATGTGTTGAATCAGATACCGGAACGGAATCTGATCGGCAACCTCCAGGGCGCGCTTAATTTCATCCACCATCGCAACGCGCTTCGGCTTGCGCGGCTCGCAAATGTTGATGACCGCCTGCGGCCCGGAACGGCCCCACACTTCGTCGTTGTACATGGGCGAGTGCAGCGACCAAAGCTTTAGTTTTGAATCCTGAAACCAATGCTTCAATTCCGCGATTTGGGCGCGGTTATGGTAGTCAAGATGCTGGCGCGCGCAGAAAATTTCCACATGCTCAAAACCCGCTTCTTGTATGCGCTCCAGCCACACCGTTGTTAAACGATGATTAACGAAAAGATGCGAAGAAAGAACTTTTTCCATTCCCTTCAATAGCCGGCAACCTTTCCGTTCCGCTTCGATTCGGTTCCGCCTTGCAGCACACTATTTTTCACCACAATCGCCTCGACTCGCGCCACGCCGTCAGTCCGTTCTGTTTTGTATCCCATCTTTTCCAGGATCGCCGTGAATTCCGGGTTAAATCCTTTTTGCAAATAAAGCACATCCGGCTTCCATTGATTGTGAAAGCGGGGAAGGTCTACTGCGGCCTGCGGATTCATGCCGAAGTCCATCACATCCATCATCACTTGAAACACGCCGGTGGTGATACGCGAGCCGCCAGGTGCGCCGACTACCATAAAAAGTTTTCCGTTCTGCGTGATGATCGTCGGGTTCATGGAGGAGAGCGGGCGCTTTCCCGGCTGAATCGCATTCGCATTGCCGCCGACCACGCCAAACATATTCGGAGTTCCGGGCTTAGCCGAAAAATCATCCATCTCGTTGTTGAGCAGAAATCCTAAACCAGGAGCGGTCACGCCGCTACCAAACCCGCCGTTCAGCGTGTAAGTCACAGCCACCGCGTTTCCCTGAGCATCCACCACATTGAAATGCGTCGTTTCGCCACTTTCGTATTGCCGGATTCCGGCAGCTTGCGCTTGAATCGTTCCTGGCGCAACATTGCTGCTGGCGGTAGCCTGGTCCGCTTTGATCGTTTTGCGCCGGTCCGTTAAATAAGCAGGATTTAGCAACTGCTGCACCGGAACATGGTAAAAACCAGGATCACCTAAGTACTCACTGCGATCCGCATAAAAACGGCGCATGGCTTCGGCCATGTAGTGAGTCGCTTTCGGCGAATCGGGGCCGTCGCTTTCGTATCCGGTGCCGGTCAGAATGCCTGCCATCTGTAGAATCCCTAAGCCTCCGGCGCTGGGCGGAGGCGAAGTGACGATGTGAAAACCTTTGTAATCGCCTTCAAGCGGAGTACGTTCCAATGCCCGGTACGCTTTCAGATCCTCAAGCGAAATCAAACCACTGTGCTGCTTCATCGCTTTAGCTAACTTCTTTGCGGTTTCGCCTTCGTAGAATTCCCGCGCTCCGTGGGCGGCAATGCGTTGGAGCGTTTCGGCCAGTTCCGGCTGTCGAAATATTTCACCTTCTTTATAAGGGTTACCGTCGCGCAGAAAAATCCGTTTCGATTCAGGGTCTTTATCAAGACTGCTGTGGGGATACCCTAACTCAGCGGCTAAAGCTTTATCAACCACGAATCCATCGCGCGCCAGCGACACTGAAGGCGCAAGCAGATCGCTCCAGTGCTTCGATCCCCACTTTTTGCTCGCCAGTTCAAAGCCTTTCACGGAACCCGGAACGCCGGAAGCTTTCCAGCCCACCAGACTGTCTTTGGTCGGATTTCCATCCGGCCCTAGATACATATCGCGGCTCGCTTGTTTCGGCGCGGCTTCCCGAAAATCCAGAAAATAAACTTTGCCGTTTGCTAAACGCACCAGCATGAAACCGCCGCCGCCGATGTTGCCCGCCGCTGGATGAGTTACGGCCAAGGCGAAACCAACCGCGACGGCAGCATCCACGGCATTGCCGCCGTTTTTCAGAATTTGCAAGCCGACATCAGCCGCTAACGGCTCCTGCGCCACAACCATTCCGTGACGGGCAGTGACAGGATCTTCAGCATAAACAGAGAACAACAAACAGAGGGCGACGGGGACCCCCATGAGAAAGGGGCGTAGTGACATATGAGTGTCAGTCTAGCTTAATTGTTTGCTCGTTTGCGCCATTCAAACAACACCACTCCTGCCGCCACCGACACGTTCAGCGAAGACACTGCTCCGGCCATGGGGATGCTCACCAGGAAATCGCAGCGTTTCTTCACATTCTCATGCAACCCCTGCCCTTCCGCGCCTAGAACAATGGCAGTGGGCGTAACGTATTGAGTCTGGTCGTAAATATGAGTGCCTCGCTCGTCAAGCCCATAAACCCAAAAGCCTGCGTCTTTCACTTGTTCTAAGGCCCGGCTGATGTTTGTTACCCGCGCGATTGGAAGGTATTCCAAAGCTCCTGCGGCAGCCCGCGATACAGTCTCCGTTAAAGGCGCGGCACGGCGTTCGGGAACCACCACGGCGTTTGCTCCGGCAGCATGAGCGGTTCGGATAATAGCTCCCAGATTATGAGGATCTTCGATGCCGTCCAGAATCACCAGCAGTTTTGCGTTCGGCAGCACACTCTCCAGTTCCACATACTGATGCGCTGCGCCAAAGGCCAACACGCCCTGATGCGAAATGCCTTTCGATGTGCGATCCAACGATTCCCGTGGCTCAAAGCGGACCGGAATGGATTGTTCCCGGCATAAATCTACGATTTCCTGAATACGCGGACCGGCAGAACCTTTGGCAATCACTACCTTGTCTAAAGAACGCCGCGCCCGCAAAGCTTCGCGCACAGGATGAAGACCAAGCGTGACTCGCATATCTTTAAATCGTAGCTACAATGAAAAGCTGATGCTTCCGATAACCAGTGCATCTCAACATCCAGGTGAAACTCAGGAAATTCCGAACAAACTTTATTTTCGGATTGGCGAGGTCGCGGAGCTGGTCGGTGTTAAACCTTACGTAATAAGGTTTTGGGAAACAGAATTTTCCGGGTTTGGCCCGAAGAAGCCAGGCACCGGGCATCGCGCGTATCGACGCAAAGATGTGGAACGGCTTTTGGAAATTAAGCAGCTTCTTTATAACCAGCGGTTTACGATTGAAGGCGCGCGCCGCTTTTTGCAGACCCGGCATAAGGACACGGCCCTGCAGCCGGTAAGCGAACAACCGATAAACTACTCTGACTTTCTCGGCCAGATTCGGCGTGAACTGACTGAAATCCTCGATCTTTTGGAAACTTCCTAGCCGCTTCCCAAAAATATTTTCAAAAATTTCCGTTTTCACCCTAAAGAAGAACAGCTTATAGCCCGATATCTTTAATCACAGGCTATGATCAATTTGACTCGCATTAATCGTGTTCCGGTGGTGCTCAATTCGGATTTAATCGAGCACATTGAAACAACACCTGACACCGTGGTGAGCTTAACCAATGGTTTGAAGTTGTTGGTTCTGGAATCGCCGGAAGAAATCGTGAAGCGCATCATTGCGTTCCGGCAGTGTGTTCTCAGCGATATTACTGAAGCTTTATCTCATTCTCCATCGAAGCCGCCGCAAAAGCTTCCGGCCTTGCTGCCAAAAATGGTTCAAATTCCTTTCAGGGCTAACTAGGAGTAAATTATGTCTGCCTCCAAGAAAAATTCCCGGCCCGACTTTGCCAGCTTTGCTGGAATCGCATTAGCGTTGCTGGCTATTGTCGGCGGTTTGATGCTCGAAAAGGGCAGCGTCAAAGATATTGCCCAGTTCACGTCCGCTTTGATTGTCTGCGGCGGCACACTGGGAGCAGTGCTGATGACGGCGCCTTCCAAAACCGTGCTTTCGGCGCTTTCGCATTTCAAAACCGTGTTCTTCGATTCGCAGCGTGATCCGGCCATTCAAATCAACGAAATCGTCACTTATGCCGCCAAAGCGCGCAAGCAGGGAATTATTTCGCTCGAAGCGGAAGCCGACAGCATTGCCGATCCTTTTCTGCGCAAGGCGATTGGTTTGGCCGTGGACGGGGCCGACATTGACGAACTGAAATCCATGATGGAACTGGAAATCGAACAGCACGAACAACACGCCGAAGAAGCCGCCAAAGTGTTTGAAAGCGGCGGCGGATACTCGCCTACCATCGGCATTATCGGCGCCGTGCTTGGCTTGATCCAGGTAATGAAAAACCTGGAAAACATCAGCGAAGTCGGCCACGGCATTGCAGTGGCGTTCGTGGCTACAGTGTACGGCGTCGCGCTTGCCAACATTATTTTGCTTCCGGCGGCAGGAAAAATCCGCGCCCGCGCAGCAGCAGAAAGCAAAACCCGCGAGCTTTGTCTTGAAGGCATCATCGGCATAGTGGAAGGTTCGAACCCAAAGCTGATCCGGTCGAAGCTGGAAGCTTATCTGCCGGATGCCAAAGAACGCGAGCGCAGCCAGCGCCAGTCAAAGCTAGCAGCTTAAAAGGCGGGAAAGAATCATGGCACGAGCAAAAAAACACGCCACGCACGCGAATCAAGAGCGATGGATTGTTTCCTACGCTGATTTCGTTACGCTTCTGTTTGCGTTCTTCGTGGTCATGTTTGCCACTGCGAACGCGGACCGCAACAAGGTCAGAATGGTTTCTGAAGCGATTCGCGCTGCTTTAAACCAGCCAACGCCTCCGGCACCGGCAGGCAAAGCACCAAGCCGCTCCGCGCAGCCCGAGCCGTCAAAAATGGCGCAAGCAATGGCGGAACTTCTGTCTTCCATGCAGCTTCTTGAAAAAGAATTGAAAGCGGACATACAAAGCGGCAATGTGGAAATACGCATGACGCCGCGCGGCTTGGTCGTCAGCTTCAAACAGGCTGCGTTTTTCGATTCCGGCAGCGACGGCGTGAAAGCGTCGGCCATTGCCACTATCGGCAAAGTAGGCCGGGTGCTATTAAAAATTCCGAACTCCGTGCGCTTGGAAGGGCATACCGACAATGTGCCGATTTCGACGGGACGCTTCCGTAATAACTGGGAGCTTTCTTCAAGCCGCGCCATTGCGGTTCTGAATGTGTTGACCACTGAATTTCAAGTGCCTCGCTCGCGGCTGGCAGTAGGCGGTTATGCGGAAGTGGCTCCGGTAGCAAGTAACGATACCGAAGAAGGACGCGCCCGAAACCGCCGGGTAGATGTTGTGATCTTGAGTCAGCTAGGCGCGGCTTCCGAACCCGGCGCGAACCAGTAGCGGATTACTTCGTGCCGGCAATTGTAATCACTGTGTTCCACAAGTATTGAACAAAGCTGTAAAGATATTCTTCTTTCAAACGTTCGTTGTCGGAATGCGCGCCGCCCAGATCTTTTTCGCTTTCGTCCGCTGCCGAGCCAATGCCGTAAGCTTTCACGCCTTTCGCGCGTAACTGCGCCATGTCGGTAGCTCCGGTCAGCATCATGGGAATGGTGACCGCGCCGGGGTACATCTGCTTCTGCACTTTCTCCAGCGCGAGATACGCTTCGCTGTTCAACGGCGAAGGCGCGCTTACCGGACGATGCTCGGCTTTGGGCGAGGCTTCAATTTCCACTTCCGGATCATTGATCACGCTACGCAGAAAAGCATAAAGCTGATCAAGGTTCTCATCCGGCAGAATGCGAACGTCCAGCGTGGCTTCCGCATCGGTGGGAATCACGTTGGAGCGAAAACCCGCTTTGATGATGGTAGGAACTACCGAAGTGCGCAGCATGGAATACTGCTGCGGCTCATGTTCGGCGAAGTAGCGCTGAATTTCTTCCGTGCGCTGCGCATCGGCCACATGATTGTAGCGGTCCGCTTCTTCCGGCTTGCTGACCTGCGCCAGTTTTTCAAAATACGCGCGGGTGGTATCGTTCAAACGCATGGGCGGCTGATGCGCGGCTACCTGCGCGACCGCTGCCGCCAAATGCGCTACCGGATTATCCAGCCTGGGAATGGAGCCGTGTCCGGCCTTTCCATGCGCTTTCAAGTACGTGGTGCGCGGCGCTTTCTCGGTAGTGGTCACCGTCAATGCCACCAAACGGCCATCGCGAACTGTGGCCGATCCGCCTTCAGCCAGTGCGTATTCGGCATTGATGGCATCCCAATGCTGGTCCGCCATGAAATCCATGCCCCATTTAGAGGTTCCTTCTTCGCCTGCTTCGGCCAGGAAAATAACGTCTCGATCCAGCGGCACCCGCAAGCGATGCAGCAGCACAACCAGAGTTAAACCGGCTGTTACGCTGTCTTTATCGTCATTCGCGCCGCGAGCATAAACGAATCCGTCTTTACGCAAAGGCTGAAAGGGATCGGAATTCCAATGGTCCCGCTGTACGCCGACCACATCGGTATGCCCCATAAACAGCAGTGGACGTTTTGAACCGGTGCCTTTGAGTCGGACCACCAGGTTAGCCCGGTTCGGCTCCAGCGCAAACGTCTGATAGGCAATGCCTTCTTTATCGAGAACGCCGCGTAGATAATCCACCGCTTTGGTTTCGTTGCCGGGCGGATTGCTGGTGTCGATGCTTAGAATATGCAGATAGTAGTCGAGGATCTGCGGACGGATCGCGTTCCAATCGGGCGTCGGTGGAGGAGTAGCTGCTTGAATGATAACCGCGCTTACTAATAAGGAAAAAAGCCCTGCTCGCATGAAGTTCAGAATAGCGAACGGCTGCCGGTCAGGAGCTTGGTTTTAGCAATTACTATTTAAACCAGGTTGAAACGGAACCGACAAGCTGCTCCCATTCCCAGGACAACCTGACGGTCCAGGTGCGCTCAAATCCACTTTTAAGGTGGTCTACTTTCTTGTAATTACTTGGAGGCTCAAAGAGACTCTTTGACAATGGAGAGGCAGAAAGCGCAACAACTTCGAAAATGTGTCGATGTTGGTCTTCTTTATGAAGAACAAGGAATCCGGGAGGATTTGGATCACCATGTTTTACCACAATGTCACGGCATAGGTATACCTCAGCGGGATCGTAGTGACGGAATGCATGCTTCTTAGCAATTTCAGGCAATCCGCCGGGATCTCGTTCTGGAAACGTAATATACCAGCCATCCACTTCTTTTTCTGATGAGGCATCACATGCTCCGGGCGGAGCGACATGCCGCTCACGATAAATCATGCGCTTGGCAGTTTGTCCCAGTATTTGCCTGCGCTCTCCCGTATCAGTTGTTTCGTAATAGATGTTTACTGTTTTCCCGGAATTGTGAATGTGAGGGTGTGCGATTCGCCAAGCCAATTGAGCTACCCAATCGTTTACTAGCGGCTCGACGTACTCGTGCGCGGGTGGATCGAGTTGATAAATGGTTTGCCGTTCTTCGTTCCAAATCAGAATATAGGGATTACGAAAATTGCCGACTTGCCACAATCGCAAGCTGCCCTGATGTCCGCATTCATATGTTGTGATGACCGAATGATTATAGGTGTCTTTGAGTTCCTCATAGATATCGCCTCGCAAACCCGCGGCAAGTACGAAAATAAGGCACAGCGCACGTGTCATTGAGGCTTCACCCGGAAATAGCTTTCTGATAATTCTTCGCATCCTCGCAAACCAGCGGCAATGAAAGCTAAGGAGCAGAGCACGCGCATGAGAAAAGGCTGCTTGGGGAACTTCACTTCAGTTGTTTGGAATCTGCCACACAATGCTTATCAATTCAGTTGCCCATTGTCAATCACCCGTACTAGCATTGGGAGATAACTTTTCAAAATGTCGGTCAAATTTTTGCAGACATTCGTTTGTTAAATGCTTTAGAAACAAAATAGATCAAGAGCCTTATGACAGTGACCATTTCCGATGAGATTCTGCAATCCGCTCACCTCAGTGAAGCGGAGTTGAAAGCAGAGCTTGCCCTAGCGCTGTTTCAAAAAGATCGGATTACGCTTGGTCAAGCTGCCCGACTAGCGCAGATACCGCAACTCGATTTCTAGCGCTTGCTCGCCAATCGTAAAATTTTCATCCATTATGATCTTGAGCAGCTTGATCAGGACTTGAAACGAGTTGCAGGATTGCCCCCGCTTTGATCGTTGTTTCTGATGCATCTCCGCTCCTGAATTCTGCGACTGTGAGACAAAGACTTAATTAGGTGTGCCAACCCATTCTATTCTCATAATCTTTCCCACTTCGTACACTAAACTCAGCAAGCTACACAGCTTTTGTTTCTTATGCCGATCAGCCGCCGCGAGGCGTTAGCCGCCCTTTTTGCATCCGAACTCTTCTGGCAGGGCTGTAAACAGAATCCCGCTTCCCTCAAAACAATGACCACCAAGAACGCGCACGATGTTCACTCTTACGCGGAACCGGAGAAGATCCGGGTTCGCCATCTTGATCTGGATTTGCGGGTTTCTTTTAACAACCGCAAGCTGTCGGGCGCAGCGGAATTGTTTGTGTCCCGCGTCGATCCTTCTGCGAATACCTTGGTGCTCGATACCAGGGATCTCGTGATCCACGAAGTTCAATCGGCTGATGCGGGAAGCGCCTGGAAAACTGTCAAATGGGAGCTTGGCCCGCGCGATAAGATTCTCGGTTCTCCGCTCAGAATTCAATTGCCGGAACAAGGAACGAAAGTCCGGATTGCGTATGAAACCGTTCCCGGCGCAAGCGGCCTGCAATGGTTGGAACCTCCGCAGACAGCCGGAAAAATGCAGCCGTTTTTGTTCAGCCAGAACGAGTCTATTCATGCGCGTAGCTGGATTCCGCTACAGGATTCTCCCGGCATTCGCATTACCTACACGGCTAGTATCCAAACGCCGCAGAACCTGCTTGCCTTAATGAGCGCCGACCAGAAAGGATTGCAAGGCGACGCTTACCGCTTTACGATGGAACTGCCGATTCCGCCTTACCTGATTGCGCTGGCGGTGGGTGATCTGGCGTTCTCCGCCAGTGGCCCGCGAACCGGCGTGTATGCGGAGCGCCCGGTGCTGGCCCGCGCTGCCCATGAGTTTGAAGATCTGGAAAAACTGGTGAGCGCGGTAGAATCCCTGTATGGCCCTTACCGGTGGGGACGCTACGATCTGCTGGTAATGCCGCCGAGTTTTCCGTTTGGCGGCATGGAAAATCCCCGGCTCACGTTTGCTACGCCGACGGTGATTGCCGGTGACAAGAGTTTGGTTGGCTTGGTGTCGCATGAGTTGGCGCATTCCTGGTCGGGAAACTTAGTGACCAACGCGACCTGGAGCGATTTCTGGTTAAACGAAGGATTCACCACTTACATTGAAAATCGCATTCAGGAAAAAGTTTACGGGCGCGAGCAGGCATTAATGGAGCAGGTGCTAACACGGCGCGAACTGGATCAGGAACTGGCCACCTTTGACAAGCGTGACCAGATTCTACATATTGACCTTACCGGCAGAGACCCGGACGATGGCGCTACGCAAGTACCGTACATCAAAGGCGCATTATTGCTTCAACAAATGGAAGAAGCTTTCGGCAGGCCCAACTTTGACGCTTTTCTGAAACAGTACTTCGACCACTTTTCGTTTCAAAGCATCACCACGGCTACGATGCTCGATTATCTTCAGCCCCAGTTGCTCGACACGTTTCCGCAGCGGGCGAAGGACATTCCCCTGCATCAATGGATTTATGAGCCGGGCCTGCCTGCTTCCGCACCAAAAGCAGTGTCAAGCGTGTTGATGCAGGTTTCCGCGCAAGCGCATGGCTTGCAGGAAGGCAAGCTGTCGCTGGAAGCCATAGACACGAAGAACTGGAGTACGCAGCAGTGGCTTGAATTTCTGCAAACTCTTCGCTCGCCCTTAACGGCAGAAAAAATGGCGGAACTGGACCGGGCATTTCACCTCACCCGCACCGGCAACGATGAAATCCTGGACCAGTGGCTTGAAATGGCGATCTACGCCGAGTACCGGCCGGCTTACCCCCGTTTGGAAGCATTTCTGCTGGAAGTAGGACGCATGAAAATGATTCGCCCGTTGTACGCCGCGCTGATGAAAACACCCGAAGGCCGGAAACGCGCCCTGGAGATTTACGCCCAGGCGCGGAAGGGCTATCACCCGATTGCCCAAACCGCAATCAACAAAATCGTGGAATTGCCGCAATAAACAAACAAAGCCAAGTTAGTTAAATCATTATTTATCAACTATTTACTAGGATATCTTTTAGAGCGGAACAACTTCCGGCTCCCTAGCGTCTCCTAGGTGGAGTTCCCCATGACACCCGAAGAACGCCAGATGTTAACTGATCTCGCCAACAAAGTTGCGCAGACCCCCGCGCCTCCCGTGGATAAAGAGGCAGAAGATTTTATTCGAACGCGCATTGGATCGCGGCCTGATGCACTATACCTGATGACCCAAACGGTGCTGATTCAGAACCTTGCCCTGGAACAAGTGAAGCAGCAGCTTCAACAAATGCAACAATCCGGGCAGTCCTCCGCCGGGCAGCCGTCCACCAGCTTTTTGGGAGGACAAGGAAGCGGAGCTTCCCGTGTTACCTTTTCTGGAGGCAGCCAAGGCCAGCAGAATTATGCGGCCCCGCCACCGCCTACTTACCAATCCATTCCGGCCACTGCGGCTCCTGCTTCCGGCGGCGTTTTAGGAAGCGGTGGTGGTGGTTTTCTGCGCTCTGCCGCCCAAACTGCTGCTGGAGTAGCTGCTGGTGCGCTTGCTTTTGAAGGCATCAGCTCCTTGTTCGGCGGCTTAGGACATATGGGCGGCGGCGGCTTCGGTGGCGGCGGTATGGGAAGTGGACTATTCGGAGGCGGCGGCGGTATTGGCGGATACGGCGGCCCTCAAGAAGAAACTGTGGTTAACAATTATTACGATTCGTCGAACGATGATTCCAGTAATAACCTCGCCCAAAATGACTTTAGCGACAATTCACAAGTGGACGACACAAGCACGGATTTCGACAATAGCTCGGATGATTTTTCCAGTAACGACGATTCCGGCGGGGATTTAGTTTAAACATAATTATGGAGGAGCAAGGCTTTTCGCTTTGCTCCTTTCCTCTCTCATCAGCTACAATCTCCATTCGTGCGCATCGCTCTGGATGCAACCTATAGCATCGGTCCCCAACTTACCGGCATTGGAGTTTATTCAAAACAACTGATCCGTGGTTTGGCAGATAGTTATTCAGAAGACCAGCTTCTTCTCTGCGCCCGGATCAAACAGTTTTTACGCTCTGGTCCTGTTGCATTCCCCAACACGCGCTGGCGCGTTCTTCAGCCGCCTTTGCCAATCTTCGGGGCAGAGCTTTTTCATGCTCTAAATCAGCGTGTGGACAAACGACCTGCCAAAAGAGTTATGACTACTTTTCATGACTTGTTCGTAATGACTGCGGAGTATTCTTCGCCTGAATTTCGAGTACGCTTCACTAAGCAAGCACAATCAGCAGCCAAGTTATCGGATTTAATCATTGCGGTTTCTGAATTTACGGCTTCACAAGTGCAGGGCTTGTTAGGAGTGGATCGATCCCGAATTCGTGTGATTCCGCACGGAGTTGATCTGCCGTCGCTACCGGACAACTCCGAACGCGAAAACATGATTCTGTTTTTAGGGGCGCTGCAAACCCGAAAAAACGTGGCGCGGCTGGTACAAGCGTTTGAGCGCATTCCGTTTGATTGGCGTTTGGTGTTGGCCGGAGCAGCAAGTGGCTACGGTGCTGAAGAGATTCTCCAAAGAATTGCATCCAGTCCGTCCCGCCGGCGCATTGAAGTGACCGGGCATATTTCGAATGCTACCCGCGATAAGTTATTCCGCCAAGCACGGATTTTTGCGTTTCCCAGTTTGGATGAAGGCTTCGGCATTCCCATACTGGAAGCAATGGCTTACGGAGTACCAGTGATTACTTCGAACCGCTCCGCTATGCCGGAAGTTGCCGGTGAAGCAGCAGTGCTGGTTGATCCTTTACGAACTGAAGAAATTGAAGCATCGCTACTTGTATTAATTCAGAATGAAGACAAACGGGAAAGCATGTCGATAAAGGGACGCACACATGCTATTGAATTTTCCTGGGAACGCACTGTGAAGCTCACTCACGAGGTTTACCGTGAGATGTTCTAAACGCCGCGCGGAAAGATTACCGGTTTTCCTCGTCAATCTGGATTTTAAGAGCACGCAGAAATTTCTGATCCTGTGAAGTCAACTGGATGCGTCCGGACGCGCCAGTTTGTTGGCCTTCTTCCGATTCAGCAGCGGCTTCGTCATCTTCGGCTTCTTCGCGCTTGTTGAACCCAATTGTCGCTTCGAGCACCAGGAATACATCGTACCCGGCTCGCTTGATTTCTCCAATTGCCGCTGCGATGCGATCAGAATCAGAAAGCGATTCGTTGATCGCGTTTCCCAGTTCCTGCATCAGCTCCTTAAGTCTTTCGTCCAAAAAAGAGAGGCCCTTTCTTTAGGCTTATCTTCAGGGTAACATCCATCTCCTCGCCTGCACCATAGTAAGAATCCGACCGGGTCGGGGACTTCATCTTAATGCGTTAGCATGGGAATGAAGTGAACATCCGAGAAGCGCAGAAAATGGCGAGGAACGCGGCTCCAACAGCGCAGAAATTCGCCAAGCATGTGGTTCCGCAGGTGGTAAAACCGGCGCGGGTGATCTGGAACCAGGTTATCGGCGTGGCTTTTCTCGCGTTCGGCGTCCCGGCTGTATTTAAAGCAATTACGTTTTATCGTGAGATAGCTCTCGATCCGCGCAATTCGGGACGGTTTTTCTTCGCCGCCCTTTTTGGACTGGTGATGGTTCTTTTCGGCGTTGGTTCTTTCCTGCGGGCGCGCCGCATTTCCCGGTCATAAATCGTAAACTCATGGAAGAACCCGGCCAATTTCCGTTTACCCGGGGTATTTATCGGGATATGTACCGGAAGCGGCTCTGGACGATGCGGCAGTATGCCGGATTCGGCACCGCGGAAGAAAGCAATCAGCGATACAAATTTCTGCTTTCGCAAGGAACCACCGGCTTATCGGTTGCTTTTGATCTGCCGACGCAGATGGGAATGGACTCCGATCATCCTTTATCTGCGGGGGAAG
>CAXTWH010000023.1:0-80842 GCA_964247975.1 uncultured Bryobacteraceae bacterium | reverse complement strand
CGATCGTCCCAATGTTGACGTGCGGCTTGCTGCGATCAAATTTCTCTTTCGCCATATGATTCTCTTGTGTTCCCTTGTGGACGTCGCTTCGCCCCAGAAGAGGGACAAACCTTATTTACCTGCTGAACTTTTGGTTGATGTTCGCCTGCATCCAGCATTCAATTGCAACCCGGATAGGCGATCCTCGGCGAGTGGAAGCGTATGCCACCTATCTCCCGCTCATTCAGGATAATAACATGGCTACTGGCACTCGTACCAGAAGCGGCGCTTACCATTCAAAAAGCAGGAGCAAAGAAGAAGAGTTTTCCTAGTTGGATTTAGAATGGAGCCGCCATCGGGATTTGAACCCGAGACCTCCACCTTACCAAGGTGGCGCTCTACCAACTGAGCTATAGCGGCCTTTTCAAACCCTCTACGCTAGATGCTGGTGGACAGGGAAGGATTCGAACCTTCGTAAGCCGCAAGGGCTGACAGATTTACAGTCTGTTGGCTTTAACCACTCACCCACCTGTCCAGGTTCCGAAACCAAAGATAACGATCCTTGGTGAAGCGCAGAAGGGCTTACTTCGTGAGAATAACATACGGGCCGGGTTCCGGTGGCAGGGCAACTTTGCCAGGTTGAGAATGCGCCCTTTTGCGCCTCTAATCGCCAAAGGATCTGTTCAAAACTCAATGCAATACACCAATTTAGGCACCACCGGTTTAAAAGTTTCCCGCATTTGTTTGGGAACTATGACATACGGCTCCAAACAATGGCGCGAATGGGTGTTGGAAGAGGAAGAAAGCCGCCCGTTCCTGCAAAGAGCGTTGGAAATGGGAATTAACTTCTTCGACACAGCGGATATGTATTCGGTGGGAAAAAGCGAAGAAGTGGTAGGCCGCGCCCTGAAAGACTTCGGCCCTTCCCGCGACCGGCTGGTGATTGCAACAAAAGTGTTCAATCCGATGGGCGATGATCCGAACCAGAAAGGATTGTCGCGCAAGCACATTATGCACGCTGTTGACGACAGCCTGAAACGCCTGCAAACGGATTACGTTGATTTGTACCAGATTCATCGCTTCGATTACGATACTCCGATTGATGAAACGCTTGAAGCGCTGGACCGGGTTGTGCAGGCCGGCAAAGCTTTATACATCGGCGCATCCTCCATGCATGCCTGGCAGTTCGCCAAAATGCTTTATCTGGCTGACCAGCTTGGCGCAACCAGATTTGTTTCCATGCAGAACCACTACAACCTGCTGTACCGCGAAGAAGAACGGGAAATGATTCCGCTCTGCCAGGAAGAAGGAATCGGGATTATTCCCTGGAGCCCCTTAGCTCGCGGATTTCTGGCGGGAAATCGCACCAAGGAACAGTTCGGTGAAACCGTGCGCGCCAAAACGGACAATTACGCGCAGCAGTTGTACTACCAGGATTCGGATTTTGCGGTAGTGGAGCGGCTAACCACTGTGGCGAAGGAACGAGGTGATTCAAACGCGCAGGTGGCATTGGCTTGGCTCCTGAACAAACCGGAAGTGACTGCGCCCATTATCGGCGCCAGTAAAATGCATCACTTGGAAGATGCGATTAAGGCGCTCGACATTGAATTAAGCGAAGAAGAAATGAAACTGCTCGAAGAGCCGTATCGTCCGCACCCGATTCTGGGGCATTCCTAAGTTAAAGCGCGCTGTTTGCCGGTTTCGGCATGGCCGCTGTTTTAGCAGGCTCCGACGGATGTTCCACAAACAGTTCCTTGGGGTCCATGTTCTTATCAAAGGCCACGTCAAAGAAGCCGATCATCATCTCGTCCCAGCTTTGGTCGCCCCATTTCACTTCTTTGCTTGCATCCGGGTTGCTCGGGTTATTTTTCGAGTTATCAAAGTGGGCTGTGCAGTGCAGCTTGGTGCCTTTGGGAATCAACAAGTCCTGAGCCGTCACGTAGGTCAATTGCCAGCTAAAACTATAATGCGGAACCTGCAACAGAACCTGCGATTCGCCAGTCGGATAAGTGGCTTTGTATTGGAAGTCCTTCCCGCGCAGATGCATGTGCGGGATAAAGTCAATAATCTTGGTGGCTTGGCCGAACTCAAATTCCGATTCCACCTGGTAATTGGGATCGCCCGGAGGAATAGCAAATTCAGGATTGGTGGCATCGAGCGTCAACACACGCTCTTTCACCGGTGTATTGGCAAAGCTTAAACCGATTTTTGTCTGATCCACCCCGGCTTTTCCGTTTGTGGTGTAATGCATCTGGAAAATAATGTCGGAACCGGCGGAAACCAACTTTGCCCGGCCATCCGGCAGCATCGTGGCAGGCAATCCGGGAGCATAGCCTACCAGAAACTGCGCGCCGCTCATATCCGATTCTTCCTGGGTTTGCGGAACATACGGAATTCCCGGTTTTATGCCGGAAAGCCATTTGGAGCCGGAAGGCCGCACAAACGCGATCACATGATGGACCACAGCGCGGTTTCCCGGTCGCACTTCCGCCATCTGCACCCAGGTGTCTTTTTTGAAATCTCCTGGTACGAGGATGTATTGGTAGTCAATGGTGCCGTTGGCAGGAACTTGGTAGGCGGCAGGCATGGTGAGCACCACATCCGGCTTCCGGATGTTCCAGCCTTCCAGGAATTGGCGAGCGGGAGGCAGGTCTTTTGGATCGCCTTCGGGCGCTCCGTTCTTGGCCCAAGCAACGAGGGTGTCGATATCGTGCTGCGACAAGGAGCGATCGTTCGCAAATTTTCCATAATGCGGATCGGCAAACCAGGGCGGCATCTTGCGCAGCGTCACAGCATCCTTAATGGCTGCCGCAAAAGGCCGCGCTTCCTTATAAGTCATCAGCGACATCGGCCCCACTTCACCGGCGCGGTGGCAGTTCTGGCAGTGATCCTGCAAGATAGGTGCAACCTCTTTGTTGAAGGTGGGAACGGTAGCCGCTTGCCCGGAAACGAAGGCAATCGCGGCCAGAATAAAGAAAAGGGGCAGTTTAGCCACACTTCCTCCGAAGTCGATGGTTTTGTTAGATAGTAGCCGAGTTTTTGGGAGTTGTAAATGGGTGTGGCAGAGTAGTTTGCCCCTGGAAGAAGAAAAGCGCACGAGCAAGCCATTCCCGATTTCTAAGTAAATTAGTGATATTATGTTAAAAACATAAACACACTAAACTTCTTAGACTTTCTACTTTCGGTTCACTCGTGGATCCCATAATCAATCCCTATTCTCCTGGTGCTGGTAGTCCGCCTCCCGAACTGGCCGGGCGAGACCGGCTTCGTGAACAGGTAAGAGTTGCAATTGCACGCATTCGCCGTGGAAACACAGCGAAAAGCGTTCTTATGGTCGGGTTGCGCGGAGTGGGAAAAACCGTGCTCCTTGAGCGTATGCGAACCGATGCGGAGGAATCTGGCGCGTATACACTGCGCATAGAAGCTCCAGAAAACCACTCTTTACCAGCATTGCTGGCCCCACAACTCCGGTTGGTGCTGCTGCGGCTAAGTCGGACTGAAGCAGCAAAAAATCTGGCCCAACGCGGACTTCGAGCTTTGGCAGGATTTGCAAAGTCGCTCAAGTTCAAGTACAGCGATATCGAAGTTGGCTTGGACCTTGAACCGGAACCGGGACTTGCTGATAACGGCAACCTTGAAATGGACTTAACTACGCTGTTGGAGGAAGTCGGTCAAGCCGCCCGAAATGCAAAAACAGCAGTTGTTCTCTTCATCGACGAGCTCCAATATCTCGACAATGATCAGTTTGCCGCTCTGATTTCTGCGCTCCACCGCTGCGCACAAAGCAAGCTTCCGTTGACCGTTGTTGGAGCTGGCTTGCCTCAATTGAGAGGTCTTGCGGGAAACGCCAAATCGTATGCCGAAAGGCTGTTTAACTATCCTATGATCGGAGCCTTAGCTCCTGCTGAAGCGGAACTGGCTATCGTTAAACCCGCTCACAACGAGGGTGTCGATTTCACGCCGTAAGCCGTGGCTTAAATTGTTTCAGCCACACGAGGCTACCCATACTTTCTACAAGAATGGGGAAAACACGCCTGGGATGTTGCTGATCGAAGTCCAATCACAGTGAGCGATGTTCAGGCCGCTTCGATCGAAGCAGTTGCAGCACTGGATGAGAGTTTCTTTCGGGTGCGCTTTGATCGGCTCACGCCCACCGAAAAAAAGTATTTGCGCGCGATGGCAGAACTTGGTCCCGGCCCTCATCGCTCTGGAGACATTGCGCAAATACAAGGAAAGGATGTTAAGTCTCTGGGACCCATCCGTCAAAGCCTTATTAACAAAGGAATGGTTTGGAGTCCGAGCCACGGAGATACCGCTTTTACCGTGCCTTTGTTTGATGAATTTATGAAACGTATTATGCCCGGCTCAGAATGGAAAAGCGAATGATTCTAGAATTTACAGGCGATGCTAATGCGAGCGGCGCAGCAAAACAATTAAGGTTTTTAGAGATGGGGCAGTTTGGCCACAATTTTTCTGAGGTCGATGGTTTTGTTAGATAGCAGCTAAATTTTGGGATTGTAGGTGGAGTGGTCTACTCAGGGCGTTCTCGGATCACATTCGACAGATGGCTTCGCCATTCACGAATTCAACATCCACCGTTAAAGGACGGTTTAGCATCGAAGTAATATTATTGAAAGCATAATCACAGGATTTCATCGTGTTCCTTACAGTTCTCAGCTGCAGTTCAGGGTGGGATAGTTCCTGATCTAATTTTTGCCGAAAATCAGCTTTCTTTGCATCTACAGTTTCTTGAAAGCTAAACGTCTCGTTTAATGCATCAATGCGCTTATTCGCCTCCTTTCGGAAGAGATCCACACTTTTCACAATCTTGGAGTGGACCTCTGCCATATCGCCCGCCCGGTACTTAGAAACTTCGAGATCATTCACCAATGAGTAAAGAAGGCCAGTGTTGAGAGTCCTTATAGTCAAAGCAAAAGCTGCTATCTCAACAGCGGTGGACATTTTAGGAAGTAGGTCCTCGAGCGATTTGCCATCAGCATTAAACCATCCCGTGAAGTCCTCTTTGCTCTCCTGCATTTTAGCAATATGGCCCTGGATATCAAGCACACAAGCACTAGCAATTTTGCTGCACTCGCGGTCAATTTCAAGTAGCGCATTCCGATAGTGAGGATTTTTGGCCAGAAAACCTTTGTCGCTGGCCAAACCTATCTCTACTTCCTTGAGTAGTTTCGCATTGGCTTGCAACGAAGCAATCCTTTCATTGCGGAGCCAGTTCTGGATTTCTTGTACACCCTTTTGAATTTCTTTGAGGCGCAGAGATATTTCTGCGAGGTAATGCTGAGTAGTCAAAATTGCTGCCACTTGCCAGACTATAACAGGAGTAAAGGACGCGCCCACATTTGTTAGGAGAGCCTGGCCCATAATCCGGTGTTTACCATTTACAACGAGTCCTCTAAAGCCATTTCCAGCCGCCGCCCGCATCAGAGATCCACCGGCAGGGATAGCCACTCGGTAAAGACCATTTGCAAACTTATCAATGAGACCAAACTTTACCAAATCTTAAACTAGATCCTTTACTGGCCTTAATGCCGGTTCGGAATTTTTAATAGATTCTGGTCTTTTCCAGATTTCCGGTTTCAGCCACGACTTACTGATGCTTTCGATTGAGATCAGCGAGCCATCTTGGCACTCAAGGTCAACTCTGCGGGCTTTTTCCCGCACATCTAATTGAGTTGGACTGTTTATTACTCCATCAAAAATCTGACGTTTAGGCCCTTGCTCTGTTCGACTTTTTGGAGAACGGAGCAGCCACACAAGAATTCCAGCTAGGACACAGAAAATAACAGATTGAATTAGAACGGAAACAGGTATTGTGACGGTATGCATCGAGATTTTGAGTTTCTGAGTTTATCACGGCTAATGAAGAAACTAAGGAGTGCCGGTACTCAGTACCCAATTGCTGCGGCGGAAAACAATAATTTTTCTAAGCTCCGCTTGTACTCCAACAAGTATAAAATCAGCTAAATAAGAAAATGCACTCGCATGGTACATGGTTTTGTGTACCACGTAGCACATATTTTCATTTACCTACAGTAGGTTAAGAATGAGTACAAAAGCAAAAAGAAGACACCGCATCTCTGTGTTGCCGGGAACCGCCCCAAGGTCATCCACAAAGCGAATAGTGGTGCAGTTTCCCCTTTCGCTTTATCAAGAAACAGCAATGATCATTGATGAGCTTCACACAACCCATAACGAATTCATCCAGTCGGCTATCGAATCGTTTTTAGAACAGAGAAAACAGGAAAACTTGGAACAACTTTTAGAGGAAGGCTACACAGCCAATGCAAACTTAGCCCGGCAATCCGCGGAAGATTTTTCGTTTATCGATGCTGCACAGTAACGCCTGGCACCAAACCAGGCTTTTCTACTTCGCCCGCTCCCTGATAATCTCGTCCACCTGCTCTTTGCCCACCGGCAGATGCTCTTTATTATCTTTCAGCCATTGCGTGAAATCCTGTTCAATCGGTTCTGACCAGGCAGCGTCAATCTGCCCGGCAGTGTACTTCTTTTCCCGCAGTCGCTGATGTCCGAAAGTATCGCGCAGGTGAGTAATTTCCGATGTTTTCACAACCTTTTCCGCAAACTGCGGAGGAATAAAAATTACGCCGCCATCCTTGCCCAGAACCACATCGCCCGGCATCGCCAACGCATGACCGATGCGGGTTGGACCATTGATGCTGACCATCGTGGAATTCAGTTTTGCGCCGGAGTTGAACGACCCGAAGTGATGCGAAGGATCATAAAAGCGCACAAACGAAACAAAATTCGGCAATTCGTTCAAGCCTTCGATATCGCGCACCGCGCCGTTGTAAACAATGCCGTTGCCGCTTCTGGCATAGATCGCATTGCCGACGTTATCACCGATCGAAGGCCCGTCCTGTTTTAATTCAAAGTGATCGCAGACATAAACATCGCGCATTTGCAGCATGTCCACCGGCCACGCGTTCTGCGATCCGATGCGCTTTCCGCTTTGGTTCTCTTCAATCACTTTCTGCACGTCAGGGCGGCCCGGCATCCACTGCGCCGTTAACGCGCGGCCCACTAGAACCTTATCGGGATGAATGCTCAACCAGCCATCTTCATACTGATGGTTAAAACCGGCGTCGCGCAGCACTGCCCAGGCTTCTTCCAGCGTCACGCCTTTCATGCGGTCGAGAATGCCATCCGGCACCTTGGGCCTGCCATCGGCAAAACGCTCACCCTTCCATTGCGGCGTGTATTTAACAACATCCTCTTTGGTGAAAAAACCTTCCTGAGCGAAGTTTTGCAAAGGAAGAACAATTAACGCCACAGCATAGAAAATAGTTTTGGGGAAGATTCGACTGATGATCATAATGGCAAGCGATTCCCTTTTGTTTAAGAGTTAGCGGACGGTTCAAACCAAGACGTGCCGGGAACCTGAACCTTCTTGGCTGCTTCCTCGTTCATCTCAACCCCAATACCAGGACGATCCGTCACCGTCACATGCCCTTGATGGATAATTTCACCTTCCTTCACGAAATCTTTCCAAAGATCCAGATGATTGATCCAGTGCCATTCACAAACCAGAAAATTGGGAACTGAAGCGCAGACATGAGCGGAGGCCATCGTACCGATGGGCGACACCACGCAATGCGGCGCAAACGGCACGTAATAAGTCTGCGCCAGGTTCGCCACTTTTCGCGCTTCCGACAAGCCGCCGACTTTTTGAATGTCAGGCATGATGATATCGGCTCCTTGCTTGTCCAGCAACTCCCGGAACCCCCACCGCATATAAAGGTTTTCACCGCAGCAGATCGGTGTTTTGGTGGAATGCCGGATGTCCACCATCGCATCAATATCTTCAGCCGGCACCGGTTCTTCCAGCCACAGAAGGCGGTACGGTTCAACGGCGCTCGCCACGCGCTTGCCGGTAGTGGCGTCATAGCGGCCATGCATATCCACCGCCAAATCCATTTCTTTCGGAATCGATTCGCGGGTGTGCCGCACCCAGCTCACCATGCGGTCAATTTCGCCATTGCTGGCCGTCCAGTTCACGGCATCGAACCGCGCCGGGTCGTGCGCTTCATCAATGTCAATTTTCATGGCCGTAAAACCATTGGATTTGATCCAGGCAATTTTTCTTTCTGCTTCCGCTCCCAGCGGATCTTCCATATCGGAATCGCAGTACATCCGCACACGGTCTCGGAACTTGCCGCCCAATAACTGATAAACCGGCAAGCCAAGAGCCTTGCCGGTCAAGTCCCACAAAGCCGTTTCCAGGCCAGTTAAGGCAGTTACATACTGACCACCCTGCGCTCCGGCAAAAATGCCTGCGGTTCTCACCTTTTCCCAAAGCGCGTCCACGTTCAACGGGTCCTGCCCGATCATCAGGCGTCGAAAATTTCGGATCAGCGGCGCTGTTCCTACTGCTGCATCCGTCGCTTCGCCGTGCCCGATCAGCCCCTGATCGGTATAAACACGCACATGGGTTTGGTGCCCATGCACCATCACTTCCGCAGTACGGACGTCAGTGATCTTGAGCTTAGGCCGTCGATAAGGCGAACTGTTCTCTTGAACCGCGGCCGACAGCGAAGAAGCAAAAACTCCGGCTGCCGGCAGAAAGGAATGTTTCAGCAAAAACCTGCGCGTGATTCGATTCATAAGCGGTGGCTCCAATCATTCGAAACGCGTTCAAGCCTATCACACCCTCCCGCAGCGTATATCCTGTATGGGACAACCCATGCCTGCGCAAACCTCCGCCGCTGCTGTTCTCACAAGTTACCGGCAGCCGCTTGAACACCGGCAATTTCCTGTTCCGAACGAAATAGGACCGGGTGAAGCCTTGGTGCGCGTGGAAATGGCCGGCATCTGCGGCACCGACGTTCACTTATGGCGCGGCGAGCTTCCCATCCCTTTGCCGGTGATTCTCGGCCATGAAACCGTAGGCCGCATTGAATTGTTAGGCGAGGGATTGACCAAAGACTGGCGAGGGCAGCCCTTATCAGTGGGTGATCGCATCACCTGGGCCAGTTCGATTGTTTGCGGTGAGTGTTATTACTGCCGGATCAAGCGCCAGCCCACGCGCTGCCTGCATCGCAAAGCTTACGGCATTTCTTATTCTGCTGATGTTATGCCGCATCTGCGCGGCGGCTATGCCGAGTTCATCCTGCTGCGGGCCGGAACCTCTATTTTCCGTCTCCCTGATGAACTCCCTACTGAAGCCGTGGTCGGCGCAGGCTGCGCATTAACTACCGCCATACACGGCATCGAACGGGCGCCCATTCATTGGGGCGACATCGTGATTATTCAAGGCGCAGGGCCGGTAGGATTGGCCTCGCTTGCCTTAGCGCGGCAATCCGGCGCAGCCCAAGTGATTGTGATCGGCGCGCCGGATCATCGCCTTCAATTGGCTCGTGAGTTTGGAGCCGATGCCACCGTCTCCATTGAAGAGCTTCCTGACCCGAACCTGCGCCGCCAGGCAGTGCTCGACAAAGTTGGACTTTACGGCGCGGATATCGTTATTGAAGCGGTAGGCCATCCTTCCGTTGTTCCGGAAGGATTTGAACTATGTCGTGATGGCGGCACTTACCTGGTCATGGGTCAATACGCCGATGCCGGTAATGTCAGCATGAATCCGCACACGATTACCCGAAAACAATTGAACGTGGTAGGGAGCTGGGCTTTCGAGCCGCGCCATCTTGACCTTGCCTTGCGCTTACTGAACGACACTGACTGGAAAAATAAATTTGCCGCTCAGGTGACGCATCGCTTTCCTTTAGAAGAAGCAAACGCCGCGCTTGATACCGTGCGGCATCATCAATCCGGAAAAGCGGTGATCGTGCCTTAATGCTTGTTTCCAGGGAAATGATCGCAGCGCGCTTACGCAGGTTGCGAGCCATCACTCAGTAGAAATTCGCGGTTTTTGGTTATGAAACCTGCGGCACTCTCTCTTTGCTTTATCTAACTTTTGGGGTTTCTACTACCATGCCTAAACCATCCAGTAATGTCCAGGTGGCGCGCTGGTAGTTGATATAAGCTTCCTGATAAGTGACATAGGCGTTTAACACGGCACTTTCCGCGCTGGCCAGGCGAGTTTGGGAATCCAGTAGTTCAAAGGCAGTGATGGAGCCCAGTTCATATTTTTGTTGCTCGGCAGTTACGTTCTTCTGGGCCAGGTCGCGCGCTTCAGTGGCTGCGCCCATCGACGCATCGGCCAGTTCAATTGAATTAATGGCTTGCCGGACGTCGAATGTAATTTGTTGCTGTGTCTGCCGTTGGCCGTATTCGTTTTTAGCTTTGCTCACCAGCGAATTCGCTAAATTTGCCTGGGCCGTGCTGTTGCGGAAGGGGAACGTGAGCTGCAGGCCGAAGCCATAGCTGGGAAAGTCGAACGCCAGCACTTGGCGTAGCGTATCGCCGATACCCGGATACGGCGTGTTCGACGGCACTCCGATAACGCTCCCGGGACTCACCTGATTCAGCCCCGGTCCGGTTGATCCACCCTGGATCGAGAGATCCAGCCGCGGCAGCAGGGCATCGCGTGCTGTTCTGGCGTTCAGGTTGTCAATGGCGATCAGATGTGCTGCCGCTTTTACCTCCGGGCGCACCTTCAAAGCTTTCGTGAGCGCTTCTTCAAAAGGCAGCACCGCGGATCTGGGAGGGACGGCGGAGGCATCGTCTTCCAGCACGATTTCCGTGTTTCTCAACTCCGCCGTTAGATCCGCTCCGATCAGCCTTCGCAGTCCATCGAGAGCAATCTTGTAGTTATATTGCGCTTGCACGAGGTCGCGGTTCCGCTCCGCTACTTGCGTTTGAGATTGAAAGATGTCGAGCTTGGCCAGGGCTCCGAGCTGCAACGCCAGTTTGTCGCGGTCATAGGATTTGCGCGCCAGGTCCAGCGTCCTTTGTTGCACGTGGATATTGTCACGCGCTTGCACTGCATCCCAATACTGGCGTGCGGCGGTGGCGACCGCGATGCCAATGGTTGCTTCACTTTGTTCGGACACGACGAGGAGCTGTGTTTTAGCGGCAGTAAGAGGGCCACGGTACTGCAAATTGGTGCGGTTCTGGAGCAACGGCTGAGTCAGCGCAAAATTCAGGTTGCCGAATAGGAGAGGCGAAGTGTAGCTGTCGCCTGAACTCCGAAACGCGCTGAAGTTGGAATTGAGAGTCTGTCCTGTGGGCAGCAACTGGCTGTAAGTGAGGAGCGAGTTTTGCGACAGGCTGTTAATGGTTTGCGGCAGGTTGATAATGCCGTTGGTTCCCGTTGACGTACCGCTGCCCGTATTGCCTCCTCCTCCCGAAGAATTACCGTTTCCATTGGCTCCCCCCAAAGGCAGGGTGCTGCCGCCTGATTGGAAAAATAAGGGCGATATGGACCGCAAGGCGTTGAATTGAGCTTGCAATACGGGATCGAACGACGCTCTGGCCGCTCCGATCTGATTAAAAGCAGTGTATGTATCGAGGCGGGTGATTTGAACATCGGTCGAATTCTTCAGGACCAGTTCCAGAAACTGCCGTAAATGAAGATGCAGTTTCCCATCCTGAACGCGCTCCGCCAAACCTTGAACCTCTTTCAATTGGATGGATTCGGCGTTGAAGCGATGATTGAGGTAACGGGTTACCGGATCTGACGCAGCCCGGGCCCATGCGGTAAGCATCAGGACTCCTACCAGCAGCGCAGTTCTCCTTTTATTCATAACGAAGCGCCTCGATCGGGTCTACCCGCGATGCTTTGCGGGCCGGGTAGATGCCAAATACGATTCCCACGGCGACGGAAACTCCAAAAGCAATCAGGATGGAAGATGGCGTCACAATCGTTTTCCACTCGGCCGCGGTAGCAATCAGCCAGGAAAGAAAATACCCGAATGAAATGCCAACGAGCCCTCCTCCAATGGAAATAAGAACTGATTCCAACAGAAACTGCCGGATAATGTCGCTGCGCTTGGCGCCCATCGCCCGGCGAACTCCAATTTCCCGGGTTCGTTCCAGCACCGTGGCCAGAACAATATTCATGATGCCGATGCCGCCCACTAGCAGGGAAATTGCGGCGATGGCCACCATGACATAAGTAAAGATTGATTGCGCCCGCTGCTGTTCAGCCAGAAGCTCTGCAGGAATGGTGACGGTAAAATCGGCCGCATTGTGATGCGTGGAATTGAGAATGGCTGACACAACCTTAGCGGCGCTCGTGCTATCCGCTCCGGACTTCAACCGAATATCCACGCCATCCAACTCATCCTTTAAATTGCCGCCCATGTCAAAAAATCGGTATTGAAACGTGTTGAGAGGAATAAAGATCACCTGATTGGGATCTTGTGCCGGCCCACCCGCGTTGGAGCTGACCTGCGTTTGCAGAACTCCCATGACGCGCAACCAGGTGTCGTTCACCTTGACATAGCTTCCAACAGCAGGACCATAGCCGAGCAGCGCTATTTTGGCGCCTTCCCCCAGGACGCACACTGCGCTGCTTCCGAGATCACTGGTGTTGTCGAACGCTTGTCCCTCCGCCATCTGCCAATTGTGGATGGTAGCGTAGGAGGGCCGCACTCCGTAGAGTTCCGGTAGGTTCAGCGCGGGTTTGGGCAGAACGCGGGCTGGGTGCATGCTTCTGCGGGCCGAGATCATCTCGACGGCATCGACGTTGGCAGCCAGAATACGCACGTCGCGCTCGGTTAATCCGGGCGAGGACCGCCGGCGCTGCTGCAGTTCCTGGTCGCTGGTAGCGGGCCGGGACTCCACCAGCAAGTTGCGCACGCCGAGCTGTTCAATGAACCGCAATGATTCTTCGCGGGCGCCCGCGCCAATGGCCAGCATGCCGATAACGGCTCCAACACCGAAAATCATACCGAGTGCCGTGAGAACCGTTCGAGTTTTTTGCGCCCAGAGATTTTGGGCCGCTAACAGCAGGTCCGATCCATAGCAGACCCAAATCACTTGTTCGCTCATTTTCCGACGCTTTTTAGTGGGCTGGCCGTTGTTTCTTTCTTTTTTGCCGTTTCGATCGGGTTTGCCAAAGCCACTGTGTCCCCTTCCGTCAGTCCATCCACCACGGCTCGTGTTTCGTTGCGCCGGATCAACTGAATGTTTCGCGGCGTAAAGACTGCGCCGGAGCGCACATAAACAAAAGTTCGTCCGTCACTTTCAAACAACGCTTGCGCGGGTAAAGAAAGCACGCCTTTCAGTTCGTCCGTGGTCACAGTGACTTGGGCGCTCATGCCGGGACGCAACTCCGGCGTGGGATCGTCAAGCGAAATCTTGCATTCAAAATGCCGATCCCAGAAAGGACCGGTCATGCCGCCCAACTCCTTGACATGGCCTTGAAAGAAATGTCCCGGCACGGCGATGATGGTGATCTTCACTTTGTTGCCTGTTTGCAAGTGTCCACGGTCCAGTTCACCCACATTCGCCGCCAGTTCCCAATTTTTCATATCAGGAATCTCAGCAACAGCCATGCCCGGCCGCACCGTATCGCCCACCTGAAAGAACGGCAGCGTCATGCCGGTGAAAAAGAAGTTCGTGGCCGAGTTTGGTTTTACCGCCACATAACCGGCGCGGTCGGCGCGCAGCGTCATAGCTTCAATGTTCTGCCGCGCCGTTGCGGCTTGTGCCTGTGCTTTCTCGCGGCCCGCCTGCTGGATGGCAATACCAGCTTCGCCGGTCATTCTTCGGTTGCTCAGATTTTTTTCTGTTTGCGCCAGGTGATCGCGCGCGCCTTCTAAAGCCAAATCGTTTTGCTGGGCTGCGATAGCCGATAACAACGGATTTTTCCGCACATCGAGTTCAGCCAGTTGTAAATCCGATTTCGCTTTGAGCAGGGCGTAACGGTCTTCTTCCTGATCGGCTTCCCGCTGTGCCTGCGCCTTAATCAGATTCTGTTCGGCTTCGGCCAGGTCCGCTTCGGCTTCTTTCAATTTGAACTGCTGCTCGGTGATGTCAAACTGCGCCACCAGGTCGCCCTTTCTGACTTCCTCGCCGGTTTTTCGCAGTTGCGTGATGTGCATCTCCGTTCCGCCGGTCATGGGAGCTGTTAAAGATTGCGGATTTCCGCCACGCAGTTCACCGCGGGCAGTGATATTCAAAACGAGATCGCCGCGCTGGACCTTTGCTGTAGGCAGGTCGTTTCCTTTTTCCTCTTTCATCAAACGGTACACGCGCCAACCGAAGAACAGCACTGTTCCCAGCGCAAAAAGCAGCAGACAAAGGGTGAGTAGCCTTCGAGCCCGGCGTTTGTTCTGAATCGGAAGCGAGGGCAGAGTCTCGGCCCCTGCAGGCGCGGGTGGAATCATGCGTTCGGTTGTCTGCACAATCATTTCGCCTTGTCCGGCTCCATTAAGGTGACAACGGCCCCCGCTGCCAAACCCTCAATTGCCACCTCATCCGTATTTCTGGCTTTCACCCGCACCACCCTTTGTTCATATTCATTTCTCTGCTTCAGATAAACCACCGGCTGGCCGTGTGCTGTGAACAGCGCTCGGGCCGGAATGCTGATGGCATCAGGAATTCGCGTTTCCACAATATCGGCGCCTGCATTCATGCCCGGCCGTAAGCGCCCGTCCCGGTTTGTGAAGGGTGCATAAGCCTTAAAGCTTCTTGTGGGCGGCCATTCATTAAAGCTTTGCTCAGTGAGAGGAGAGATGGCCCCCAGCTCGGCTTCAAACGTCTTTTCCGGGAATGCGTCCACATGAACCAGCACGGTGTTTCCCAGGGCGATGCGTCCGCGGTCTACTTCATCCACTTTGCTTTCCATTTCGAGCGTGCTGAGATCAGGAATCTCCGCCACCGCTTGCCCGGAGGAAGCATGATCGCCGACTTTAAAGGGCTGTGCATTCATCCAGCCTTGCGAATAGTTCGACAGGTAAGTCACCACTCCATCCAGAGGGCTTTTCACATCCATATGCGACAGTCGCTGTTTGGTCCGGTCCACTTCGGCTTGCGCTTCGTCCCGCAGGCGAGTTTGCGAAGCAATTTTTGCCTGGTCCGATTTCTTATGCAGCTCGGCGGCTGCCATCTGCACGTTCACTTTTTCTTCAGCCAGCCCGAGATCAATTGTGCTTTTCTCCCCTTCCATAGCGCTCACAATTGCCTGTTTGGACGCTTCCAGCCGCGCTTTTTCCCGGGCGTACCTCGCGGTGGAAAGATCCAGTTGATCCTGGTCGGCGGTGATGCGGGACTGCGCCAGAGTTTGAGCGAGAGTGGCTTGCGCTTGCTGCAACGCCGCACTTTTCTCTTTCAGATCCTGTTGCAAGCGACTAGGATCAAAACGAATCACGGGGCTTCCCGCCCGGATCTGTCCACCGGCTGGGGCTAACCAGATAATCTGCAGGTCCGTTACATCCAGCGGCGAAGTGAGTTGTACCGAGCGTCGAGCGCTGAGTTCGCCGCGACAGCGCACCAGCACCGAGAACGTTCCCTGATGAGCAATCGCTGTCGGCAGATCAGCAGGCCCTTGCCCGCGAAGATGCCGACGGAAGGCCAGAACCGATCCACCTACCAGCAGCGCCAGAATGCTGAAGCGGAGAAACAACCGGACTTGATGCCGATATTTCATGGCACCGTTTGAATTTCAACCGCCGCCGACAGATCCGGCATCAAACGCTTGTCGGTCCGGTCCAACACAAAGCGCGCGTTGAAAGTTTTAATGGGATTTTCCAGCGCGGATGACGCCACTGGGCTGGCAGAATCGAAGTGCGCGGGCAACAACAATTCCGGAAAAGCGTCGATATGCACGAGCGCGCGCGTCCCGGGCTTGAGAACTGCTCCGTCGGGCTCGCTTACCGAGAGCGCCACCTGCATCGTCGTCGGATCAAAGAGTTGCAATAAAGGACTTCCCGGCCATAATTGATCGCCCTCTTCGGCATGCCCGAGCGAGTTGTTCCGAAACACATTTTGGAGCGCCGCCATGCCAGTAATCGGCGCCCGCAGGGAAAGCTTTTCCGCATTCGCCTGCTGCCGCTCCACGGCTACTTTCTGGCGGTCCCGCTGCAGTTCCAAAACGCGGATTTCTGCTTCCTCCACAGTGTTATGCGCCGCGCCGGATTTTTTAAGACTCGCCACATGCTCCTGGGCATCTTGCAGCTTGACTGCGTTTTTTCCCTGCTCAATTTCGCTCAGGATAGGTCCTTTGCGCAGCTCAATAGCAGCTTTCTTTAAGTCGGCTTCCGCTGCCCCCAGTTCCGACAAGCGCTTCTCGATATTGCTCTTGTGTTCGGCTTGCTTTTGTTCGACCTGATGGCTCAGATCGTCGTATTTCGCCTGTGCTTCGCGCGCCGCTTTGATCTGGCTCGTACTGTCAAACTGGGCAAGTAAATCTCCCGCCCGCACCGATGTTCCGTTCGCCACTAATTTGACGAGCGTGAGATTGCCGGCTTGTCCTTGCATCATGGGCACCTGCACGGTCAGCGAATGGATCGCTTGCAGAGTGCCGGTGGCGCGCACGGGAGGAACAGGGCTGTGAGCTGCCCCTAAGGAAAGCAGAAGGCTGACCAGCCCTGCTGAAAGTAACAACACCCTGTGCTGAGTCCGCATAGAAAATTGGTATAGGTTGCCCGACTTGCCAGTTTATGACGAACGAAGTAGCAGGATCGTTGCCTTTCTTTGCTGATTTCGTCAACACACGCTCCAGGCTGGGCCGCTCTCGCTACATCGTGAAACGTACCCTGACGCGGCTCAATCAGTTCGGTCGTTTACGGGTGCGCTACGAACGCAAAGCAGAACATGATCCAGCGTTTCTGTATCCGGCTTGTACGATCATCTGCTGGCATGTCATACAACGCTGGTTTTGAAATAAGCTTTGAGCGGGGCGCATTCGTTACGCCGGGTGCTGCTGTGTCCGCTTTTCAAACACTCCGCGCTCGTACATCCGATACAGAAAGTACGCCAGCATCGTATGTGAGTCGGGAATCTGGCCTTTCAATATCATGGGTTCGAAATCAACAATCGGAATACGTCGCGTCACCAGATCGCCTTCTTCCGTGTCGAGCGATGTTGTTCCTTCGGTCAGGTCCGTCGCCAGAAACACATGAAAGCCTTGCCGCAAAAATCCGTAGGCGCTCTGGTATTTTCCTAAATAGCGCATGGCTCCCGCGTCGAAGCCGGTTTCTTCCTTCAGTTCGCCTCGGGCTAATTCTTCCGGGTTCACTTCGGGCCGGTCGTCCCAGGTGCCTTGCGGAAATTCCAAACAGCGCTGCTGTACCGTATAGCGAAATTGCTCCACCAGTACGAACTCATCTCCATACACTGGAACAACAATGGCAAAATCCGGCTTGGTCACAACCCCATAAATGCCTTTGCTGCCGTCCGCCCGCTCAATCTGGTCTTCTTGCAGTTTCATCCAGCGATTCTCATAAATCAAACGGGAACTCAGCGTTTTAATGCTCATTGGTTCTATCATCCCAAGCGCAACCTGAAATCATGCCGGAACAATCCGCCCTGTAAAATGGCGATTGAAGCGCCAATAAGCAGGATATGATGGTACAAACCCAGCATCTTGCTCGGGTAACCGGCTTTGGCCGCTCCGGGGAAGTTCCTCGAGCGCCTGGCGCTATGTATAACTCATTTTTCGGGTTTCGCGAGAGCCCATTCAACCTGAGTCCCGATCCGGAGTTCCTGTACCGAAGTCCGCAGCATGAGGAAGCATTGGCTAACCTGATCTACGGCGTGCGGAGCCGGAAGGGCTTTATCGTTTTAACCGGCGAAGTAGGAACCGGCAAAACGACCATGCTTGAATGCCTGCGCGATTATCTGGACTTGCAAAGAATTGAGTTTGCGTTCGTTTTCAACTCGCGCCTCACTCCCGATCAGTTTTTCGAGATGATCGCTTATGATTTCGATCTGCAATGCGATCGGAAATCGAAAACCGACGTTCTGTTTGCGTTAAACACTTTACTGATTGAACAAGCGGAGCGGGGCCGGACCGCAGTTCTGATTGTGGATGAAGCTCATAATCTCGATTGGGAAGTGCTGGAAGAGATTCGCCTGCTCGGCAACCTGGAAAACCGTCAAGGTAAACTGCTTCAGATTATTCTGGCGGGCCAGCCGGAACTTGACCGTAAACTGGATGCTCCTAATCTGCGGCAATTAAAACAGCGGATTGTGCTGCGATGCAGTTTGAATCCATTGACCCGGGAAGAATGCCACGAATACATTGACGCGCGCCTCAATCGGGCTGGAATGACGGAGCAGTCTTTGTTCTTGCCGGAAATGATTGACCAGATTTATCTTCGTTCCCGCGGAATTCCTCGTTTGATCAATGCCATCTGCGACAACCTGCTGGTAACGGCATTTGCGATGGAGCGAAAAACCATTACGCTCGAAATGCTGGATGAAGTCTGCCGCGATATGCGCTTGGAATGGCCGGGCAGCAACCGCGAACGCCGTGGACGATCCCGCTATGAGCGATCCCTGGGCGAGGAAGAGAACGAGCCTTCGTTCCCTGTTCCCGGCGACTGATTCTCTTCAAACTATTGATTTTAAATCAGTTAAGCTCAGTGGCTTCATTTGGCGAGCAGGATATTCAGGTCCATGACATTGGTGCCGGTGGCGCCGGTTTTCACCAGATCGCCCAAAGCTTCAAAGAACGGGTAAGCATTGTTGGCTGATAAGTGATCCGTCACTGACAAGTTTTTTCGGGCTGCCCGCGCTAACGTCGTGCCATCGGCAATTGCCCCGGCAGCATCGGTGGGACCGTCAGTGCCGTCCGTACCCGCGCTGAGCACCGCAATTCCTTCTACGCCAGCCAAATGCAAAGCTGCTGCCAGCGCAAACTCCTGGTTGCGACCGCCCTTCCCGTTCCCTTTTACGGTGACCGTGGTTTCGCCCCCGGAAAGCAAACAAGCCGGGGGAGTGATGGGGTTTCCCGACCCTGCCACTTCACGCAGAATTTCGCAATGAACCCGCGCCGCTTCCCGCGTTTCGCCTTGAATGGAACTGGAAAGAATCAGCGGCTTGTAGCCAAGCTGTTTGGCTTTTCGCGCGGCTGCTTGCAGCGCCAACCGACTGCTGCCGATAATAATGTTGTGAACGTTTTGAAAAATGGGATTACCGGATTTCGGCGTTTCCGGTATGCGCCCCGCTGCGCCTTCTTCTAAACGCGCCAGCACGGTTCGGGGCACTTTGGCCGTCAGGCCGTACTGGAAGAGAACCCGCAGCGCATCGCCAAACGTGCTGTTGTCCGGAGCTGTTAAACCGGAGCCGATCACATCCAGCGTATCCCCGATGACGTCAGACAGGATTAGAGAAACCACGGTAGCTGGATAAGCGAGAACGGCGAGCGAGCCGCCTTTCAACTCTGAAAGATGCTTGCGAACCGCGTTCAGTTCGGTAATTTCCGCTCCGCTTTTCAACAGCAGATTGGTGGTTTTCTGCTTATCGGCCAGAGAAACCGGAGCGACCGGGGCGGGCAGCAGCGCTGAAGCGCCGCCTGAAATCAGAACCAAAACCAGATCGCGAGCGTTGCACAACCGGAGAATTTGTTCTATTTCCTGGGCACCGCGCTGGCCTGCTCGGTCAGGAACCGGATGTCCGCATTCATTCAACTTGATCTTCTTCGGAGTCGGCCAGGCATGACCCTGCTTGACGTTTACCCAGCCGCTTTCAATGCGTTCGAATCCTAAGATTTCCTCCACCGCGACGGCCATAGCGGCTCCGGCTTTTCCTGCGCCTACTACAAAAATTCGATCAAACTGATTCAATCGGAAAGAAAGGCTATTAGGAAAACGAAGAACGCCGCGCGAGCATCGAAAACTGCGCCGCAGTGCTTCTCCGGCGTTTGCTGCTTGCAGCGCGGCCTGAAAAATGGCGCGAACATCCGAATGAAGTTTGGGGGAAGAAGGCACTCCTCAGAATATCGGCAGTTCCAGAATGCGAGTCACAACCACCGGAACATCTTCGCCGGTAATCTCCAGCCGGAAATCGGCGCGGCTGTAGAGCGGACGGCGATCCTCAAACAATTTGGACAAGCCGTTTTTGTCACGAGCGAGCGGTCGGCTGTGATCTCCGTTAAGCCGCTGACAGACAAGATCAAACGGGCAATCCAGCCAGATTGTCACCCCGTTGTTTTCCAGCAGTTCCCAGTTTCGGGGCTGAACAAAAGCGCCGCCGCCCAAAGCGATCACGCCCGGTATGCCGGAGCGGATGGTTGAGACATGACGGCGAAGCATTTCCGTTTCCAGTTCGCGGAATCTGGATTCGCCGTAGTTCGAAAAAAGATCCGCCACCGTTGCGCCTTGTTCCGCTTCGATCTCGTGGTCGATGTCCGTAAAAGACCAGCCCAACTGATCGGCCAAGGCCCGGCCCACTGTTGATTTGCCGGCAGCCATAAAGCCAACAAGGTAAACCCCAGGTGTACGCTTCAGTTTCAAAGTCATCTAAAAACAGCTCGCTTGATTTGAATCTGGTTGTTTTCGAACGGACCGAACGGGAACCGGAATACCGGGACCACACTGGACAGTATATAGTTCGCATCCCGTGTTCCGGCTGAAAAAATTCCGAACCTGAAAATAAGAGCGCGGAAGCGGCGTTTTGTCTCGCCTCAGCATGGCTCGATAAGCTAAAGGAATGCCGGGGTTACTGCCAATTTTTCCGCTGTCGCTGGTTCTTTTGCCGACCGCGCCTTTGCCGCTTCACATCTTCGAGGACCGCTACAAGGAGTTAATGGGAGAAATTATCCCTGATAAAAGCGAATTCGGCGTAGTGCTGGCAAAAGACGGAGGTATTGTCAACATCGGCTGCACCGCCACTGTGGAACAAGTAGTGCGGCGGTTTCCTGATGGCCGCCTCGATCTGATCGCCGTAGGCCGGAGACGATTTCAGATTACGTCGCTCGATGAGGAAAAATCTTATCTGCAGGCCGAAGTAGATTTCTTCGGCGATGATGATGCCGAGCCAGCCGCTTTGGTTCTGCAACAGCAAGCTATTATCGCCTGCGAAAAGCTGCGCGAGGAGGCTGAGGACCAGGATCTTGTTCCCGCCGAATTTCGGGTAGGCGAGCCGCAGTTAAGCTTCCGTCTAGCGCAGTTGATTGAAGATGTGGATTACCGGCAAACGCTGCTGGCCATCAAATCGGAAACTGCCCGCCTAACTTATATGCTGCAAAGCCTGCCGAAATATATCAGCACGCGCACCCAGATCGCCTTGGCAAAACGGGTAGCACCCACCAATGGACATGCTAAACACTTTAAGGAAAGCTGAATCTCAACATCTGATTTTTGACGCGGACGACACGTTATGGGAAAACAACATCTACTTTGAGGAAGCCTTTGACCAGTTTTGCGCCTACCTGAACCACTCGGAACTGTCGCCGGAGCAGATTCGCGCCGTGCTCGACGAAATTGAAATGGTGAACGCGAAAGTGTTTGGCTATGGATCAAAGAACTTCGCGCGAAACTTGGCGGAATGCTTTCAGCACCTTTCCGAACGCCATATATCGGACCGGGATCTGAAAGCGGTGCGGGAATTTGCCTACTGCATTCTGGAGCGCGTGCCTGAGCTGCTGCCCGGGGTAGCGGAAACATTGGCTGACCTGGCGACCCGGCACGAGCTTTTGTTGTTTACTAAAGGCGACCCCGACGAGCAGCAGATTAAAGTGGACCGCTCCGGCTTAGGCTCGCTATTTCGCCACATTGTCATTGTGAAAGAGAAAAACGAGCTTGCTTACCGGGAACTGGCCCAGGTGCGGGACTGCGCGGCAGGAAAAACTTGGATGATCGGGAACTCGCCGAAATCCGACATCAATCCAGCCTTGGCCGCTGGTTTAAACGCAGTTTATGTTCCGCATCCGCGCACCTGGGGACTCGAAAAAGAGGATATTCCTGCTTTTCATCCGCGTCTGCTGACCGTGAAATCCATTACTGAGTTGAAACAGTATTTTTGAGAATGCCTATTTTTTCGCGAACATCTAACTAAATGAAGGATTTAAGCGAATACTAGAATGAGGGCCTACAACGAAGTTGCTGCCCTTTGTGAAGGATGGTTTATGAATTTGCAAAAAAGCGTGATTGCACTAGCCGTAAGCATATGGGCGATGCCGATGTTGGGCTTGGCGAAAACCGCTCCAGTATTTCCAGACCCGGCAGTGGATATGCCTGCTTCGCAAGCTGCTGGTCCGCAGACCGCTGTTTTTGCCGGCGGTTGTTTCTGGGGAGTGGAAGCGGTATTCGAGCGTTTAAAAGGCGTTCAGGATGCTGTTTCCGGTTTCAGCGGCGGCGAAGCAAAAACGGCTCACTATGAGACGGTTAGCACTGGTGAAACGGGCCATGCCGAGTCGGTGAAAGTGAGCTATGATCCGGCCCAGATTACTTATGGGCAATTGTTGAAAGTGTTCTTCTCAGTGGCGCACGATCCGACGGAGTTGAACCGTCAAGGCCCGGATACGGGAACCCAGTATCGCTCCGCTATTTTCTACGCCAACGATGACCAAAAGCGCGTAGCGGAAGCTTATATTCATCAGTTAAACGAAGCGAGGATTTTTTCGCACCCGATCGTGACCCAAGTGGTTGCTTTAAAAGGCTTTTATCCTGCCGAAGCTTACCACCAGAATTTTGTGGCGCGTAATCCGATGTACCCTTACGTGATGTACAACGATTTGCCTAAGCTAGGCCAACTAAAGAAAGAATATCCGAACCTTTGTAAACGTTAGGAAAAGGCGCGGCTGAAAATTTGGCGCTCCGGTTCAATCATTTTGCCAGAGCGCCACGCCGCCTAACAAACCATCCTCGTTGGGAACGATTTTGACGTTTTTGGGTGTTTTAAAGCTGATTTTCGCGGCGTTGCCTCCGCCCAGATACAACAAATCCCAGTTGAACAAAGACTCGGTTTGGGCAATGGCCTTCTTCACAAATTTGTTCCAGTGCCGCTTTCCGTGTTTTTCGAGCGCCGCCCGTCCTAGTAAATCCTCATAAGTTTTGTCTTCATGCCAGGGATGATGTGCTAGTTCCAAACCAGGGCAGAGCCGGCCATCAATGAACAACGATGATCCAAGGCCGGTGCCGAGCGTTAAAACTAATTCCAAGCCCTTGCCTTTTATGGCGCCGAAGCCTTGCACCGCCGCGTCATTGCATAGGCGAGTCGGTTTCCGCCATTTTTTCTGAATGGTTGCTTCCAAAGGAAAATCAATCCAATCCGGATGAAGGTTGTGGGCAGTCATTGTTCTGCCGGCTTTGACAACGCCTGGAAAGCCAATTGAAATCCGGTCAAAGGGAGGCATTTGTTTGATCATGGAGTTCATCAAAACAAGCATCGCTTTGGGCGTGGCCGGACGGGGCGTCGGCTCGCGCAAACGCTCTGTAAGAGGTTTGCCTACGGCATCGAGAACCATGATCTTCACGCCCGTTCCGCCCACATCAATGGCGAGTGTCTTCAACTGAGGATTCTGTTTGGCCTTGTCAACTTTCAGCATTGTTAAGACTACTCTACTAAGAAGTCAATTCGTTCCATTGCGAAGCCGCGTTTTTTATCCGATCCACCGCTTCCAGCAAATTGGGAAGCGAGTTGGCATAGCTGAAACGAAGATAACCGTTTCCGAACTCGCCGAAAGCGGCCCCGTCCAAACACGCGACACCAGCCTGGTTCAAAAGCAGATCGGCCAATTGTTTAGAGTTCCTGCCAGTTCCTTTCACGTTGGCGAAGGCGTAAAATGCGCCATCAGGAATCCGGCATCGGAAACCGGGAATGGTGTTGAGCGCTTGGCAGAAAGCATCGCGCCGCTCGCGAAACTTCTCCATCATTGCGTTTACCGGCGATTGTGGACCCCTGAGTGCTGCAATACCCGCCTGTTGCGTGAAGCTGGCAGTGCAGGAATTAGAATTCACCATCAGCATATTCACGGCTTCCACCATCCAAGCAGGCATCACGCCGTAGCCAAGCCGCCAGCCCGTCATGGCGTATGTTTTTGAAAATCCATCCAGAATAATTGTTTTATCAATCATGCCCGGCAGCGAGGCGATAGAGAAGGGCGGCTCCGACGTGTAATAAATGCGCGAATAAATCTCGTCTGAAAGCACCAGCAGATCGCGGTCCTGCACCAGTTCCGCAATCTGCCGCAGATCATCGGCTGACAGCACTCCGCCGGTAGGATTCTGAGGCGAATTCAGAATCAGCATTTTGGTCCGCGAACTGAGCTTACTTTTCAGCACATCGAGATCAAATGCGAAGCCACGGTCTTCGATTAAGGGAATCGGAACAGGAGTCGCGCCGAGAAAACGAATCATGGATTCGTAAATGGGAAAACCCGGGTTCGGATAAATTACTTCGTCGCCCGGTTCCAATACGGCCAGCAATGGAAAGAAAATAATCGGCTTGCCGCCAGGAACAACGCAAACACGCTCCGGCCCGACCGTGACCTTGCGGGTGCTGCTGATATATTCAGCAATGGCTTCACGCAAAAGCAGAAAGCCTTGCGTCGGTCCATAGTGGGTCCAGCCTTCATCCAAAGCCGTTTTCGCTGCGTCCACAATATGGGACGGAGTAGGAAAATCCGGTTCACCAATTTCCAGATGAATGATGTTGCGGCCCGCCGCTTCCAGCGCCTTAGCCCGGACCAGAACTTCGAATGCAGATTCAACGCCCAGACCTGACATTCTTTGCGCAAGTTTCATGAGTATCAGTCTTCCATTAACCGTTCTTAACCAGCAACAGGTAAAGTAGCCACTGTGCCCCAGAACTGATAGCAGATTTCCATAAAGTGAAGGAACTGATCCAGGTCATGCGGCTTGCGGATGTAACAACTGGCATGAAGCTCATACGCTTTTCTGATTTCATGTGGATCGGCTGAACCGGAAACAATCACAACCGGCGTAACTGAAAAATGCGGATTGCGCTTGATTTCAGCCAGCACGTCCAAGCCGGATACTTTGGGCAGATGCAGATCCAGAAAGATGATGTCCGGATAAATTCGCTTCGCATGATGCCGTTCCGCTTTCAAGTAGGTTATCGCTTCATCTCCGTTGGGAACAACCACTAATCCTTGCATCAGCCCGGCTTCTTTTAATGCTTCTTTGGTTAAGCGCGCAGCGCCAGGATCATTCTCGATCAAGAGAATATTAAGGTGCGTAGACACGTTGATTCACCTCACTTGAAAAAGGTCAAAGTACAGCGAGTCTACCATGCGTCTTGGTGTGTAGCTTTCCGCACAAGAGTGCTAGGATCGAACTTCGTGGACGATCAGGATATCTATTCTGTGATTGGAGAAAGCGGCTTTGAGCGTTTGGTTTCCGCTTTCTATCGGCAAGTGCCTGAAGATGACGTTCTCGGGCCGATTTATCCGAAAGATGATCTGGCGGGAGCAGAACAACGGCTGCGCGATTTTCTGGTGTTCCGGTTTGGCGGTCCCGAACGATACCTGCAACAACGCGGCCATCCCCGGCTCCGAATGCGTCATGCCCCATTTCCGGTAGACAAAGCCGCAAAAGAAAGCTGGCTGCGATTAATGCGCCGGGCAATGGACCAAAGCGGATTCCCTGATGAAGTGAAGCAGACTTTGTGGAAGTACTTTGAAGACACTGCCGCATTCATGATGAACCGCCGGTAAATAACCAGCCTTCAAAGGCAAGTTACAATAAACGAGACAGGATGAATCGAAACAGTGTTTTGCGGAGTGCTAGATTTCCGGTCCGGGCTGAATGGAATTTTATTTATTGAATGAGCTTGCTGATTGAATTTTTGCGCGATTCATTTCGCTACCGGGAACTGATCTGGGCATTGGCTCAAAAGGATCTGAAGATACGCTATAAGCGGTCAGTTCTTGGGTTCCTGTGGGCGCTGCTGAATCCTGCTTTACTGATGATTGTTCTGGCACTGGTGTTTTCAACAATCCTGGGAAGCCAGATCCCTCATTATGCCGTGTTTCTCTTAAGCGCGATTATGCCGTGGACGTTTTTTGCTCAAACCATGTCCTACGCGGTGGAATCAATTGTCGGCAACGGCGACCTGATTAAGAAAGTGTCCGTCGCCAAAATCGTTTTTCCGATGGCTGCGGTAGTCGCAAACCTCATCAATCTGCTGCTTTCGATTATTCCGCTCGTGCTGGTTGTGATGGTAATGCGGCATCCATTTCACTGGACTTGGGCGTTTCTGCCGGTGCCGCTATTGTCGCTTGTGCTGTTTACTACCGGCACGACTTTTCTTTTCGCAACTGCAAATGTTTATTACCGCGATGTTTCTCACATTATTCAGATTGTGATACAAGTCTGGTTTTATGTGACGCCTATTCTGTATTCGCTTGATATCTTTCCGGCCCAGTACCGCTGGCTGTTCAAATTCAATCCGCTGATCTATGCGATCAACCAGTTTCGCTTGGCTGTGTATTACGGGCAGTTACCCGAGGTGCAATCGGTCGTTGCCGCTTTTGCCTGGGCTCTGGCTGCTTTGATTTTGGGATTCGCCGTGTTTCGCAAATACCAATCTGATTTTGTGTTTTATATATAACCGAATGCAATCTGATTCCATCGCCATTCGAGTCGAGAATGTGACCCAACGCTTTCGCGTGATTCGCGAGCGTCCCGACACACTGCGCGAGCTGTTTACCAAGATGTTCCGCCAGCAGAACAACGTTCATGATTTCGAAGCCATACGGAATGTGTCATTCCACATTTCACAAGGCGAAATGGTCGGCATCATTGGCCGGAACGGTTCAGGTAAAAGCACGCTTTTGAAAGTAATTTCCGGGGTGTACAAACCTTCAACAGGACTTGTGCAATTGCGCGGCACCATTGCTCCCTTGCTGGAACTAGGAGCAGGCTTTCATCATGAATTGACAGGCCGCGAGAACATCCTCATCAATGGCTTGTTAATGGGCTTTTCCAAGCGCGAGATGGCCCAGCGGGAACAAAGCATCATTGATTTCGCGGAGATTGGCGATTTTATCGATGTACCGGTGAAGCAGTATTCTTCCGGCATGTACATGCGGCTTGCTTTCGCGGTGGCCACCGAAGTGAACCCTGACATTCTGGCGGTAGATGAAATTCTGGCGGTAGGCGACGCGCCGTTCCGGCAGAAATGCTTTGACCGGCTGCAACAGTTCCGGAACAACAAGAAAACCATTCTGCTAGTGACTCATAGTATTCAGCAGATTATTGATTACTGCGACCGCGCGCTGCTGCTCGACAAAGGCCAACTGCTGTTTGATGGAACGCCGAAACAAGCGGCTGAACTTTACAACATGGCTGCTTCCACTCCGGCGCATGAGGCGTTGATGGATGCCACGCAGCCGGTTTAAGCCGGTATCACCAACTCGCCGCCGTTGTTTAGAATTTCGAATCTGGTGTTTGCGGCTGATCGGGCAATGGCTTGTTTCAACTCCTGCACAGGTTCTTCTATGCCTTCATCGGTGAGTTGAAATGTTCCGTAGTGAATGGGAACGCTGAGTTCCGCTTCCAGATCCTGATGCGCCTGCACCGCTTCGGCGGGCGTCATATGGACTGGAGCCATAAACCAGATCGGGCGGTAAGCGCCGATGGGCAAAATCGCCAGACGCGAATTGCCGACGCGCTCATAAATCTGGCGAAAATGGCCGCCATACCCGCTATCGCCGGCAAAATAAATGCGTTTGTTTCCCGTTTCGATCATGAACCCGCACCATAAAGTCCGGTTGCGATCCCATGCGCTGCGGGCGGAAAAGTGCTGCGCGGGAACGCAGTGAATGGTCAGATTCTTAAACTGAACCGAATTCCACCAATCCATTTCCTGCACGGAATCAGCTCCCTGCCGGGCGATTAGCTTTTGCAGCCCTAAAGCGGTGATGAAAGCGGGTTGATGCCGGCGCGCCAGATAGCTAAGCGTGGCTGTTTCGCAGTGGTCATAGTGATTATGGCTCAACAGCACCAGATCAATCGGCGGCAGATCAGCAAGCCGGATTCCTGGCGAACGATGCCGCTTAGGTCCGGCCCAGGCAACCGGACTAGCCCGTTCGGCCCACACCGGATCAGTCAGGATGTTGCAGCCGGGAAGCTGAATCAACACCGTAGCGTGATTGACATAAGTGATACGCCATTCGTTGTCAGCCGCTTTCTCCAGTGGATGTGCCGGCTGCACATCGTTCACCCAAACGGGCCAGCGGGTTGGACGGCTGGAAAGTTTCCAGCGCAACACGCCGCCTAATCCGCTGGCTTTGGGGCCGCCCGGATTAAAAAAGCGGCGACCGTCGAAGTGATCGGAAGGCAGGTTCTTTAAAGCCAATGTTTTGTTTCCACAGTCTGATCTACATAGAAATCATCTCAATTCGGCGTAGAAAGACAGTTCACCGGAACGCCGCCAAACAACAAACAATTTGTGATAGCTTGCCCTAAGGGGGTTTCCTTGCGCCTTCGATTGGCAGTTGCAGCGGTTTTTTTAACCGCAACTCCGTTTGTTTTCGGTGTTGATTTCGCTACCCAAGTGCATCCGATTCTCGCTGCCCGCTGCGCGCCTTGTCACAACGGGGACAAACCGCCTGCCGGATTATCTTTTGCCGATCGTGATGCTGTTTTGAAAGGCGGAATGAACGGCCCGGCGATTGTTCCCGGCAACAGCCAGGGAAGTCTGCTGATTCAGAAGATAACCGGGCAGCACGGAGCGTTGATGCCGCCCGTCGGCGGACCGCTTTCCAGCGAACAGATTGATGTGCTTCGGATTTGGATTGATGAAGGCGCGGTGTGGCCGGAAACGAACAAGGAACTGGTTCAAGCGCGATGGGTGGCGCCCATTGCCCCACGTCAACCGGCGCTGCCGCCGGGAAAGCAACCGAACCCGATTGACCGGTTTATCGCCGACTATCTGGCAAAGCACAATCTGACGTTCGGCCAGCCGATTTCCGATGCTTTATATGCCCGGCGCGTTTATTTCGATTTATGGGGTTTGCCGCCGACAGTGAATCAGTTGAACCGCTTTCTCAACGACCGCGATCCGCATAAACGGGAACACCTGGTGGATGCGCTGCTGGCTGATCGGGAAATGTACGCGCAGAACTGGATTAGCTGGTGGAACGATCTGCTGCGCAACGATACGGGCGTAAACTATGCCGGCGAGCGGAAATCAATTACGCCCTGGTTGTTGAACGCGCTGGAAGAAAACATACCGTATGACCGCATGATTGACGCGCTGGTGAATCCCAAGGACGAGAAAGACCCCGAAGGCTTTCTGCTTGGCGTAAACTGGCGCGGCACGGTGAACGCGAGCCAAACGCCGTACATGCAAGCGGCCCAGAATACCGGGCAGGTGTTTCTCGGCATTAATTTAAAATGCGCTTCCTGCCACGACAGTTTTATAAACAAATACAAACTGCGCCAATCCTACGGCATGGCTGCCTTGTTTGCGCTCGATTCGAAGCTGGAGCTGGTTCGCTGCGATGTGAAACAGGGAACGTTTGTGGAGCCGCAAGTGTTGTATCCCGAACTGGGTTCTGTTCCGGCGGGCGCTTCGCTTCAGGAACGACATGCAGCGGCGGCGCGGTTCTTTACCGATCCGCGTAACGGGCGCGTTCCGCGAACGATTGTGAACCGCTATTGGCAGAAGATTTTCGGAAGAGGCTTGGTGCAGAACGTAGATGATATGGATGCGGAGCCCTGGAATGCGGATTTATTGGACTGGCTGGCTTCCGATTTCACCGCCCACGGCAATGATCTGCATTACCTGTTGCGGGAAATACTAACTTCGCAGGCTTACCAGATGCCTTCCCTCGTGACCACCGAGCAGCCGGAAAAATTGTATGTGTTTCGCGGTCCGCAGGTGCGCCGTCTTTCTGCTGAACAGTTTGCCGATTCTGTTTCCGCCGTTACTGGCGAGTGGCGCACGAAGCCGCAGGGACGAGATGCGGTGTTTGTGCGGAATTGGGAACTGAAATCCTCTCCCTTAACGCTGGCGCTAGGCCGTCCTATCCGCGACCAAGTGTTTACCACTCGCGATAACCACGCCACTACCTTTCAGGCTTTAGAACTGGTAAACGGCAACACGCTGGAGAACACGTTAAAACGCGGTTCGCTGCGATTGTTGGGGCAGCTTCCGCCAGCGCCGGAAAATTTGTTCGACAGCGGCGTATTAAAGCGCGGCAAGGTTAGTTTCGATGTGGACATCACGGGCGTAAAACAACTTTGGGTGCTGACGCAGGATGTGGGCTCCTATGATCCGTCCCGTACGATTGCCGGTTGGGCCGATGTGAAACTAGTCGGACCGCAAGGAACAAAGCGGCTGGCCGATATTCCCACAATTTCCAAGTTCAGCGAGCAAGCGATCACTGCTGACAAAATGCCGATAGGAAAAAGCATTTCTGTTCCGCTAAACACCCGGCTTGTTTTCCCAATTGAAGGTTTGGGCTTTACACGGATTCGCGGTACGGTAGCAATGGACGACCGTTCGCGCGCTGACGATATTGGCGGAGCAGTGCGCTTCTTTTTGTTTCCGACTCAACCGGATGGGGAACGCCTGGTGAAGGTGGAAGGCCAGCCGCCGGTTCCCTTCCCGGCTACGGTGACATCGGCTGATGGCGCAGTACGCCAAATGTATTTAAGCCTTTTCGGACGCGAGCCGTCGCCGGAGGAAACCCGCATTGCCCGGCAGTTTTTCGGTGCTACTTCCAGACCGCTACAACCTGCCGCGCTGCAAGATTTTTTGTGGAGCATGATGCTTCATCCCGATTTTCAATATTTGTATTAAGTGGAGGCAGTATATGAACCGTGACGAACAACGAATTGTCCAAGCGATCACGAGCGGATTGAATCGCCGCCACTTTATGCGTGCTACCGGAGCGGCAGCCTTGGCCGCGCTGGCCGGAAAAGAACCGCGCTTAGTGGCAGGCACTACCAAGCCGGTAGCCCGCGCTGATAGCGTGATTTTATTGTGGATGGCGGGCGGCATGGCGCAAACCGAAACTTTCGATCCCAAGCGATACACGCCTTACCAATCAGGTTTGGAATCGAACGCCGTTCTCAGCACATTTCCAAGCATTGATACCGCCGTCGATAACATCAAACTTTCGCAAGGCTTGGAGAAGATCGGCAGCGTGATGGATCGCGGAACTCTGATGCGTTCGCATCGCGTTGGCGATTTGGGGTTCATTCTCCATTCGCGCCACCAGTTCCATTGGCATACCGGCTACCCGCCGCCGCAGTCGGTTGCTGCGCCGCACATGGGCGCGGTGATTTCCCGAACCCTGGGGCCCCGCAACCCGGACATTCCCGCGTTTATCGACATCGGCCAGAATTTGGAAATCGGTGGAGAAAGCGATGCCGTGAAAGCGTTTCATACCGCCGGTTTTTTAGGCAGCGAGCATTCGCCGTTTCTGATTTCCGACCCGAATGATGCGGTAGCCCGCACGCGTCCTTCGGAAAACATCGGGCGAACCAGGTTCACACAGCGTTACGAGCTTTATAAGCAACTCGTGGCGGCCAGTCCAGTGACGCAGTACGGCAGTGATTTCCAGCGGGAAAGCCTGGCGCGTTCGGTGGAGAATGCTCATCGGCTCCTGAACTCACCCGCTGCAAAGGCATTTGACCTGAGCCTGGAACCGAAGCCGACTTATGACATCTACAACACCGGGCGGTTTGGATTAGGCTGCTTGTTAGCGCGGCGATTGGTGGAAGCAGGAGCGCGTTTTGTGGAAGTGACCACCGAGTACATTCCTTTCCGTTATTGGGATACTCATGAAAACGGCCACACCCGCGCGGCAGGTATGAAGCAGGAGGTGGACGCGCCGATTGCGCAGTTGATTCTTGATCTGGAACAGCGCGGTTTGCTGGACCGAACATTGGTGGTATTAGCCAGTGAGTTCGGGCGCGACATGATGGTGGAAGGCAAGCCGGGGCAGCAGGTGAAAGAACAGGTGCAGCAGCCTGCGGTGATGACGGAGCCGAAGCACTACGGCATGCACCGGCACTTTACGGAAGCAGGCTGCGTGCTGATGTTCGGCGGCGGAACGCCCAAAGGAAAACTTTATGGCAAAACGGCGGACGAGCGGCCTTGCAAGATTATTGAGAATCCCGTGATTATTGATGACCTGCACGCCACGATTTATGCGGCGCTGGGCATTGCTCCTGATACTTATTACGAGATTGAAAAGCGGCCCTTTTACGTCACGAATAACGGCAAAGGAAAGATCGTGGAAGCACTGCGGGCTTAGTTCAACAGCAGGTTTGGCGGGCTACCGCGCTTAATATCATAATCAGCGCTGTTGAGACTGGAACTTTGCTGGATCGTGATCCGGCCATCCGGGGCGGATGGCCCCAGATCGCGGGTACAGGCTTGATCTTGATGCGGATAACGGGCTGGTATAAAACAGGTCTGAATGCGGAAAAGATCATGGCTCAATACGGCTATCTGAACCTCGGAGATGGCTTGCTCCGCCAACTGACCGATTCCTCGTGAGTTACCGGGAACCGGACGTTGGCGAGCGCAATCCGAAACATGTCCACCGTCACACTGTAATGGCGTTCGGGTTCACGCGAGTTTTGATTTATAAAACGCCGGCATCCACCAGTTTTTGAATTTCAGATTTCACGCCGTCACGTCCACTGTTGCTATAGATGATAAACAAGTGTTCCGCCGTGAAATGGCTTAACACTACATTGCGGAACTGGTTGTTGTATTTTGCTTTGTCGGTGGGGTCGTAGCCGAAGCTCGGCGCTACGTCAGCCAGTACAACTTGGATGCCCGCCACTGCCGGACCGGAGAAAGTGAAATCAGCGTCTGAAAGATTGTGCAGTTCGTATTCAACCAGCACGTTGGTTTGTCCGGCGGCCAGCAGATCCACATCGCCCAATTTGCGTAATGCCGGAAGGCGATAGTTGCCAGCATTGTCTTTCATCAAATAACCCTGCTGCACTGGATCAATCCGGGCCATAACTGCGGCAGCGCGCAGCCAGTTCACTACTTTGTATTCATTGCCGCTGGTTGGCGCGGAATGGGCGGAGGCTTGGGCAATCACAAAGCCCGGAAACAAGCCGCGCTTCATTGCTTCCGCAATGCTGAGAATGTGATGGCCGCCGGTGCGGGAATCGCCCGGGGTTCCGTAGTTGTCGTTTGTTCCACTGCCGCCGAAATTTAATTCCTGAAACTCGGTGCCGTCCGCATTCCATTGGAACACCATTGTCTTGGCCCAGTCATGCCAGAGCGGAGCGCCAATGATAATATCCTGGTCAATAGTGATGCTGTCATTCGGCTGAAACTGCAGTTGCCGAATGGCGGTGGTGTTGATTGTAGGTACACCCTGGCTGTTATCGTGGCCGTACACAAGGCGGTATTCACGAGCAAGATTGAAATCGGCTGTGTCGTTGTTTGATTCATGAACCGGCAGACCGCCCGGATAAGAATGGTGTCCGCCAAAACTGCTGCCCGGCGCGGAATAGAATGGCTGGGGTAGATGCGGACAGTCGGTATTGTCGTTTAATACCGGCGGAAATACGCCCGCCGCCAAGCCGCCTGGAATGCTGTTTCCGTCCTGAACGTTTACCAAGCCTTCCGCAATCAATTGATCTAAAATCGCCTGCCGTGTTGCGGCGTTTAAGTTGGCGCGATGCTCAATGCAGGTTTGCGGATTGGCGATAGCGTCGAATGTTTGGGCGCGCAGCGAGCTCTCCACCAATCCTTCGGCTTGGCCGATCAGGAATCTATAAGCGGATTGAACCATCGGCGACTTGCGGCTGATTTGAACCGCCGTGCTGTTTCCTGCGCCCGGCGCGGTTTGCGTTTGGGCGAAACAGCAGCCTGAAATGAGCATGAGCAAGCCTAAGCTTCGATAACTGAATAAATTCATCAAAAACTCCCTGGAAGCCAGCGCAAAGAAAGAAAACCGCTATGACCCCTCGCGGAGAATAGCGGTTTTAAAGTAAGTTGTGGTGACGAGAGTATGAATATTTGGTGTCGAAGAGAGAACAGTTGCCGCTGTTTATAACGGGTTGCAAGTTTAAGCTCTAGTTAGTGCGATTGATTCTTCGAAAGCGCAGAAGGCTGATGAACAGCAATCCCAAACCGATAAGGAACAGCATGGGACTTTCTGGAGTTGCTGTGGAAGGCAGTTCCGTCAGAAGCTCAATTCGATCAATGGCAAACTGATTGGCTGAATTGTTCCCCGCCGCTGCATAGAAGTTAATGCTGGTGACCGGTGTAGTGGAAGTAAAGCCAATGAACGGAGCTGACCCATCAGGCGCGCCAGTGCTTACCCCTGTAACGTTCGCTACGCCGCCCCCGTCGGCTGAATTAAAAGAGAGTTGTGCGGAGTAGGTGGGTGCGCCCACATCAATAAACGTTCCAAAACCGTAGACTGGCTGTGCAAACGTAAACCGTAGGGAGGGAACACCACGATCAGAACCAGTCGTAAAGTGAAGCAGGAAATCGCCAGAACTGAAACTATACTGCGTTGGCGCAGTGGAAGGTTGTACTTCAGTAAACAAAAACTGATTATTTGGCGGCGCAGGCATGTCGATGTTGATCGTGCTTCCGCTATTTGAAACAAAAGAAGTCGGAGCAGCAATCACCGTTCCGGCTGGTCCGATTGAAGACCAGTCCAGAAAATCGTTTGCGCTTAAATCACCGGGGTTGGCGACTTGACCTGCCTGCAGAACCGGCGAAAGAACAAGAAGCGCAATGAATGCGATGTGTCTCATATTTCTTATCTCCGAAGTTTTCTGCCGTAACTTCTCACAATGTAAATAGGAAACTGATGCTACAAAGCATAACAGAAGCGCATGTAAAAAATAACAAGATCGTTTCTAGCTGGTGATCTGTTCAACAACAAGCCCTTTAAAACGTTGACGATATCTAGAACACTATCTTGGCCGATACTTGCAGCTCTCGCGGGGTCCCTCGGCCTGTCGCATAAGGCGTGATCGTGTTCGTGATGACGCCGAAATTAGAGTTCGGCGTCAGGACGCCGGCCCCGTTTACTGAGCCGAGATCCGCATTCGGTGCGCCGTACTGAGCCCGGTTAAACACGTTAAATAAATCTCCTCGCAGCCGGATGGAAAGGCGCTCAGTTACCGTTATAAATTTTGAGACACCGAGGTCCAATTGGGATAATCTCGGAGCGCGAAATGCATTTCGGCCCAAATTGCCGAACGTGCCCGCTGCCGGGACCGAGAACGCTGCTGGATTAATCCAATTGCGCGGGATGGAACCACCTGCAGGGGTCAGCGACACGCCGTGTACAAGGTTAGGGCGTGTTGAACCGCTAATGGCGAAGTTTCCGGGGACGGCGCTATTAAGACGGTCGATGGTGATGTTTACCGGTAAGCCGGTTTGCGCTGTACCAATCGCACTCACTTCAAAGTTGCCGAGGATCGAACGCCAGATGCCAGGCGAGTTCAGCAATCGTTTGCCGGCCCCAAACGGGATTTGATATACCGTCGACAAATTAAAGAGTTGCCGGATGTCGTAGTCGCTATCCGCTTTGTCACAAGCGCGGCAGAATGAATTCTGCACCGTATCCGAATCTCCTCCGCCGATGCTGCCGTCGTTAATTGAATGGGACCACATGTAGTTTGATGTCAGCAGAAAACCATTCGAGAAAGCGCGACGCGCATTGAACTGTAATGCATGGAAGGTGCTATTCCCGACATCACCGCGCCAGGTGATTGGGCCAAACTGGGGATAGGGAACCTTTCCGGTAACTGGGTCAGCCAAATTAACGTAGGTGGTGGTTAGCACATTTGTGCCCTTATTGCCCAGATAACTGAGCGTTCCAAGAATCTTGTAAGGCAGTGTTTCCTGCAACGAAAAGGTCCAGGCAGCGACGTACATATCTTTCCGATTTCGGTCCAGGTCACGCGGTGTTATGACGCCGAGACCGCCGTTTTCTGCATATGACAGATAGGGGTTTAGCGGATAAGAAAGCCCTTGGAACACCGGGTTCGCACCATTGAATGTATAACTCGGAACGATGTTGGAGATCGGCAGGTTTTGATCGTCTACCTGGCCATCAGTATGGTAAATTCCTGCGCCGGCCCTTACTACAGTGTCACCATGCGACCACGCAACACCTAGCCGAGGATCGATGTCGTTATAGCGCGGATTGAAATAGGAGGCAGTGCGCGGGCAATAACCGCCGCAGGTGCCGAAGTCGAACGGAGCATCATTGTGGTTCAACGCCTGCAACGCATTGAACACGTTGTAGCGAACACCCGCATTGATTGTTAGATTACTCGACACCTTCCATTCGTCTTCGGCATAAGCAAAGTATTCGGTCTTTCGCTGCCGAACCAGGGGTAATATGGCTTTGTAAGTGGCCGTATTGATTCGGTTGAGAGCAAAAGCAGCGGTCGAACTGTAGCTCAGCGTTCCACTACTGGACGTGCCCTGATTCACGGAATAAGCTTTGGCTTCAAAACCAAACTTCAGCGTGTGTCCGCCCTTGGACCAGGAGAGATCGTCGGCAAAACTGAGGATCTTCGACGGATTATCCGAGGTTGTGTTGCCGGTAAGAGAGCTCAATCCCGCGACGCTGATTGTGTAGGGTGTCGGACTAACAGTTCCAGTGTGATACTGATCCTGGTTCAGCCCAAATTTGAATTCGTTCACCACCGTAGGGGTGAAGACTTTGAGCAGTTCGAACTCACCATTATTGAACTTGGTGTCGAATTTTGTGAGGGCAATGAGATTACCCGTTGGTGTGGTGGACACAGCCTCGTCATGGTTATAGCGGACGAAGGCCGTGGTTCTATCCGAAAAACGATAATCCAGCCGGATCATGCCCGAGTCTTCGTTGTCGATTAAACGACCGTCGGCGACGTAGTTCCAAACATCGGGCTTCGATGTAGGTGAAGTGCCGCTGGGATAAGCGTGCAGGAGAGGAAGCAAGGCCGGAGACGTAGCTGAAGCTCGCGCAATTAGACCAGGACTCGGCACCTGTCCGATTTGTGTTCCATCAAGCCTCTGGCGTAAGCCCTCGTAGTTGGCATAAAAAAAGAGCTTACTTTTTAGAACCGGACCACCAAAGGATCCGCCAAACTGATTGAGAAGGAACGGATTCGGAGAAGCGCCATCGAAAGGCGATCGAGCCTCAATGTCATTATTCCGGAAATAATCGAACACGCTTCCGTGGAAGCTGTTCGTGCCGGAAGGGGAAATCACCGACACCTGAGCGCCGGCCGTCCCGCCTTCCACATCAGCACCGAACGTTTGAGTTTTCACATCGAACTCCTGAATCGAGTCAAGAGGGATCGTGAGTCGTACGTACTCCCGTTGCTCCTGGTTGAACACCGCTGTTGCGTCTACGCCGTCCAGCGTTAGATTGTTGTCGTCCAGCCCATGTCCGACAAAACGAATTGTGCGCTGATCGCCGGCGCCCGCGTCGGTTGCGCCTGGCACAAGGGTGGTCAATGTTGACCAATTCCGACCGTTAATAGGCAATTCGTCGACTTGTTTCACCTCGACATTCAGGCCTAATGCGGCGTCGATCCTATCAAGTTCAACCGTGGATTCATTGACGGTAGTTTGTTCTTTTTTTCCGGAAACATTCAAAGCCGCATCCAGAGTACGCGTTTGCCCAACCTCTTGTCTTACATCCGTAACAATTAAATTCTCGAAACCTGCCTTTGAGAATTCCACGCGGAAGCTACCGACCGGCAAATCCGCCATCGTATAAATCCCTTGTGAGCTGGTTTGGATTGTCCGCTGCAATCCTGTCAAAATCTCTGTAGCGATGACCTTAGCGCCCGGCACCCGTGCTCCTTTACCATCGGTAACTGTTCCCGTGATAGACGATCGGGCAACTTGCCCGTTTATGGGGAATGTGAGAAGAATCAGCGGGAGTACGAACGAAACTGTCCTTGCAGATATACAAATCATTTTGATGCTCAATTTGGTAGCGTACAAAGCGAAGGCTACTGTTTAATGACAAACCTGCTCAACACGTTATCCTGCGATAGTTAAAAATGTATGAATACCGACGCGGAATGTTGTTTCCGGCAAGAATTGTAAAACGATTTCACGCAAATGTATTTTTTGCAACTTGTTTCAGTTATTCAAGCTGTAAACAAAAATGTTTTTTGGCTCCAGCAAAATAAATCGTGAATGCTGATCTAACGCACTTCTGTGCTGCTAGTTAAAAGAACTGGCTAGTACATAAGCTGTTTGCGATCTCACCAAGAAAACACCAGTTTGAAACGCTCTAGCAACAACAAACAACGACACTGATGATGGTCGTTCACTGCGGAATGCAGTTGTAGAAGCAAGGGCGCGCTGTGTTACAGGCAACCACTTAAGTTTTTGCAAGACCACATTGAATTGTGTTTTCTTTTTCCACACTCAGGAGGGTTCCTCATGAAGCGGTATCGATCCGCGTTTGCAACGGCTGCCTTAGCTGCATCCGTAGTTGTCCATCCCAGTGGATTGTTTGCCCAACAAAAAGCTGCACCGCAAGCAACCTACTATCCCGTAGCCGGACAAGCTGTTCCCAATACGGGCCAAATCATTACTCCTTTAGCTCCGCCCCGGTCAACCTTCCAACTGCTCAATCCAGGGTTGGCTGACAATCCTGAATACGTAGTCGGACAAGCCGTAACCACCGTTATCAGCCCGGATAAAACTACGATGCTGGTGCTTACGAGCGGCTACAACCTGGTGAACTATTCAACAGGCGATAACCTGGGAAGCCGGAATCCGAACGATTCAAAAGAATACGTATTCGTTTACGACATTTCTCAGCAGCGGCCGGTGAAGCGCCAGGTTTTGCAGATTCCGAACACTTACAACGGCATTGCTTTTAACCCAGTTTTCGATGAATTTTACGTAACAGGCGGAGATGACGACAACGTACACATCTTTACCAAAGGCGCCAATAACACCTGGGCGGAAGCGCAAGGAAGTCCCCTGGCGTTAGGGCATACCACAGGCAATGGTCTCGGCGTAAAACCGGAGGCTGCCGGAATTGCCGTTACCCAAAACGGCTTGAAGATGGTTGTTGCCGATTATTACAACGACTCGGTTAGCGTTTTGAGCCGCAGCACTGGCGCCTGGGTGAAAACCGATGAATTCGACCTGCGGCCGGGCAAAATTGATCCTACACAATCAGGCATCGCGGGCGGCGATTACCCGTTCTGGGTAGTTATCAAAGGCAATGAAACTGCTTACGTGTCGAGCATTCGCGATCGTGAAATCGATGAAGTTGACATTTCCGGCGCTGCTTCGTTATCAGCCCGCATCAGCGTAAAAGGTCAGCCGAACCGAATGGTTTTGAACCAGGCAGCCACAAAATTGTTCGTGGCTTTGGATCAAACCGACACGGTAGCAGTGATTGACACTGCCTCGCGTTCGGTGCTCGAAACCATACCGGTCAGCGCGCCGGACGGTGTTTTGCCGGCAGCGTATAAAACCTTATCAGGCAGCAACACCAACAGCGTCACGCTCAGCCCGGACGAGACAACACTGTACGTCACTAACGGCAACTTGAACAATGTTGCCGTTGTTTCGCTCGATCCGTCGGGCAGCAAAGTTGTCGGTCTGATCCCGACCGGCTGGTATCCCAATTCCATCAGCCTCAGCGCGGACGGCAGCTACGCTTACGTTGTGAACGGCAAATCGCCGACCGGTCCTAATGCCCAATATTGCAAAGGCTTAACTGCTGCCTCCGCCGCCGCCTGCAATGCTTCCAACGGCTACAACCTGCAACTTATCAAAGCTGGATTGCAAACGTTTCCTGTTCCGAACGCGAAGCAGTTGACGAACCTGACCAACATCGTCTCGAAAAACAATAATTTCCAGGCAGCGTTAACCGCCGCTCAACAGCAGAAACTGGATTTTTTGAAGAAGAACATCAAACACGTTATTTACATCCTGAGAGAAAACCGTACCTATGATCAGGTGCTGGGTGATCTGCCCATCGGCAACGGCGACCCAAGCTTAACTGAATTCGGCCAGTCCATTACTCCCAACATCCACAATTTAGCTTTAAACTTTGTTACGCTGGACAACTACTTCGACCGCAGCGAAGTCAGCATGGACGGCTGGCCCTGGAGCGTATCGGCGCGCGCCCCCGACGTTGTTGAAAAACAGACCTCGGTGAACTACGCCGGACGCGGTTTAAGCAATGATTCAGAAGGCACCAACCGAAACACGAACATTGCTTTCGCGACGCTGGCCGAACGCCTGGCGGCGAATCCTTTAACGCTGAATGATCCTGATGTGCTGGCCGGGCAGAATAATGCTTCCGGTTCCGACGGCGCGGACGGCAACGAAGCCGGTACCGGCTATCTGTGGGACCAGGCATTGCGGGCGAACCTCACCATTCGCAACTACGGCTTCTTTCTTGATCTGGTTCGTTATCATCCGCCGGCCGTGGTAGCTCAATATGCGATACCGGAGGAAATCAATCCTTACTCGAAGAACCTACAGGTTGCTTATTCCACCAGCCCCGCCCTGCGCCCCTATACCGACCCCTATTTTCGCGGCTTCGATCAATCCTTCCCTGATTACTTCCTGTACAAGGAATGGGCGCGAGAATTTGATACCAAATATGCAAGCGGCGGATTGCCGCAGTTAAACTTGGTGCGATTGGCGCATGACCACACCGGGAACTACAGTTCCGCCATTCTGGGCGTAAACACGCCGGAGCTGCAGGTAGCCGATAACGATTACGCTGTCGGCTTGCTGATTCAGAAAATCTCGCAGAGTCCGCTGTACAAAGACAATACGCTGATCTTTATCAGCGAAGACGATTCACAGGATGGCGGCGACCACGTTGACTCTCACCGCAGTATCGGGTTCATTGTCGGCCCTTACGTAAAACAAGGCGCGTTAATTTCCACTGAGTACAATACCGTGAACCTGCTGCGTACTATAGAAGCTGTTCTAGGGCTTGAACCGATCAACCTGAACGATGCCGTTGCTCAACCGATGCTGGACGTGTTCAACGTGCACCAGAAGAAATGGCAATTTTACGCGGAACCTTCTTCTTATCTTTACGGTACGCAACTACTGCCGCCGGAACTGGCGAAGAACAAGGATCAAGTTCTGCATCCTACCCACAATGCGGAATATTGGGCTAACGCCACTAAAGGTTTGAACTTCAACACCGAAGATCTGCTTGATGGCGAAGCTTACAATCGCATTCTGTGGAAAGGACTGATGGGCAACAAGCCTTATCCCGCACCAACCGGTTTAGACTTGCGCCAGAACCGCCAGGAACTTCTGTCGCACTACAACATCACCGTACCTGCCGCTGCTGAAACACAACCGGCTTCAGGATCGCGTGGTCAGTAACTAACTAAAAACTAATCCACAACAAAAATCAATTGGGAGCGCCCAGCAACGGCGCTCCTTTTTTATTGATGCGATTTTACGAAATAGCCGCTTCGTAGCTGCCGGTTTGCTGCTTCACCAGAACGCCATAGGCAAAAATACCGAGCAGCAGCACGATTAATACCGCGCCCATCGGCGCTGCATAACTCCCGGTAGTCTGTTTCAGCCATCCTGTTAACACTGGCGCAACGATGCCGGAACAATTGGAGGCAAAATTCTGCAATCCCACCACTCTGCCGATTATGGTTTTGGGTACTAGCGTCTGCGTTAATGCCCAATAATTCGCCGTGGTCAATCCCAAGCCACTGAGCGAGAATAGGGCAAAAAACAGCGACACGGATTGGGAATGCGACAACGCGCCGATGATTTCAGTAGAACCCGCCACCAAGCCGAGAATAGTGAACACTCTACGAACGCGGATAGGATCCTGACCTTTGCGTATCAGTTGATCGGACCACCAACCGGCGGCAATGCCCACCGCAGCCATGCCGCCAAAGCTGAACATGGTGTAAAGGCTCATGGAGTTGAGCGATAAACTTCGCCGCTCTACGAAGTAAGCCGGAAGCCAGGTCAAGCAAAAATAGATGAAATAGTTGTAAGAGAACGTGCCTAGAATAATGCCCCACATAGTTCGAGTTTTCAGTAAGGCGAGCAGCCCAATTGAAGCCGGAGCCTGGAAATCGTTTGTGGTTCTGCTGCTTTGCCAATCATTCCGCGCCAGCGGCAGCCAAGCCAGCAGCCAAACTAAACCGCCCAAGCCGAGAATCAGAAACATCAATCGCCAGTTGGAATGAACCACCAGAAACGCAGCGGCAGGCACACCGATGGCCGCGCCGATCTTGGTTCCGGCAAACAGAATGCCGGTAGCTAAACCGCGCTCTCCTTCCGCGCAGTTAAAGCGAATCCAGCGCAGGCTGGCGGCGGTGCTGATTGATTCGCCCACGCCCAGCATCAGGCGGACGAGAACAAGCTGCATTACGTTTTGCGTCAAACCGGTTGCCGCCGAGATCAGGCTCCAAAAGCAGAAACCAAGCGCGTAAGGAATTTTTGCCCCGTAACGGTCCACGATGGAGCCTGCGGGAATCTGGAGAACCGCGTAGCTCCAGAAAAAAGCCGAGTTCAGGAAGCCACGGTCAAGATCGCTCAAATGAAAGTGTTGGCGAAAAGCCTGCAAAACAAGAACAACCGACAGGTTGGCGCGGTCCACATAAGCGATCACCATGCCGAGCGCAAGAACCCAAACCACGGCCCATTTGCGAAGATGGCTGATTGGTAAAGAAGTCTCCATGAAGCCGCAATAAACGTATCACAAGCGGCAAAAGTGCAAACAATAAAACTAGGCCCATGAAAATTTCCTCCATGACGCTGCATTCAATTGCGATTGCCGATCCGCCGCTGCGCAGTTCTTACGGTCTACATGCGCCTTGGGCGCTGCGAACGGTGGTGGAGCTTACAACCGATGACGGCATTACCGGCGTGAGCGAAACTTACGGCGGCGACGGCCCCCGGTCGGCTTTGGAAGCAATGCGCAACCGCCTGATCGGCATGGACCCGTTTCAACTGGCAGGGCTTTACGAGCAGATGGGGCGCGAAGCGAAGCAGGACGCCCCTGTTCCGGGCGGACGAACGCAGACCTGGCTGGTACCGGGTGAAAATCCGCTCGATCAGAATAACCGGACTTTTGCCGCAATTGAGATTGCCTGCCTCGACATCATCGGCAAAGCCGTAAGAAGGCCGGTCTGCGACGTGATCGGCGGCCGTGTGCGCGACCGGGTTCCGTTTTCCGCTTACCTGTTTTACAAACACGCGGGTGGCGGCGGCGATGGCCGCTACGGGGATAAATACGGCGAAGTGCTGGACCCGCGTTCAACTGTGCGCGAATGCCGCGACATGATCCAGGAATATGGCTTTCAAGAAGTAAAGCTGAAAGCGGGAGTGTTGGAGCCTGCGCTGGAAATTGAAACGGTGCTGGAACTGCGCTCGGAGTTTGGGCCGGATGTTCCTTTGCGGATTGACCCGAACTGCGCTTGGTCGATCGACACATCGGTTGAAGTAGGCGATGCTCTGAAAGAAGCTCTTGCAAACGGCGGCTATCTGGAAGATCCCTGCGCCACGCTGGAAGGAATGGGCGAAGTGCGGCGCAGATTGCTGGCGAATAATGTTGATATTTTGTTTGGCAGCAACGTAGCAGTTACTAGCTTTCAAGATGTGGTGAAAGCCCGTGATCTGGAGGCCGTGCAGATTGTTTTATCTGATCCGCATTATTGGGGTGGTCTGCGTCAAGTGCAGTACCTTTCGCATCTTTGTCAATCCCTGGGTATAGGATTATCCATGCACTCCAACAGTCACTTAGGCGTAAGCCTGATGGCAATGACTCACGTGGCCGCTGCTTGTCCCAATTTGACATATGCCTGTGACACCCATTACCCCTGGCAAACCGAGCAAGACGAAATTGTGGCGGGCGGGCGCATTCCGTTTCGGGACGGCGCGGTGGAAATTCCCGAAAAGCCGGGCTTAGGCGTGGAGCTGGATTATGACCAGCTCGCCCGCGGACGCGAACGCTACGACCGGATACCTTTTCGCAAACGCGACGACGAAGCAGAAATGCGCCAGCACGTTGACCCGAACTGGAAGCGTGTTCTTCCGCGCTGGTAACGATTTGCAAGCTGAAAGCATGGTGATTCCCTATACTGAACTCTGTGAATGCACGCGCTTTTGTTTCGAACCTGCGAGGCGTGTTCGGTTTTCCGGTCACGCCGTTTCGCGATAACCTGACGCTTGACCTTGCTGCGCTGGAGCGCAATGTGGATGAAATGGCTTCGTACCCGTTTTGTGCGCTGGTAGCAGCCGGCGGCACCGGCGAGTTATATTCGTTGTCGGTGGAAGAAGCGGAACAAGTGATCGCCACGACTGTGAAAGCAGTAAATGGCCGAATGCCGGTGGTAGCGGGAACCGGCTTCAACGTGCCGATGGGACAGGAGATTGCGCGGCGAGCCGAGAAAGCCGGGGCGCAGTGCTTGTTAGCTTTGCCGCCTTATTACAATCTTGCTCCGTCGGAAGGCTTGTTCGCTTACTACCAGGCGATTGCTTCCATTAGCGGATTGCCTTTCATGGTGTATAGCCGTGACTGGGCAGTGTTCACTCCCGAAATGGTGGCGCGTCTGGCGGATTGCGTGCCGACGCTGGCGGCCTGGAAAGACGGCCAAGGCGATACTCGTAAGTATCAACGGATCATGAACTACAATGGCGACCGTTTGGCCTGGTTCGGCGGAATCGGCGATGACTGCGTGCCGGGTTACTTCGCCATTGGCGTTCAGGCTTATACATCGAGCATCTCCAACATTTCGCCGCCGGTCTCGCTCGCGCTGGCGGAAGCCGGGTTGCAAAAGGATTTTGAAAAACTGAATGAACTGATGGAAAAATATGTTCATCCACTGTATGCCATCAGGGAGCGGGCCAGGGGCTATGAAGTGGCCGTGATGAAAGAAGCGATGGAAATTCTGGGCAGAAAGGCCGGCCCGGTGCGTCCTCCTTTAGTGAATTGTTGTTCTGAAGATATTGAGGACATTCGTACACTGATGGATGTATATCGTGCCTTCGCGCCCGTTCCTTCACGTTAATGAAATCTGTTCTGCCGCCTTTATTTATTCGTGTTCACCAAGCCGACAATGTCGCCATTGTTGTTGATTCAGAAGGTATTGCTGCGGGAACCGCATTGCCGGATGGCTTTACAGTGCGCGAGGATATTCCGCAGTCGCATAAGCTGACACTGAGCAGTTTGAATGCGGGAGATCCGGTTCTGCGCTATGGGCAGATTATCGGCTACGCCAATCGCGGAATGGAAGCAGGCAGTTGGGTTCGTGAAGAGATGCTCGACCTGCCGGTACCGCCAAAACTGCAAGATGTGCGGCTGGCGACCGCAGTTCCTGCGCCGCTTCCGCCCGTGAACGATCAAACTTTTGAAGGCTATGTTAACTCTGATGGCAGTGCTGGCACCAAGAACATTCTCGGTATTACGACTACCGTTCAATGCGTCGCGCCTACAGTGGATTATGCTGTGCGACGCATTAAAGCAGAACTGCTGCCGCGCTTTCCGAACGTCGATGATGTCGTAGCAATTACCCATACCTATGGGTGCGGCGTTGCCATTGATGCGCCCCAAGCTGCGATCCCCATTCAAACCTTGAAGCACATCAGCCTTCACGCGAACCTGGCCGCGCAGCCGTTAGTGGTCGGCTTGGGCTGCGAAAAATTGCAGCCCGCTCGTTTGTTTTCAAGCGACTTTCCCGTGCTAAACGAACCCAATCTCATCCGCTTGCAGGATCAACGAGGTTTCGGGGAGAGCATCGCCGCGATCATGCAAGCTGCTGAAAAGCGATTGGTTATGTTGAACGAACGTCGTCGTCAAACTTGTCCGGCGTCGAAGCTGGTGGTTGGGCTGCAATGCGGCGGCAGCGACGCTTTCTCGGGCGTGACGTGCAATCCGGCGGTCGGCTATGCTGCTGATCTGCTGGTTCGTGCCGGCGCAACGGTTTTATTTTCCGAAGTTACCGAAGTGCGCGATGCCATTCATCTGCTGACCCCGCGCGCTTGCAATAAAGACGTAGCACGAAGCTTGATTCGTGAAATGCAATGGTATGACGACTACCTCGCCCGTGGGCAAGCCGACCGGAGCGCAAACCCCACGCCCGGCAATAAGCGAGGCGGACTGTCGAACATCGTTGAAAAAGCATTAGGCTCCATTGCCAAAGCCGGCAGCACTGCGATCACCGCTGTGGCTCGTCACGGTGAAAAAGTAACAAGCAAAGGATTGGTGTTTGCGGCCACGCCGGCCAGCGACTTCATCTGTGGCACACAGCAGCTTGCGTCCATGAATCTGCATATCTTTACTACCGGCGAAGGCTCACCTTACGGACTCTCGCTAGTTCCCGTGATTAAAGTTTCATCGCGCACCGCGCTCGCCGAAAAATGGCCCGACCTGATCGACATCGACGCAGGGCGGATTGCAACCGGTCACTCCACCATCGAGGAAACGGGTCGGGAAATTTTCCGATTCGTGCTGGCTGTAGCGAGCGGACGCAAAAAAACCTGGGCTGAATATTGGGGACTCGGAAACGCGCTGGCGCCTTTCAATCCAGGTCCAGTGACTTGAGTTCTCAACTTTAGGCTAAAAACCATTTTACCGCTATAATAATCAAACTGTTTGATTATTATAAATACGTGAAGGTTCGGGACATCATCAAGCGGGTGGAAGCAGACGGATGGCGGCAAGTCGGGCAAACCGGCAGCCACCGTCAATTCAAGCATCCTGTGAAGCCCGGACGCGTCACAATCGCTGGAAAACTCGGGGCTGAACCACCGACGAAGACTGTGAAAAGCATTTTCCAGCAAGCTCAGATCCAGGAGAAATAAACATAATGGAATACATCGTCATCCTTGAAAAGGAACCGCAAAGTGATTGGGGCGCTTACGTGCCGGACCTGCCCGGTTGCGTAGCGACAGCCCCAAGCCGCCCGGAAGTGGAGCAGCTTATTCAGGAAGCTATTAAACTCCATTTGAAAGGCATGCGTGAAGACGGGCTTCCCATTCCCGAGCCAACCAGCAGCGGCTTTACGGTGAAAGTAGCCTGACTTGGATTACAAACCAAGCTGGAACATCGAATCCATTCCGGAGGATCTTATCTTGCGCCGCGCAGGGCAGATTCAGGCAGCGCGTCGCGTAACAGCAGGTGGTGCGCGCCCGGGAGCAGGGCGGAAGCCGCAGTTTGTGATTTGTCCGCGCGGTTGTGGCCAACGGATCACCAAAACGGAAGCGGCGCGCGGTCATAGCTGCCGAACTAGCGGCTAGACGGCTTTGTCATGAAATCCAATTACTAATTCAGTAACTATAACTGTTAAGCGTTCAACGCCGTTGAAATCCGCTTGATGGCTTCATCCACTTCGCCCGTGCTTCCGAAGCCGATGGTCACACAATCGACGCCTGCTTTGCGGAAAGCGTAATTCAAAGCGGCTTGGCGGTCGTCCGGATTTTTGAACCGGCCCTCGCCGACCAGTTTCATGCTGATGATGCCCGCGCCCGCGGCTTTCGTCCGCTGCATGTGATCCACAACGAACGGAACATCGCCTTTATCGTCAATGTCCTGCATGGACGGCGTATCCATGCGCGTGCCGTCGTGATTCATGCGAATCATAGCTACATCGAGAAACGGATTGCCCGGAAACGCCGCCAATGCTTGCTTGCCATGTACGGAAGCTCCGTGCGCCATCATGAGCTTCTTCTGTTTTGCTTCTTGAAAAGCGTCCTGCAAATGCTTCGTTTCGTCCGGCCAGTTCGGGCTGCGCACGCAATGAAGCAGCATGATATCTACATATTCCGTGCCTAAAGCCCCGTTCAGCCGGTGGACGGCTGCCATCGGGTCTTCCGAGTGATGCACATCATACTTAGTCATCAACCGGTAGGAATTACGCGGGTATCCTTTCAGCGCCACCGAAAGCATTTCCGGCATGCCGTGATAAGCGTCCGCAGTTTCAAAAAAGCGGATGCCATTGTCATAGGCGTAATGCACCAGACGCGTAAATTCTTCTTGGCCCAAGTGGCGCTGCTGCGCGCCGGAATGCGTTCCTGTTCCGAATGCCAGGCGTGTTACCTGAACGTTTGATTTTCCCAGGGTGACCCAATCAGTGGCGGCGGCTTTTGTGGGGGTGGCAGCACCGGCAACAGCGGGTAAAGCAGCGGCGGCTAAGCTGGCTTTCAGAAAATCGCGTCTAGATGATGACATACATTCCTCTTACGAATTACGCTAACACAATATGCGGGAGTCTGCCGGATAGCAAACACCCACTTTGCTCCCGTTTCCTACTGGGCCGCTGTCACCAAAACGTGCGCCGTCACTGTAGCCAATGTATTCGCAGCGGTCAACGGCTTGCCATTGCTGACATCCTGCAGGTAGAACACCAGCCCTTCGCGCACCCAACCGGTAGCGATCGCGCTGCCCTGCGAAGCGCCTTGAGCAAACAGCGGTCCTGCGGGAGAGCCGACATGCAACTCCACCAGCGAAACGCCCGGCGCATTCCAGAACAAAGTGGTTGTGCCTAAACCGGCGCCGGACAAAACCAGAATCGGATTTGGACTGGCTTGCAGCGAAACACCGCTTGGCGACGCGCTGAAATGTATGGTCTGCGCGGCAATGGTGGAAAGCGCCGTTAACGGTTGATTGCTGCTGACATCCTGCAAAAAGAATACGGTTCCATCCGTAATCCAGCCATTTGCCGCCGCGCTGCCCTGTGGACCACCGCGAGCAAACAACGGACCATCGGGCGAGCCGACATGCACTTCCACCAGGTTGGCGGTGGTGGTGTTCCAGTTCAGGTTAGCTGAAGCCAGCAACTGACCGGGCGATACCGTGATCGGGTTGGCGTCGCTGAGCAGATAGCCGTTCTCCGCCGTTCTTTGCACAGTGGCGGTGGCGGTAGCAATGGTGTAACTCGGCGTCAGGATTTCCCCCTGGCTCACGTCTTGCAAGTAAAACGTCATGCCGTTCGTTACCCAGCCGTTCGCGGTGGCGCTGCCTTGCGAACTTCCGGCAGCGAACAAGGGTCCGTTGGGCGCATTGACCCGCACTTCCACCAGTGCGCTCGAAGAACTATTCCAGTTTAAAGTAGCTGTGCCGAAAATTCCGTCCGCCGCGCTGATCGGGTTCGGGCTGATGGTTAAAGTCCCCTGTAAAGCGGAAGCACTTAATTTTGCCGTTGCTAAGGCAAGCGTATTGGCTGGTGTAAGACTTTTGCCATTCGTCACATCCTGAAGAAAGAAGACTTCGCCGTCCGTTACCCAATTGCCGGTTTGGGCGGAACCGGAAGAACCGGCATAAGTAAACAACGGGCCGTTAGGCGCGCCCACATGAACTTCCACCGCGCCGGCACTTGGAGTGCTCCAAGTGACTGTGGTTGACCCGACCGTAACGCCGGGAAGCACCTGCACCGGAGCTACCGTAAACGAAGTCTGCGCGGTTGGCGCGGGAACAACTGTCACTGACGCTTGTGCTGATGTGCTGGCCGCAAAAGCAGCGGAGCCAGAATAAGCGGCCACAATGGAATGTGTGCCGACTCCTAAAGCGCCCGTGGAAAAAACAGCCACGCCATTAGCATTCAATGAACCTGTTTCCAAAACCGTTGTTCCTTCGCTAAATGCAACGGAGCCGCCGGGAACGCCCGCTGCTGATGAAACTGTTGCCGTAAACACCACCGCTGTACCGGCTGTGATTGCAGCAGGGGAAGCACTCAATAAAATCGCGCTTGGTGAAACCGGAACCGGCGTCGGAGCAGGAGGAGCCGGAGCGGAAACAGTGGGCGGTTGAAACAATCCAAACACGCCCACGCTGTTCTGCGTTCCCACAAACACTTTGCCGTCGGCAATGGTCGGCGCAATAAATTTGTTGCCCGCGCCGAATTGGTCTCGGCCGTTAGCGACCTGGTTGCTGTTGTAAAGCTCCGTTCCTAAATTCGTCGCGTCATAAGCGTGCAGCACTGCTGCGTTTGAGCTTTCCACGGCCCACACAATTCCATTCGCAGCGCCGTTGGCGGAAACGCTTGGGATGCTGCCCGGATAAGGAAATCTATTGCTTGTAATCGACGAGGGCGTAGCGGAAAGTTTTCCGGCGGAAAGCGGAAACGCGCGAATGGAATCCCCCACTGCGCCGAAGTAAACCGTGCCGTTAAACCACGCAGGCATTCCATACTCGCCGCCCTGCAAAGCGTTCGGAAGCTCCTGATAAATGTTGCTGTTGTTGGTCGAGTTGAATTTGCCCATGTTATCCCGGTCAAACAGGTAAACATTGGCGTCTTTTCCGGCACCCACTCCCAAATGCTTTATCTGGCCGCTTCCATCCTGCACATCAGGAATCAGCAGCAACCCGCCGGACCCTAAATCCTCATCACGGTCGGATTCGGCTATAGTGTTGTACATCGTCCAGTAATCAGCCGCCTGCAGTTTTCCATTTGTTAGTTGCAATTTCAGGAACGAATTGCCGTAATCGGCTTGGCTCGGAAAACCCTGCGAGTTCAAGTTGGTGTCGAACGTGCCGTTTGCCACCGAGAAGTATAGATTGCCGTTTGCATCGCTAGCAGGACCCGCACCGGAATCCCAGATAGAAGCTTCACTCCCGTTGGGCGCGAAATTAAATATTGATGTTTGGGCGAGCGTCGATTCGTCGTAGCCGATTGTCCAGCCGGTATAGGGCTGAATGTCGCAGTGGGAAGTCCAACTGGTGTAAACCACTCCGTTCAACAACAGCAAAGCGGCTCGCTCTTTGTACTGTTTCGGATCGAACACCACCGACCCGTTCACGGAATTTTCGCCTGTTCCCGGATACGTAGCATGTACATCGATGGGTCCGCCAAATTCTTCCGCGCCGCTGGTGAGGTCCAGGGCATGAAGCCTTTGGTAGTAATTGCCCGATGCGTCCTTGCTCATGCTCACCAGGTAAATGGTTCCGTGCGGCCCTGCTTTCAAATCAATCACCGGCGTGGCAGTAATGCCGATTTCCGGAATAACCTGGCCGCAGTTTCTCGCATCTGATGTGGTTTCACCCGGTTTCAGAACGGAAATCTGCCAAAGCTTGTTTCCGGTTGCCGCGTCAAAAGCATAAACACTATCGTGTTCAGTGGGAACGAAAACAACGTTGTAAACGCCCGCGCCTGGTATCGAAAGGCCGGAAACATACAACGGCTGCGCGTCCACCTTGCCGTCCACTATCAGGTTGAAAAGCTTGCCGAAGCTGGCGGAATTGACGTTTGCCGGCGTCAACTGAGTTTCGCTCAGGTTCTGGCCGGTACGCGCATTGTCATTGTGGTAAGTCAGGACATTTGTTTGCGCAAACGCGAATGCCGTGAACAAAACGATGTTGACGGCAAAAATAAAACAACGGAACCCAGTCCGCATAGTTAAATAGAAAACCCTCTTTACATAATGGACTCCGCCCAGGAGTGTGAAGGTTTCTGTAATCTGCATCACTGCCGAGTGATGACTGAGAAACTTCGAAATTTTCGCTGGGATCGTGTATTCAAGGTTTCACCGCGTTGTCATCTGAAGTTGATCCAGCCATGCCCATACTAAGCATTGCTTTTCGGGAACAATCCACGTTGTTGAATTGATCGCTTCAGGATGGGCAATGTTAAACCGTTTTCTCTATAAACCCGCTCGGGCGAATTGGCCGGCGTGGGTACTGCTTTCTAAGCTGTTCGCTGTAATTCTGATTATTGCTGCCGCGCTTTCTGCCCAAACCGGCCAGGTCAGCGGCACGATTCGCGGTTTAATCACCGACGCTTCCGGAAGTCCGGTTTCCAATGCCGTAGTGCGCGCCACCGGTCTTGAAACCGGCTTCGAGCGCCGCGCCGCCAGCAACGAAAAAGGGGAATATGAAGTTCCTTTGCTTCCTCTAGGCACCTACAAACTCGAAGTGTCCGCGCCCGGGTTTGCGCCTTATACGCAATCGGGAATCGGCGTAAAGCTCGACGCCGCCAGCCTGGTGAATGTTCCGCTGGAAGTGGGCTCCACCCAGCAGGCCGTTACGGTGGAATCCGATGCCAGTATTCTTAACACCGGCAGCTTCGATGTGGGCGGCAGTTTGAATGCCCGTTCGATGGAAAACATGCCGATCACTTCGCGCAATACCTTCAACCTGGCCCTGTTGAACCCCGGTCTTAATGGAACCCGCGACGATGAGTTCGGTAATCCAACTTTCGCCTTTGGCGGCATGCAAAGAAAAGCTTTCATGGTGGACGGCATCGACAACACGCAGCGCGGCGGACCGGGCCGCCTGGGGATTTTCTCTCCGGAAGACATTCAGGAAGTAAAAGTGATTGCGAATGCGATGGATGCCGAGTATGGCCGGACCGTGGGCGGCATCATCAGCATGATTACCAAAGGCGGAACCAACGATACGCATGGCGAATTTCTGCTGTTGGAGCGACGGCCGGGCCTGATTGCACGTCCCTCCCTGGCGCCGCTGCCGAAGCCGTTTCAACAATGGGCGACTTTTTCGGCCAACGTCGGCGGGCCGATCAAAACAGACAAGCTGTTTTATTTTGTCAGCGCCGAATACGAGCCGGAAGACGGCGCGCGGCCTATCACCATTACGCCGGCTAATGCGGCTGCCTTGGGCATCCCGAGTTCCGATCTAGGATCAGCGCCTTTCAAACAGCGGTTTCAATCTTACCTGGGTCGGATTGATTATCAATTCAACCCCGCTAACGATTTCTACTTCCGGTACAGCGAATTTATGACTCCCTCGCAGTACAATACTTCCGGCGGTTTAATGCCGAAAAGCGCGGGCAATAACTTTGATGACCGGAACGATACAGCCGCCGCGCAATGGACCAGCCTCCTAAACCCGCGCACCGTGAACGAACTACGATTCGGGTTTCTGCGCCGCGAGTTTACCCGTCCGCCCGTCAGCGGCTCTATAGGCTCGATTATTAACATCAGCGGAGTAGCCACGCTTGGCTCCAATTCCAGCGCCGGGCAGTATTACGAAGAAGACCAGTTCAATTTTATTGATCATTTCAGTTATACGACCGGTGCTCACCAGATCAAATTCGGCGTCGACGCGGATACGATTCATGTGGATTCCAGCGACCGGCTGCTGTTGCAGTATTCTTTCACTGGCCTGACCCAATATCTGGGAACCATCAATCACCAAATTAATCCGGCTACCAGGTTGCCTTACACTTACGCGCAGATGACGCAGCAGTTCGGCAACAACACTGCGGAACACCGAACGAGTCCCTTGAATTTGTTTGCGGAAGATCATTATCAATTGCGCCCGAACCTCAGTTTGTCTTACGGCATCCGCTGGGAATACCGCTTTTATCCTCTACTAAACGTTGCTGCTCCTTTAGCCATCTCGCGCACCATTCCCAGCAACAGTTCCAATTTTGCGCCGCGCTTTGGGTTCGTTTGGCAGTTCAACGGGAAAACGGTGGTGCGCGGCGGCTACGGGATTTTGTACGATACTCCGAACCTGCGCTTGATATCGCTGGTGGATCGTTCCAACGGAACCCAGGTGCAGACGTTTACTGTAAATGGCACCAATGCGCTGGCTCCGGCGTACCCGAACACATTTGCCGCGCCCACTGGATTAACGCCGGTGAAATCCTCTGTGTACGGCTTTTCGCCGGATTTCAAAACACAGTATGCTCACCAAGCCAATCTGCAGGTTGAGCGCGAATTGACTCACAACTTTTCGCTCACGATCGGCGCGCAATGGTACGGCGGACACCGCGAGCCGCTGTTGATCGACACAAATTTGGGAAATCCTAGTCGCTTGCTTGCTGACGGACGGCCTGTTTTTCCAAACACTCGGCCCAACTCACAATTCAATCAGATTTTCCAATTGCAGTCTGTGGGCAATTCTGTTTATTACGGCGGTTTTGCGGGAGTGGCCAAACGTTTTAGCCAGAATCTGCAGTTCACCGCTTCGTATACGCTCGGCTGGGGATTTAACGAAAACGATTCGGTCGGCGATAACGGAAGCAACGTTACTGATTCCACCAATATCCGCCGCGATTGGGCGTTTTCATCGAGCGACCAGCGGCATCGGTTTGTGTTTCAAGGCGTTTGGCAGCCGCGGCTCGAAAAACGCGCTTGGGCCAGTCTGCTGTTTGATCATTGGACAATCGCGCCCAACGCTACGGTCACTTCCGGTTTCCCGTTTACATCCGTTGCCGGATCGGATTTGAACAACGATGGCGTGAACAATGATTATCCGCTGTTCGGCGTTCGCAATCGTTTTCGCGGTCCCGGCTTTCATGAACTAAACCTTCGTGTTAGCCGTATATTTCCCCTTTATCGGGAGCGGGTTAGCCTGGAGATCATGGGCGAAGCGGAAAACCTGCTGAACTCGACCAATGCGGCTTGCAACGCCGGAGGCTGCGGCGGCGCAGTGGTCACCCAATATAACGCCGCCAACTTCGGCCAGATTACCAGCGCCTTCAATTCGCGCCAGATACAGCTTGGCGCACGTTTGCGGTTTTAAATGCGCTTATTTTTCCTTTGCCTGCTGCTGTGCGGCTGCCTGCTGAAAGCTGATTTTCAGCAGGAAAAACCGCCGCGCCGCAAACTATTAGTGATTTCGGTGGATGGGCTGGATTGGCGCTACCTGCGCGACCGCGACCAGATGGGCCTGCGAATACCAACGTTCCGCAAGCTGATGCAGGAAGGGAATTATGCGAACGGCGTAGTAGGCGTTTTCCCTACCATCACTTGGCCTTCCCACACTTCCCTGATCACCGGCAAACGACCGGATCAGCATGGCATTCAGGGCAATCGGCGGCCTCACTCGGAAGGCGGAGATTATTATTGGACGCCGGATCTGTTGAAAGCACGAACTCTCTGGCAGGCGGCGCACGCAAAAGGCTTGACCACCGCCAGCATCACCTGGCCCGTGACCCTCGGCGCGGACATCGATTTCGATCTTCCCGAATATTTCACGCGCCGCAACGGCGGCTTTATGGATCTGGCCGGTATTGAAGCAAAGGGAACACCCGGCTTGGTGGCGGAGATTTCCCGCCTGTATCCGTCGTTTCCTCAGCAATGGATGGATGATCGCACCCGCACTTTAGCCGCCTTATACCTGCTTCAGAAAAAACAGCCGGATCTGATTCTGCTGCATCTGGTTGATCTTGATTCTGAAGAACATGACCAGGGTCCGTTTACCGTCAACGCCAATGCGGTTCTCGAAAGAACTGATGAACTGATCGGCGATATGTTGCGTGCTCTCCCGGCGCAGTACGACCTGGCCGTGGTTTCCGATCATGGTTTTGAGCGGGTAGATAGAAGCGCCAATCTGTCTGTTCTGATGACACAGCGAGGGGTAAAAGGAAATCTCCAGTCATTAGGAGGAGTCTGCGTTACCAGCGATGATTCCGTAGCTCAACTCTTGCGTAGTCTGCAAGGCGCGGAATACGGAATTGGCCGCGAAATTCCGCATGACGAGCTCATCCGTTATGCTCCGCAGTTATCGAAAAGCGTAGCTGCTTTTGAACCTGTTGAACACATTATGTTCGGTTTTGGCGCGGAAAGCAAATACTTCACCGCTCCTGCCGAAAAAGGCAATCACGGGTTCTGGCCTACCCGCTCCGATTATCGAAGCATTTTCATCGCTTATGGTCCTGCTATTACCGCTCATGCGGAGCCGGAAATGCAAATGACATCCATCGCCGGCCGTTTAGCTTCCCTGATCGGCGTGAATATGGATTCCGACAATCAACCCAAGTGACTGGTTACGCTGTTGATCTCAACCGCTTCGACCGGGGCAGGCATCAAGGCTGAAAACAAAGCCGCTAAAAACAGTTTGGAAATGTAAAACGCAGATGCGGCAGAAGCTATAAAAGCGAGAACCACAAAAAGAAAGGACACGCTGAACTCCCAACTGATCTCAACTGCATGGAAACGAGAGGCACGTGAATCGCCAATTCCCTTTGATGGAATAATCGATTGAGAAAACAACCTAAATCGGCCCGTTTGAAGCTTTTTCCCGATCACGCCCCAGAATGCCCGAACAACTTGCGATGTAAAATCTTCTCAAGTAGTCAAACTTGATTGGAAATGTTCTCAGGATTGTGTATTAAAAATCGGTAAGAACCGTTCTGCTGTTTATGCTGCTTCCAGCTTCAAGTCCGTTTCCTCCAACGGCGTAACTGGGTCCAGCGCCAACCAGAGAAACACTCCGCAGAAATAAACTCCCGCCGAAACATACAAGGGCAGATCCCAATTGTTGTTGAACTGCCGCAGCAGGTAAGCGATCACCACCGGATACACCGCTCCGCCGAAATTGCCCGTCATGTTCATGGTGCCGGACAAGGTTCCGGCCAGCTTGCCGCCAATATCCATGCAGGCTCCCCAGGAGGTCGGCATCACCAGATCGTTGCAGAAACTGGCGAAACCGAGCGATAACATCACCGGCAGCGGTTGATGCAGAAAGCTGGCCAGAATCAGCAGGCTTCCCGCGCCCGCAAAGCCCGTGCAGGCCAGCAGTTTGCGCGCCTTGGTAACGCTGCCGGTAGCGCGAATCAGCGGCGCGGAAATAAATCCGCTGAACAGCGATCCGAGGCCGCCTAAAAACAACGGCAGAATGCCGTAAAACGCGCCCTGTCTGAGTGTGAGCTTTAAGCGTTCGTCCAGAAAAGTCGGCAGCCAGGTGATGTAAAAATACCAACCGAAAGACAGGCAGAAGTATTGAATGCAGAGCAGCCATACCTGCCTCGATGAAGCGAACCTGCCCCAAGGAATTTTGCCGTGGCCGAGCATCGGCACCGTGCCGCGCGTTAATCGCAGTTCCGCCGCGTTTACCTTTGGGTTGTGCGCCGGATCGTCACGAAACCAGCGATAAAAAAATATCGTCCAGATGACGCCCAACAATCCGAACAGACTGAACGCAATCCGCCAGGAAACAAATTGAAACAAAAACACCACCACTAGTGGCGTAAAGGCTCCGCCCCAGCGCGCGCTTAACCAGATAATGCCTTGCGCTCGTACCCGCTCCTCGCGCGGCAGCCAGTTTGCTAAAGCGCGCGTAATATTGGGGAAACACCCGGCTTCGCCCGCGCCAAACAACAATTGCGTCAAAAAAATAGAAATAAAATTGAAGGCCCAGCCCGTGGCGGCGGTGAAAAAGGACCACCACACCACAATTCGCATCAAAACGCGCCGTGGCCCCCAACGATCGCCCAGATATCCGCTGGGAACCTCAAAAGTAGCGTAAGCGGACGCAAAAGCGAAGAACACCCAGCCCATCTGCTGCTTGCTTAAACCGAGTTCTTTGGAAATGGTTCCGGCAGCTCGCGATAAGGCCACGCGATCAATATAAGAGAAAACCGCCAGCGTCACCGCGAACACCACTACCCAGTAACGAACGTGCGTCGGCTGTTCCCCGGTTGCGGGCAGCAGGTTTGAAGTTTCACTGGCCATCGACTTGCATCAAACCATGCCGCAGGCTCCGAATGCAACCCTGCCGATCAGGTTTCTGGGTATTCTATCGAACTGCGAGCATTAAGCTAGGAAGATTCAAAATTTTGTTTTCACCGTGAACGTATGACCATCCCTCCTTTCGCGTTTTTGAAAAACAACTGATTGTTTCCTGCCAGGCTCCGGACGGAGATGAATTTCGAGAGGCCGGTTTAATGGCGCGGTTTGCGCGGGCGGCGATAAAAGGTGGAGCGGCGGCGATTCGGGCCAATGGACCGGAAGACATCAAAGCCATTCGCGCCGCGACTGATGTTCCGCTGATCGGCATCCAAAAAACGATTCACGACGACGGCAGAGTTTTAATTACCGCTTCGTTTGAGGCGGCTCGCGTTTTGGTGAAAGCCGGCGCCGACCTGATTGCTCTGGATGCTACCGGGCGCGGCCAGCATTCCGGCGCGATCGAAAGAATTCGCCGCATCAAGGCCGAATTGGGTGTTCCCGTTTTAGCCGACATTGCCACGTTGGAAGAAGCAAAAACAGCCGCAGCCGCCGGAGCCGATGCCATTCTTTCCACACTGCGGGGATACACAAACGAAACGGCTCATGTGCGGGGCTTCGAGCCGGAGTTTATTCGGCAGTTAACCGCAATGGTCGATGTGCCGGTGATCGCGGAAGGCCGCATCAGCACGCCGGTACAAGCGCAACAGGCAATCGCCGCCGGCGCGTTCGCGGTGGTAATTGGCACGGCCATCACCAGACCCGGCGAAATTACTCGATTTTTTGCGCAGGCCATTGCGCAGAAATCTGTTGTTCCGCCGCAGAACCGGTATTTTGCCGGAATTGACCTGGGGGGAACCAATACTAAATTTGGCGTCGTATCTTCGGATGGCATCCTGCTTTTGGAAGGACGCACGAAAACTCCCGCCGCTGCCGGACGCGATGCGCTGCTTGCTCATTTGCAGCACATTGCGCTTGATGTAGCTGATCGCGCCGCGCAAGCAAAGCTAAACCTTTCCGGCGTGGGCGTTGCCACTGCCGGGTGGGTGAATGCCGATACAGGCCGCGTTGTTTATGCCACCGAAACCATGCCCGGCTGGACCGGCACGCCGATTGCCGATTTTCTGAACGAAACTCTCGCTCTGCCGGTGTTAGTGGAAAACGACGCAAACGCGCTGGCTGTTGCAGAAAAACACTTCGGCGCTGGAAAACAATTTCAGGATTTTGCCTGCATTACCCTCGGCACCGGTGTTGGCGGGGGCTGTTATGTGCGCGGAAAACTGAACCGCGGCGCGCATTTCCTTGCAAATGCTTTTGGTCATCTTCTCGTTGAGCCAGGTGGAAAACGATGTAACTGCGGGCAGCCAGGCTGTTTAGAGGCTTACTGCAATCCCGCCGCGCTTCTCGGTTATGCGAAGAATGAATTTGCCAGCCCGGAAGACTTAATTCGCGCCGCAAACACGGGCCATAACGGAGCAGTAGAGGCAGTTGAAACTTTCGCTCATTATCTGGCGCGAGGCTGTTCCACGCTGGTTCAACTAATGGACCCGGAAGCGCTGATCATTTCCGGCGGCCTGTGCCAGGATAATCCGCTGCTGATTACAGCGTTAAAAAACAGTTTAAGCAGCATGGTTTCCGTTTGGGACCAACGCAATATTACCCTGGTTGCTTCCCCTTTACATTATTACGGCGGAGTGCTGGGTGCTGCTGCGGTAGCAATGGAAAATCGTTGTTATTAAACGCTTTCACTCGTAAACTAGCATTTATAATAACTTTCAACATCACTTCAAATCTTGAGATTCGAAAGCCACAATCCACACTAGCGTTTGTACTAGCGAAAAGCTTTTCGCAAACCTTTAAGGGAAGTAAAACGTGCTCTATATAAGAAAAGTACGCAGAATCAGGGCTGCTGAGTACGCGTTCCAGAAAGCATGCTGGAAAAAATGTACGGCCACCGGAACACGATTTCATTCTTCCTGCAAACTTGCGTCTGACAAGGACCAACAGTGAGCATAGCCCGGCTTCCGGAAAATGAGACTGAGCGCCTGCAAGCACTGCGTCGCTACGGCTTAGTGAGAGATTTGTCAAGCGAATCGTTTGGAAGATTTACCCGGATTGCATCGCAGTTATTTAACGCTCCTATTGCTTTGGTGTCTTTTGTGGACGAAAAACACCAATGGCTGAAAGGCTGTGTCGGCTTCGAAGCGGACAGCACGCCCCGGGATGTGGCTTTCTGCGCTCATGCTATTCTCTCCGACGATCCCTTTATTGTGCTGGACGCAAGCACGCAGGGGGCTTTTGCCGATAATCCTTTAGTAACTGGTCCACCTCATATTCGTTTCTACGCCGGCGCTCCGTTAATTACTCAGGATAATTTTCGACTGGGTACGTTATGCGTGATAGACACCACGCCCAGAACGGCAGTTAACCAGGAACAGATTGCCCGTTTGCAGGATCTTGCTTCGCTGGTCGTTGAACAACTGGAACTCATCCGAAGAACTGAGGAGCTTGACCGGCAACGCCACCGGGAACAGGAAACCGAGCGCCGCGCCGCTTTGGCTTTGGAAGCAGGGCAGATGGGCACCTGGGAATGGAGTCTCATCACCGGCCACGTCACGCATTCGCCCAGAGCGGATCAGTTGTTCGGGTTTGCGCCCGGTGCAATGCCCAATACCCTCGAAGCCTGGGAAAACTGCATTCACCCTGAAGACCGTGGCGGCGTAATTCAAAAAGTTGAACAATCACTGAGAACGAAAAGCGAATTTGTCAATAAATACCGAGTTGTTTTCCCGAACGGTTCAATTCGCTGGATAAAAGACTTGGGACAGTGCATTGTGGATGCTGCCGGCTATGTTTGCGGCGCAATTGGAGTCTGCTACGACATCACCGGCGAAAAACAAGCTGCTGCTCAACTGAGAACTAGTGAAGAACTCTTTCGCGGTCTCAGCGCCGCCAGTCCGGTCGGCATCTTCCAAGCGGATCTGGAAGGGCATGTCCAGTACGTAAACCCACGGGTGGAACAGATATGGGACCTGCCTGCTCGTGAACTTCGGGAGTTGGGATGGACAAACCGGGTGCACCCTGAAGATGTCTCACTACTTCTTTCCGGTTGGCAGAAAGCAAATCTGGCAGGCCGCGAGTTCGATCATGAATACCGCCTTCTGCTGCCCGATGGCACGATTCGCTGGATTCATGGCCGATCCGCCGTTATGCACGACATCTCGGGCCATCCAATTGGGGTAGTCGGCACGACAGACGACTTTACCGAACGGAAAATTGCTGAACAAAAACTGGGTCATTTACAGGAATTACTGCAATTGGCTGTTGACACTATGCCGCAGCGGCTTTTCTGGAAAGACTACGAGGGAAAGTTTCTCGGCTGCAATCAGGCTTTTGCGCTGGACATGAAATGCAGTTCCCCGACTGAAATCGTCGGAAAGGATGACTTTGCGCTGTTTAGCAGCGAACAAGCGGAAGCTTTTCGCCGCGATGATGCGCGCATCAGGAAATCCGGCGTTGGCTTTAATTCGGTTGAAGAACAATGGACCGTGCCTGGCAGCAGCATCGAATGGGTGCGCACCACCAAAGTTCCGCTGCGTGACCATGCCGGACAGATTATTGGCGTTCTAGGTACTTACGAAGATATTACGGCTGAAAAGCAGACCGCCAATCACTTGCGGCGCGCCAAAGATGCCGCGGAATCGGCAGCGCGCGCCAAAAGCGAGTTTCTAGCCAATATGAGCCATGAGATTCGCACGCCGTTAAATGCCGTGCTGGGCATGGTGTCTCTGCTGCTCACCAGTCCTTTGAACGAGGAACAGCGGAATTGGGCTGAGACCGCCCAATCGTCCGGCGAGGTCCTGCTTTCGCTACTGAATAATGTGCTTGATTTAAGCAAAGCAGAGTCCGGAAAACTGACGCTTGAGCGAGTGCCGTTCAACCTGCGGCGCACGGTTGCGCAGTGTGTCGAGTTATTGAAACCGCAGGCTTCTTTGAAAGGCTTAACGCTCGAAGCGGAATATCCTGCGGATCTGCCCGCTAACGTAGTGGGCGATCCTTCGCGGGTGCGTCAGGTGCTTCTCAATTATCTGGCCAACGCCGTCAAGTTCACTGCTTCCGGAACAGTTCAGCTTCGCGTCGACCTTGTGTCTGTCGCTGCCAATACGCTGCGGCTCCGCTTAGCTGTGTCCGATACGGGCGAAGGAATTTCCACTGCGGCCCAAGAACGCTTATTTAAGCCTTTCACGCAGGCCGACAGCTCCACCACCCGCCGTTTCGGCGGAACCGGCTTAGGCCTTTGCATCGCAAAACAGTTCACTGAACTGATGGGCGGCACGGTAGGGCTGAAAAGCGAGTTGGGCCGCGGTTCCATCTTTTGGTCCGAACTGCCTTTTGAGAAAACGACTCAGGATATTGACCTGGAAAGTTCGTTGCAGGAGCATCTGGTCTGCCCTTTGCGGCGAGGCCGCATTCTGCTGGCGGAAGATAACCGCGTTAATCAAGTAGTCGCCACCCGTCTGCTGCAAAATCTTGGATTTCAGGTGCAAGTGGCAGCGGATGGAAAACAAGCTGTGCAGTTGTGGGCCGCAGAGCCCCCCGATCTGATTTTCATGGACGGCCAGATGCCGTGCATGGATGGCTACCAGGCCACTACCGAAATTCGCGCCCGCGAACGCGAACGAGGTTTAAAGCGCACCCCGATTGTGGCCCTGACTGCCCATGCTTTATCCGGCGACCGGGAGCGATGCCTGCTGGCCGGGATGGACGATTACCTGAGTAAGCCGATTGATGTAAAAGCACTACGGCGGGTGCTTGAATCCTGGCTGCCCGCCCATGCTGTTCCGGAACTGCTTTTTTCCTGAAAACGGTTCCTAATCTTCCGCTTTTGCCTCCTTCTCAAAACTTAGCGTGATATTGTTGCTTGGTTCGTGAGCGATCATCGCGAAACAAAAACTGCCTGATGCCGTAAACGCTCAGGCCGGTTTCGCCACCATCGTGCAGTGTTGCTGCTGTATTAAACGGCTTAATGCAACAGGGGGACCTAATTAGTGCTTTTACTCGAATGCGCTATCGCGGAAAAAGTTCGAACCGATGCGGCTCAGGCTATGCGCTCCGGTTGCGGTGTTTTGGGCAAGCGCCGATGCTGGCAAATTCGCCTCATTCTGTTTTGGTTTACAGGGCGCGCATCGGGCAGTTTTCTGCTTGCTTTATTGAGTGCGGCCTTATTCTGTCCTGCGATGGTATCGGCGCAGGAAGCGCGTACTCGCGCCGGCGGCGAAGCAAACCTGCTGCTGCCCGATCTGAGCCAAGCCACTTTTTTCGGCGGCGCAATTGATGGCCGTTCTCTGCTGGAATACGGATTGATTGTGGTGGCGCTGGGCCTTTTGTTTGGTTTGGTGATTTACCGCCAGCTTAAGAATATGCCGGTCCACCAGTCCATGTTAGAAGTTTCCGAGCTGATCTATGAAACCTGCAAAACCTATTTGGTGACACAGGCCAAGTTCCTCCTGATTCTGGAAATTTTTATTGGCATCGTGATCGTTTTCTACTTCGGAGTTCTGGAGCATTTTGCCTTCATTAAAGTGTTGATCATTCTGTTGTTCAGCGTGGTCGGCATCTGCGGCAGCGGCGGCGTGGCCTGGTTCGGTATCCGGGTGAACACATTCGCCAATTCTCGTGCTGCTTTTGCCAGTCTGCGCGGCAAGCCTTACCCCTGCTACGATATCCCGCTCAAAGCCGGCATGAGCATCGGCATGCTGCTCATCAGCGTTGAACTGGTGCTGATGCTATTTATCCTTTTGTTCGTTCCCCACGATTATTCCGGTCCGTGCTTTATCGGCTTTGCCATCGGCGAATCGCTCGGTGCGGCGGCGCTGCGCGTGGCGGGCGGCATTTTCACCAAAATTGCCGATATCGGCGCCGATCTGATGAAGATCGTCTTCAAAATCAAAGAGGACGATGCCCGCAACCCGGGCGTGATTGCCGATTGCACCGGCGACAATGCAGGCGATTCTGTCGGCCCTAGCGCGGACGGCTTTGAAACTTATGGAGTAACCGGCGTGGCGCTGATTTCCTTCATTGTGCTGGCCGTTCACAGCCCTCTCGTGCAAAGCCAGCTTCTGGTGTGGATCTTCGTCATGCGCGTGATGATGGTGGTTTCTTCCGGCTTATCTTACCTGCTGAATTCCGCCATTGCCCGAGGGCGTTATCTGAACGCCGACAAAATGAATTTTGAAGCGCCGCTGACCAGCCTGGTTTGGCTGACATCGCTGGTTTCCATTGCCGGAACCTATATCGTGTCGTATGCGATGATTCCCAACCTCGGCGGCGATGGATCACTTTGGTGGAAGCTTTCCACCGTTATCACCTGCGGAACCCTGGCCGGCGCGGTAATTCCCGAACTGGTGAAAGTGTTCACTTCCACTGAATCGAGCCACGTTCGTGAAGTGGTTTCTTCTTCGCAAGAAGGCGGCGCTTCTTTAAACATCCTTTCCGGTTTTGTGGCTGGCAACTTCAGCGCTTACTGGATTGGCATCGCCATTCTCGCTTTAATGTCAATCGCCTACGGAGTGAGCACCGCCGGCCTGGGCAGCTTGATGCTCGCTCCTTCTGTGTTTGCTTTCGGCCTGGTTGCTTTCGGGTTCCTCGGCATGGGGCCGGTCACAATTGCTGTTGATTCTTACGGACCGGTGACCGATAACGCGCAATCTGTGTATGAGCTTTCCACCATCGAACAGATTCCCGGAATCAGGCAGGAATTAAAAAAATCCTACGGCTTTGATGTGGATTTTGAAAAAGCAAAAGATCATCTGGAAGAAAACGACGGAGCAGGCAATACCTTTAAAGCCACTGCCAAGCCGGTTCTCATCGGCACCGCCGTGGTCGGCGCAACTACCATGATCTTCTCCATTGTGGTTGCCCTAACTAACGGTCTTCGGCCTGAGCTGCTGCTAAACCTTTCCATTCTGCATCCTCCGTTCCTATTGGGATTGATTGCCGGAGGCTCCATTATTTATTGGTTCACTGGCGCCTCCACCCAGGCCGTTACCACCGGCGCTTACCGGGCGGTTGAATTCATTAAAGCCAACATCAAGTTGGAAGGCGTTACCAAGGCTTCCGTTGCCGATAGTAAGAAAGTGGTGGAAATCTGCACTCGCTACGCGCAGCGGGGCATGTTCAACATCTTTTTGGCGGTATTTTTTGTGACCCTCGCGTTTGCTTTTATTGAGCCGTACTTCTTTATCGGCTACCTGATCTCGATTGCGCTTTTCGGCTTGTACCAAGCCATCTTCATGGCGAACGCAGGCGGCGCCTGGGACAATGCCAAGAAAATCGTCGAAACCGAATTCAAACAAAAAGGCACTCCGCTGCACGACGCTACCGTGGTGGGAGATACGGTCGGCGATCCGTTCAAAGACACTTCTTCGGTGGCGCTAAATCCTATCATCAAGTTCACCACGTTGTTTGGGCTGTTGGCCGTTGAACTGGCGGTTTCCTTATCTAGCGAGCGCGGCTCCATCCTCGGCTGGTTTCTGGCCGCCGTGTTTTTGCTTTGTTCCATGCTCTTTATCTGGCGGTCTTTTTACCGGATGCGGATTGGCAGCAATTAACTAGCTCCAGCTTAAGGTTATTAGGAATTGGCGAGTGCTTATGTGAAAATTTAATTACAATCGCAGATACAAACAAGGAATTGAGTTGCTTTCAGCAGATTCGGCAGCGGGTGCCGCCAAAACAAAATACTCCGCCGTCCAGGAGAACAGGCTTCAGCAAGGGCGCAAACAACGGTCAGTGGCAAGCCGGGCAAAGCTGGGTGAAATCAGAGCGCAGAAGCGCGGGTTTAAACCGTTGGATGTGCTGCTGCGCACTGCTGCCGAAGATCGCCTGCCAGCTCTGCTGCCGTTGAAGTATGGCCGCATGTCCGCTTCCCCATTCGCTTTCTTCCGGGGCGCGGTTTCCATCATGGCGGCTGACTTGGCTCATGCGCCTCATAGCGGCATCACCGTTCAACTCTGCGGCGACGCGCACCTGCAAAATCTGGGCTGCTACGGTGCTCCTGACGGTCGGTTGGTTTTTGACTTGAACGATTTTGACGAAACAATTACAGGCCCTTGGGAATGGGATGTGAAGCGAATGGCCGCCAGTATTGTTCTGGCTGGCTTGGCTTCCGAACACCGGCATTCCGAGTGCGTCAGCGCAGTGGAATCCCTGCTGCACAATTATAGTGTCACTATCGAAACTTTGGCGGACGAGCCGATTCTGGCGGCGGCTCGTTATCAGATCCACCGGGCCAAAAAAGTGCAGGCCGTTTCCGCTGCTCTTCAACAAGCTGAACGGGCGAATCCGCTGGATCTTGTAGCTAAGTACACCGAGCGCGGCGCAAAGAACTCAGTCCGCTTCAAGAAAATCGAACACGTGCTTTGGCGGGTAAACGGAAAGGAAAAAGCTCAAGTTTTAAACAGTCTGGATACGTATTGCCGTTCGCTCACCCCGGCGCAGCTTCATCTTTTCGGATTTTTCCGCGCTGTGGATGTCGCTTTCAAAGTGGTGGGAACCGGCAGCGTAGGGCTGCGCGATTACGTGGTTCTGATGGAAGGCAACGGCCCTGGAGATCCGCTGTTTCTACAAATTAAACAGGAATCCAGGTCGGCGTATGCGCCTTATCTCAAATCGCTTCGATTTGCAAACCAGGGGCAGCGCGTTGCTGAAGCGCAGCGAAAAATTCAGCCTCTTTCCGATCTGCTGCTCGGCTGGACGCGTATCGGCAAGTATGATTATCTGGTGCGGCAGTTGAACGATCATAAAGGCAGCGTGGACCTGAATCAACTGCAAGGTGGCGGTCTCAATAACTTGGCGGCGATAGCGGGCGAATTGCTGGCTCGCGGACATGCGCGATCCGGCGACGCACTCATGATTAAAGGCTACATTGGAAGCGGCGACAAGGCATGCAAAGCCCTGGTTCACTACGGTACCGAATACGCAAGCATCACCGAAGCCGATTTCGAAACTTTCAAAAAAGCAGTGAAGGAAGAGCGCATCAAAATCGAGCAGTAAAATAATACCGGCTTTGGCTCGCCAATCTTGTTATTAGTTATATAAGCATGGCAGCCCAAAATACTCCGGCCCCCCACTTTCCTCCCGAACTGCGCGTCACCCAGATCAGCGATGAAGGACCGACTCCTTCCTTCTTTATCCGCTACCGCGATCCGGTTGAATCTTTAACAAAGAATTGGAACTACGCTCGAAGCGCCGATCTGCTGATAGAGGACCGCCTGTTGAAAGCGGCTGGCATTGTGGTTGTCCAGCGCGCCTTCACCAACCAATCGCAGTGGCTGATGGAAGATGTGAAGCGCGCCGGCGTGCCCGTGATCTACGAAACCGACGATCTGATGCTTGACCTTCCGCCCCAGTCCGGCTTCAAATTATCCGGCGCGCAAAAAGAAGCAATCCGCCGAATGCTGGATATGGCTGATGTGGTGACCTGTTCCACCTCGCCTTTAGCGGAGCGTCTACGAGAATACAATCCTAACGTAAAAGTTGTGGAAAACTACGCCATTCCTTTCGCAGAAGAGCGCATCCGGGCAACGCGCAGCGCCGCGCCTCATCTGGCGATTGTCAACACCGATTATTTTAAGCTCATCGGCGCGAAAGCCGAACTGTTCGACGCGCTGCGCGAAGCGGTTCATTCGTTAAACTACCGCATTACGTTCTTCGGCAGCGTTGATCCTTCCATGCAGCAGTTAAAAACCAGTTTCCCTGAGCAAGTGGAAATTGTTTCTTCTTTCATTCCCTGGCGAAAGACGTTTCTGGCATCACTGCTGGAACGCGGAATCAACGTGGCTTTGGTGCCGCTTGAAATGAATATGCATCATCGATTCAAATCCGATGTAAAGTTTTCAGATTTCGCTTCAATCGGCGTGCCTGGAATTTTTAACAACACTGAAGTTTACGCGCGAGTGATGCACCGGCAAAACGGATTCATCTGCGATGGCTTGTACCAAGGATGGCTCGACGGATTAGCCTTCTTCGCCGAAGAAGCCATAAGGAACCAGTGCGGCGATGCTGCTCACCGCACGGCGCAGGAACGAACCTTGAAAAATTATGCTGCGGAGTTTGGAAGCGTTCTGCGGCACTGTTTGGCTCCTGCGGCTGTGCTGTGATTTAATGCGGTTTATCATGCGCTACCATCCAGCACAATGAGCGAGTCCGCAAATCTTAAAACTGATCACTCTGATTCCTTTAAATTACCAGCGAAATCTCTGGCTGATAAAGGAGCGAATCGGCAGTGGTTAGCTGCGCTGAACCGGCTTTTTGGAACTCACAATGCTGTGGTTCTGCTTTTCATTCTGTTTGCTTTACCCACTTGCCTGGTTTTGGCCATGCTGGTGCCATTAGGTGAAGTTCCTGATGAGCCGGCCCACGTCGTTCGCGCGGCCAGTCTGCTGCGCGGCGAGATTCTAGGCCAGCGCCGTACATTAACGAACGCCGCCGGAAAGCCGGTTCGGGTAGCGGGGATAATCACAAACCCGGCGCTGCTGCCAGCCGGATATGCTTTCCCCGGCTTGCTGATTGCGCAAAAAAAACTTACCCGCGCCACGGTCGAAAGAATGCGGAGCGTTGCCTGGGCTAAAACTGAGATCTACATTGCTTCCACCAACACGGCTATCTACATGCCTTTGTTTTACCTTCCTGTTGCTGCTGCCATTGGCATAGCAAAACTGCTGAGCTGGTCGCCTTACCACGCGATTTTCATGGCGCGTATTGCCAATGTGCTTTGTTACGTTTTTTTTGGCGCACTAGCGTTGGGACTGGCAAAGCGAGGGCGCGCGATTTTGTTTGCGGCGCTTTCCTTGCCGATGACGCTCTTGTTAGCTGCTTCCTGCAATCAGGATGGTTTACTAATCGCTTCTGCCAGCATTGCGGCAGCCTTACTGACTAGGGTGATCAAACCGCGAGGCTGGCCGTACTGGATAGCAGGCGCGCTGCTCGCCTCCGTCATTGCCGTGAAGATCCCTTATCTGCCGCTGGCCGCGCTCATGCTCCTGCCTTACCTAGCGGATGGAACAGCGCAAAATCGAGAGAACTTTTCCGCTGCCCTGCGAACCTGTTTTCTGGTAGCTTTACCGGGTTTGCTGTGGACTACTATCTCAGTTGTTTTTGTTTCCGCGCCGTTTTCGTGGCCGCCGTACCATCCCGGTCCATTATGGCCCGGAAATCCCGCCCTTCTGTTTGATTCCACTGATACTGCAGCCCAAACTCAGGTGCTGCTCCATAATCCCCGACTGGTTCTGGTTTTACCTTTAAACGCTATGTCGCTGGAGCGCAACATAGCCCATTGGCACGAGATGATCGGCGTACTGGGAATGCTCGATGTTTACCTGCCGCCTTGGCTTTATACATCGTGGAGCATCGCTTTATTTCTTGGCGCATTGGGCGATCTGCTGGTTGCGCCCGATGCGGCTGGTAATTCGTTTCGCCTGCCGGGATTTTTGTTGGGCGTATCAGCCGTAGCCTGTTCTTTATTCGCGCTTTACGATTTGGAATATCTCACCTGGACCGAAGTTGGCATGTTCAATATTGAAGGCATTCAAGGCCGCTACTTTCTGCCTATGTTTGTCTTTTTCGCTGCGTTTCTTCCCGCGTTGCCTTTTAAACAATATCGGATAACCCAAAAGCTCTTATCGCTTCCCACTGTGATCATGGCTGCTGCGGGTCTACTTCTGTTGCCGGCAATTATTGTGGAAACGTACTACCTGCCCTGAAACCTATTATTGGGCATGTTGTATTTCCTGGTTGAAGCGGTGTGGCATATTACGTTAAGGTGAGTTTTGAACCGACCAACACTGCTGTCCCTTCTGATTCTGCCTCCCGAAGTCGGCAGATAATCACAACCCTTTTCCGCAGCAAAGCAGTTCCGGTGTTCTTTATTAACTTCTTATTGTTGTACCTGCGGCGGCCGGATGTTTTGAACTATGCCCAGTTTTGGTCGGAGGACGGTAAAGTTTTCTTTCTTCAGCAATTGTCCTGGGGTTTGAAAAAAACGATCTGCACGCCTTATCTTGAATATCTTCTAACAATTCAAAGGCTGATTGCTGCTTTTGCCGCACTCTGGCCCACGTCGTTTGCGCCTTACATCTACAACCTCGCTGCGCTTTCCATTCAAGCCGCATCTTGCAGTCTGTTTGCGCTACCCCGTTTTCGTTATCTGATTCGTTCCGACGCGCTTCGCATTCTCATCTGTTTTGCTTGCGCGGCCGCCATTGAAGCCAACGAAATTCTGGGAACAATCACCAACATCCAATGGTATCTGGCCTTAGCCGCTACCCTGATGATTTTCGCCGAGTATCCGATTCGGTCCAGAAGATGGACATTGGCGCGCACCGCTTTTTTGGGCCTGGCAGGTTTGTTAATCGGGCTTACGTCTCCCCAATGCATCATTCTTCTGCCGCTCGCAATCTGGCGGATCTTCCGTAATCGAGGACCAGAAAAACTTTGGCCGATTTTGCTGGCCGCCAGTATACTGACGGAATTCCTGATTGCCTGGCATTTTCATACCCTGAACGCTTCCGCTACCAGGAATTTGACGATTGATCAACTGTTCAACCCTTTGATCACGGCAGTTCTGTACCGGCCTGTTCTTTCCACATTTTTGGGCGCTGCTGGAGCGCAATGGGTGTCAGTCCATCATAGTTGGCTGGCGCTTCTCAGCCTGATGCTTGCCGTTTGCTGGCTGACGCTCCTGTGGCAGGCGGTTGATCGCAAAAAGCGTTGGTGTCTAGTAGTTTGTTTCTATCTGCTGTTTTCCAGCATTATTCTTCCGTTCGTCGGTCGGGGCGAGTACAGTTATTTCCAAAATTTAAAAGCCTTTCCTTGGAGCAGCGAACGTTTTTATGTTCTTGGAGCGGCAATTTACATTTTTCTGGTTGGGCTAAGCCTGGAAGCGTGGAACCGGATTAAAAACAAAAAAGCTTTGCTGGCCTTTTTTCTGCTGTTTGTTTCCGGCGGTCTGACTGGTAATTTCCGATCGCCGGCCAGACCCGACTTTCATTGGTTTCAGGAAGCGAAACAGATTGATAACTGGGTAGCAAAATCCCATGAAAGCGCTACCACCGGAGTTCTGATTCTTTATCCGCCTGGTTTTTTCCAGTGGGGCTTGATTCTGCCTTGTAAGACTCCGAATCTGACGAACGCAGCGGGCTTGGAAGGCTGCCTTATTACGCCGAGTGACACCACGAACACGGCTAAGCCCATCTATTTTGTGCAAGCAGGAAACAAACGGCATTTAACCACTCCAAACTGGTTTCTTTACCAATCTGAACTGCACTTTCCGCAGGATTTGAAGATGATTCCGCAAGCCGAACTCGACCTGATTCCTACCGGTAAGCCGCTGGATTAGATAAGAGAGCGGATCGCCTTGAGCAGCCTTGTCGCCTATCTTTTCGTTTTCTGTTCTTTGTATCCATCGGGAATCTGAAACACCGTTTCAACCACGCTGGCATCGGAAAAATTGCTGGATTCCATATTCATAGTTAAGAATGGCGTGTTGTCGTCCGCCGCGCTTTTGTTTCCCATCATCATCGCGCTCATAGGTGATTGCACGCCGCTGATTGCCACATCCTGCATGAGCGGGAAGCCATGTATTTTCTGTGCTTCTTTTGTCAACTGCGCCAAGCCGGTATTAGCTGCGCCCATTGCCGGATTGAATCCGCTCACCATTCCCATCTGGTTCGCCAAGCGTGCTTGAAAAGCCCGTAATTCCTCTAAGCCGGCTACCGATGGCACTACCCACATATCCGAGCGCACCTTCATCGCCGCGTTTTGTCCGTTGTCACCGCTGCCGCTCTGCGCCGTCAAATTCATAACACATTCCTTGGCGGTCTGCCCGTCAATGCTGCGTGAGTTGCCGGTTTCATCTACTTTCGTGTCAAACTGAAGATCAGGATTTTGCGCGCCGTTGCGCGACATGCGCTGTTTCGCTTGTTCCATCCTCTGCTTCATTTCTTCAAAAGTCATCTTCGAATAAGCTTGCTTCTGATGGTCAATTGTGGTGATTGTGCCTGCGTCCAAATCGAAAATGGTGGATAGTTCCTGGCCTATTCGCGCCATCTTGCTGCCTTTCAAATAAACCTTGTAAGTCTGGTTTTCCAGGGCGCGATTTAATTTGTTGCCGCCCATCTTTCCCAGCAATCCCCCTTGCAGCCCTTTCATCATGTCCACCAGGCTTCCGCCGGTGTAACGCACCGCCTCCTGGTAGCTCACATCCGCAAATGCGCAGTTTGCCGCACTGAACAGCATCACTCCCAAACAAACCTTCAAGTTCATCAGAAAATTCTCCAATTCAGAATAAGCAAACAGATATCCATTTTGCGAGTATACGTTCTTTCCTTCAAGAACACTTCACCGGCGATAAAGAGTGTAAATTCCTAGTTGAAACAAGGTTTGCCAGCAAACAAATGGTTAAACTGACGAAACAAACACATAGCACAAAAAGTGAATGCATGAACTGTTTTGGTGCCACACTGTCAAAATGCTTACTGCCGCCATTTGCTGAAATCGAGCGTGCAGGTGTTGTCGCTGAAATCCCGAAGCGATCTTTTTGTGAGAATTACCATATGATTCAGGTGAACTTTTTGAATAATACTGTCCAGGATTTTTATAAAGTCGGCGTATTCTATGTATCGATCTACAGAAACAAAAATATCCCTATCGATTCGGTTTGAATAAACATCGCTTAAAATTTTCGGCAGTTTCGAAATAGCAATGGGATCACTATTGATAAGTGCCGTTTTGGATACGGAAATTTCCAGCGTAACTGGGCTTCCCAGGTAATCTGGTGGCCGAGGTTCACGCTGCTCTAAGCACCGGGAAATCATATAAACTTTTAAACCCGCTATAACAGGTTGCGGCAAATGCACAGCCGTTAATAATGGTAAAAAAAGCGCAATCGTTAGCACAATCATTTGCTGATTGCAAAACCTAAAAGTATAGCGGCTCATCGGAGCTGAGCTGCTCATGCACGCCGGTGATGTCGGTGATCACAATGGCAGGCCTGCCTTCTGTTGCGCCGCTTAGAACGAACAATGAACTGCCGTCTTCCTGCTTTCCTTCGGAAAGCTTTGCCGATGAAAAAGGGACCCGGCCTAAGTCGCGCCGCTTTCGTGTTGCGCCTTCCACAAATCGAAGCAAATAGCAATTCTTTGCGGATTTGTTGGCGGTGGCCACTAGAAGAAGCACATTATCTCCGTTGTTAATCGGCCATGCTTGGAAGATGTGTTGAGTGATTAGCTTTACTTTGCTTCCCGCCGTCACCAATGCCGGCCCGGTAAACTGACCTAGCTTCTTATCCACGCGAATGTTGCGCATCGCATGTTGCTGCGCGCTAATAGGCAGACATGCCGCTGCCAACAGAAGAAACCGAAGTCTACGCATTGTGTCTTTTCCAGTATTTGTGAAAATTAACAGCGAGAACGATTTTCAAATACTGAACTGTAACTTTATAAAAGACAGCAAGCTGAATTAATTTTCAGGATATTGTTGCAGAAAACAAAACAGCTTGCAATGCTTTTTTGCTGGCAGCTCATAGCTTCGCCCCTGTGAAACCTGCAACTTTTATTCTGATACTTCCTAGTTTTGTGTGGTTTAAACAATTGATGTTCTTTGGAGTTCTAAGTTAACTTAGTGACTCTGAAGAATGGCAATAAAGATGGTTTTACTAAACAAAGTGGCGACAGGCTCACTTTCGAAAGTATGGGCGAAGTTCTGCCATTAATTGTTTTCTAAACACATCATTGTCAAATCGCCTGAAAATGATGTATCATTATCCACTAGTTTCCGCGTTGCCTTTGCTCGATATTCGCAGGAGGTTTCTATGTTTCTCAGCGGTTTTAAGAATTTTATTTCAAGAGGTAATGTCATCGACCTGGCTGTTGGTGTCATCATCGGAGCAGCTTTTGGGGGAATCGTGGACTCCCTCACCAAAGATTTAATTACGCCTTTGATTGGGCTGGTGGGCGGCCAGCCGGATTTCTCAGCCATCAGACCTTACGGAATTGGAATCGGCAATTTCGTCAATGCGGTGATCAGCTTTCTGATCAAGGCGGCTGGTCTTTATTTCCTGATTGTTGTTCCCTTCGACCGCTTTGCCCGTAAGCTCGCGCCGCCGCCTACTTCTCAGGAAGTGCTTTTAGCAAAAATTTTAAGCGCGATTGAAGAAAGACCCGGAGTGTTATCGAAAACGGCTGCTAAAGGCATCTAGCTTCTCCGGCCAACAACTAAGAAGCCGGAATCTTAAATAGCTTGATGCCATTTTGCCAGGTTATCTGCCGGAAAACGTCAGGCGGCGTAGAACGTTGCAGCAGTGCCAGCGTTTCACGCGCCACGCACCTACCGGCCAGCCGGTTCGCTTCCGGATTATTATTCTGTGAAACGCCGGCGCCTTTGCCGTCAGCGCAACTGCAATCACTCCCGAAGATCAGTTTGCTGCGGTGGCGCATAATGAATCCGCTCGAAAAATCAGGATCGCGGGAAAGCGCGTTGTTGCCGGAGTTTGCTGACATATCCGCGAATAGATTCGGATAATCACTTAGCCACTTATCCGTCAATCCGCCGGATGCAATTGGTCCTGTGGGATAGCCGCGATCCGTAGGAACCACGGCGCTAATGTGCGCCCAGAACAAATCACCGTGTCCGATGAAATTCGTTTTCGGATACTGGCGCAGAATCTTGTCAAACTCCGGATACCCGGTGTTGTAGGGCATCTCTCCCGCAAAATGCGGAAAGTTCTGAATGTGCATCATCACCGGCGCTTGCATCTCCGCAGCAATGTCGTAAACGCGCCGCATCTCCGGCGAATCAAGCGCCAGATGATACTTCAATTCCCCAATGCTCACCGCTCCGCCGGAAAGAGCTTGGCGGAAAACTGCTGCCGCGTCAGGCTGCGCCGGGTCTGCCGCCACCGAGCGCACAAACCGGCCCGGTCGTTGCGCCATCTCCGCTTGGGCTTTGTTCTCATCCTGTGCCTGCGTTAACAACACGGCGTTGCTCACGCCGCAGCCCTGCATATGCGTGAAACAAGCATCGGGGTCGCGCCGCAAATGCAAATGCGTGTCCAGTACCGGACCGCCCCATAAGAACTCAATCTGCGCCCGGCCGCTTCCTATCGCGCCTGCTGCAGCCAGCGTTGTTTTTAAAAACGTTCTTCTTTGCATAGTGGTTCCAAAACTAAGCTTGGCTTTTTCTCAGCCGATTGAATCCATCAGCTTCCGTTGCGGCCCATCAGGATCGTTGTCCACTCGGCACTCGTTATCAAAAATCATAGTGGGCGTTTTTTCCGCATCGAAAACGGGCCATTTCGGGAGTTGAGAGTGGTTCGGATTTCCGCTGCGGGCGAAGTTGATCCAGGCTTGGCTGATCTTCGCTGCTAACTCGCGCGCCCGAGATCCGCCGCCGGTCATCGTCTCGCACCGGTCTGTTTGGTCAAAGCAAAAACTCAGCTCGGAACAATGAAACGCCATCGGACGCCCATCGAGAACCGGAGTCTGCCATTGAAACCAGTACAGATAAGCGGGCGCTTTCCCCTGCGCCGCTTTCCGTTTCACTTGCTCCACTGCCGTGCCGCGAACCGAAGAAGTCAGAATCACCGAATATAAATCAAAAGGCCGCGCGTGGGGAAAACCTTGGCGGAACGTTTTAATAATCTCCTTGCTTCGGTTGCCGTACGTGCCCGCAATGCGTTCTGTTAACTGCTGTTCCGTCATGGAAAATGCGTCGGGATGGTCCATGCCATTCACAAATTCATTCAAAACTGTTCCCACCAGCAGCGGCACATCGGCTGATACCGAAGGCGCAGCAGGATCAAAAATCTGCTGCGGGATTAAACTCCCATCCACCACCGGAACCCAACCCAAAATCTTTTCTACCCGGCGGAAATCCGGCGGGCCTGCCGGTCTAGGAACTACCTTGCTCTGCGCTCTTAATGCCGCGCTCAACAACTGCTGATATGGAATCTCCTGCAACTGCGCCGCATTCGCTTTTGAAATGTTTAGTTCCTGCAAAACTGCCGCTGCCAGTTTATGGGAATTTTCCCGATCTCCCACGCGCAGAAATGAGCCGCTTTGCACTGCTGCTCGCTGAAACAAGCCTTTTGCCGCCGGCATCGCCATTAATGCGCTGACCTTCCCGCCGCCGCCCGACTGCCCGAAAATCATCACCGTATTCGGATCCCCGCCGAAGTTGGAAATGTTCTCGCGCACCCACCGGAGCGCCAGCACCAGATCAAGCATTCCCGCATTGCCGGATGCCGCAAACTGTTCGCCGCCTGCTTCGGAAAGGTCCAGAAACCCGAATGTGTTTAAGCGATGGTTCAATGTAATCACTACCACATCGCCGCGTTTGCATAGATTCTCACCATCGTAGGACAGCAACTCCTGGCCGGAGCCGCTGGCAAACCCGCCGCCATGCAGCCATACCATCACCGGCCGCTTCCGGTTGTCGTTGATGCCCGGCGTCCAAATGTTCACTCGTAGGCAGTCTTCACCCGGTTGGCCGTCGTTCCACTGGAACATGAATGCGTTTTCGTCCTCATGCCAGCCGCCGCGCGGCGGAAACGGGCAAACCTCGCCATAGTAAAGCGCACTTCGCACTCCCCCCCACGGCGCAGGCTTCTGCGGAGGCATAAACCGGTTCGCGCCGCCTGTTGATGCGCCGTAAGGCACGCCGCGAAAAATATGAACCCCGTTTCTGGAGAAGCCGCGCACCTTGCCGGCGCTTGTTTCCACCACATTCTTGAAATCAGACGCGATAATCCGGTCACCACTTCCGCCATCAGCAGTTTGTGTTTTGGACGATCCCAAAAGAGGAACGCCGCTCGCGCCGGTAGCAGCGGCAGCAACCGCATTCTTCATCCACGCGCGGCGGCTTCCTTGTTGTTCGCGCTTCGGTAAATTGTTTTGGCTCACTATTTGCTTGCTTGCCCCTGCGTTCTTTCCGGTCATTCAGTATATCGAGAAAGCGGAATCCATCTCGATCATTACCCTGAGTTCATGACCATCATGCTCGAAATTGCCGATGAGTTAACCGGTTTTCTCACTCGCCTCGGTGAGAATTTTTCTCATGTTGCTGAAGATTTCGAACCCGATTTAACTGCTGTTCAGAAAGCGCGTGAAAACCAAATACTGGGCATTCGCTAGTTCACCGGTGAGAGTTCCAGAATGTAATTGTCGCGAGATCCGGAAGGCCGTTCGATCCTCTCCACGCCGAGCTTCCGGTCGTATCTATTGCTGAGATCGCCGATACAGTTGCCGATCCGGAATTGGATACTCCAGAAAGGCCCTCCAAGGCTTGCAACGCCAGAATCACCTGGATGACGTGGCGCTACTATATTTTCGCTGAGCATCTTCGAACGTGCGGCGGAAGTATCTCGATAGCGACACGCTCAGCACTGGTCGGAGCCGTCGGCTGAAACACGTAGATCCGCCCTCGCTCAAATACCTTCGGCAGAAGCAATGCTTGACTCGGCACTTTATGCGGTAACTTTGAGTGTGCGGGTCACGGGCATTGGCTCTCAGCTTATCGGCTGTCTCGTTTTCCGGGCAGATCATCTTAGCAGGGAACTCTTCTGATCACTGGCCTAATAAATGGTGGCAGGTCAACTATGGGATGCCGATTCTGAGGGCAAGCTCAAACAATTTACTGAATCGAAATCCGATTCACCTCATATTCCTGTTACGTCATTTTACGGAACAATCGTTTCTTTACCCGATGCAACAAGAGTTGTAAGCTGCTTCAGCAGTTGTAAAACCTGGCCGGTATCAGCAACGCTATAGCGTGCTTGACTTGATTCTGGTCCTACGTGAACGCTCCAGGCGGCGGGGGGAAGCTGGGCGAACAGGTCTTCATCGGTTCGGTCGTCGCCGATGCCTAAGATGAACGCGGCATGGGGGTATCGCAACAACAGTTCGTTAACCAGGCTGCCTTTGTTGGCCCAGATTGGTTTTACCTCCACAATTTTTTTGCCGCGATACGCACGCAATTCGGTTTCCGCCAACATGCCATCGAGCATGGCTACCAGTTCCGCAGCAAGCCACTCGCCCATCTCCGCTTCAGCCCGGCGGTAGTGCCAGACGAGCGAGAATTCTTTTTCTTCCACGAAACTGCCGGGTATGCGGTCTACAAAATGCTGGAGAATGGGGCGCACACTGTTTTTCCATTCCGAATCGGGAGAGTTGCCTTCCCAGGCATCGCTGCCGGGCAGACGCCAGCGCGCACTATGTTCCGGCGCAAGACCTAAGCGGGGAATGGCACCAAGCCAGCGCTCCAGATCGGCGCGGCGACGACCGGAAATCACGATCACACAATTGGCAGGGTCATGGGCGAGCTCGGTTAAGAGATTCCGCAGATGGCTGGTGGGAATTGCGTCTTGCGGACGGGCTCCGATAGGAACAAGCGTTCCGTCATAATCCAGTAGCAGAAGGCGTTCGGCTGCGTGTTGATAGGCATGGATTAATTCCGCGACGGGCAAGGAGGGCGAGGTTTCCGGAGCGTGTTCCCGCCGATTCCTAGCCGCTTCGTCCAGGAGATCGAGAAAACGCTTGGCCCAGGCAAACACGTCGTTGCGAAGCACGCGCTCGTGCAGGGCAGACATGCGATCTTGTTTTTCTTCGTCGCCCATATCGAGAGCGCGGATGACGGCGGCAGTGGTGCGCTCTTCGTCAAACGGATTGACGAGCAGTGCTTCGCCCATTTCCGCCGCCGCGCCGGCAAACGAACTTAGAACCAGTACGCCATTGCCTTCGGGGTGACAAGCAACATATTCCTTGGCGACTAAATTCATGCCGTCCCGCAGGGGAGCGACCCAGGCGACCTCGGCAAGCTGATATATAGCGACTAGTTCCGGGCGAGGAATGCCGCGATGGATGTAAACGACGGGAACCCAATCCACCGTTCCGAATTCACCGTTGATCTCCGAGATTAGTTCATGTACCTCGCTACGCAGGGTTTGATAACTTTCGATGTTCTCCCGGGAAGGAACCGCGACTTGCAGAAGCACTATCTTTCCGGCCAGTTCCGAATGAGTTTCTAACAAGTGACGGAATGTTCGCAGACGATGAGGAATGCCTTTGGTGTAGTCCAGGCGATCCACGGCGGCAATCACCTTTCGTCCGCGATACTGCGCTTGTAACTTACCTAGTTGTTGCGCCGTTTCGCCCTGATTGATGCCTTCCAAAAACTCCTGGGGAGCAATGCCGATGGGCAGTGCTTGAAGCTGCACCTGACGCCCCGGCATTTCCAGTCGATCAACCGTACTTTCTATGCTTAATAAACGGCGCAGGGATTGGCGAAAATGCTGCAAATGCAAATGCGTGTGAAAAGCGAGGAGATCGGCGCCGAGCAGCCCAGCCAATAATTCCTCGCCACGAGGCAGAAGCGCGAAAATGTCAGAATCGGGAAAAGGAATATGAAGGAAGAATCCAATGGTGGCGTCGGGGAGTTTTTCCCGAAGCAGACCGGGCAGCAGCATCAAATGGTAATCGTGAATCCAGATTCGGTCACCGGGTTGAAACTCCTCTACCACAGCGGCGCAGAAACGGCGGTTTGCTTCGATATAGGCGTACCAGCTTTCCGGGTCAAACTGCAGCCGCGAGGTGAAGCTGTGGAACAAGGGCCACAAAGCCTGATTGGAATACCCCTCGTAAAACTTCTCCAGAATGTCTGCCGGCAGATCGACCCCAATGGAAGACTGTTCCTGACGGAGTAAAGACAAGGCTTCGGGAGGCACTTCACCGGTTGAGCCGGACCAACCGATCCAAACGCCTCCGGCTTGTTTCAGGATTGGGTCCATCGCGGTCGCTAGGCCGCCTGCGCTCCGCTTTGTTTTCCAACTATCCCCTTCGCGGACCAAAGCCACGGGGAGGCGATTGGACACCACAATTAAGCGTGAATTGCCGGTCATGTTATCTGATGGATGCGCCAATGCCAATACCTACACCCGAATTTTTAGGCAAATTCAGTAATGGAGGCACATAGAATCCGAGAGTTTAGTCCAGTGCTTACCCCAAAACAGCAATTCTGCTGGTTCAGAAAGGAGCCGGCGGCTTGTTCCGCTTTGGAGCTAACGCGGTCGGTTTCAGCCAAAGCAAATATTTTTCTTGCCATTCGAACACCTAAGCACCTAGCCAGGCTCTTAGCTAGTGAAGGCGGGAATAATGATTGCGAGAAAGGAAGCGCGACTGGTTCTACAAGCGCGGGCAGGAGACGGCGAAGCCCTTGAACAGCTTCTGGCCGGTATTCAACCGCGCCTGCTTCCCTACATCGCCAACATGGTGGGCCGCACAACGGCAGATGACGTCCTGCAGGAAACCTTTCTGCAGATCTGCCGCCATCTTAAATGGCTGCGCGATCCGGAACTGTTTCTGCCCTGGGCTTACCGGATCGCCAACCGGGCTTGCCTTAAATCTTTGAAGCGCGACCGCCGCTTCCCTTCCCTGGAGGAAGAACAAGCCTCTTCGGACGAGGCGCGTTCAGTGTCGCAACCCGAGCTGCATTTGTTTTGCAGCATGCCGGAACTGCTGGCGAAGATTTCGCCAGCCAGCCGCGCCGTGCTGCATCTGCATTATTGGCAAGACCTCCCCCTTCAGGAAGTCGCGGCCATTCTGGAAATCACTGCCGGAACAGCGAAGTCGCGTTTAGCTTACGGGCTTTCGCGTCTTCGACAAATAATCAACGAAAAGGAACCCCTATGACTCACGTATCAACAGATAATGTGCTTCGCCGATCACTCGATCAAGTGGACCGCGATCGGAAACGCGCAAAGCTGCTTGTGTTCGGGCTGCTTGCCATGACCTTTGCCTTTTGGCTGGCGATGATGTTCGCCAAGAACGACCACACCGGATTACCTTACGGATTGGCCGCCGTAATGGGCAGCGTTTTCGTGGCGGGAATGATTGCCGCGAAAACTTCCAATGACAACACGCGAACCATTTTGAAAGCGATTGAACTGCTTGCAAACGAACAGGTTGATAAAAACGTAGAGGTTTAAGCAACCATCATGAAGCCTCGATGAGGGGTGCGGCTATTGTGCGTGCCTCTTTCTGTAAAAGGGATGAACGGCGCAAAACAGCAGAAAGCGATAATCGTAATAAAACGCAACGAAGACAGTTTGGGAACCGAGTTGTTGGTTCTCTACGATCTGTACGACGGTAGTGGTCAGCCAGTTAAGCCAATCGGTTATCCAATTCGGCCCAGACCTCAATGAGATCAATGGTCTGCGAGTTAGGTAACAGCAGCTTCTGAATTGTTTCGAGGACGCGCCCCGTCCACTCATACCCGACGTGGGCTTCCGGATCCAGGACGAACACCAATTTCTGGCCGATTTCGCTGTAATGTCGACATTTACCCATGACAGTGGGAAAGGTATCGCCGGGTAAAAGAATTTCTACGATCACATCTACCGGTTCAGTTGGGTAATCGCCTGGAATAGAGATGTACCCGATCACGTCAGGCAACGGTTCCCAGTTGGGATCGACTCGCAGTGACACCTCCGAAGCTGATTTGTACCCGACGCGGCGCAACCATTCACATAAGAGAGCCTGGAGGATGCCGTGCCGCAGAGTTCCCGGTTCTTTTTTGACTACCTTCCCAGACCAGTACTCATAGGGGCCGTTGCCGTATTCGGCGTGAAATTGTTCGAGTGTGAGCAGATCCGCAGCCGTGGCCATGCCTTCAGCATAGCGAA
>CAXTWH010000022.1:28000-85589 GCA_964247975.1 uncultured Bryobacteraceae bacterium | reverse complement strand
CTGCGCAATGTTTCGAAAAAATGGGGTCCCCTGCCGAACTGGAAAGAGGCCCTCAACCGGTTTGCTCTTCTGTGGGAAGCGCGCTTCCCACAGAAAGCGTTGTAAGCAGAAAAGAAAGACAGAAAAGAACCGTTTACACAAACTACTTGACACTACCGGACGCGTTAAAACTCCAGCCGCACGATCGCGTCGCCGCGCGTCTAGTGTCGCAGATCGATGACCTGTTTGCCACTGATGCCCAGGCGCGTTTGGCTGGTCTCAACCACGCCGCTCGTCAGGCTTTGCGTCTCGAACGAGCACAGCCGTTGCTCGACCAGTTAAAGCGGCAGATCGAAACCGCGCACGCCCACGCTCTGCCGGCGAGTGCGCTCGGCAAAGCCACTCGTTACACGCTCGCGCTGTGGCCGAAGCTGACACGCTTTCTTCAGTATCCAGAGTTGGAACTCAGTAACAATCTGGCGGAGAACTCGATGCGCCCGGTTGCCCTGGGCCGCAAAAACTGGATTCACGTCGGCTGCCCGCAGGCCGGGCCGAAGGCGGCGGCCATTCTCTCCATCGTGGAAAGCTGCCGCCGTCTGCAGATTCCGGTCCGTGACTACCTAGCCGACGTGTTGCCCGGCTTGGCAGGCTGGTCAGTCCCACATCTGCAAGACCGCACTCCGGTTGCCTGGGCCGCTCGTCGCTAGTAGCCCACTCGTCTGGTTCCTGTCAACCCTGTGTTTGCTCTGACGTTTACGCTCAGTCCCGTGCGCGCCCACCCCGATCCGGTCGGCTTGGCCCGGATGGAGCAGCTTCTGAAAGATCACCTGGAGCCGGTTGAGATTCTAGACGTGCTGGTCGATACCGAACACTGGTTGCATTGGACCCGCTTCTTCGGCCCGCTCTCCGGCCTCGAAGCCAAGATGAAACGTTTGCGCGAGTGCTATGTGCTGACGGTGTTCTGCTACGGCTGCAACTTGGGACCGGTGCAGACGGCCCGCTCGGTGCGGGGAGCGGACCGTTTTCAGCTCGCCTTCCTCAATCAGCGCCATACTACAGAAGCCACGTTGAATGAGGCCATCACCACGGTCGTAAACGCCTACGCTCAGTTTCCGCTGCCCCGTTTGTGGGGCAGCGGCCAATCGGCGTCGGCCGACGGGAGGAAGTGGGACTTGTATCCGCAGAACCTCATGGCGGAGTATCACATTCGTTACGGCGGCTACGGCGGCATCGGCTACTACCTGTTATCGGACTCCTACATTGCTCTGGTGAGCCGTTTTACGACCTGCGGCTCCTGGGAGGGCCACTACATTCTGGACTTTTTAAAAGAGAACGAGTCCGATCTGAAACCGGATACCATTTACGCCGACACGCAAGGCCAAAGCAGCGCTATTTTCGGCTTGGCGTACTTACTCGGCATTCAGCTCATGCCGCGCATCCGGAACTGGAAAAAGCAGCATCTGTTCCGGCCCTCCCCCGGGGCCCGCTACCAACACATCAATGAGCTCTTTACCGCCCAAGTCGATTGACCGTTGATCGAAACCATGGTGCCGGACCTGCTGCGCGTGGCCGTCTCCATTCAGACCGGCGCGATGCTGCCGTCCGACATCCTACGCAGCCTTTCCAACGCTAGCCGTAAGAATAAGCTGTATTTTGCTTTGCGGGAACTGGGGCGCGTGGTGCGGACTATCTTTTTGTTACGTTCCTCTCGGATGTCGAGTTACGCCGCACCATTCAGACGGCCACAACGAAAAGTGAGCGCTTCAACCATTTTGTGCAGTGGGTGGCTTTCGGCGGCGACAGCGTAACTGCCGCGAACGTGCGCGACGAGCAACGTAAGCTCATCAAATACAATCATCTGGTCGCCAATCTACTCACCTTTCATAATCTCGTCAACATGACACGGGCCCTACAACGGTTGGAGACCGAAGGTCACGTGATCCCGGACGAAGTGCTGGCCCGGTTCAGTCCGTATCCGACGAACCACCTGAACCGGTTCGGCCACTACTTTCTCAATTTCGGCCGCGAACCGGCACCGATGCAAACGCACTTTCGAAAGCCGCCCCAATCGGAACCGTCGCCTAAAGTGATCACGATGCCGATGGCAAAGACCGATTTCGCTTGAAAACTGCCGTAGGGGGAGAAAGATTAAAAACCAGTGTAGTTGTGGAAGGAATCGTTCTCACCCTTGATTATGGGCCTACTGGATTATCACTCATAACGGTGATAATCTCCATCGTTCATCCTGTTCCGTTTTGTTTCGATTGCGAGTTTCCCGATCCCTGAGGCCATCATGATAACGGAGGTAATTTACCAGTACTTTTATGGTTCCTTGTCGCTCCATTTTTAGCTGGGTTATTCGTAGCTAGGAATGGATGGTTCGTTCCAGTTGTCAGCATACTTGCCTTGTTGCTGTCGCAACGACTTGGCGGAGCGCCTTGGTGGTCATTCTTCGGTAATGAGGGGCCATTCATTTTGATGTTGGGCTTGCCCCTGATAGCAGTATGCTTTGGCGCGGGACGTTTGCTTTGTTCAATCGTGACCTTTATGAATGCCACAATTCAATCGCGTACACGCTAATATGGTCCATCTTAATGCGTCAACCGTTTGTTCCGTGACCAAGTGAAGCTAATAAGCTCGACGATGCTTTGTTTAAGAGGAAAATAGAACTACGCACGGAATTCAATTTGCTACTGACGATAAGGGCCGCAAAGTGGCCGTTCAACTTGATCTTAAAAACATCGAGAACTTTGGGAAGATATTGAGGATGTTCTTGTTTCCCGTTCACGGCGGAATGAAAAACGGGTTCCGCTAGAAAAGGTAAAGGCTGGTCTAGTTAAAAGCGGTAAACTCGCCCAGTGAGTTACCGAGTTTCGTTAACCACAAGCGCGGAAAAGGAACTACACGGGCTACCTACAAAGGTGATAGCTCGTATTGTGTCCCGCCTGGAAGCTCTGGCCTCAGTACCTCGGCCTACAAACTGCAAGAAACTCAAAGGCGGGACAAAGAATGGCGGATTTGAATTAGCAGTTATTGGGTCGTATATGAAATCAATGATGCTGCCCAATCAATCGACGTAACGCGTATTGCCCACCGGCGCGAAGTATACGAGTAAACTCTACTGCAACGCCTTCTCCACCGCCGCATTTAGAACCGGATCGGTCGGTGTTGTTGACGGCTCAAACCGTGCCAGAATCTCGCCATTGCGCCCAATCAGAAACTTCGTGAAATTCCATTGAATTTCGCCGCTGGTGGACGGATTCGTTGCGGCATCGGTCAGGAACCGGTACAACGGCGCTTTATCCGCGCCCACCACTGAAACTTTCGCCATCATCGGAAACTTCACGGCATACTTGCTTTTGCAGAACGTCTTGATTTCCTCGTTCGTTCCCGGCTCCTGGCCGCCGAAGTTGTTAGCCGGAACGCCAACGATCACAAAACCCTGGTCCTTGTGCTTTTCATACAACGCTTCCAGCCCTTCATACTGCGGCGTGAACCCGCAGCGGCTGGCCACATTCACCAGCATCACCACCTTGCCCTTGAACGTCGAAAGCGGCGTAGGCGTGCCGTCAATGGAATTCAAAGTGTAATTGTAAATCGACGGCGCAGCCGCCGAGCCGGCCGTGGCTAACGCCAAACTAAATAGAACCAGCGCGCTTTTCAGCATGGGTAAATCTCCGTGATTAATCTGCAAATAACTACTTTTGCCTAACAATAGCATCGCATTCGCTACGATGGTTTTTAAACTTCTAAACCTACCGGTAAGAATTTTGCTGACGCGCCCCGTCCCGCTTCGAAGGCATTCTGCTAAATAAACAGGAGAACTCGTGAACTCCCCAACAAACGCCGCTTCCTTCTCTACACCTCGCAAGGAAGAATTGTTCCGCTACATCAATCTGAAACTGGCCGCGTTAGGCCAGCCTACCAGCCAAACCACTGCGGACGGTCATGCTCTCGAAATTGCCGGCCCCTTGCTGCGCAATTACCACCGGAAAGATCAACTGCTCGGCTATCGCCACTGCCCGGCGGATGCCCGCGTACAAGGATTTCTCGATACTTATCTGCAAGACACTAGGCCCGACGGCGCACCCCGGCTTCCCGGCAATACGTTTGTGCTGGATCGTCCCGGTTTAGCGCGCGTGATGTCGCTTCCGCCGGACCGCGACACGCTGGCCTCACCTTATTTGCAGTCCTACCGCGTGCCGCAAGGCATTCTGCACAACCCGAAAAGCGACCGCCGCACCACCAAGGGCATTTTCCATATCGTGGAAGGCGGATACCCGGTTCCTGCCGATAAAATCGCTGTTCCCAAACGCGCCTTTGCTTCTTTGCTGGCCGCCGCTTTAGCTCCGCCGCCTGCGCTGATGGCGCTGCCGTTCACTGCCGATCAGGAAGAACAAGTGCGGCTTTGGGTGTCGCTGCTGCTGCGTCCGCTGGTCTGCCCGGCCACCGGAACTGATCCGGCAAAAACAATGGAAACCCGCTTTTTCGCGCCCGCCAGCCTGGTCAGCAATCTGGATTTCGTGGAAGGCATCTTCGGCAACGGCGGCGATCCTTATTTGCCTGAAAACGACGCCGCGCTCGACGTGATGCACTGGACCGGCCACACCGGCTGCGTCATTCTCGCGCCGCACATCACAGGTCTGAAAAAGAAGGACCTCGGCTTGCCGCATTACGACGAAGCCACTGAACGGCAGCAGCGCGAAGGCATGTGCTGGCGCGACCAGAACGAAATCTATAACGACGGCGGCGCATTCAAGCTGGTCTGCCGGAACCACTGCGGCGTGATGGTCACCATTATTGCCGATAACTATTACGGCTACTGCAAGAAAGAAGTAAAAACCCAGATCAGCTTTGCCGCAAACCTGTACGGGATCTGCGAAGAAGAACACGCCGGCGGCGCCATCGCGTTTCCTGCTTACGTATTGGGCCAGCAATTTTATGCGGGGCGTACCGTGCTCACCAAAGAAGTGAAGTTTGCCGAAGCCATGCGCTGGCTCGAAGGCCGCGTCAATGTTCAGCCGGAAGGCTACGCGATTGACCGCCAATATCCGGACGTTTTCTATCTTCCGGAAAACGCCGAATTCAGTGTGCGCGAAGGCTGCGTATCCTGGCAGCAGGAAGAAGGGCAAACGCACCAGCTTACCCTTCGCGCCTGCGAAACCTATGTGCTGCCCTGGGGCACCAAAATCCGTTTGGAAAAACAAACCGGCGGCACCGCTTGGCGCTTGGTCGCTTCCCGCGCTGATCCTACGCTCTGTCATAAACCCTGCACTGTTTCCGGCGGCGGCAAATCGGAAATTTCAAAATCTATCGGCAGCATCATGCTGCGCGGCCCTATCTTCGTCAGCAATTTCGATAGCGAAATCGAACAAGTAGCCGAAATCCTCACCAAAGATTTTTCCGCCATCTACAAAGAACCACGCTCCGAGCGCCGCGCCCGTCGGCCCATTCTCAGCCCGGAGCGTTCGCTTGGTTCCGTCATCAAGCTGATGACATCTTCGCCCGAATACACCGACGAACATAATCGGTGGATCGCCGGCATTCCCCAAACCGTGCGCCAGCTTCTGGTCACCGTGAAACGCTATTACCGCCCCGATTGGGGCGACAACTGGCGTGAACATTTCAGCGTCGATCGCATCAACGGCTTCCTCGGCAATGAGTTGAAATTCGATAATCAGAAGCTGGTCGGCAATTATCTCCGCATGGGCTACGATCCGAACGGCGCCTGGCGCATCTACAAGCTGCGTCCCGATTTCAACCCCGCCGACAAAGTGCAGGTGGAAGACGACATCACAGCGTCTGTTGTGCTGCCGAGCCGCAGTCTGAATAACTTGGACGCGGAACATCGCAGCGAAAGCGTAAAGCTTGTCGCCAACTGCGAATCCCTGTTGTTTCAACGCCCTGACGATGCCATTCATCGCGGCTTCGACAAAGACGCCGAACGCGATCTGGCGCAGCCCGGCACGTTTATCTCTAATTTCGAGCCGTTAACGCAGGAACAAGCGGAGAAAATCGTCGGTCATGTAGTGGAATTCGACCAATACACCGAACCGATGAAGCGCCTGCTCAACGATTTCGTCGAGCATCCCGCCACCCAATACATTGTTTCCTCCGCTCACCCGCGCCTGGTTGATGGCGTGCCTTCGAAGAATCCGCGCTATCTGCAGAAGCGTCCCGATCTGGTCAACCCGCGTGACTGGCATCTGGCGGAAATCGGCACTCGTTTAGCTCGTGAAATTCCGGCTGATAAACCAGTTCATTTTCCCGTAAACGCAGTGTTGGCCGGACGCCGCAACAATCCGCCCGATCCGAAAACCGGCGTGCCGCCCTTGGCCGTGTACAACCCGATCCACTACCAGGAACTACCGGAACTGTTCATGGATTTTATTTGCAGCCTTACCGGTAAATCGCCTTCCACTACCGGTTTCGGCAGCGAAGGCGCGCTCACTAAAGGACCGTTCAACGCGCTGCCGCCTGTAATCGACATCAACAACGCGCTGGTTTCTGCCATCCTGACCGGCCACGCCGGTTTCACTACCGCTGCCGGGCATATCGGCCCGAACTATCGCGTGGATCACGACAATAGCATGCTGGTGCCGGAACTCTGGTGCCGGATGCGCGTGTTCGAGCGCGATCCGCGTTTTCTGATTGAAAACGGCTATCTGGAAAAAGTCGAAGACTTTGCGTTGGAAGGCCGCCCCGTTATCGCCAGCCGCCTCGGCTATCGCATCACCGAACTGTTTGTGGATCGTTTCCTGGGCCGCATGTTCGAACTGCCGAACGCCGTGTTTCCCGAAGAAATCCTGCGGCCCGAAAAGCAGAATCTCAAGGTCTTTGCCGCCGGCGTGGAAGCCATTGTGGAAGCGCAGCGGACCGTGGCTTTAAACTATTTCACCGATGGCAGCGTTGAATTTGCCTGCCCGCCGGTGAAAGCTCTGCTGCACATCATGGCCTACGGCGAATACAAAGGAATGCGCGAACACGACGCGCGTTTATCAGAAATGTTTACCCGTGATTCGCTGCTTCAAAGCAACTGGTATCAGGCGAGGCTTCGCGCCAAACAAACCCTCGACACTGCGCTCTGGACTCGGCACACCGCATCGCTCGAAGCTTTCGCCGCAACCGGCATCACGGTTCGGCACCTGAACGTAAAATCCCGCCAAACTGAAGCTCATGAACAGCTAGAACGCGTCCGCTGTGAATCCTACTTAAATGAATTGGTGGGCACTATCGGCGCCGACCCCGCAATTCTCCTGCATTCATGAAACTGTGTAAGAAATCAGCGGGGAATACGTCTACTCGCTTATGAGTGAAAATCCAGTACTAACCCTGATCGAAAAACAGGCATGGCTTCAGCCTTGGCAGGACACCACCGAATCGCTTGTGAACGACACTTACGCCGCCGCCGGCGAAAGCGGCCAGGTCGTCAAAAACGCCCTGCATGGTGTTTGGCTAGGCCATCCACTGCATCCCGCCGTGGTTGCCATTCCGGTAGGCGGCTGGACCGTGGGCCTGGTGCTGGATCTGCTGGAAATGGCCGGCAAAGAAAAGTATGCTGCCGGTGCGGACGCTGCGCTGGTGGTGGGTCTTGGCGGTGCCGTCATTTCCGCCGCTTCCGGACTTACTGATTGGAGCGCGACTCATGGCAAGCCGCAGCGCGTAGGCATGGTTCATGCGCTGCTGAACGGCGCGGCCACCGTGCTTTACACCGGCTCCTGGGTTTCCCGCAAAGCCAACAAACGCGGGTTGGGCCGCGCGCTCAGCTTTCTCGGCTATGGCTTGGTGAGTGCCAGCGCTTATCTAGGCGGCGCGCTGTCTTACAGCCAGAAAATCGGCGTAGATCATTCTGCTGATGCTGATAAAGATTTTCCCAAGCAGTTTACTCCTGCTTGTGAGGAATCGAGCCTCGTTGAAGGCAAGCCGCAAAAAGCAAACGTAAATGGAACTGACCTTTTCCTGTTAAAGCAAGATGGCGAAATCTATGCTTTAGGAAATAACTGTTCTCATCTGGCTGGTCCTCTTTCTGAAGGCGAAGTGAAAGATGGCACCATTCAATGCCCCTGGCACGGTTCGCGTTTCTGCTTAAAAGACGGCTCTGTGGTGGACGGCCCGGCCACTAATCCGCAGCCGAAGCTCGACGTGCAGATTCAAAATGGTCAAGTGATGGTGCGAGCGCAGCAAAACTAATCAAAGCCCAGCGAACGCAAAAACAAGTTCCAATCGGAATAGCTCAACGATCCGCCGGTCGCCTGGTCATGTCCGCGCCCGTACTCCGGCCCCGCGTTCTCCGGTTTGTGTGCGGCCAGAAAATCAATCAGATTCACCGGAAGCTTGGTGCGCATCGCAAAATTCACTCGTTCCGGCAGGAACCCGGTATTGGCGCAGATCACAATGTTCTTGCTCAACCTTCCTACCCAGGTTTGGGCAATCACCGGATGCACTTGGCAGGGAGTGTTAACGGTCAACAAAGCTACATTACTGCTAAACTTCGGCGCGGCCCTCCGCGCTTCGGCTAAAGCAGCATTATACTCAGCTTTGGCTGTTCTTAATTGATCAACGCGCGGGTCTGCCAGAAACGCTGCTGGATCAACCGCATCCATCAGCAATTTCAAAGCCGATTGCGCGTCGCCCTTCGCTGCGCGTCGTGGCGCGTTCAGCAGCGTTGCTGTTTCACGTAAGTCTTTGCTGCGGTACTTGCGACGCCCTTCTGTCCATTCTGGAAATTCCGTTTTGTCGCCCAGATCAGCCAAAATGCTGATCGCCGCCAACCAATTCAGTTTCTCCGCCGCGCCTACCGCTTGGGCGCACCAATATGCCAGCAGTCCTGAAGTGGGCGTCGGCTGCATTTCGTAGCCGGAAATCAGCGAAGCGCCTGGCGGCACTCCTGTTGGTTTGTGATGGTCGATCAACAGCGTAGGAATTCCTTCCATCAGCGGTTCCTCTCGGCTACCCAAATCTGCTACCAGCAAAGTACCGGGCCGCTGTTCGCGAACGCGCTCCAGCATCGATTCCGACCACGCCGTTTCTCCTTTGCGCGTGGTTTCCGCTTTCACCGTAAAGCCGTTCGCTTGCAGTGCCCGCGCCAAAATCACGGCGGCTGTTAAGCCATCCGCGTCGGAATGTCCTAGAACACAGGTCACTGCTTCTTTCGACATTTGTTGCGTGAACTGAAGAAAAATAGATTGAACGTCGTTGCTATCCACATTCTTTAAGACTGTTGCTATCCGGTCAGCCGCTTAAATAAAAAACAGAAAGTTTTCATTCCTAGCAGTAGTGCCGCTCCGATAGCCAGACAAATCAAAGCATATCCCAATAATCCAAGATAGTTGCTTCGCAGGAAAGTTCTTGTTCCTGCCTGTAACTGAGCTGTGCGTGGATGGTTTGCTTCATAGTTCACCGCCACGGTTGAGCCTTCCACTAAGCCGGGTGCGGAGCCTGAATCAATCAGGTCCACCGCCAGCACTGGTTCTGTCCATGCAGCAGGTATGAACTCAACGGCAATCACATCAATAGGTTGATTTGCGTCAATGCCGCGGCTTCGATTATCTCTAAACAGATGCGCGATTCGTTCCAGCGTTTTTATGCGTCCTTCGGCTTGCTTTACCTGCTGAACAGGCGCGGCGGTAGGGCGAGGAAAATCGGAAAAATAAAGCCATGCGATTCCGGCTATCAGTAGCATTCCGACTGCCCATTTAAAACCGGGAACCTCGGCGATACGCCAAAGCCATAAAACGATTGCAGCCAGCAGGAATATGCTGGTGTTGCGCCGGGCCCGCAGCGTCAGTTGCCGTTCCAGCCCGGAAAATGTTTTCTGGTCGGCCAGTCGTACCATCGGCAAAACATGCATTTGCCGCAAAGTATGCGAAAACGGGAACTGGGGAATGTCCTTGCGTAGAAGAAAATGTAGTTTCACTTTCTGCCGCAGATGTAGCGCATCATACTGCTCCGGCGTAAACTCAGTTGAAAGAAATGCGTAGCTCAGCGATTCCGGTTCTTCGTATTGGATAGTCACCTGCGCCGTGCGCGTCCAGCTTTGATAACTGACTCTGATGTCCTCACGCTTACTGTAAACAGTGCCCGGAATGACGATTCCGCGCGTATCCACATACCAAGAGGTAATCAAAAAAGGAGACACAAGTAAAGCTGCAATTCCAATCAGAAGCGCAAGGCGGAACATAACGTTTTGGGCAGAATATCATTACGGCTATTCCGAACAGCCTCTAGCAAATTCGCTCATAGCAACCTCCGGTCGCGCTAATACGAAAAACGTTTGTTAGAAGTTCCTGCACTTATTTACTACCTTTGGTGTGGGAGGTAACAAGTCCATCTCCGGCGGCGAGGTAAATGCGGACGCTCTGTATCAGGAAGCAGCCGATGCCTACGGTTCCGCGCTTGACCGGCTGGCGCGGGCTTATGAAGCTGACCCGGAAACGCGCCGCGACCTCCTGCAAGACATTCATCTGCAATTGTGGCGTAGCTTTACAAAGTTCGACCGTCGCTGTTCATTGCGAACCTGGGTGTACCGTGTTGCTCATAATGTCGCCGCCGGGCACATCGTTCAACAGCGCCGGATTCGTAAAACTCTCGCCAGTATCGAGGAGATCGAAACCATGCCGTCCAGTTCTTACGGCGAAGTGATGGCCGATCAGAAGAAAGTTCTCGACCGTCTCTCGTTATTAATTCAGAAACTAAAACCAATTGACCGCCAGATCATCGTTTTATACCTGGAAGATATGGATGCAGCCTCCATCGGAGAGATTACCGGGCTTTCCTCCGCAAACGTCGCCATGAAAATTCATCGCACCAAAAACGTCCTGAAGCGCTGGTTTCACCAGGGAGATTCTCATGCCTGACGAATTTTCGGTAAACGATCCAAAACAAACCTGGCAGAACCAGACAACGGAGCCAATGAATATGTCATTAAACGAAATTCGTCGAAGAACGCGAACTCTTCAAAACAAGAACCGCTTGACGGCTTTAACATGGATAACTTTAGGTTTCCTTTTCTGCTTTTTTTTCGCTTTTCATGCCACAAGAACTCAAAGCATAATACCGCGTAATGGATTCGTGGTTCTAAGCCTTTGGGGATTGTATGGTGCTTACCACGCTTACCGATGGCTGCTGCCGCGAAAATCTGTAAGTGATGCAACCATAGGTAACTCCATTGATTTTTACCGCAGGGAGCTTGAAGGAAAACGTGATTACAGCCGCCATGTCTGGCGTAGATCAGGTCTTACATTCTGTTTTCTAGGTTTAGCAATGATCACTTCACCGGTAATAGTTCAAGCGTTCCATACACCCGGAATTTTGCTGAACATTATCCCAGTTCTCACTCTGCTCTGTATCTGGTTTAGCGCGTTTTTTTACTTAAGGAAACGTAACCGCCAGGAACTTCAAGAAGAAATTGATGAGTTAAATTCTTTGCAAAGAGAATAAACAAGGCCCGCATACCGGAACAACCACTGGGCATGCGGGCCTTTAATGCTGTCGGACAAACTCAGGCTTAACCTGCGGCTTGAGCAGCTTTCTGATTAACGTTCTGCTCGCCGATACGGGTTAGCTTTTCATCGCCGCCCTTACTATCTTCTAAGTTTTGATTCAGGGTTTGCACAGCTTCCTGTTTGCCAAGTAATTCTGCATAATGAGCAAGCGATCCATAAACCGCTACCCGGTAATGCTGCATCTGGTTAGCAGCAACAATCAACGCCGCATCGCGCACCGGCGAAGCATCGGTATTGGAGACCATCTGTTCCACTTCGCTGATCATTGCTTTTGCAATCTGGTTGTCTTTAGACTGCGGTTGCTGTCCAAGCTGCTGAAATACTTGTTGCACGCGTTGGGCGTATTCTTTGCTTTTGGTTGCGCTTTGTTCAAAAACTTGCTTGGCTTCTGGATTGGTCGCGGCCTGAGCCATCTTGCTTGCCCCTTGAGAAGCCTGATTTTCAAAATCAAGCACATAGCATAGCCCGTTCACCATTAAGTCATTAATTGATTGCATCTTTTCGGCCATATTATTTGTTCCTCTGTCTAATTAGACTGATTAGCGTGATAAACCTCACCCTGTTAGTTTCACCAGGAATCTGAAAACTTGTGCTTGGAATCTTGAGCCGCGGATTTTTAATTGTCTTGAAACATCCTGTCACAATTCGGCTGGTACAGTAAACTTTGAATGGAATGGTATGAGGCGGAAGTCTCGCAAATGGAAGAGAAGCGGAGGAAATCTTCTCCTCCGGCAAAGCCAATCGTGTTTTACGGTAGTTCCACGATTCGCCTTTGGAGCAGTTTGGCTGCGGATATGGGCAGTGAACGCGCTTTGAATCTGGGCTTCGGCGGTTCCACCTTGGAAGCCTGCGTTTACTTCTTCGATCGTCTGGTTAAGCCGGTTCAACCCTGCTCGCTGGTGGTCTATGCCGGTGACAATGATCTGGGCGATGGACGCAGCCCCAAAGAAGTGCATTCGTACTTTTGCGCGCTTTCAAAGAAAGTGAAACAGAATCTTAACGCGGAGTTTGGATTTATTTCTATCAAACCGAGTCCGGCGCGCTTCGCCATTGTGGACCGGATTCGTCAAACTAATGAATTAATCCGAAAACAAATTGAATTGGATCAAGGCGGCTATTACATCGATTTGTTTGCTGCCATGCTTGCTTCCGATGGCGGACCGAAGCGGGATCTTTTCACGGAGGATGGCCTGCACATGAATGCTGCCGGCTATCGATTATGGGTATCGCTTTTACTCCCATTTCACCATCGAATTTTTGCGGAAAGCTGCAATGGTTCAAAGTTGGTCCCGTAGCAACCTGTTAAGATGAAGCGCGGTTATCACAAATGGCATAGCCTAAACCTGAGCCGTGACATGGAGCTGCTGGTCTTTGGCCACTCTGGAGCCAAAGTTCTCGTGTTCCCCACCCGCCAGGGCCGCTTCTACGATTATGAGGATTGGGGTTTGGTAAATTCCCTGTCATCGCCGATTGATCATGGCTTGCTTCAGTTGTTCTGCGTCGATAGCCTCGACAGCGAAAGCCTTTACTGTTCGAGTATTCATCCGCGAGCGCGTATTGTGCGCCATCAGTTTTATGAACGCTATATTCTGCGGGAAGTAGTTCCTTTGATGCGCTCCGCTGATCCCCATGCTTTTCTGATCGCCCACGGCTGCAGCATCGGCGCTTACCACGCAATTGCGCTCGCGCTGCGGCACCCGGGTCTGTTTGGAAAGGTAGTCGCTTTAAGCGGGCGCTACGATCTTACTAAACAGATTGGGCCTTTCGCTGATTTGTTTAACGGCTACTACGACGAAGATATTTACTTCCATACGCCCAACCACTTCCTGCCGCAGCTAACAAATTCTGATTTGCTGGGTAAAATGCGGAACACGGAATGGATTCTGGCGATCGGCGAACAGGATCCGTTCAAGCAAAGCACGGAAGAACTGAGCCGGCATCTTCAGAATAAAGCCATCAGGCATCGGCTGGATGTCTGGCCGGGCGAAGCGCACAAGGCTTACTACTGGCGGCAAATGGTGAAAACGTATTTGTAACCGGCTGCTAACTTCTGGTCCGGCTTAATCTGTCGCAAACACAAACAATTTTTCTTGATGGAACAAAACGCTTGACCGCTTCTAACAACTGCGGCAGCAAACTGCCTGGAAGGAACAAACTATGGATTCGGAAAAATCGCGTCGTCGGGAAGAAAAAAGCTCATCGGAATCAACCGGTGATCGGAGAACCGGCAGCGTGGGTGAAAGGCCCGACTTGGCCGGCAGCCGGGATGACGGCGACCGTAGCGTTGGATCGCACGGAAAAACCCGTAAGCATTCGATTGAGGATGAAATCGCCGCAACCAGCTCAAACGAGCCAATATTGTAATGTACAACCACAAACTGAAGCCGTGAGTTTAACAGTAGCTCGCGCCCGAGCTACTGTTTCTCAAGGGTTAAATCATGCCAGCTTACCGACCCACCAGCTTCGCATGGAACTCCGGATATCGAGCCCCTTCAAGCTTGATGTTTGCGGAAGCGCTCTCAATGGCGCTCAAGTCTTCAGGCGTCAATTCAATACCTAACGCTCCGAGATTTTCTTCTAGGCGATTGAGTTTTGTGGTGCCGGGAATCGGAACAATCCACGGCTTTTGCGCCAGCAGCCAGGCAAGCGCGATCTGAGCAGGTGTCGCTTTCTTTTGTTGAGCGAATGCGGTGAGCAGGTCCACCAGGGCTTGGTTCGCTTTTCGATTCTCCTCGCTAAAACGAGGAACGATATTGCGAAAATCAGCACTGTCGAACTTCGTTTCTGCGGTGATCTTGCCCGTCAGGAAGCCTTTGCCGAGCGGGCTGAAAGGAACAAATCCGATTCCGAGTTCTTCCAGCGTCGGCACGATCTCCTGTTCCGGCTGCCTCCAGAAAAGCGAGTACTCGCTTTGCAGCGCGGCCACCGGCTGAACGGCATGGGCGCGGCGGATGGTCTGCGCTCCTGCTTCCGAAAGTCCGAAGTGTTTTACTTTACCCTCCTGAATCAACCCTTTCACCGTTCCCGCTACGTCCTCAATCGGCACGTTCAAGTCAACCCGATGTTGATAAAACAGATCAAGCGCATCAACTTTCAAACGCTTGAGCGACGCTTCAGCAACCTGCTTAATGTGTTCCGGTCGACTGTTTAACGCGTTCCACTTGCCCCCGTCGTTCGGATTAGATTCCCACCCGAATTTCGTGGCAATCACCACTTGACCTTGAAAGGGAGCAAGCGCTTCTCCCACCAGTTCTTCGTTCACAAACGGGCCGTACACTTCCGCCGTATCGAAAAACGTGACGCCGCGTTCAACTGCTGCTCGGATAATCGAAATCATCTCCTGCTTGTCTCCGGCTGGACCGTAGCCAAAGCTCATGCCCATGCAGCCGAGTCCGATTGCCGAAACTTCCAGGTTGCTGTTTCCCAGTTTTCGCTTCTGCATTGTTTCTCCTTTGGAATGATTGTTCTTATCTCTAGGCTAGAAATAAAACGGCTTAGCAGGGTAGTCCGATTCAACTGATTTCTTGCCTATTTCTCTTCACTCAGTGACCGGTCTCGAACACCGGCAGTATGCTGGTGATCGGAGTGCAAAATTCATACTGTGAAAAAATCGAGTAAAGATGCCTCGTTGCAGTCCTATCAAGCGGATGAGCTACGGGCTCAGTTGGTTCAAAGGATTGCTCAAGTAATAGGCTCGGCGGAAATACTGTTAACTGCTGTTCCTGGTTTGACCTTTCATCGTCGTACCGCCCCGACGGCTCCCCTTTCCGTAACTTATGAGCCAAGCGTAGCTGTGGTGGTCCAAGGGCGCAAACGCGTCGAACTCCGCCGAACAACTTTTGTCTATGATGCGTCACAGTTCCTGCTAACGTCGGTTGATTTGCCCGTGTTGAGTCAAGTGATCGAGGCCAGTGAAGAAGTGCCTTATCTTTGCTTGCGGCTCAAGCTGGAAATTCCTTTTGTGGGGGAATTGCTTAGTCGAGGCGAAATTCCAATCACTGAGACTCCGCTTAACGGCCCGGCTATGGCAACCAGTGAAACCACCGTGGATCTCCTCCGTGCCTGCAATCGGCTCCTGGATCTCCTGCATACACCGCAAGATATTCCCTTTCTCAACGACTCGATTCAGCGTGAAATCATTTATCGAATTCTGCAAAGCCCGGAAGGCCGGCGCCTGCGAGCCATTGCCACTTTGGGAGATCAAAGCCAGCGCACAGCTAAAGCAATCGCCTGGATCAGGGAAAACTACGCGAAGCAGTTAAAGGTAGAAGATCTCGCAGACCTGGCTGGAATGGGAGTATCCACGCTGCACACTCATTTTCGGGCGCTGACTTCGATGAGCCCTCTACAGTATCAAAAACAGCTTCGGTTGCACGCGGCGCGATTGCGAATGATCTCGGACGGCCTGGATGCCGCTACTGCCGCTTTTGAGGTCGGCTACGGGAGCCCCACGCAGTTCAACCGCGAGTATAGCCGCTTCTTCGGCCAGCCCCCGAAACGGGATGTTCGGATTCTTCGCTCGCCGGGTATTCCAGCTTCAGAATTGATTAGCAGAAACGCTTCAGCCTAAACTTTAACCGGCATCGGTTAAAACAAAGCTGACCGTAAACACGGTGCCTGCTCCCGGTGTGCTTTGAACAGTAAGCTTCGCGCCATGAACATCCGCAATCCATTTCGCAATTGTTAAACCTAACCCGCTCCCCCCGCCTCCATCCCGGTTGCGTACCGGGTCTGCTCTGAAGAAACGGTCAAAAATCCGGGGCAGTATTTCTGGTGGAATTCCAATTCCAGTGTCTTCAACCCGCAGTTCACTGGTGCTGCCGAAGTGAGCGACTTTAACTTTAATGGTCCCGCCTTTCAACGTGTATTTGATCGCGTTATCCACCAAAATTCCTGTTAAACGTCCGAGCAGTGCTTGGTCGCCTTCAAACGGTGAGCTTGGCGGTAAATCGCAGATAAGATTCTGCCGTTTCGCTTCTGCTAACCCCTGCATTCGTTCACAGGACGCGCTCACAATTTCAGCTAAATCTAAAGGTTTCTTCTGGATGCGCGAAGAATAAGCGTCTGCCCGCGCCAGAACCAGCAGATCGTCCAGAAGCTGCACGGTGGATGCGCACTCGCCCACAATCGTTTGCAGCGCTTCGCGGTAATCTTCTTCGCTGCGTGGCCGTTTCAAAGCAAGCTGCCCGGTGGTTAACATCACCGTAATGGCTGTGCGAAGGTCATGCGAAACATCGGCTGTAAATTGCGTCAACTGCGAAACAGCCGTTTGCAAGCGGTCAAGTAGCCCGTTCCATGCTTCCGTTAAGCGTTGAACTTCATCGCTCGTAGCGGCAGCCGGTAAGCGAGCCGATAGATCGCGAAACCCAATCCTCTGTGACGCGCGCGTCAGTTGATCTACCGGCAGCAGCGCGCGGCGGCTCACTGTATAACCGCCGGTGATCGACAACAGGCACAACAACGGAATCATCGCAAACAAGGATGCGCGATAACGGCGCAGCACGTTTTCGTGCTCATCAAGCGAAGCGCCGATGCAGATTCGGATAAGCTGACCATTGATCCGCGCGAGATGGCTGATTGTACCGATCGGATGCCCGTTCAAACGTGATTCGCCAAAGCATGGGTCGGCACAGTTGCCGCCCGGCCACGATAAGCTCTTTACGGAAGCAGTTTCAGGAAAAAGACGAGTGCCTTTTAAATCGAAGGCTTGCACCAGATTGCTTTCCGGAATAGTTAACGAAAACATAGCAAGCCGGGCTTTCCAGGGAACATGGGCCAGCACTGGCGATTGCAGATTCAATGCTTCGACCAATCTTTGTTCGCGTCGCAGCAGGGTAGTATTCTTCGCGCTTGCGGTGGCTCGCTTCAATGTCAGCCAGGAGCCGACGCTGAACAATATCAGTCCGCTTAAAAGAATACTGGTATACCAAAGCGTAAGTCGGAATCGTATGGATCGCCAATTCATAATTCATTTTTCCGGCGAGGCCGTTAACTGATAGCCCAGCCCCCGCAGAGTGCGAAGCATAGGCAGTTCGTTTTCACCGTTGATTTTATTCCGCAGACTGTGGATATAAAAATCCAGCGTGTTGTCGCGCACATCGGCCTGAAAGCCCCAAGCTGCTTCAATCAGTTCGCTGCGTGATACCACTTGGTTTGCTCTTCGTATCAGCAGCTCCAGCAGCATATACTCTTTTTTAGTTAGGACGATCGCTCGCCCGCCGCGCGAGGCTTCTTTTCGGCTCCGGTCAAGAATCAGATTCCCGATCTGCAGAGTGGTGGATTGAACTGTTTGACCACGCCGCCCCAGCGCCCGCACCCGCGCCAGTAAAACGTCCAGCAGAAACGGCTTGGTCAGGTAATCGTCCGCTCCTGCGTCAAGCCCGTACACCATGTCTGACATAGCGTCGCGCGCGGTCAGCATCAGTACCGGCGTGCCGCAGCCGGATTGCCGCAGTTGTCGCAGCACGCTGAAGCCGTCAAGCCCAGGCAGCAGAACATCTAAAACAATCAACTCGAAGCGTCCGGTTAAAGCAATATCGTAAGCTTCATTCCCATTTGATGAAAGAAAGACCTGATGGCCGTCTTCGCTTAAACCGCGTTCGAGCAGTTTAGAGATTCTGCGGTCGTCCTCAACCACTAAAACATTCATAAACAGCTTTTTTGATATGCCCTGTAAACATTCTGCGAATTGTTTATGAATCTTCAATGAACGAGCGCGTTTTCTCAGGTTCAACTAAGGTTGAACTCGTTTAATAGTTTCAGCACTTCTCAATAATCTGCGCTCGGATTTATTTTTCGAGGCAGGTAAACACAACCAAGAAATTTTCAAAGGAACTCAAAACCAATACTTATGCAGATTCTGATGCGGGTAACAGCGGCGTTATGTCTTTTCTCGGTCTGCCTGCTCGCGCAAGTGGATCGCAGCGGATTGAACGGCACTGTCACAGACAAGACAGGCGCTCCGGTGAAAGGAGCTGTGGTTAAAGTCAAAGAAAAATCAACCGGCCTGGAGCGGGAAACCATCAGCGGCGAAGGCGGCTCTTACTCGCTTTCTGCCCTTCCGGCCGGCGTTTATAAAATTAGTTTTTCCCTGCAGGGCTTTGCCGTAACTCAATATGATGATGTTCGGCAAACCGTGGGCGGCACTCGAACGCTGAACGCGCATTTGCAATTAGCGCAAACTTCGCAAACCGTGGAAGTGAATGCTGCTGCCGCGCTTGATAACACAACCGCTACTGTGGGCGGAAACGTGGAACAGGAACAGGTCCACAAAATTCCGTTGAATGGTAGAAATTGGACCACTCTCACGTTGCTGGTGCCTGGCGCGGTAGACACCGGCAGCGGCAATCAGAAGAGCATTCGCTTCAATGGACAAGGCAATGACGACAATAATTTCCGTTTAGATGGAAACGATTTCAGCGGTATCCAGAATGCCGCTCCGAAATCTGCTTTGCGCCTGCAGATTTCCACCGAAGCGATTCAGGAGTTTACCGTTAACACCGCCAACTACACGGCTGACAACGGCGGCAGCGCAGGCGCGCAGGTGAATGTTGTTTCTAAATCCGGCACCAACGATTTTCACGGCGCATTATTTGAATACCTCCGCAACAACGATTTCGACGCTAGATCGCCTTTTAACCCGTCGCCTGCTGCGCAGCCGCCATTTCATCTGAACCAGTTCGGCGCTGATCTGGGCGGCCCCATTATTCGCGATAAAACGTTCTTCTTTGCTAACTTTGAAGGCTTTCGCCAAAGTCTCGGTTTAACGCAGGTCGGCTACGTGCCGACTGACGCTTTCCGCGCTCAAACAGCCGCCGCGCAGCCGGCGCTTGCTTCCGTGCTGAGTGCTTACCCAACCGGCAACGGTCCGGTAAGCGCAAAAGCGCCGCAGGCTCAGTTATGGACCGGAACCACTGCCAGCCCTGTCACTGAAAATTCCGGCTTGATTCGCGTTGATCATCGCTTCAGCGACAGCGACACAGCTTATGCCCGCTACAACGCCGACGACGGACTTTCCACTACCCCTTTAGGAAGCTTGAACGCTGCCAGCACCGTACACGCACGATTACAAAGTGGCATGGTGGAAGAACTTCACGTGTTTAGCCCAACCCTGATCAATGAACTCCGGTTCGGATTTAATCGCAATTACTACAACCAATACCAGCAAACCGGGCTGCCTTACAACTTTGTTATTCCGAATTTTGCGCAGCTTTACGAGAACTACAGTAAGACGCAGATATCCACCAGCTTCGACACGCGAGACGACGTTACGAAAACCCTGGGCCGCAACACGGTGAAGGCAGGAATCGAAATTCGCCGCATTCAAATTAATGAGGGCAACAGCAACGACGGTACTGTGACCTGGGGGCCAAGCCTCACCAACTTTCTCGCCAACCAGCTCACTACCTTCTCCGATACTGCTCTTCTGCCTACCAAAGGTCTTCGCAAAACACAATACTTCGGTTACGTGCAGGATGAATGGAAGCTGAAACCGAACCTCACCTTAACGGGTGGCGTGCGCTACTCTTTCTTTGGACCGTTCTACGAAGTCAACAACCGCGCTTATGCTTTTGATCTTTATAACTGCGGCGGCTATTGCGCTCGCGGCGGCCAATTTAGTTATCCGAACTATCTCGATTTTGATCCGCGTTTGTCCGTTGCCTGGTCTCCTTTGGCCGCGCATAACAACACGGTGCTCCGCGCAGGCTTCGGCATGTTTCATGGCGAAACTCAATTAGGTGATCAGGACAGCCCGTCAGTGAACGACGAACCTTCCATCCTTCTACAATCCGGTAGAACGACTACTTACAACTTCCCGGTAAACTCGGCATTGATTCCAACTACCGGCTTGGCCGCCACGCCGCGTTCTCTGCTGCTCAATCATCCTGATTCTTACATCAGCGAATGGACCGCTTCGATTCAACAGTTAATACCCGGCCAGATTGTGTTCACCGGAACCTATCTGGGTGAGAAAGGAACTGACTTGTTCCAGCGCACCTATACAAATCTGATCAATCCGCTTACCGGCCTTCGTCCGCTTGCCCCAGCCGGATTTCCCAGCCAGATCGACACCAAAACGCAGCAAGGCAATTCAACATTTCATGCGTTGCAGGTTTCCGCTAAACGGACTTTCAAAAACGGCTTGTTTCTTGATGGCAATTATTCCTGGTCGCACGCTATTGATGACAATTCCGTTGGCGCGGGCGATGCTAGCTCTGCTGAAAACGTAAGATGTTTCCGGTGCGATAAAGCTTCCAGCGATTTTGATGTGCGTCATACCGGCAATATCAGCATGACGTATCAGTTGCCCTTCGGCCAAGGCCGCCGATTTTTGACTGGTAGTCAATTCACGAACTTGATTTTGGGCGGCTGGGAGTTTACTGATTTGTTTACCGCTCGCTCCGGCCTACCGCTGAATGTAACCATAAATCGAAGCGGATCTGCTTTGCCTGATGGCAACAACGCCAATCAACGGCCTAATCTGGTGGCCGGAGCAAATCTCTATCCGACGAATCAGAATCCGGGTAACTGGTTGAACTTGGCCGCATTCACTACCCCCTCTGTGGGAACTTGGGGCAATGCCGGACGAAATATCGCTCGCGGCCCAGACTTATGGCAGAACGATATAGCCTTAAATAAAAGCTTTGCGCTTACCGAAAGATTCTTGTTGAACTTCCGTGCTGAAGCATTCAATGTTTTCAATCGCGCTCAATATGGAAATCCGGGCACTAACATTTCTTCGCCTTCCAGCTTTGGCGTGATTACATCATTAGTTAATAACCAAGGCTTAACAGGCGTGGGAACACCCCGGCAGTTACAGTTTGCTTTACGGCTTAGCTTCTAATAAGAACAGTATGAAAACATTCCTAGCAGGTCTGATTGCGCTAACAGCCTTTGCGCAAATAAGCTCTATTACAACTCATCGGCCTAAACTGGTGCTGGCTATTGTTGTTGACCAGTTCCGGTACGATTACACCACCCGATTTCGAAGCCGTTACACGAAAGGCTTAGATCAGCTTCTTCGAAATGGAGCGGTGTTCGTGGATGCGCATCAGGACCATTACCCCACTGTGACGGCCGTTGGACATGCCACGTTCATGTCCGGCTCAGTGCCGGCCACCTCCGGCATTGTGGGCAACGAATGGTATGACCGTAGCACCGGCAAAACTATTACCTCGGTTGAAGACACAAGCACGAAACTGGTGGGTGTTGCCGGAGATCGCGTCGGTTCCTCGCCGCACAATCTGATTGTCAGCACGCTAGGCGACGAAATCAAAATGGCCGGTTTTGGAACGTCGAAAACTATCGGTATTTCGATGAAAGACCGGGCGGCGATTCTGCCGTCGGGACGCATGAGTGATGCCGCTTACTGGTTCGACGCGAAAACGGGAACTGTGGTGAGCAGCACCTACTACATGCAGCAATTACCTGCTTGGGTCCGCAAGTTTAACGACGAGCAATGGCCGCAGAAGTCGTTAGGCGCGAAGTGGAATGCGCAGAACGGCAAGTTGCTGATGTCGCTTCCCACAACAGCCAGCCCGGAGTTTTATTCAAAGTGGGAGCAGACTCCTTACGCGAATGAAGTTGTGGAGCACCTGGCGGAAGAAGCTTTAACCAACGAGCAGTTGGGACACCACAACAGCACAGACTTATTAACAGTTAGCTTTTCTGCTAATGATCATTTAGGCCATGCCGTAGGACCGGATGATCCGGCAGTGGAAGAAATCTCGGTACGAACTGATGAATCGCTTGGCCGATTGTTAAAGGCGGCAGAGCAGGCAGCAGGCGGAAAGCAGAACCTGATTGTGGTGATGAGTTCTGACCACGGAGTTGCGCCGAAGCCGGAAACCATGCAAGCGCGCCACATGCCGGGTGGACGGATCAGTAAGAAGGAATATACGGCTGCTATTACGCAAGCGTTAAACAAACGTTTCGGCGATGGCGATTGGGTGCTGGCCCTGGCGGAAGGCGGCTTTTATCTTAACTACGAAACGTTGAAAGAAAAGAAGCTGAACCTTGCCGATGTAGAAGATGCGATCAGCGACGCAGCCCGGGAACTGCCTTATGTGGCGCGGGTTTACACCGCCCATGAACTGATGGAGCGCGTTGCTCCCGCTTCCGAGATCGATGAGTTAATGTCGCGCGGTTACTTCCGACAGCGCAGTCCCGATGTGCTGGTGATCATGAAACCGTACTACCTGTTCGGCGCGGAAGGCACCAGCCACGGCTCGCCCTATGACTACGACACGCATGTGCCGCTGATCTTCTACGGCGCTTCGATTCAGCCGGGAACGTATTACGAAAAGACCGGCATTTCCGATGTTGCGCCCACGCTGGCCGCCTTGTTGCAGGTGGAAACACCGAGCGGTTCCGTGGGTCACATTCTAACCCAAATCATTAAAACAAATAGATAGTAGATAGAAGAGGAGAAAATGAAATTACGAAATATTGTTCTGGCGTGCGCGGTGTCATCCATCGCGCTGACCGCGCAATCGAAACAGGAACCGCTGAAGCTGATTCATTCAACGCCGCTGCCGGGTTTTGAAGGCGACTTCGATCACTTCGCGGTTGACCTGAAAGGCAAACAGTTGTTTGTTTCCGCTGAAAAACATCACTCGGTGGAGATTTTCAATCTGGACGGCGAGCATACCGGCAGCATCACGGAAGTGACCACGCCGCATACGCTGGCCTTTGATATCAAGAAGAATAATTTGATTGTGGCTGACGGGGGCGACAATGCAATCAAGTTCTTTGGCGCAAAAGATCATCAACTGATTAAGCGCGTTCCGGTCGCAGCCGACCCGGACGCGGGAATCTATGACGCGGAGAAACGGATTTTCTACGTGGGCAACGGCGGCAAGCCGGACCACAAGGATTCTTCATTTATCAGCCTGATTTCAGTTGATGATATGACCGAAACCGCGAAGATTGAAGTTCCGTCCGCCAACCTGGAAGCGATGGCGATTAATCGCAAAGCCAATCTGATGTATGTGAACATGCGCGACAAGAAGCAGGTGGGCGTTGTGAACTTAAGCACCAAAGCTTTTGAGAAAGCATGGACTGTTCCGGAACTGAATCTGAACACGCCGTTGACTTTCGATGCGAAAAACAATCGCATTTTCATCGCGGGCCGCAAACCGGGCAAATTGTTTGTTCTGAACTCGAACAATGGCGAAGTGGTGACCACGCTTGATTGCATCGACATTGCCGATGACATGACGTTTGACGCGGCGCACCATCGCATTTTCGTGACCGGCTCCGGCGGAGTGACGGTGTATGAACAGGAAAACGCCGACCAATACAAGATTGTCACGCAGTTCGATACGAAACACGGAAAGACTTCGGAGTACGTGGCTGCCTTGAAACGCTTCTATATCATTCACACCAAAACGGACGATGATATCGCCGGCCTTCAGGTTTACCAAGTCAGCTAAGTATCCAAAAAACCCGCGGAACTGGGTTGCAAGTTCCGCGGGAAGAAACAACTTCCATTTAATTTAATAGGGATTGGCAATGGTGATGCCGGGCAGCACCGGGGTGTTTTCCTTCTGCACCGCGCCAAGCTGTGACGGATCAATGCCCAAAGACTTCAGGATCGTGGGCGCCACTTGGATGGTTTGCACCGGGAAGGTAACAGTTCCGGGGGAAAGCCTAGGATTCGAAACAAGCAGCATCACGTTCACATCGTCGTGGGCAAAGCCGCCGTGTTCTGAAATTTTCTTTTTGCCGCCGGTGTAGATGACACCAACATTCGGCTGAACGATGATGTCGGGGGTTCGCGGGTCAATCGACGGATCAGTAAACATCAGGCTCAAAGAAGGACCGGAGAAAATCTGTCCGGCGGCGATTTTGTCCTGATTGGCCGCTAAGGTTGCAACAGCGGCGGCTGTTTGTGATTGATCCTGCAGCCAGATGAGGGAAATATCGTCTTCGCTGGACTGCGCGACGATGTTGCCCAGAAGCGAAGCAGGAGAAGTGAGCGATGAATTGTCGGCAGGAATGCGGAGCACCTTTTTCGGATCAACAGGTGATTGGCCATGTTTCGCGGTGACGATAATCAAAGTAGAGTCATAAAGGCCGCGCACTTTGAGTTGGTTAACCAGTTTGCCGATGGAGGAATCAACGAATCGAATTTGCTTCAACAAATCGGCACTGGGAATTCCGGTGGAATCCGTGTAGCCGCCGGCCACGCCATTCTCCACTAATTTCTGGCCCACGCTGACGGCCTGGAAATTCATGCCGAACACGTTAGGCACAGGAGCGGAAGAGGAGCCGTCGTGGGTTTTGCCTTTAATCTCGTTCAGAAGCGCTTGCACTTTCAAGGCATCGTAGCAGCGCACGTTGGCGAAGCTGTTGGTCCAGGCAGATAGATCCGCCGTCGGGTCAGGTACAGTGGAGCAGCCGGGAACGCCCGGCAGCGGTATAACCACGGAGTTAATTTCCGGCGAGTAAAAGTCATCGACGCCTTTGCCGCTCGGGCCGTTGTAGAAGTCGTAAGCCGGATGCTTGTCGGACCAGGCGGTGTAGCCGCCGTTCGCTTTCACCACTTCGAAGATAGTGTTTACGCGAATGTAGTTGTGCGGGTAAACCGGCTGGCATCCGTTGCTCGGATCGCGGGGAAGATAATCGGGATTGATACCGCCGCCGCCATCGATCTTAGTTAAATCGGTGTCAATTTGTTCATCGAAGCCGACTTGAGTGCCGACCACGGAAGGGCAGAGATTCGCGCCGCCTACGATGCCGTAGGGAGTGGTTTTCGCCGGTGGAGACAAAGCCCGATCGTAGTTGACGTCATAAAACATGCCGGACGTGCGGGGCGAGCCGCCCGTGGCTAATCCGCCCGACCCGGGAAACGAGTCAGAAGGCATGGTGGTGGATGCAACAGGGTAGTTTACGCCCGTAGTGCTGAGCGAAACCAGATTGGGGCAGTAGGGAGTTCCGTGATTGATGGAGGAAACGCCTTGGGCGCAGTTGGCGAAATCAACCGCGTGCATTCCATCAATGCTGATTAACAATACGTGCTCAATACCGGTGTTGCTGTGAAAATTAGTATCGGCAGCAAGCAGGGGCAGGCTCGAACATCCTCCAGCAACAAGGGCCGCCAGCAGTCCCTTTTGCAATATTTTTCTCATAATTCTCCATTGAATTCCGCTTCCGGCACGTCAGTGTGGCCTTCAGCTTCGCCAAAGGTAACAGTGTTAAATCAGCGATTGATGACGGTATCGTTACAAAGCGATAACGAAGGCAAAAAGCAGGTTAGGCCGCTCTTTTTAATTCGCGCTGCGGAGTTCGTTTGCGGGGTTCGGTTGGCGGAAGCAGTTGTTTGCGTGCATGGAAAAGCCGCCAATTCGCGTTTGAACAAACGAAGCCAAACTGCGCCGGCTCCATCTTTTCTGCCAGTTGCGGATGAGCAGCGGCAATGCGCTGAAGTTCTTCGAGTTCCTGCTGTTCTTGTTCCTTACGGTCTTGCTGGATATTGCGGAGTTGCTGCAAGGTTTGCAGGAAGCGGCGGTTCAAGCGCGATTCATAGAGGGTGAGCAGGGCTAACGGGTTGGCGGCCTGGCGGAGGGTTTCAGCCATCGTCAGGGCGGCGTGCGATTCGGCATGGCCGGTGTTCCAGAGTTCGCCTTGTTCATCGTGGCCGATGGCGAACAGGTTGTGTTCGGCGGCGGCGAGGCGATGCAAACGGAACTGGAGATCGGCGCAGGAGTTGGCCAGTTGCGTTTCCACCATGCCGACCGGGTTCAGGGAAGAAACGTATTGTTCGGTGAACTCGTGATAGGAGTTCAGTTCTTCTTCGGGCAGGTGGATGACCTGGCTTAAGATACCGTGGCGGGTGGCGTTCAAACAAGAACGAGTTTTGCCTGCTTCGGTTTTCGGGCCGGTGGATTTCTTTGCGTTGGCGCGATTGGCGCGGAGCCGGGCTTCGCTGGGCTGTTTCTTAGGGATGTTATCGGTAGGTCGATCGGTGTTCATGCGGTTCAAAGTGTAAACCGACCCGAACCGTAAGTGCTTCTACAAAACAAGCAAGTTGTAGAAACCAAACAGAAAATTTTGTTAAAAAATCTGTGACTGGATTTCGGGCCATAGCACGAGTGAGCGAAATTGCAACCTAGCCACTCCGGAGAAGATCAGCTACTCCGGCGCAATCCCTCGGAGTTTGTGTGCCGCCGTCCTTAGATGTAGCGGATTGAGAACATGATCCCGTCCGCTCGATAACAAGGGCCAATTCCGGCTCACATTAGCTGAGGACAAGGCCGGGCTCCGGCTCAGATTAATCGAGAACAGAGCCACACTAGTTGAGAATAGCGTGAGAACAATCTTTCTGCGCTACATTCGTTGAGAATGGTTTAGGGATATGTGAACGAATCGCCGCTATGGCGAAGTCTTAGGCTTGTTCAAATCAAGTGTCAAGCTTTGCAAAATTAACTTAAAAGTGTGCGAATAAATTGTACTAGTCTCGACTTGATCTGACATTTTATAGAATGCGCCTAGGCGTGTATTAGTTTAAACTTGATCTGACAAACCCATTAGGAACTCACACCGCGCGCGACTGGCGCGGAGAAAAACTGTCCGGTAAAGCGGCGACTAAGAAGCGGTCGAGTTGCTTTTCTTCGGCCAGGTGTTTGGATTCGTGGAAGGTCTGTAGAGGGGGCTTCCCAAAGCAGTATTTCCCCGAATGCGGCCGGTGCTCATTGTATTCCACCAGCCAGGCATCCACATCGGCTTGCAATTGTTCCAAGCTCGTATACAGCCGCTTACGGAAAGCAATGCTATAGAACTCATCCTGCATGGTGCGGTGAAAACGTTCACAGATGCCGTTGGTTTGCGGAGACCGCGCTTTGGTTTTGGTATGGTCGATGTTTTCAATCGCTAAATAAAGCTGGAACTCGTGGTGTTCCCGCTGGCCGCAGAACTCCGTGCCACGATCGGTGAGAATGCGCAACAAGGGCACTTGCTGCGCCTCGAAGAAAGGAACGACCCGGTCGTTCAGCAGGTCGGCAGCGACCAAGGCATTCTTCCGATCATAGAGTTTGGCGAGGGCCACTTTCGAGTAGGTATCGATAAAAATCTGCTGATAAATACGGCCTACTCCTTTGATGTTGCCTACATAGTAAGTATCTTGGGCACCCAGATAACCGGGATGAGCCGTCTCGATTTCTCCGTGCGCCTCTTTCTCCTGCCTGGCTTTTTCTCTCGCCTGCACCTGCGCTTCGGTCAACACGCGGCCTGGTTCCTGGGCCAGTTTGGCTTCCAACGCTTTGAGCCGTCGCTGAAAGGTGTGCAGATCATTTCGGAACCACACACTGCGCACTCCACTGGGAGAAATAAACGTGCCTCGCCGGGTCAATTCGTTGGCGACCCGCACCTGCCCGTAAGCGGGTTGTTCCACCGCCATCTCGATAACCGCTTGCTCAATGTGCGGCTCCACTCGATTCTGAGGAAGTGGTTTGTGCCGGCTGATCTCGCGCAGTGCCAGCTCCCCGCCTTTCTCGTAAAGTTCTTTGAAACGGTAAAAGCTATCCCGCGAATAACCCATCACCTTACAGGCCTCCGAGACGTTTCCCAGAACTTCGGAAAGGTTCAGCAATCCTACCTTGTTTTTGATGATCTTCTGATCTGTGTTCATCTGACATTCTCCTTTGATCGCGCCTAGGCGCATTCTATAAAATGTCAGATCAAGTCGAGACTAATACATTTTCTCAGTTCGCTACACTTAAACTTTCCGAAGGCTTGAGCAGCATCGGTTGATTTCTGGTCGTTGTCAGCCACCGCCGCCGATTCCAGCTCCAGTAGCTTTTGTGCGGCGGGTGCATGCACTTCTTCGCCTACCTGCACTTGCGCCGATAATGACAACACACAGTAGGGCTTGCCTTCATAATTTCCTTTTATTGAAAAAAATGCAGTAACTCTTTAACGACCTGCTCCGGTGCTTCCTCGGCCAAGTAATGGCCGCACTCATCGATCATCACGCTGCGCACGTTTTCGCCGAGCGGCTGAATTTGCCTTTGAAGATTAGCTCCAAAACTTGCGGTGCCCCCGATCGTCAGCACCGGCATCGGTAGCTTGGTTTTAGCGTTTTCCCGGTTGTGTTCGGCATCGATCCAATGTGCGCGGAAGTAGCCGATGCCGCCCGACAGCGCGCCTGGCGCTGCTAGTCGGCGGGCATACTCTTCCAATGCTTCTTCGTCCGGCCCAGTGGGATCATAAGTCTGCTGGCGCATAAAGTGCGAGACAAACAGCTTTTCCCGACCGGTGATCAGCGCTTCGGCCAGCCCGTTCGGCGCTTCAAAAAGCGGCAGATGATACATGCGCGGATAGTGGGCTGCGTCGTACAGTTCTTCCAATCCGAGTCCGGGAAGGGCAGCCTCCATCAGCACCAGCCGCCGCACCTCGGTTCGGTGCGCAGCGGCGTAAGCATAGGCAACCATCATACCCACATCGTGGCCGACCAGATGGATTGACCCGAGTTTTAGATGTTGGACGAGTTGAAAAATGTCCTCGGCGACTGTGCGCTTGTTGTAGCTCTCATTGGGTCGGTCCGAATCGCCGCAGCCGCGCAGGTCGGGCGCGACCACGGTAAAATGCGCGGCTAAGGCGGGCATGACCTTGCGCCAAGCGTGAGAGGTTTCCGGAAAACCGTGCAGAAGGACCACTGGTTCGCCGGTCCCAGCCCTGAGATAAGACAATCGGATACCGTTAACTTCGGCTTTGTGATGGCGCACCTGTGTATTGCTTATGATTTGGCTCCTCTACCTAAGCATTATCCGACAGATGTCCAGGAGATCCGGGACAAATAGGATGAGACAGCTAACGCTCTGATTAAGTAATTAGCAAGCAGACAAATAAAATTTCTGTGACCGTCCCGCGTATAGTGAGAAAGCGCCCATGCAGCAGTTAAAAAAATCAGCCATCACTATTCTGGAAGAACAGTTAGGCGCGGAATGGAACCAGATACGGGCGGCGCGGGAAACTACGATGGAGCGCCGGGCCACCTTAAGCAAAGCGTTTCAGGGATGCGTTGCGCCGGATACAAGCGTGGTTTTGTTCGGGTCCATTGCGCGGGAAGAGATGACTTCGGGCAGCGACGCGGATTGGATTCTGCTGGCGGATGGGCAGGCTTGCCCGGAGCATAAAGAGCAGACGTTCGCGGTGGCTCGCATTCTGCAGGAGAACGGATTCGGCGAGCCGGGACAATCGGGAGTGTTTGGAACGCTGGTGGGAAGCCACAGTCTGGTGCATGAGATCGGCGGCGAAGACGACACAAATTCGAATACGACGCGGCGCGTGCTGCTGCTGCTGGAATCGTTCGCGGTCGGCCCATGCGAAGCCTACGACCGGGTGCGCAGGCAAGTGTTGAACCGTTATGTGCGCGATGATCGCGGCCTGATTTACGGACGCGGCGCACCGAAGGTGCCGCGATTCTTTTTGAATGACCTGACCCGCTACTGGCGAACCATCACGGTGGATTTTGTGTATAAGCAGCGGGCGGACGCGGGGCGGAAATGGGCACTGCGAAACGCTAAGCTGCGGATGTCGCGCAAGCTGGTGTTTACTTCGGGATTGCTGCGCTGTTTCTTCTGCGATCTGGACCCGGCAGCAGCAAAGGCGCGCCTTGATTTGGCGGAACGGCAAGACCCGGTGGAGATGTTGTTGTATCTGGAGGAACAGTTAAGCGCGGCTCCGCTGGAACTGCTGGCGCGCGGGGCAAGCCGACCGCAGGTGCAGAAAACCACGGCGCGAAAATTGTTTGACAGTTATGACGCGTTTCTGGGAATTCTGAATGACCAGGAACAGCGGGATGAGTTGGCCAGTTTGATTCCAGACCACCTGGGAGGCTCGACGGTTTGGCGGAAGATCAGAAACATCAGCCAGGAGTTTCAAGCCGGTTTAACGGAACTGTTTTTCGGGACCGATGAAGAATTGTCGCATCTGATGCGCGAGTATGGAGTGTTTTGAGTGAATCGGCCAATCGGATTTTCCACCGGGGCGATCGCAAAAGGGAATTACCAATCCGCGCTGGAGCAGCTTCGCGGTTTGCAGGTGCGGGTGGTGGAATTATCCGCGCTGCGGTTAGCGGAGTTGAAGCCGCTGGTGAAGGCAATAAGCGGATTGGATTTGTCCGGCTTCGAGTATGTATCGTTTCATGCGCCGAGCCGGTTTGCGGCTCAAGAAGAGTTAATGGTGGTGGAATGCCTCAATCAGGTGGCGGAGGCTGGATTGCCGATGGTTGTTCACCCGGACGTGATTTTTGATTACGCACGATGGCGGGTGTTCGGTTCGCTGCTGCTCATCGAAAATATGGATAAACGAAAACGGATCGGCATGACGGCACAGGAGTTGGAGCAGGTGTTCCAGGAGCTGCTGCAGGCGCGGTTGTGTTTTGATATCGGCCATGCGCGGCAGGTGGATGCGACGATGGGCGAGGCACGGCGTATTCTGCAAGGCTGCGGCGAGCGGTTGGCGCAGGTTCACATCAGCGAGGTGAATCGCGAAAGCGGGCATGATCCAATTTCAGATGAAGCGGCGGTGGCGTTTCAGTGTGTGGCGGGGTTGATACCGGAACGAACGCCGATTGTGATTGAAAGCATGATCGATACGGGGCAGAGCGATGTGTTGACGGAGATTCAGCAAGCGGGACGGGCGCTGAGCGGATAAGAGTTCGGTGGAGGCGCTAGTTAGTTTATCCAGGAGTGCAGGGATTAATTAGAGCTGTACAGGACCCAGCACGACGATGCCCGGATAACGTTTGAAATGAGCGCCATTGAAGGTTAAAAAGGATATGACTGAATGCCGCTTGCATCATTGCCGCCAAGCGCACGTCATGCGTTTACTTGCCCGAAACGCCTTGCGTCGAAACAATGGATGGCCAGATGCCTACCATTTCCGGAGACTGTCACATAAACTGTGCAAATGAGTGGAGCCAAAGCAGTCACAGCAATTCGCTATTATTTTCGCGCCATAATCACTGGATAAATCACGAGAATACGTTTTTTCTCAAATTTTGCTGAAGCGAACCAGTTTTTAATGTTGCACTGTTTACAGTAGATTTTCTGCCAACGCCGTATCACAGCCGGTATCGGGCCGCCCTGCTGCTTCAGGGCGCACTCCAGGTCTCTGATACCAGTTTCCCCGGTTTCCCTGACACCGGGTTTCCGGCGGCAATCCATCCAGTAGAGACTCCGGCGGCAAGTATGGTTGATCGAGATCGCAACCGCGGAAGCGTCGCATCACTCACCTTAGAGCAAACAAACCCGCGCCGACTACAAAGTACTTTGTCGCGTTCCTATCTCCGACAAGCGCTTAGTCTATTCCGGTCGAACCCCTGCCGCAGATGGCCGGGGACGGGCAGATCGAAATCGCGGTATAGCAGCCAATACTGGACGAGGTCGCCCGTATTCTGAGCGGACAGAAGTTCGCCTGGCCGTCGAAACGGGTGGAGCAAAATCTGGAGGCGATCCGATCCATCGCATAAATTGTCACTCCGACGCAGCCGCTTAACGCCGTGCAAGCAGATTCGACGGATAAAAGATCGCCGAATGCGCTGTTGCGTTGCAGTCGGACGACCTCATCAGGGGCGACAGGCACCTGCTGCGGCTGAAGTCCGGCAGAGCGATGCAGGGGGGGCGAACCGCGCCCGTATAGCCATTATTGTCTCGACGGCCATAACCAAGCCGTTTGTCGGATCTACTCGGAGAAAGCAAACATCGGTCATCACACCACGGATAACAACGTTGAGATGCAGGGCGGTGGTGGATTAATGGTCAGTCATCGATGCGGGCGCGCGTTAACTCCGGGCGGCGCTTTTCATGCGGCAGGCATTTGCGAGAGATAATGTTGTAAAGAGAATTATGAAATTTGCCCTAGTCGCGTGTATTGTTTCCGCTGTATTGCTGTTGAGCGCGGCCGGTGAGTTCTCAAAAACAAGCGCCGCTCGTATCCCGGCGGTGAAGACGTTTCGCGTTCCGAATGGCGGCATTCAGCCGCAGGTTGCAAGCGATGAGAACGGGAAGGCGCACTTGGTTTATTTTGCCGGTGACGCCACTCACGGAGATTTGTTCTACGTCCATTCTGAGGACGGCGGCAACATGTTCTCTCGTCCGATTCGGGTGAACAGCCAGGAAGGCAGCGCAGTCGCGGCGGGGAACATCCGCGGCGCGCGCATTGCCGTCGGCCCGGGCGGTAGAGTTCACGTCGCTTGGAACGGCTCCGCTGTTGCTGAACCACGAACTGCTGACGGGAAAGCTCCCATGCTTTACTCGCGGCTGGATCGCGGCGCGACAGCGTTTGAGCCTCAACGGAATCTCATTCACAGCGCTTCCGGCATCGACGGCGGCGGCGCGCTGGCGTCCGATCGTCTGGGGAACGTCTTCGTTTTCTGGCACGCCCCGATTCCGGGCGGCAAAAACGAAGCGGACCGTCGTGTCTGGCTTTCCCGTTCGACGGATAACGGTAGAACCTTCGCCGCCGAAACCATTGCCTTTGAGAAGGCGACCGGAGTATGCGGGTGCTGCGGAATGAGTGCGTTCGCCGATTCGCGAGGCTCACTTTTCGCTTTCTTCCGCTCGGCGTCGGCAATGGTCAACCGCGACATGTATCTGTTGGCTTCAGACGATCACGGGCAGACTTTTCGGGGGACGAACATATCGAAGTGGAACGTCGGGTACTGTGTCATGAGCAGCGAGGCGTTCGCGGAGAACTCCACTGGCGCGCTAGCCGCGTGGGAAACCGAAAAGCAGGTCTTCTATACCCGGATCGATTCAAAGAACGGGACGATAGCCGCGCCGATGCCGGCGCCTGGAACCGGACTCAATCGAAAGTATCCTGCGCTCGCGGTTAGCCGGGACGGTTTTGCTCTGCTCGGCTGGACCGAGGGAATGGGCTGGAAGAAGGGCGGCACATCGTCCTGGCAGGTCCTCGACAAGGCGGCTAAACCTGTTGGCGAGATTGGCCGCGCCGATGGCGTTCCCGTCTGGGGCCTGGTGGCTGCATTCGCCGCGCCGGACGGAAGCTTTCGGATTATTTATTAGCGCGACCGGATCGTTTGCCGGCAGTTTGTCCGATTGATAATCTCAAGCTGATGGGCAAGTAGAACGTTAAGGTCATCGTTTTTACCTCTTCAAATTTTGAATCGAAAGACCTGCTTTGTGGTGATTCACTGTAGATTTATCAAGGCAGCATCGATAAGCTGTTCAATTTCGCGATAGCATTTATCGAAGGATGGCGTGGAGCGGGCAGTTGAAATATTGAACTGCTTTATTAATTTTTCCTGATGCAGCGTTTCGCGGTAGTTAAAACCGAGATGTTTCTTCAGCCATTCTTTTGCTCCGCGAATGGCTTCCGGGTTTGCGGGCGTGGGAACAGGTTGCGCGGTTTTGTGGTAGATGTTTGCGAGATTCTGAAAATCCGCGATGAACCAAGTTTCGTATTCGCATTTTGCGAGAACGATTCCTTTGGGAATATCGGTGCGGGTTTTCCTCGCTCGTTGAACCAGTTGCGGTCCTAGCGTAGCCGGACAGCCTTTGTCAGCATCGATCAGAATAAATAGTCCATGTACTGGCTTCTCTGATCGAGCGGCAGCTTCAATGGTCCGTTCCAGTTCATTCGCGCGCAGCAGCTTATCTTTGGAAACCCGGTAAAGGGTTACGCAATCGATGTGACAAGAAGAATCAATTTCGGACCCGACACGGCGCAACAGAAGTGGAATTGCCTTCATTTCGCCGTCTCCTTCCACGATGCACCCGAAGTTTAGAACAGGCACGGTTTAAAACTCGGTTGATGCCTGTTGATTCACAGTGCTTTCAAGTTCTTTATTCGTCGCAGGCCGCAGATGATTCTGGCGCAGAAGCTCGCCAGGAGTGAAGAGATGATCCCGCAAAATGCCCATCGTGGAAGCGTTCAAGCGACCGATAATGGAAGCTCCGCCATCCGAGGCGACTGCCAAGATGGATTCAGGCGAGATGTCTTTATCATCAAGCAGGTCGGGGCTGTGACTGCTTACGAAGACTTGCCGCAGCGTGGCGGCATCCTTGATGGCGTCTCTGAGAGCGCCGGAAGCAAAGGGATGCAGCCCGGTTTCCGGTTCTTCGATGCAGACCACCGATGGGCCGCTGTCTTGCATCTTGGGTTGAAACAGAGCGGTGAGAATGGCCAAGGAGCGCAGGGTGCCGTAAGAGATGTTTTCAGAAAATATTGTACGTAAGCCTACGGAAGTGTTTTCGATAAGTCCAACTCTTCTATCTATTCCATTTTGATCTGTTGTTAAAGTGATTTTGTCGAGCGGCGGATATATATTTTTGAGATACGCATTAACCGATTGAAAATAACTCAAATGCGTTTTCTTCATACGGAATAGAGCATCACCATAGTTAGAGCCGTCACCAAGCAGCACAGCGCCAGAACCAGGAGCGTAAGTCTGCTGCATGAACGCCGGAATAGGGTTATAAACCGCCATTCGGGAAAGCAGTTCGTAAACTGGTTTAAAAGTCGGCATTCCCGATGCCAGGACCAGAAAAAGTCTATCTTTTTCGATGGCAGGAAACTTCCAAGTTACGTCCGTGCATTCAACAATATTGCCTGTTCGCACTAGAAATCGAGCGTTGCTTTTGCTTTCGTGGTAAAGAATACATTCTTCCTGCTCCACTTCAAAAGAGAACAGGTCAGCAGGTGTGATACGAATTCGATAAAGTCCTGAGATTGCTTGCGACAGTTCGAATTCAAATTGCAGGCTGAGTGAGCGGGTAAATTCAGGCTTTCCAGGTTCAGGTTTGCGATAGGCAATGCGAAACATCCCGCCTCTCCTTCGCATAGCAGCGGTCAGGGATTCAGAAAGCGCTTCGGCAAGAAAAGATAGAGCATCCAACAGATTACTTTTCCCGCTGCCGTTTGGACCAACAAAAAAATTCAAAGGTCCCAGAGGCACAGTACTATGCTCGAAACTTCTGTAGTTTTCGAGAGTAAGCCGAGTTAACAGAGGAAACGGCATCGAGCGGTAAACAGAAAGGCTACTTTTTATGATAGCTCCAAACGCAAGATGCAGACATTATGGCCCAGCTCCGGAAATTAGAGACTAATTAATAACTTGTCTCCAAAAAACAGGGTTCCGAGCGGCAAAGAGCAGGAAACGCGGTGGGCGGAACCTGCTCCTGCGAGTGATACTGCGGAGATAGGAAGTTTCTACTTGGCTGTTTGGAGGGCCTTTGCTTCGTTCTTGTGATTTTCGAGATTGGGGATCATTTGCTTGGCGTAGTTCTTCACGTCGTCGTTCTTGCCGTTGCGCGATTCCAAATCGTAAGTAGCGGCAGCGGTTTCGTGGCTGGTATTCATCATTTGAATGTAGCGGCGATCAAACGCTTTGCCTTTCAGCTTTTCAAGAGGGGCAACCATTTTCTGGCTGTTAGCGTCGAGAGCGTTCGGCAGGGTCAGATTGGCCTTTTTGGCGAGCATACCAAGTTGTTTGTAATCGTCGGTATGCTCGGTAACCATTTTCTGGGCGTAATCTTTTACCTTCTGCGAAGAAGCTTGATCGGCGGCCATCTGGCCCAAGTGCGCTTCCATCATATCGGATTGAGCGGCGAGATTGATGAAGTCCTGGTCGGTGATGATGGCGGAGCCTTTATGCTGGGCGAAGGCCAATCCGCAGAAGAGCGCGCAACAGAAGAGGCTGGAAACGAGGGTTTTCATGATGTGATGTTTCTCCTTTGGGCAGTAGACGCGGAGAAGGATTTGTATGTATCTGAAAATATTTACCTTTCGCTCATTTTGAATTTCGGACAATTAGGCGGTCGTGGTCGGAGTTTTCGAGTTCGGTGATGCGGATGGCGTTACGCCGAAGTAGATCTTCCACAACTCCGGTTTTGTAGTTGCAGTTTTTGAGAAGCACAATTTTCGGCAGAGTCCCGCGTCGTTCCAGCCATTTCAGGAAATCCGAATCAGCGGTAACGATGGTGAACCCATTCGCACCTGCGTAATTCCATATATTTTCATCAGGCGTAAATTTTGCCATTCCGGTACTGAACACATGTGTCGATCCCGGGAATAGTTCTGTTAGGCGAGAAATGAGCTTAGGGGAAAGATTGGCATCAAACAAAAGCTTCAAGGAGCGGCGTGCCCCGACCATACTGGGATGCATAAGCGTAAACAGCGGGGAAATCTGCTTTTTCGAGATACGGATAATCCTGCAGAATTTCTTCTTCAGCCATGCCGCTGGCCAGCATATCAAGCACATCCCAGACCGTTATGCGCAAGCCTCGTCGAATACAGGGCTGGCCTAATCGCTGGCCCGCTATGGCAGCGATTCTGGACAAATCTGGGCTGGTGGTGTCCACAACTCATAGTATGACTTTCCTTAACGGAACGGCAAAAATACTGGTGGTGTTGGGCTACCACTCCTTTTTGAACAATTAATCGTGTTCCTGGCATCCAACGGGCGGAACCTTAACTATCGAATGCACAACCGATCAGAAGCGAAACGCGCCGGACACCTTGTAGTTTTTCTTGTTTTGGGGTGCATAATTCAAGCTGCAACGTGCTGGGCGCAGCAGGCTGATGGCGATGCGCCGCCGGTGCCGGGAACGCCCAGGAACATTGACGCGCCGACCGGGACTAATCCGCCCGAGCCGCAACAGAAACGAATTTTCGGAATTATTCCTAATAATCGAACGTTTCCAAGCTTACTGCATTACCAGCCGCTGACCACGGGCCAGAAGTTCAAGATTGCGACTCAGGATTCATTCGATCGCGGGACGGTGGTACTGGCAGTGCTATTTGGCGCAGAAGGCCAGTTAACGAATTCCAATCGTTCGTTTGGGCAGGGCGCGGCTGGTTTTGGTCGTTATTTTGGAACAGCGTATGGGGATTTCGTAATTGGCAACTTCATGACCGAGGCGATTTATCCAACACTGCTGCACCAGGACCCGCGTTATTTCCGGCGCGGGAAGGGCAGCGTGGCAGAGAGATTAGGGTATTCGATCGGACAAATATTCTGGACGCATACCGACCGGGACGGCACGCAGTTTAACTATTCGGAAATTGCGGGGAACGCCACGGCGGTAGCAATTTCAAACGCATACTATCCGGAAAACCGCGATGCGTCAGACGCGGTGCAAAAGCTTGGCACACAGATCGGGGTGGATATGGCGGCAAATATTTTGAAAGAGTTTTCACCGGATCTATATCGCAAGTTTCGCCGGAAGCGGTAGTAGATGCCCTCCGGCGCGTGCGGCTTTGTGAAACCCTGAGCTGGTCTGTTTAAGATTCTATTCTGTCTGTTTACAGAACTTGAGCGAGAAAGCCCACGGCTTCAGCCATGCGGATGAAGGGTTTACCTCTGTTGAAGAGAAATGCTATCCCTATTAGAGTGCTTTGTGCATTCAGATATCGACTGTATCCCGATCGGCAGCAGGAAACGATGCTGTTGCAGCACTTCGGCTGCTGCCGGTGGGTCTGTAATTGGGCCATCCATCGGAAAACGATAGCTTGGCAGGAGTCCCGGAAGCGCATCAGTCGCTACGACCTGGATCAACAACTTCCCCTGCTGAAGAAGTCCGCGGAAACCGAGTGGCTCAAGGAAGTCAATTCGCAGGCTCTGCAGCAGTCGTTGGTTCATCTGGAACTGGCCTTCGACAAATTCTTTAAGGAGAAGAAAGGCTATCCGCGTTTTAAGTCCAAGCAGGGACCGCAAAGCTTTTCCTGCCCGCAAGGCACGGAGCTCCATGCGGAGTCGAGTACTTTTTATCTGCCGAAAATTGGCTGCGTCAAGCTGGCGCTCTCCCGGCTATTTGAAGGCAAGATCAAAACCGTCACGGTCTCCCGCGTTCCGAACGGGCAAGTACTTTTTGAGTGTGCTGGTGGAGGACGGCACGGAACCGCCTTCCACGAAGAAGTACAGCGAGAACACGACTGTCGGCATCGACGTGGAGCTGAAGCATTTCGCCACGCTCTCGACCGGCGAAAAGATTAAAAATCCGCGCCATTTGCGGCAGAACCTCGCCCGGCTCAAACGCGAACAGCGCAGGCTGTCCCGCAAACAGAAAGGCTCGAACAACCGGAATAAACAGCGGCGGAAAGTGGCTCGCGTTCACGAGCGGGTCACGAACCTTCGCAAAGATTTCCTGCAGAAACTCTCGACCCGGCTGGTCCGCGAAAACCAAGCACTGGCCTTCGAGACCTTGAACATTGCTGGAATGCTGAGGAACCGCAAATTAGCCCGTCCTGTTGCCGATGCCTCGTGGGGTGCTTTTCTTCAATTCTGCTCCTACAAATTGCAATGGGCCGGTAAAACGAAGTTGCAGATCGGGCGGTGGCGACCGTCCAGCAGGGAATCCGTGTGCGGGTACATCGATCACGCTCTGAAACTCTCGGATCGCGTCTGGACTTGTCCGCAGTGCGGCAGAGTCTATGACCGCGATCTGCAAGCCGCCCGGAACATCCGGCAATGGGCCTTGCATCCCGAAAACACAGTACGGCGGGACACGCCGGAACTGAAGCTTGTGGAGACCAGGCAGTAGCCCGGTTGTCGAAGCAAGAATCCTCAAACAACAAGCGGTAGCGGCGCGCTGCGTCTTCCGTGTCGGTTGCAGTTGCTTCCCTGCTTTAGCGTCAGACGCGGCGGCCCGCACGGCAGCCTGTTGGGAACGAACTTGAAATTGTTGACTTGACAGATTGCGCCTACTGCGCTCCGCTTGGGCTTCAGCCGCTGAGGCCGCCTCTTGCTGCGGCCTATTATTCAGTTGAAAAAGTGGCGCCCCCAATCGGACGATTTCGTTTTTATGCACAAAGACCTGGGTAGCCTGGCCTGGAACCGGAGCCGCAACCGCCACGTTCCTGCCGCTTGACTCAACAATGCCGGATGCTGAAATAGTTCTAGGGAACGGCGCCATCGGTGGAGGCCAGAGCGGAGCGGCATGTGGCTGCGACTTGGCCTGGATCAGCAGCAGCGACCCAATCGCGAACACCCCCGAAATCGCCGCCAGTATGCTCAAATAAAATGTCCTCATGACGTTGCTCCTGGCGGTAGTATTCGACCGTCAGACATCTCAACCCGATACTGGGCGTAAGAGAAAATGCGGTTGTCGTGGGAAACAACCAGCACCGTCGTACTGTTCTTATTCACAAGTTCCTTTAAGAGATCCATAATGGCAAGTCCGGTGTTGCCATCCAGTGCCGCCGTCAATTCATCGCATATAACAACAGGGGGCCTTGCGACGATTGCCCGCGCGATCGAGACCCGCTGTTGTTGACCTCCGGAGAGCATGGCCGGGAAAGCGTCAGCACGGTCGCAAAGGCCGACACTATTCAATAAGCATCGTGCTTCCTGCATCGCACGCGCGAACCTTTCGCCGCGTATCAGGAGCGGAACAGCTACGTTCTCCACTGCTGTAAGGGTCGGCACAAGCGTGTATTGCTGAAAAACGAATCCAATGCCCATCATCCGAAAACGAATTCGCTCTCGCTCACTCATGCCGTCTAACGAAGAGCCAAGCACCTTGACAGATCCGCTGCTCGGTCGCAGCAGCCCAGCCGCAATCGTGAGGAGTGTCGTTTTGCCGCATCCCGACGGTCCCGTGATCATACTAATGCCGCCAGTCGGCGATTTCAGGCAAACGTCGGATAAAGCGTTGATCGCCGTTCCTCCGGAAAGAAAGGAACGCGACACCTTGTTCATTTCAATGGCGTAGCTCAAGTTAACTCCTGAATACCGTGGCGGGTTCCAGCTTCAGAACTTTGATAGCGCTGAAGGTCGTTGACGCGATGCCAAGGGTAAGGATGCAGGCGAAACTGATTGCTACCAGTTGCCAGGGCATGTAGAACGGCAGGGACCCTGCCGATCCGGCAATAATGCCGATTAGGGATGCAAGCCCGCCGCCAATCCCAAAGCTCAGCGAAACCATGATCGTGCCTTGGAGGAACAGGATCAGCACCAAGCGGGTGACCGTAAGGCCCATTGCCTTCAAAGCAGCGAGGTATTTCTCGTTTTGCAGGGAAAACTGTAGAAATGTCTGCGCAGTAATTGCCATTCCAACGGTAAAGGCGAGAAACAGCGATACGCCGAAGCCAACTGGTATCCCGGTGTTATCGAGTACATATTGCATCGTTAAACGGCGGAATTCCTAGGATGTATAAGCCTTCAGGCCCGTTTCTCTGAAAACTTCCTCTTGAACGCTTCGAATGTCGCGCTGCAGGACCGGTGCGGCAAGAACAAACGAGAGTTGTCTCCTCTCCTGTGGGACGTAGCTCTTAGCGCGATCGAATGTCGTAAACACAAAAGGAGCATCGTTGAGATCCGGAGGTGCGTCCGCGATTCCAACCACTCGCGCCGTTCGATCATTCATCTCGAAGGCCATGCCGATGTCCGGGCTTCCGATTTTGCCGGAGTTGGCGCGATTAATAATGACCGCATTCACCTCTCTCAATGATTCCGGTTTACCCTTGAGCATCATCGCGGGCCTGCCGATGAGCGTCGTGGCATCGATGCCAAACAGCTTGACTCTTTCGGAAGAACCCCACGGGAGACCCGCGCATCGACATTACGGATAAGAAGAGGCTCCGCCCAGAGGACTCCGCTTACGGAACGAATTCTCTCCAGATCCGTGTCCAACAACGGCTTGTTGTCGTCAACAGTGCGAAGCTGCGGATCGGCAATCCAAAGCGGGGCGTTGACGGCGTCAATAGACCTCGCGCTGCGCGTAATGAGGGCGCAGAATGTCGCACTTTGCTGAATGAACAGTAATGACACAAAAGATAGCCCCGCCAGTAATGTGAGAAAGCGAGTCCGGTCCCGGGCAAGCATCAAGATCCCAATCCAAAGCATCGTCAATCCTTGCAAAACGACTGATCGCGAGTCGTCGTCAGAACCTGTGACACGTTTCCATATAAGTGGTTGATGATTGATGAGATGTCAGGGGAAGCAACAAAGTCCGCTGCCCCGGTTGAGATTAGTAGTGACATACAGCCGTTTAAAGAGTAAGGTAACGGATCGGCCCCACGATGACCAGTGCCGAAAGTCATGTTTCTTTTAAGCCGTTCGGCACTCCCCTTTCGTCGGCCGGACCGGTACATTCCTAGCATGAGCCTACCTCATGAACTCTGGAAGGCAGTTCTCCCGGCGCTCCTGACTTTGCCCGCGTGGGCGCAGTGTCAACCCGTTCCGGCGATGCCTTCGACTCCCCTCGACTTTCACGGCAAGACATCGTACTACGCCAAGAATACCTTTAATCCCGGATTGGCGTTTCTTGCGATTCCTACCGCCTTGACTCTTGATCAGGACCTCACGCTTGAAACCGTCCAGTTTGCCATGGGCGTCGCCTTGGGCGAAGATCCGCGTTATTTTCCGTCGCAAGCTCAGAATCCTCTACGGCGGGCGGGACATGCCCTAGGCTATGTACTGATCGCGGCGATACAGGGGGGCATCGCCTCGCTCTCTCTCATTTTAGCGGCGCGGCGGCTTCCGGGTTTCTGGCGTGTGCGTACCATTCCAACGGCTTTAACGACCAAGTTCATGCAGGACAAAGCGCCTTGTTCGCCCTGGCGTTTCTCTTTGCTAGGCGTTCATTAAACCCAAACAGAAAGATGGACATAATGAAACAATCGCTTACGTTGTTATTCTTTTGTTTTTTGACTTTGCCCGGTCGGGGAGCGGAGAAACCTCTGCAAGCCGTGCCGAAAGTCGATCTGAAGCGCTATGCCGGAGACTGGTATGAGTTCGCGCGCACGCCCAATCGCTTTGAAAAGAGCTGCGCCGGCGATGTGACCGCGCACTACCGCCTCCAAGCCGACGGCAAGATCGGAGTGCGTAATGAATGCCGCAAGGTAGACGGCAAACTGGAGGTCGCCAAAGGAAAAGCCCACGTGGTCGATCCGGTATCGGATGCCAAGCTGCGCGTCTCGTTCTTCTGGCCCTTTTCGTTTGCCTATTGGATCATCGGCCTGGATGAACAGTATCGATGGGCGGTGGTCGGCGAACCCGGTCGAAAGAATCTCTGGATTCTCAGCCGCTCGGCAAACCTGGAATCAGCCCAATAGGAGCGCGCGCTCCGGATAGCGGTCAAACAGGGTTATGATGCCGGCAGGGTCGTGAGAACGCCGTTATCGGATCGCAAAAGCGCAGGCACGTCGCTTGGTTTCGATGCCAAAGCGAAGCGGTGAACAGCCGGATGTGGGCCGGCATTTGGTTTTGCTTTTCGACAATTGATTCCGGTACGGGGCCTGGCTGCGCAACTCGCCTGGGAGCGCAGGCAAGACGCTCAGCGGGAGAACTACTGTTCCGCGCGAAAGTGTCAATAACGAGTTAGTTTCAGGCAACGATCAGCGGCAACGCGGGCTTGTTCGGCCAAGGCGCGAACATCGGACGTGCGGAGTTGATTTTCACGGTCCAGTTGATTGAATAAGACTACCGCTTCGGTCCAGCTATGGGCGGCATTCGGCCAATCGGAAAGCGATTCGTAGACGGTGCCCAAGCGGCTCTTGTAATCGGCTTGCGAGATACGCGCGGGCACGCTCTGCGGGTCAAGAGCCAGAAATTGAGTTTGCAGACTGAGGGCGTGTTTGATGCTTGTCAACGCCTCAGCTTTTCGTTTGCAGTGCAACAAGGCCGTGGCTTGTTCGGCGTAGTTTCCGGCGAGCAGGGAGCGAGTGGTTGCATCGCGCCCATCGACACTGAGGGCTGCTTCGCGCAGATGAATAGCGGTTTGAAAATGCGGCAATGCGTTGCGCGCATCGCCGGCATCGTTGAGAGCGATGCCGAGGAAGTGGTGCGTACCGGCAACGTCGGAGCGAATGGGCGCGTCATCCTGGTTCGCTTTCTGGAGCAATTGTTGAATGCGGAGCGCTTTGTTTAAATCTTCAAGAGCGGGGCGGGGATGGCCGGACTGCGTTTCCAGAACACCAAGGCGGTAGTAGATGTTAGCAAGCTCGCGGCGGCTGTTGCGGGTAGGAGTTTGGGCGGCAAGTTGCTCCCGAATAGGGACTGCTTGGCGATAATAATCCGTCGCTTCGGTCCAATCGTCCACTAAGCTATAGCCGTAAGCCAAGCTGATGTAATTCTTAGCCAACAAAGATTGATAGTTCAGGTTGCGGGGAGCGGAAGCAGCCAGCCTTCGGTTGATTTCCAAGGCTTTGCGGTCGTAGGCAAGGCGCTGTTCCGCGCTGCCGATGCGTCCGGTGATGAAGCTGCCTTTCAAGTAGTTGGCGGCAAGCTCGTATTGCGCTTGTTTATCGTCCGGGGCTTCGCGGGCGAGAGTTTCACGCATTCTTCTGGCGGTTTCGTAGGTTTTCAGCGCTTCCATCGGCTTGCCCAAACCCGCGCCGTTGATGCCGCCGAGCAGTTCCGCAAACCGTTCGTAGGCGAGGGCCAGCGAACGGCGCACTTCGCGATTATTGCCGGTTTCGCGCGATAAGCCGTTCAGGTAATCCAATGATTTTGTGAGCAGCGCTTCACGAACCGGCGTGGAGCCGGGAAGCCGGGCTATTTCGTCGTGGATATCGGCTAGAAACGAACCGGCCAGTTGGCGGTCCTCATCGACGCGCACCGAAAGCCGGCGCGCTTGCCAGATTGTGACCAAGGCCGCGGCGAGCAGCAGAACCGTGAACACGGCGATGAAAGCAACCGCCAACGCATGACGGCCAATAAATTTGTGGGCGCGATAAAGGAATGAATCACCGCGGGCCAGCACCGGCCAGCCTTCCAGATATTTTTGCAGTTCGGCGCTGAACTCGTCGGCGGAGCGGTAGCGGCGATCGGGTTCTTTACGCAAGGCGAGGGCGAGGATGTTGTCGAGGTCACCGATTAAACACTTGCGTAGTTCAGTAGAGGTGGTGCTGCGGGAGCGGATAATGTGTTCGGCTTCAAGGCTTTCCGAGCGGGAGGAAATAACAGAACTGGGCCGGGTGGCCGGGCGTTCGCAGATGATGCGGGCCGATTCTTCCCAGTTTAAAGAATCGAGCCGGTAGGGGCGGCATCCAGTGAGCAGTTCATAAAGGATGATGCCCAAAGAGTAGATGTCGGTTCCTACGCCGACGTGCGCTCCGCGAATCTGTTCAGGGCTGGCGTAGGCGGGGGTGCCGGTGCGAACGGCGGTCATAGTGGAATCGCCGGATGCGCTGTTTTCGGTGTCCTGCAGGATTTTGGCGATGCCGAAGTCAAGCAGTTTCGGAACGCCGTTTTCGGTGACGAGGATGTTATCCGGCTTCAGGTCGCGATGAATGATGAGATTGCGATGAGCATAGGAAACGGCATCGCAGACGTGGCGAAATAGTTTAAGACGGTCAGCAATCGAAAGCTGATTGTTATCGCAGTAGGCAGTGAGCGGAACGCCTCGGATGTATTCCATCACCAGATACGGCTCGCCCCGACCGGTGGTGCCGCCGTCGAGTAGCCGGGCAATGTTAGGGTGCTGAAGCGTGGCGAGAATCTGGCGTTCGGCGCGGAAGCGATCGAGCATGAACTGCGAATCCAGGCCGCGACGGATCACTTTAATGGCGACTTCGGATTGAAACTGCTGATCGGCGCGAACAGCGCGATAAACGGTGCCCATGCCGCCGTGGCCGATGGCTTCCACGATGCGGTAAGCGCCGATATGCTGGCCGATTAAGCGATCTGCGGCGGGCGGAGAATCAGAAAAATCGAGGTTGCCCGACGGCAGGGTGGGCAGCGCGCCTTCGTCAGACGGCCTCGATGGAGTAGACATGATGCAGCACTGGTTATTGTAACCGGATTCACGATGCGCTGCGCTTGTTAACGTTAAAGCTCCCGGGAAGCGGCGAGAGTGACGCGTTTTTGAGCAGTACGATCTTCAACGGTAATCTGGCGGTTTTCCAGTTTCACATCATCTATTTTCCGGAAGCCTTCGGGAACGCGTGTGAAGAAGATCAGGAAGTGAGTTTCGATTTTCGATTTGGCGGGAAGCCAGCGATAGATAGGCGTGTCGAAGAGCGTGTTCATGGTGACGACTTCACGGCGGGACACATCGAAAGGCTGAGTGCTGAATTCCAAACCGCGCGCGAATTTTCCGTTTGACGGATAATTGCCCCAGTACTGGATCCACGGGTAATCTTCCCGGCGAAAAATGTAGCCGAGAAGCAGATGTTTTGCCGGATTCAGAGCGGTAATCCAGGCCAGTCGTTGGGAAGGATCAACCAGGGTGGCGGCATGATCGAGGTAATGAGGATTTTGGGGAGTGAGGCGAAGATCGACTGATTTACCGTCGAGCCCGGGGGCAAGGGGCCAAGTGAAATCCTGGCCGGAAGCAAGGCGGCGATCCAGCGTGCCGCTGGTGGGTGTGGGATACGGACGAGTGCGGGAACGCTGGCTGGAAAGGTCTACGACGGTCACGCCGGATTCAAGGAAAGGCGCGCCGATGCTGGCGTGTTCGGCCCAGTTGATGGGGCGATCAAAGCCGAGCAGGCTTTCCAGTTGGCTATCGACGTAGATGACGTTTTCACCACCCATCATGCTATAGGTTCGGTTGAAGGCTTCCTGCACAATAGGCAAGATGGCGGACATAGTGAGACTGAAACTAACATTTAGCCGGTTATACTGCGCGTTGAACTTTTGAAGGTGCGCTTCGCCGTGAAACGGAAAACCGGCCGCTTGTTCTTCGGCGGAGCCCGCTCCGAAGCCATCGACGCAGATGAAATGGCCGGTGCCGCCGTTGTAAGGCGTTGGATGGCCGAGTTCGCGGGCCATGCGCATGGGATTCCAGAGCGGGTTCAGTTTTTCGGGATCATCAGCGAGAACGAGGCTGGCAATGCTGCTGCCTTGTGTCATGATTTTCAATTCGAGTTTGTTGTTGGAAAGCGTGATGGCGGGCGCGCCTTCAAACGTGCTTTCCTGCTGAGGCAAGGCAAGGGATTGAAACAGGGCAGCACAAAAAAGAAGGCAGATGACGCTGAAAATTCGCACGAGGAAAAGCATATCAGGACCGTGGCTGAAATGATTTGGAAACTGTTGCTCGCGTGGTTAGGCGGCAGTATTTTTCTGGCTGGAGCGCAGCGGAAGCCGCCGGAGATTGTTGCAGTCCGATCTGCGGAGCGCAGATTTCATCCGGTGTTTAAAAGCAATGCGGTTCCTGCCGCGCTGCGGGCAAAGATGGAGCAGTTCACGTGGCATAGCGGCTGCCCGGTGCCGATTGAGGAACTGCGAGCGGTGACGGTTTCTTATTGGGATTTCGGCGGGATGCCGCAGAATGGCGTTCTGGTTGTGAACCAAGAAGTGGAAAAAGATGTGCGGCGCGTGTTTCGAAAGCTGTTCCAGCATGGCTTTTTAATTGAGCGCATGGAACCGGTGGAAGATTTTGGCGGCGATGATGTGCGATCCATGCAAGCGAATAATACATCGTCGTTCAATTGCCGTGATGCGACAGGAAAACCGGGGCAGTTTTCCAATCACAGCTGGGGTCGGGCGATTGACATCAATCCATTAACAAATCCGTATGTGAAAGGCGAAAAAGTTCTGCCGGTTCAAGGAAGAAGTTATCTGGCGCGGGACCGGGCTTATCCGGGAGCGGTGCTGCCGAACGGCTTTGCGGAGCGGGTATTTCGTCGGCGCGGCTGGCAGTGGGGCGGGAACTGGACGGACCGTCAGGATTATCAGCATTTCGAGAAGCCGGTGCCGCACTAGCGATTGTGGTCTGCCGTAAGATCAATGAATGCCTGAAAAAACGCAAACCAAAGAAAGCCATACGCGATACCATCCGTTGTTTCATTTTTTCTTTTTGCCAGTATTGCTGGTGCTGCTGTTGGCAGCGATTTACAGAATAATTCGTTACCCAGGCATAGACTCGTTTTTACATGTGCTGCTGGTGCTAGCAGTGGCCGCGGCGGGATTTATCGGCAGAGGATCTGCGTTGAAAGTGCAGGATCGCGTAATCAGGCTGGAAGAAAGATTGCGGTTATCGATGCTGCTGCCTGCGCGGCTACAAGGAAGAATCCCCGAACTTTCGGAGCGGCAATTGATTGCGCTGCGGTTTGCTTCCGACCAGGAGTTGCCGACTTTGGCTGAGCGCGCGCTGGCGGAGCGATGGGAGCCGAAGTCGATTAAAGCGGCGATTCAAAACTGGCGTCCGGATTATTGGCGTGTATAGACATAGGCTCATATGTCAACCCTGTTAGGGCGTTTGTTGGAGGAAGCGCTGCGCCATAGTCCCAATCCCGTTCGATCAGTCGCAAATGTGGTAGCGCTGTATTGCCGGTCCATTACCAAAATCAGGCACTTGGGATCTCCTCTAGGCCATTTTTATTCGCCGCTTGTAAACCCGTTTGACGAGCATGTGAGACGGATTCTGGACAACTACGAAAATTGTGAGCTGCCCGAGGGCGAGGACTTCACCATTGATACGCAGGAGATTCTGTCGACGCTTGATAGCTTAAGCCGCTTTTATGTGGATCTGCCGTTCAGCGCGAAAAAAATTGAGGGTTGGCGGTATTTTTATGATAACGTCGCATTCTCCTACGGGGATGCCGTCATTTATTTCTGCCAGTTAAAGAAGCTTCGCCCGCGGCGGGTCGTTGAGGTAGGAAGCGGCTTTTCTTCCTGCTTGTTGATGGACGTGAACGACCGATTTTTCGGCGGCTCCATTGAGGTCAGCTTTATTGATCCTTATCCAATCGCATTGCGGAAGCTGCTGGCCATTGATGATCCTTACTTGGACAAAATAATCCCCAGCAAAATCCAAGACATTCCTACCAGTTTCTTTAAGCAGCTTCAGCGGGACGATATTCTTTTTATCGATTCCTCGCACGTGGTGAAAACAGGGAGCGACGTGAACGATTACATGTTCCGGATTTTTCCGGCCCTGGCCGAGGGAGTAACAGTGCATATTCACGACATCCCGTATCCGTTTGAATACGGACCGGCTTGGGTCGATCAAGAAAACAGATCGTGGAACGAAGCTTACCTATTGCATGCTTTTCTGCAATACAACAAAGAATTCAAGGTCACTTACTTTAACCATTTTGTATATAGGCGGTATCCGGAACTGTTGAAGGAAAAGATGCCGATCTGTTTATCCAATTGCGGCGCCAGCATCTGGCTGAGACGATCGTGATTTCTTACAGAACAGTTGCTGAATGGGGCAGCCGACAGGGTATTGCATCTAGACTTCTTCCGGTTCGAGCGGCGGCAGAGAGGGAGCCGTTACGTTTGGCTTCGGCTGCATAGCTCGTTTCACGAAATAGATCATCAGCGCGCTCCAACAGATGTGCGGCAGGAGTTTATTGATCAGCAGCAAAGGTTGGCCGTTGACGGAATAACGAAGGCGCATTGAATGATCGTTCGCAGCGCGATAAATGGCTTCGGCTACTTTTTCCGGACCGGGCGATTTGGCAATCTGTTTGTCATTGATTTCCTTGGCAGCAGTTAATAGCGCGTCGTAATCAGGATGTTCGGCCCAAACCATGCTGCGGCTGGCGAAGTCGGTTTTGAATGCGCCGGGCTGAACCAGTTTGACGCGCACGCCCAGCGGGCGGAGTTCGTATTGAATGGCTTCAGTGAAACCCTCCAAACCCCATTTGGAAGCGTTGTAAGCGGAGCCGAGCGGAAAGGACACACGACCAGCCACGGAAGAAACATTGACGATAACGCCCCGGCTTTGGCGCAGGTGCGGCAGGCAGATACGGGATACAGTAGCAGCGCCCAGTAGATTGGTGGCAAGCTGACGGCGGAACTCCTGAGTGGAGTAGCCTTGGAGCGGACCAAGCAAACCGTAACCGGCGTTGTTGATCAGCGCATCAATACTGCCGAACTGGTCCACGGTTTTCTGGACGGCGGCGGTGATTGAACGTTCGTCGGTGACATCGAGGCGCGGACAGAACAGGTTTTCCGTCCAATCCGCATGATCTTTCGGCTTACGCATGGTAGCGGCCACGTTCCAGCCGCGTTGTTTAAATAACAAAGCCGCGGCTTTGCCGATGCCGCTGGAGGCGCCTGTAATTAGAACTGTTTTCTGTGACTTCTCTACTGTTGATTGTTCCTGATGATCCAATGCCTTCACCATGTTCTGCCCTTAGTGTATGAAACGCAATTTTCATTTTTCGGTGATGAAGGAAACTCACTTGGTGACGCGCTCGTAAATGAGGGAAAAACGAGTGCGTTTGATAAGGCGATAAGAAGAAAGCCAAGTTTGGAGTTCAGGGTAGACTTCGGGACGCAGGCGGGAATTAAAAACAGATAAGCCATCAACAATGAAAGACGGTGCAGTTTCAGCAAGCTCCTTTCGATTACGGGCCGCAGGGCCGCTGTAAATGGATGTGGCGGCGGACAGATGACGATCCGCCGGAACGCCGTTGAGCGGCTGCGAATCGGAAAATATGCCCGGCGGAATGAGCCGGGAGTACACGTAGATATTGGGCCGGTAGCCCCAAACAAAGAGGGTGGAATTGGGATTGGCCAGGGAGTTGATTTCCGCGGCGACGGTTTTGCTGTCGAGATCCATTGCTGTATCAAGCCATTGGGGATCGCGGCCGGCGAGGTCATCGGCAAACAAAGTAAGGTAGCGCGGGCCGAAGCGGATCACCGGAACCACCGCAGCAATTATTAAAAAGGCCAGAGCGAATTTATTCCGGCGCTGCCAAAGCAGCAGGAGACCACGCGCGGCAGCAATGGTGAAAGGCGGCAGCAGTTGCAGGTAGTAGTGTTCGGCAAACCGCGAGCCGAGGCACACAGCAACAAACGAGATAACCATCCAGGCGAGCCATTGCCATTGTTCCCGTTTCGGCAGCTTAATAAATGCCGCTGTAGCGCCAAGAATGAGCAGAGCGTGAAAACCGATCCAGTGAAGCGTACGTACCGTTCCGGTGCGGACCGGGTCGGTAACGGGCGAGAAGCGAGCGTAAAGTAGACCCCATTGCCATACTTGCTGGAGATAGCCGGGCCAAAGGCCAGTAGCCCACATCATCGCTACTGATGCAAGCACGGGAACGGCAAAACCAAGCAACAGAACAGGCAGCCAAGACCAGGAAACCAGAAACACGGCACAAGCGGTCAATACGAAAACCGCCTTTGTGTTGAGAAGAAACGCAACACCGGCCAGCAGTCCGGCCCAGAACGGATAGCCTTTCCGGGCGTAGTAGATGGCGAGAAGATGTGGAAGCACCATCAGGGCATCGGGCGCGAGCGGGACTACTGCGGAAGGCAGATCAAAGGCAAAAGAAAATGCGAGCAGCAGGGCGGCAACTCGGCCCTCGGTTTCGCTCCACCATTCGGCGGCCAGGCGGTAAGCAACCAAGCAGCAGGAAAGAACATAAGCCGCGCCGAGCGCCCGCAGCGAGAAGCCGGGCATCGCTCCATTCAATAAATAGAAGAAAGCGGCGAGAGGCGGTTTATCGTACCAGAAATCGAGGTAGGGCAGCTTGCCGTGAAGAATCTGGAGCGCGGCGGCGAGATGGTAATCTTCATCGGCCCAAAGCAGCCGCAGATGGGTGAAACGAAGACAGACCAGAAACAAAACAAGAAACGGAAAAGTGCCGGAACGAATGGATTTAACGAGACTCGCCAATTGATCATGATAGACCGGGCAGCGTTCTTGCAGCCAGGTTGAAAACCGGATTTAAGATACAACTTCGCAGTCAACAGTTGCGGTGACCCAACGATCTATGGCTTGCGCCAAATTCTGCTGCGTCATGGGCTTCATCAGGTAATCGTCCATGCCGGCTTCGCGGCAGAGCGCGTCCTGACCGGGCAGCACGTTCGCGGTGAGGGCAACAATCGGCGTTTTCGCTCCACTGCCGGGCGTTTGCCTAATTAATCGCGTGGCTTCGTAGCCGTCCATGTTCGGCATCTGGCAATCCATGAAGATGAGGTCGTATGGAATGTTTTTCACTTTTTCGACGGCTTCCACTCCGTCGGAGGCGATTTCCACCGCGCAGCCTAAGCGTTTCAACATGGTGGTAGCGACTTTCTGATTCACTCGATTGTCTTCCACTAGAAGAACTTTGGCGTTCCGGGGATGAGATGAGGCGGAATCAGCAACGCGATTGGTTTTGATCACCGCGATTTTGAGAAGATCCGCAATGGTTTCCACTAACTGGCTTCGGCGCACCGGTTTGTTTAAACAAGCAGTGTTGTTGAATGATAAAGCTCGCGCCGCGTTAGCCCGCTCCTGGTGGGAAGCAAGAACAATAACCGGCACATGAGCCGCTAAGGGAAACGACCGCAGAAGGGAGATAAAGGCTTGCACTTCCACGTCGGCCAGAGCCGCCGTGACTAGAATGATGTCGCAGGGAGAATTCTGGCTTTTTCTAAATAGCTCAATGGCGTTTGCACCGAGCGGCGCTTCAACCACGGACATTCCGGCGAAGGCAACATGGCTCGCTACCATCTGCCGGTCGAGAACAAAATCTTCTATAATCAGCGCGCGTTTTCCGGCCAGCAGACTGCGATAATTCTTCGAAGCTTGCAGATTAGGGCCATTATTGATTTTTACGGTAAAGAAAAATGTGCTTCCTTCGCCAACCACGCTTTCTACTCCGATGGCTCCGCCCATCAGTTCGGTTAAGCGTTTTGAAATGACTAATCCTAGTCCGGTTCCGCCGTACTTCCGGCTGGTAGAAGCGTCAGCCTGCGAGAAGGTTTTAAAAAGCCGGGTTTGCGCTTCCGCCGACAAGCCGATGCCGGTATCCGTCACCGAAAATTTGATGAAAGCGCAGTCGTTCGGGGCAGGCTGGAGCGCGCTGATTCTCAAAGTGACAGAACCGCGCTCGGTGAACTTAATAGCATTGCTTAATAGGTTAAGGAGAATCTGGCGCAGCCGCGAGGGATCGCCCAGAACGGCTTCCGGCACATTGTGTTCAATAAATACCTGGGCGTGAATTCCTTTTCGAGAAGCAGCAGTAGAAACCAGATCCATTGCTTCTTCGGCGATCAATAGCGGTTCAAGAGAAACCTGCTCCAATTCCAAGCGGCCTGCTTCGATTTTTGAAAAATCGAGAACGTCATTGATGATGGTCAGAAGCGTGTCGGCTGAACCACGAATGGTTTCCACGAAATCACGCTGTTCGTTCGCCAGAGGGGTGTCGGCCAGAAGCGAAGCCATGCCGATGACGCCGTTCATGGGCGTGCGAATTTCATGGCTCATCATTGCCAGGAAATCAGCTTTCGCGCGGGCTGCCGCTTCGGCCTTACTGTTTGCTTCTTTTAGCTGCTCGACCAAGTTTGATAGAGATTTATTACTCTGTTTTAATTCCTGACTGCGTTCTTCCACGGCCTGTTCCAGTTGTTTCTGCCGCTTTCGCAGGGCATTGGTGCGCCCCCGCCAGACCAGGGCCGCTGATAAGCAGGCAGAAAGGACGCAAGCCATCCGAAACCACCACGTTTCGAACCAGCGCGGGGGAATGTAAAAGGCATAACGGGCAGGAAAATCCTTGATTCCGTCCGGCTCGATGGCTTGAACTTCAAATTGATAGCTGCCGTGAGGAAGGGTCGAGTAGGTGACTTCCCTGGTTTCGGAAGTGGTCCAGTTTCCTTCAGATCCGAGCAGGCGGTAGCGAAATCTAATGGCATGTTGTCGTGACAGGTTGAGGGTGCCGAAATGGAAAGTGAGGTCATGAGTTTTGCCGAACGGAAAGTTGTTCTGTTTCGGGTCAATACTGCGATCGCCTGAATGAATGCTGCTGATCACTGTTTGAGCGGGAAAACCCGGTTCGTTTATGACGGGAGCACGGTAATGGGCCAGTCCGCGACTGGTTCCGATCCATACGTCTCGACCGATGCTGGTAAGACCGCCAAGGTTTGTGTCGTTCCAAATCAACCCATCTTCCTGCTCATCGTGACGCCACCGGGAATTAGCCAGAACAAAAACGCCACGATCGGTGCCGATCCACACCGATTGCTGCCAGCCTACGGCAAGAGAATAAATTCTTTGCTTGCGAAGCTCGGGCGGCGTTTCAATGGCGGAAGCGGTCCATCCCGCGCTGTTTTCCCGATACGCAGTAAGCGTTCCCCCGCCGGAGATAGTGAATACCGTGCCGTCCGGCTGTTCGGCGATTTTGAGTACTTCGGTATCGTTGTTCGATGCGGCGGGAAGACCAGACCACTTCGTCCCGTTCCAAATCGCCACGCCTTGCCCGTTTCCAGCCCAGACGCGGCCCTTGCGATCCAACAGGAGGCCGAAGAATTCCTCATTGCCGGCTAAAGCATCAATCTTTACCGGAATTACTGCGGCATCAGTATTACGGGTGTTCAAGGAGAATAAACCCTGTGGCGTTCCAATCCAAAGCGTGTCTGTCAGATCGAGCGCCAAACTCACTACACCATTAACCGGGTCATGAGCCGCTTTTTTCGGCAGTTTGATGGTTTGAACCTGGCGACCGGTGATTTTGTTGAGACCACCCGGAATAGTGCCGACCCAAATGAAGCCGCGATGATCAAGTTGAAGAGCGCGTATCTGATCTCCTAGCAAACCGGACTTACTGGTGACGATTGTGGAAAATTTTCGTTCCTTGGAAAAATACCGCAAACCATCATCTGTACCCAGCAGCAAGCCTCCGATTTGATCAGGTACGATGGAGTAAACATACGGATTCGACAAGCCCTGCGCTTGACGCCAACCCTCCCAATTGCCTGGCTTAGGCCAGCGGTCTACTCCGGCTCCGCACAAACCTACCCATAAAGAGCCATGACGATCAGAAGCAAGGCTGTAGGTAGAGTCGTCGGTCAGCCCGCTTGCGGTGGTTAGGCGATCCCAAGCTCCGTCCTGATAGCGAATAATGCCAGCGCCGGTGGGGATCAGCAGACTTCCCTCATTGGTTTCCAGCAGGACTCCAGCGGCTCCTGCCAAAGGAAATGGCACAGGAACCGCCACAAAGCGTTCCGCGCCCCGGCGTAGCACACGAAGCTGTGTTTCCGAGCGGATCCAAAGATCGCCTTGCGCGTCTTCGATGATTCCCACCCAAACGTCTTCCGGAACACCTTGTTGGGAGCCATAAGTACGTATGTCCGCGTGATTGTAGCGGACGATTGCAGAGCGGCTGGTGATCCACAGAAACTCGTCTTTGGAATAGAAAACTGATAAAGCGGAAATTTTGGATAGCGGCTTTTGCCAGATGACATTGTTGTTCCTGATCTGCGCCACGCCCTGCTTAGTGGCTAAGTACATCAAGTTTTCGGCGGAATTGAAGGCTAAAGCAGCGCTGGTTTGGATATCGATGGCGCGATCAAAAGTAAGAGCATGAAAGCTGTTGCCGTTTAAGATATCCACACGATGAGAACTGGCTGTCCAGATTCTGCCGTTGTTGTCTTCCTTTAAACAGAAGATGTCTGGAGCAGATAGCCCGGCTTCAGAACCATAGAATTGAAAGCGTGTGCCGTCGAATCGGAACAGGCCGTTTTGCGTGGCTGCCCAGAGATAACCGGATTTATCTTCAATCAGGTTCTGCACAACCAGATTGTTTAATCCGTCCTTAGCTCCGTAGTTCTGAAACTGGTAATGCTGACTTAAGAGAACCCGGCTGACAAGCAGAATCAATCCGGCTATGCGCCAGAGCCGGGGCAAACATTGCATCCAGGTTGGGTGGAACGCGCTGTTTAACAACAGAGCGGGATGGGAGCGCTTTTGGACGCGAGAACTCCCGTGAATAGCTGGTTCCACTGGATCTCTATCGGGTGTTTTCGGAAATTTCAGTAGCTACTAGGCAACTGGCGTGGGGCGAACATATCCTGATTGAAGTTTGTAGATTTAACTACGTTGAATCTACAATAACATTAGCTTGGTTGCGGAACGGTCATACGTAAGGATTGTCTGATCACACGACGTGCTTTGCTTACTTATGCTTGCTTTTGCTTGACATCGATAAGCAGCAATCCTACAATCGCGTAAAGGCTTTATTTTTCAAGGGAGTTCTATGAGTTCAGGATTGTACAGGCTTCGTTTATTCACTTACCAAACGCTATTTCTAGTTTGGGCAGTGTGTACGCTCTTCTTGTCCTCCAGCGCCATGCAAGCGCAGGAAGTGACTGCTGCTATTTCGGGAACCGTGACCGATCCTTCTGGATCTGCCGTTACGCAGGCGAAGGTAACGGTAAAGGATTTGGATCGCGGCTTTGAATATACCGCGACCGCGAATACCGATGGAAATTACAGTTTGCCGCGCATCCCTGTCGGGCGTTACCAGGTGCGGGTGGAAGCACCCGGATTTCAAGCGGCGGTAAAGAACGAGGTGGTTCTGCAATTAAATCAGAACGCCCGTATCGATTTTCCGCTGCAAGTGGGCGACGTGAACCAGACAGTGGAAGTAAACAGCGCCGCGCCGATCTTACAAACCGAATCCACGCAGTTGGGAACGGTGCTGGATGCGAAAACGAATGCGCAACTGCCGCTGGCGACGCGGAATTATGTGCAGTTGACGCTGCTTGCGCCCGGCACAGTGACTACAAATCCATCCACTTTTACCGGAGCGCAGTCCACCTTTAACGGCGGACGTCCGCTAGTGAATGGAAACCGCGAGCAGACGGATAATTTTCTGTTGGATGGTATGGACAATAACCAAATTTCAGAAAACGCCGTCGGTTATACGCCCAGCGTCGATTCCATTCAGGAATTCAACATGATTACCCAGAATGCTTCGGCTGAGTTCGGCAACTTCATGGGCGGCATCATCAGCGTCAGCACGAAGAGCGGCGCGAACGCGTTCCACGGCGACGCTTTTGAGTTTATTCGCAACGACAAACTGAACGCAAACAACTGGGGCAACAACTGGGCCGGGCTGTCGCGGCCGCTGCTGCGCTGGAACGAGTTCGGCGCAGCCCTCGGCGGACGCATTATTCGCGACAAGCTGTTCTTTTTCGCGGATTACCAGGGTTCGCGCTACGATCAGCCGGCGACGAGCAGCGTTTTCACCGTATTGACCACGGCGGAACGCCAAGGCGATTTTTCGCAGTTGCTGACACAGCAAGGAATTCAATTAAAAAATCCTAAGACGGGCGCGGCAATCCCCAATAACAATTTGCTCGCGGCGGGTTTGGTGAGTCCGCAAGCGTCGGCGATTGTGAACTCGTCGTTATACCCGCAGCCTACCAACGGCAGTCTCATCAATAACTCCGTTAACACCACGCACCAGTACACCAATCAGGACCAAGGCGATATCCGTTTGGATTGGAACGCTTCCGATAAAGACCATGTTTTCGGACGCTATTCGCAGGCGCATATTGACAACCCGGTTACAAACAGCATTCCGCTGTTGTACAACAGCGATAGCGTATTTCCTACTTTTAACGGAGTAGTGAACTACACGCGAACATTCACTCCGACTGTGGTGAATGAAGCGCGCATCGGCGTAAATTATCTGCCCATCATCACTGGCGCTTTGAGCGGAACCGCGCTTTCGGCAGCGAGTGTCGGCATTCCCGGCGTTCCCACGACAGTGCTGCCCGGTTTTGTTTTTAACAGCGGCAATCTAGCTACTGTCGGTACTGCCTTTGGAAACCCTGAAGTCTTCCAGCAATTCGCCGACACCGTGGGCCAGGCTGAGGACACGGTGGTGATTTCGCGCGGGGCGCACACGCTTCGCACCGGATTTCAAGCTTTTCGCGATCGCATCAACACCTTTTATTCCGGCAATGCGGGTATCGCCGGCCAGTTCGGGTTCAACGGGCAGTATACCGGTGCGGCGGAAGCCGACTTTCTGACCGGTAATCCGTATAACGTGCAAGGTGGAATTGCGGGCGGCACTTGGGGCCAGCGATCCACTATCTATGGCGCTTTCGTTCAGGACGATTGGCGGGTTACATCGCAGTTGACGTTGAACTTAGGAGTCCGATGGGAACTCCATACGCCCTGGGTGGAAGTGAAAAACCGGCAGGCTAATTTCGACGAAATCACCGGCCAGCTTCAAATTGCCGGCCAGAACGGAAACAGCCAGGCGTTGGTAAATCAGTACAACGGCCTTACTAATTTTCAGCCGCGCATTGGGTTGGCTTTCAGCCCTAATTCCAGCACGGTGATTCGGGCCGCTTACACGCTTTCGAACTTCCTGGAAGGGACCGGCACTAATCTGCGGCTAACGTTGAATCCGCCTTTCGCTACTGAACACAATGTCAACTACGCGGCGGGCCAGACCCCGTCCACGCTGGCGCAAGGCTACACCATTTTCGGCGCGAGCACCGCAGACAACATCAA
>CAXTWH010000022.1:0-27900 GCA_964247975.1 uncultured Bryobacteraceae bacterium | reverse complement strand
TCGCTGGTGAAGCGATTGGCAAGCGGCTTGGAGTTCCAGGCGAACTATACGTGGTCGAAGTGCCTTTCAAACGCAGTAGGCTATTACGGCGGCTACGGCCAAGCGGTGGGCAATTGGTATTACTGGCAGGACAGTTATAACTCCCATTTGAATTATGGCCCCTGTTACTACGATGTTCCCCATGCCTTCAATGGATTTGTTACCTACGATCTTCCCTTCGGGCGCGGACGGAAATTTGGAACGAACCTGAACAAAGCGGTGAATGCCGCGGTCGGCGACTGGCAGATTAACGCGATTGTGAACTGGCGCGGCGGCTTCCCGCTGACGATCGATTCCGGCATAGACAATAGTGGCGTGCACAATCCGAACCAGTTAGCGAACTGCATCGGGCAGCAGCATACTTTCGGAACACGCAATATCGGCACCGGCGGCTATCAATGGTTCGACCCGACTGCTTATGCTGTTGAATCACCAAACTCTTTCGGCACTTGCGGCGTGGGAACAACTCGCGGACCCGGCCTGCACACGGCGGACCTGAGCCTGACCAAGCAGTTTGCGATTACAGAACATCAGTATGTTGAACTGCGCGCTGAAGGAATCAATTTCACCAATACAGTGATTCTGAACGCGCCGAACACCACGGTCGGATCAACGCTCGGCCAAATCAACTCCTCCCAAGGCGAACGTAATATTCAGTTTGCATTGAAGTACGTGTTTTAGAAAAGAAAGTGAACCAAGCGAAAACGCCGTTGAGAGATCAGCGGCGTTTTTTGTTTTAACTTTCTGTAGTGAAGGTAAAGTGAAAACAGAACGTCTGTTGATCGCAGGAGATGTATGTCTACCGCTTCAAAAACCTACCTCACTCCGGAAGAATATCTTGTTCTGGACAACCAATCAGAGTTTCGCAATGAGTACGTCGAAGGCGAAATATTTGCGATGGCGAAAGCCAGTAAGAACCATCGTAATGTTGTGTTAAATCTTACGAGTAATTTGAGGATTCATCTCGCCGGATCTTCTTGCCGGGTAGATGGCCCGGAGTGTCGCGTCTTTATTCCTGCAAAAACTGCGTATGTGTATCCCGAGGTGTTAGTGACTTGCGGAGAAGAACAGTACTTAGGCGAAAGCGACGATACGCTTCTTAATCCGCTGCTCGTGATTGAGGTTCTTTCCCCTTCTACCGAGGACTACGATCACGGTAAGAAGTTTAATTATTATCGCAGTCTGCCTTCCTTCCGGGAGTACCTTTTAATCGCTCAAGACCGGGTGAGCGTAGAGCATTTTTGCTACCAGGAGCCGGGGTTTTGGACACTTCGGGAGTACGTGAAACGGAGTGATGAGATCAGCTTCCAAAACGTTCCGGCCAAGCTTGCTTTACAGAACATTTACGAAAACATTTTGGTTTAGCCGATTTTGGCGGCTTGCCGGGCTTCGTCCGCTGTTAATTTGCTGTGATAGCGACTGTAGCCGAAGTAAATCGCTAGACCGATCACGAGCCAGATGATCAGCCGCAGCCAGTTATCCACGCCCAAGCTGAAGATCATCAGCGAGTTGAATAGAATACCCAAGATCGGCACCAGCGGCACTAAAGGAGTTTTGAAAGCGCGCGGCAGGTCGGGGCGGGTGCGGCGCATCACAATAATTCCGGCGCAGACGATATCGAAGGCAAACAAGGTTCCGATGCTGGTCATCTCACCTAAAGTGCCGATCGGAACGAGTCCGCCGAAGATGCCGACAAAGACAAGCATCAACAGATTGGAAAGCCAAGGCGTGCGGAATTTAGGATGAACAACAGAAAATATGCGGGGCAGCAAGCCATCGTGCGACATGGAATAAAACACGCGGCTTTGGCCCAGAAGCATCACCAGAATGACGGACGTTAAACCAGCGATGATGGCGAGATCCATCGCAACGCCGAGCCAGGGAAAAGGCATTTTTGCCAGCGCGGCAGTAATAGGCGCGGCGTAATAACGCGGGTCCTGGAAGGTATGGTAACTGACGATACCGGTCAGCACAAAAGAATACAAGATGAACAGAATGGTGCAGACCAGCAGCGAGCCGATGATGCCGATGGGCATGTCTCGCTGCGGATTTTTGGTTTCCTGCGCGGCGGTGGAAACCGCATCGAAGCCGATGTAGGCAAAAAAGATGACGCCGGAACCGCGCAGAATGCCGCTCCAGCCGAACTGTCCCCAGGTTCCGGTGTTGGCGGGAATAAACGGATGATGGTTCGCGCCGTTCATGTAAGCCCAGCCGATCAGAATAAAGAAGATGACCACGCTGACTTTCAAAATGACGATCACTGTGTTCACCGTGGCCGATTCCTGAATGCCGACAATGAGCACCAGCGTCATCAGCAGCAGAATGAGGATGGCCGGGAAGTTCGCAATGCCATGCGCCATCGTGCCGTCAGCAAGCTTTACCATTTCGAAAGGCGAGGTAGCATATTGCAGTGGAATATCGATGCCGAACCGGCGCAGCAGATCGAGTACATGGCCCGACCAGCCGACCGAAACGGTGGCCGCGCCGATGGCGTATTCCAACACCAGATCCCAACCGATGATCCAGGCCAGCAGTTCGCCCAGGGTGGCGTAAGCGTAAGTGTATGCGCTGCCGGCGATGGGGATCATGGTGGAAAATTCGCTGTAGCAGAGACCGGCAAAACCGCAGCCGATGGCGGCGAGCACGAAAGAAAGAACAATGGCCGGGCCGGCATGATCGGCGGCAGCCTTGCCGGCCAGCGTAAAGATGCCAGCCCCGATTACCGCGCCGATGCCGAGCGCAATCAGCGCGACCGGTCCCAGAGTTCGCTTTAAAGAATGCTCCGTGTCATCCGCTTCCGCGAGGATGCGTTCCATCGGCTTGGTTGCAAGAAGGCTCAAATATCCACCTCAACAGTGTGCGTTTACCCTTGCCTTGTCGTCAGCGTGGCCGGCAAAGGACGGAGAAACAAAAGTTAAACAGCGAAGATAGCACAATCAGGCAGGTTTATTGGATATAGTTTGTTTCTGATGCTGCTACTTGGTTGAATGATAATTCGGATATTCCGGCTTTGGATAAGTTTTCGGCGGGTTTTTCTGGAGCAGATCCAAAACTACCTCAATCGACTTATCAAGCTGCGTGTCTTTGCCTTGCCGCCATTGCGCGGGGTCGAGTTCCACATCGTAGTCGGGCGAAACGCCATGGTTTTCCACCTCCCATTCGCCATTTAGGCCGTAAATGGCAGCGCGCGGCGCGGTGACGTGCCCTCCGTCCATCAGGTCAGGATAGCCGCTGATGCCGACCAGCCCGCCCCAGGTTCGTTTGCCGACCAGAGGGCCAAGCGAGAGTTTGTGAAAGTACCAGGGCAGGGCATCGCCGCCCGAACCGGCAAACTGATTGGTGATCATTACCCTTGGCCCATAAATGGCGGCAGCAGGAGTGGTGGTTCCAATCCCTTCGCGATAGGTAATTTTGCTGAGAAGCTGACGGTTCAACAGTTCCACGATGTAGTCGGCGAGCAGGCCGCCGTGATTGAAGCGTTCGTCTACAATCACGGCCTGCTTGTCGGACTGGGCAAAGTAGTAGCGATTAAAACTGGTGTAGCCGTCTAAACCGGTATCGGGAACATGCACGTAACCCACCCTGCCGCCGGTCGCGATTTCTACCTTGCGGCGGTTATCTTCCACCCAGGCCAGATGACGCAGGTTTTTTTCGTTATCTACCGGAACAACGGTGACATCGCGCGCGCCGGAGCCGTCCGGGTTGGGGCTGACGGTAATCACAATCGGCTTGCCGGCGGTCTCGCCAAAATAGGAATACAGATCCGTGGGCGGACGAACATCCTGCCCCTGTACGCGGAGCAGGTATTCGCCCGCCTGCACGTTCACGCCGGGTTGCGTCAGCGGGGCGCGCAGCTCCGGGTTCCAGTTTTCGCCATTAAAAATGCGGCTGAACCGGTAGCGACCGTTTTCGATCGAGTAGTCCGCGCCGAGCAGCCCGACGCTGGTATGTTTCACATCAGGCAGATCGCCTCCACCCACAAACACATGGCCGAGCGTGAGTTCACCGAGCATTTCTTCAAACAGATAATTCAGGTCAGCGCGGGACGCAAGCCCGTCCACAAAAGGCGCGTACCTGGCTTCGGTTTGTTTCAGGTCCAGTCCGTGGAAGTGCGGATCGTACAGGAAATCCCGCTCAATGCGCCAGGTTTCACGGTACATCTGCTTCCATTCCGCGCGCGGGTCGCTCCACACTTCCAGCGCGTCCAGGTTGAGCGCGCCTTCGCCGGGTTTGGCGGGTGCTTGCGTGCCGGTGATAAACCACTTCTCGCCTTGCTTATAAAGAATCTTTTCGCCGGAAGCGGAAAGATCGGCGGATTGTACGCCATCCGCAAAGCGTTCAGTTTTGCGCTTGCTCAGATCGAACTTATCAATGGGACCGGCAGGCGGCGCCTGTTTGAGCTGAACCGTTTCGGTGGACCACAGGAACAACGTTCCTTCCGCGCCTGCCCATAGCTTCAGGTAGTTCAACTCTGCTACAGGCAGAGCAAGAATGCGCTGGCTGATGCCGTCAAAGTCGATCTCGGTTTTCGCGGGGGAGTTGGTTTTGGTTTTGTCGCCGGCGGTTGCCGCAGGCTTCGGTTCTTCAGCTTTCTCGTCGTCGCTTTCGGGGGCGAGCGGAGAGCCGAGCTTCTTACTCAACACCATCACATACACGTTGCTGGTTTTAGGACGCTCAATCGAAGACAAGTTACCGCCGTTGCCGCCCGCGGCTAAGCCAATGTTCGTGCTGGCCGTGAAGTACAGGTACTTGCCGCTTCGGTCGAATACTGGCGAGGTCGCGTCGCTCATGCCGTCAGTAAGCGGTGTGGATTTTCCGGTATCAAGAGAGTAAACATAGATCTGGTGATAAAAAGTGGGCAGCAGCTTTGTGTAAACAATCCAGCGGCTATCGGGCGACCAGGCCGGGTTCATATCCTGTTGCGTGTCATCCAGACTAGTGCTTCCGGCTTTGATCTTGGCGCCTTTCTCGATATCGACGTACCAAAGGTTCAGCCATTTATCCGTGAACACAATTTTCTTGCTGTCGGGCGACCACGCGGGCGTGTAGAAGTAGGAGTGCGGGTTACCGAGATCAATCTTTTTGCACTCACCAAGGCCATCCTGATTGCCGATATGCAAAGCGTATTCGCCGCTCTCATCGGAAAACCAGGCGATGCTTTTCCCATCGGGTGACCAGACCGGATTACGGTCTTCGACGCCGGGCGAATGCGTCAGATTGCGTAACGCTCCTTTTTCGGCAGGCAGGGTGAGCACTTCCCCACGCGCTTCGAATACTGCGCGAGCGCCGGAAGGCGAGATGGTGGCATTGGCAATCTGATTCGGCTTGATTTTCACAAACCTGGGCCGGACTTCCGGAAAATCGGCGGAGATACGAATATCTACTTTGTGCGCCTGATGGTTGGCGAAGCTGTAGATGCCGATGCTGCCGAACTGCTCGTAAACAATACCGTCCGGGCCGGCGGAAGCGGATTTGAAATCAAGACCGTGGTTTTCAATCGCTTGGGACACTTTGCCGGAAGCGGTGTTGTAGCGGAACAGCGTGGTCGGGCCGCTGCGGTCGGACAAAAAGTAAATGTCGCTGCCTACCCACATAGGATGGGTGTCGTTGGAATTATCGCGGGGGATTGCCTTCACTTGAGAATCAGCGAGATTCGCAATCCAGATTGGCGTAGTTTGGCCGCCGCGATAACGCTTCCAGGCAGCCTGCCAATGAAATATCGGACCATAAGCAATCTGCTTGCCATCGGGCGAGTAACAACCTTCTACCGCCATCGGCAAAGGAACCGGGGTCGGAAAGCCGCCTTCGGCAGAAACCGTGAAAAACCGTGGGGAATCGTTTTCGGCGCTGCGCATAGAAACGAAAAGAATGCGCGCGCCGTCGGGCGACCATCCTACGGCGGAGTCAATGTCCGGATGATGAGTGAGGCGCTTGGGGATGCCGCCGGTAACAGGAACCGTGAACACGTCGATGTTGCCGTCGTATTCGCCGGTAAAGGCAATGGTCTTACCGTCGGGTGAAAAGATCGGGTTGGTTTCTTTGCCCGGGCCGGTGGTTAAGCGCTGCGCTTCGCCCCCCACGCGGGGCACGGTCCACAGATCGCCGGCATAAGAGAAGACGATCTCGGTTTTGTTCATGGTCGGGTTCTGCATCAGCAGACCGGATTCGGCCCATGCGGGCGCGGCGAGTACTAAAAGAACAAGCAGTTGAGCGCAGGTCATGATGGGAAAAGTTTATGCGAACAATCATAAACTCTTCCGGGTTGAGCGACCAAGTTAATTTATCGGCTCCAGTTGCGCGTCAACGCATCCGACCGGTTTCAGCACCGGATTGCAACGGGCCGCTACGTTGTTGGGCAGCGCAACTTTATAGCCGGTCCAGGAAGCAGGCTCGGAGTTCGGATAATCGGTGCTGACCATCTGCGCGCCGCTTTGAAGAGCGATGTCGCGGCGGCTGGTGTCGTTGGTCCGCGCTTGCGCGGTATCAGCATCAGCGCGGGTGCGCACCAGATAGCCTTGACGCACTAATGCAGCAATTGCTTCGGCAGTTCCTTCATTTTGTTCCACAAAAGCGGCATCGGGCGTGCCGGGGTCGGCATTGGTGAAGAGAATGCGCCCGCGCAGCGAAGGATGACCTTCCAGATAAATAGGACCGACTTTCTTTTGATCCATTAAGAAAATCACTTTGCCTCGGCACTGTGCAAGCGTGGGCCAGCCTTCCGCGCGGATTGCTTCGTTCAAGGTAGCGTGTTGGCCGCGAACCAGGTCGGGAGTAACTAGCTCTTCCGGCGGGAACACGGAGCGGATTTCCGCGTCCAGCGCATCGAAAGCGGCCCGGGTGAATGGCTCGGCATGAGTGAAATAGTAATCGGCCCGCTGCGGCGTATCTTCTTTGGTTTCCACCAAGATGAAAAGGGGAACGTGGTTCGGATGAGCTTGCGACCAGGAGCGCACAATTTGCAGGCAGTTCACAAACGTTTGGCAGGTGCTGCGGTAATCCGCGTCCTGCACATGCATCACTTTAAAGCCGGGCTGTTTCATGAAACCGTTGGGATCAAACGGCGGGTCAGCAGGCAAACCGGCTTGGGCCACCAGATGCGGTCCGTTCGGGTTCGCATATAAGCCGCCTTTGCTATCAACAAAAATATCCAGTTCAATCTGTCGCACACCGGCGGAAAACTGATCGGCTAACGGCGCGTGACGGTAATCCAGAGCAGCTAATAGCTTTGGATTTTTTTGCGCCCAGAGCTTGGTTTCATTCGGCGCAATGCCGTTGTGATAACTGTTATGCGTGCCGATGACCTGAATCTGATTCAAGCGGATCTGGAGGTCGGGAGAACTGGTGTTGGATTGCGCTCCAGCTCGAAAGAACATGAGCGGAATGAAAACGAGCCTAATAAGAGTGCGCTTGGTTTGATACATGGTTAGGAATCGGCAAGGAATGCGTTTTCACGATAACAAAGCAAGTTGAATGTTTGTTGACAACGGCGCAGAAGCGGCGTGTTACACGTAAATGGGATGAAACGTATGGGAAGAGCGTTGATTTTGTTAATTCTGGCGACGTGGGTTTGGGAGGGAACTGCTGCGGCTCAGAACGAAAAGCCGGAAGGCTCGTTGTTCAACGTGCGGGTGTTTGGCGCGCATGGCGACGGCACAACGCTCGACACGGCGGCCATTTCGAAGGCCATCGGGGCGGCGCACGATGCGGGCGGTGGAACGGTGGTATTTCCTCCCGGCGCATATCTCAGCGGAACAATCGAGTTGTTAAGCAACGTCACGCTGGAACTGCAAGCAGGAGCGGTGCTCGAAGGCAGTCCGAACGTGGCCGATTACGGCAGCAGTCCGCAGTATGGCTTTGGCCGGGATTATGGAGTAAACAGTTCCGGCGAAGGCTTCCGGGTAGGGTTGATTGTGGCGCGAAAAGCAGAGAATATTGCGATCACGGGCCGAGGCGTGATTGACGGCAACGGGGATTCGTTTTTTGACCTGAAATCATTCCATAATACGCCTGATTTTGATGCTAAATACACCCGGCAGGGTGACGATTTTGATGCTCCGAAATACGGCCTGGAGTTTGGCCCGGTGGCAACGCGCCCTAATGGAAGGCCGGGAACCCTGATTATTCTTTCCGATTGCCGCAACATCGTAGTTCGGGGTGTGACGTTGAAGAACGCGCCGAATTGGACGCTGCATTTGCAGGGCTCGGAAGGAGCCACGATCAGCGGCATTCATATTCAGAACAATATTTTAATTCCTAACAATGATGGAATCGATTGTATGCGCTGCAAGAACGTGCATGTTTCCGATTCCGATATCCGGGCAGGCGACGACGATTTCGCAATTGTTTCGAGCGACGATATTCACGTGAATAACTGTTCGTTGTTTTCATATTCAGCGGCGGTGCGGCTGGAAGACACGCGCTACAGCACGTTCAGCAATTTATCGATTCATGCAAACCGCGGATTGGGCGTTTTCAGTCGCGGCGAAGAGCATACCGCGCATGTGCTGTTTTCAAACATCACAATGGAAACGAACCTGATTACCGGCCACTGGTGGGGCAAAGGAGAACCAATCTACATTGCCGCCCGGACCGGTAACGGCAAATCGGAAATCCGCGATGTGCATTTCAGCAACATCACAATCGAAGCGGAAAGCGGCATGATGATCTATGGCGCACCGGACAGCATTGTGCGGGATATTTACCTGAATCAGATTCGCATGCACGTGCGAGCGCCGCAGGAGCGTATTGCGCAATCAGTGGGCGGCAATTTCGATCTTCGCTGGACCGCTACCAGCAGGAGCGAAGCGATATTTAAGCATGACATTCCGGCGATTTACGCGCGTTATGTGGATGGTTTGCGTATTCGTGATTTTGACCTGAGCTGGGGCGATCATTTGCCTGCTTATTTTTCAGGAGCGCTTGAAACAGAGGATTCGAAAAGCGTGGATTACCGCGATTTTAAACCGAGTTCGCCGCCGGGTTCAAACGCGCAGCCGGTATTGATTCATTGATGAGCGTTAAGCCTCAACCGCTTTTAACCATTCACCAGCGCGGCGGGAAAATTCGCCCCAATCACCGGGTTGATCGGGTAACAGAGCCGAGATGACTGCTACCGAATCCGCGCCGTTTTCGAGAACCGAAGTTGCGGTAGATAGCGTAATTCCGCCAATGGCGACCAAAGGCTGCGAAACAAGCAAACGCAAATGTTTAAGTTGTTCCAGGCCGACTACCGGATCAGGATTCTGCTTGGACGCGGTGGTAAAGATCGGGCCAAGCGCTACGTAATTAATCGGCAGATTGGCCGCGCTGCGCAGTTGCGCTTCGTTGTGAGTGGAAAAACCGAGAAAGGCATCAGGGCCGACCACTCGGCGGGCAGCGGCGGGCGGTAGATCATCCTGGCCGAGATGAAGACCGGCTCCAAGCAGGTGAGCAAAATCGGCGCGATCGTTCATGATGAAAACCGCTTCGTGAGCGCGGCACAGCGCGGAAATCTGTTTTGCTTCCTGCAGGCGGTCTTCAGTGAATGCCGCTTTGTGGCGGTACTGTAAGATGCGAACGCCTGTTTCGAGCAGCACGGACGCGGAACGAATAAGCGGATAACCGCGAGCTTCAAACGCAGCGGTGTCAAGAATCGGATACAGGCCTGGGAAGGCTGCTTTCACCCGCCGATCTGAACCAGTTCCCATTTGCCGGCGGTTTTATTCCATTGAAATTCAGCGTGCGTGTCGAACGCTTTTAAATCGTTTCTGCCGCTGCAGAAAGCAATATGGTCGAGCGCAATGGAATCAGGATGGTTGCTTTGGTCGGGCAATTGCAGTTTGTAAACGCAAGTCGGGTCCTGGTGCTTCAGGTTTTTCAAATGATTATCGGCGCGCGTGTCGTAATGAAGCAACTGCTCGGCAACGGTAGGCGAAAGCGCGGGATGATCGGACGGCTTGCTGCTGTCGCAAGCGAGAACAAAAGCAAGTAAGGGAATGACGACAGTAAATTTCAACACAACGCGGGCATGGTATCACGAGAGGGCCGGCAGGCGCATTTTATTTAGGTAGGTTTCACAACAAAATTTTTATTCTGCGGTTGTCAGTACGGTTGCCGGATCGGGTTTACCGCGTTCCGCAAATCGAATGATGCCGCTTTTGCCGACCAGGTAAACTGTTCGTTTTACCAGCAAGCCTGAAGCTGAATACTGCCGGGCCACTTTCTGGTCTTCGTCCACCAATAAAGGAAACGGGAAGCGATAGCGAGCGATGAAGCGGGTATGTTTTTCGCGGCTCTGCGGGTTCACTCCAAAAACGATTGTGTCTTTCGCGGTGACATCCGGCCAGCGATCGCGGAATTCGCATAACTGTTTGGTGCAAACGCTGGTGTTGTCGCCCGGGTAAAACACCAGCACCACATTCTTCCGGTTCCGGAATGAGGAAAGAGTGACAGACTGCCCGGCTTGGTCGAATAAAGAAAAGTCCGGTGCTGCGCTTCCTACCGCCAGAGGAGCAGCGAATAAAAAGGAAAGGATGGGCATGGGCGTTTTATCGTAAATTAGTAATGGGAGCGAATTTTGCACCATCACACCCACGCGCATGGCACGGGCTGGATTTTAAAGCTGTCATTAGCGGCCACTCTCGGCTTTACGGCATTTGAAGTCTGGGCCGGATTTCACTCCGGCAGTTTGTCGCTTTTGTCAGATGCCGGGCATAACTTCACCGATGCATTAGCATTGCTGCTGGCCGCTATCGGCTTGCACTGGCAGGACCGGCCGGCGGATCAATCGCGCACCTACGGCTACGGACGAGCCGGCGTTCTGACTGCATTTGTGAATGCGCTCACGCTGATTGTAATATCGCTTTTTATTTTCTGGGAGGCGGCCCAGCGGCTCCTTCATCCAGTGCCGGTCGATCAATTCTGGATGGGATGGGTGGCGGTCGTAGGCATTCTGGTAAACGGTGCGATTATGGCCGGGCTGCACCAGGGCCAAAAGGGAGACATGAATCTTCGGGCCGCTTTCGTCCATATGTTGGGCGACATGCTGGGCGCAGCGGCCATTCTCGCCGGGGCGATAGTGATTCGGTTCACCGGATGGATGTATGTTGACCCGATTCTTTCGATTGCAATTGGATTGCTAATTGTGTATTCCGCCATCGGCATTGTGCGCGAGTCGCTGAACATCTTACTGGAAGGCTTGCCGCAGGGCATGGATCTGGGCGAGATTACCACTGCGATGGCGCGCGTAGATGGCGTATTGGATGTGCATGATCTTCACATTTGGAGTTTGGGCGAGAAAACTCACGCGCTTAGCTCGCACGTGCTGATTGAAGATATGCCGCCTTCGGAAAGCGGCAAGATTCTGGTGCGTTTGAATGGATTGTTATGCGACTTTGGAATTCACCACACTACCATTCAGTTTGAACATGTGCCATGCGTACTGTCCGATGGAGGCTGTCGCATGAACACGACTGCCCATGCTCATGCACACGATCATAAGCACGGAGATCACCACCATTGATGAAGGGATTGTTTTATCTGATGCTACACTGCCGGTAACTGAGTTCTTCCCACTCATGAGTTCCCGCCGCAAATTTCTAAGTCAAGTCGCTACTAGCCTCGGCAGCCTCGCTACGGTTCCCCGTAATGTTCTGGGGGCGAACGACCGGATTCGTGTGGCTGTGATCGGCTATGGCGACCGTGGAAGCATTCTGGCCCGTGAAGCGGCAGCCTGTGCGGACACGCAAGTTATAGCGGTTTCCGATATTTATACCGCGCAACTGGAGCGCGCCCGGACGGAGTTTGCTGGCGTAAAGACGTTTTTAGATCATCGGCAGATGCTTGATGAATCGAGCGTTGATGCCGTGTTGATCGCCACGCCGCCGCACCTGCATTGCATTCATTTCGTGGATGCGATTAAGGCTGGAAAGCATGTGTACCAGGAAAAAATAATGGCCTTCACTGTGGAACAGGCCAAACGTATGCGTTCCGTTTACCTGCCAATAAAAGGCAAGCAGACCGTACAAATCGGCCACCAGAGTTGTTCCTTCGGACAGGCGCAAGATGCCTTGCAGTTTCTGGCGGACGGCAAAGTGGGGCAGATTACCGCGATTGAAGCGACCATGTACCGCAACACGCCGCGCGGAAAACCGCAGTGGGCGCGTCCTGTGTATCCGGACATGACACCGGAAAATATATTGTGGAGCAAGTTTCTGGGCGATGCTCCGGCAGTGGAGTTCGATCCGGTGCGCTACCGGAATTGGCGTTTTTTCTGGGATTACTCGGGCGGCAACGTTTCCGAGAACATGTGCCATCAAGCAGCTTTCTGGTATAAGGTGCTTGGTTTGCACATCCCGCACGCAGTGACAATGACAGGCGGCTTGTATCTATGGAACGATGGACGCGAAGTGCCGGACACGGTAACGGTCACAATGGAGCAGCCGGAGAATCTGCTTTTTCACTGGACATCAGGTTTTGGCAATGGCAGTCCCGGCATGACGGAAAATGTCTTAGGCACCGACGGCACTATTTCAAAAAACGTGCAAATCCGCTACACTCCGGAAAAAGTAAATCGTCCGCAGGGCGAAATAATTCTTGGAAGCACTGTTACTCCTCCGCGAGCGCACATGCAGAACTTTCTTGACTGCGTTCGCTCCGGTAAAGAAACAAACTGTCCGTTTGAGTTGGGCTATCGTGTTTCAATTGCCTGTCGGATGGCGGTTGAAAGTTATCACCAGCGCAGAACGGTTTATTGGAATTTTGAGCGCGAAGAAATTGTTTGAAGCGCTAAGCGTAAGCGCGAAACGCCCGGACACGCTTTCCGCCGGTGCGCGGGGTTAATTCGATTACCGCCCACTTGTGCTTGCAGCGCTGACAGGTAGAATCACAGGTGCCAATCCGGTGCCGCAAACGTCGCCAGAGATTTTGAGACAGGCTTTCGTCTTGAACAAAGCTAAAATCATTCAAGTTTATCTTTCGCAGATTCGGTTTGCGGAGAGTGGCCGTCGCTTGCGGCTTAGTGGTTACTGTCGGTTCCGTTGCAAACTCCGGCCATAATGCCGTTTGGATGAACCGAGGCGCAAACTGCGTTTCTAAATGTTGTTCCACTGCGTGTTTAAAGCCGCAGCCTGGCTGCTCTTCTCTGGCCAGCGCCGATTTTGAAGGTATGTGAACCTGCTCTTCAGCCTGCATTTTTAACGAAGAAATGCAGCGTAGCGCAGCCAGAACCGAATACGGCACTGTGATCCTGATGCGAACGCGAAATCCAAACTTGGGCCATTTCTGCGGGAAGATACAGGAAGATTGATTCACAAAAACAGTATATTCGCCTTTTGTTCTCTTGGCGAGACTTTTTTTCAGTTTTTGTGAGCCGAAGTTATTTAAGTGAAATGCGCTACGTTCTTTGGGTCCGGTTGAGCACCCTAGTTTCGGTAAACACCATTGAGAAACACGTACAGCCCAATCCCACAGCATTGTTTTTACCATAATTCTGCCGTTCTGCAACGTTTATTTCACGCTGCAATGGTTCCAGCTCTCTTTTTGTGAGAGCAAGAAGGTAATCGGGGGAGAAAAGTGTACTAACAACTGCGATGCCCCCTTGGGGCCTAAACAAACGCTTGCTCTATTGATGAAAGTGTATCGAACTTGATTACAGGAATTCTTGTTGGCGGAATCTAAGAAAACATCAAGCTTTCTGGGCGGTAGCTATGGCAGGCTGCCAGGAATTTGTTGGGCTGGTTATGTTGAACTCGCTGAAGCTCAGGTCGAACTCACCATTCGGCAGCATTGACACGCGAACACCCAGTTTCTGTGCTTCTGAATTCGAAGCGATCTGGCGTTTTTGGTAAGAGCGTTTTAAGATTTCGCGATCGCAAATCGGCGGTTGCACATCGGCATTAAACAAAACACTTGTGGTTTCGATTATGGACAAAGCCGGATTCGCCCAAAACAAGGCTTGACCCTGATTGGGAAATACAATTTCGATGTGGTTGGCCAGCAAATCCTCTTCTCGGGAGCATTCCGGAATCTGGATGTAATCTCCATTTCTTCCGCCCGTTAGATAAATTTCGCGCGGCGCAATATGCACAGTATCGTAAGCTGTTATACTGCTGGCGAGAATGCCAAGCGCGTCAAAGGCAATTACCACGGAATAAAGCTGTTTTCGTTCGGCCACCGACTTCTCTTTTCTGGTACAACGGCGCCTGAGCAACAAATGCGTTCTTAGTACTATCATTGCATTTGCAAATCAAAACTAGGTTGACTTGTTAAAGAAAAATTTGTAAAGCGAACTGCCTATAACCCAAGAAAGTAAGTACCACAAACAAATTATCGTCCGCCAACTGAAAACGAACTATTCGGCAATCGATCACATTACAACGGGGGAGGAAAAAATGGTGCGCCCGGCATGATTCGAACATGCGACCTTCTGGTTCGTAGCCAGACGCTCTATCCAACTGAGCTACGGGCGCGCAAAGAACAGTATAGCAAGGTGCAGCACTGACAGAAAATTAAGTCTGCTACCGTTTATAGCCGAATTTTCGCAGCAAAGCAATGCGCTCTTGAACGTGGGCTTCTGTTTCAATGCCTTTAGGCGGGAAGCCGTCAATGACGCCCAGCACGCCACGACCCTGCTCGGTTTCCGCCACAATCACCTGCACCGGATTCGCTGTGGCGCAGTAGATTCCAACGACTTCCGGTACTTGCTGGATGCGGCCTAACACGTTAATGGGAAATCCATTCTTCATCATGACGAGAAACACATGACCGGCTGCCACTTCCTGCAGGTTGGCAACGGCGCTGTGAATGAGATCCTCCTCGTTGCCGTCAAAGCGGGTAAGGCAAGCGCCGGAAGCTTCATTGAACGCGACACCAAACCGGATCTGCGGCGATGTGTTCACGATGGCTTCGTAGATGTCTTCCACGGTTTTGATGAAGTGGCTTTGGCCGAAGATAATATTGGTTTCCGACGGCACTTTGAGCGGAATGACTTTCAAATCCATTGTTTTCTATTGTCGATGATGAGTCGTTTCCGGATACGGCAAGATGCCTACTCAACTCTCAACGCCTGTTGCGGTGCAATGCGCAACGCGCGACTGATGGGCGCAAGCGACGCCAGAACAATGGTGATTGCTATACACGCGAAGCACCCGGCCAAGGTTCTCCCATCGTGCGGCTCGACGCCGAACAGTTGAGATTGAAGCAGCGTGACGGCAGCCATCGCGGCCGGCACACCGATGAGCGTGCCAATTGCGATCATGAAAGCCGTTTCCGCTACGAATAATATGGCTATATCTTTCGCCGTAGCTCCTAATGCGATTCGGATTCCCATCTCACGGGTACGCCGCGTTAGCGCATAGGAAAGAATGCCGTAGATGCCCGCAGCGACGAGCAGCATGGCCAGCGCGGCAAATAAGGTGGAAAGAAACCCGAGCACTTCTTGGGAAGAAAATGCGCCCTCAATTTCAGTCCGCAACGTTCGTATCGAAAGAATGGGAGTTTTTGGGTCCACATTCTGAACAGCTATTCTCAAAGTGGGTAACAGCGGCGCACAGGGACCATCGCAGCGCGCAAACACCGTCAAGCTCGATGCTAGTAACTGTCCGGCATCCTGATAAACAGTGTCGATGTTCGTTTCGCGCGGTCCTTGGTCGTGAACGTCAGATACGATCCCGATTATGGGTAGTCGCTGGCCGTCGTGCTGGAGATAGCGACCGATCGGATTTTCACCGTGGAAGTATGTTTTAGCCAGATGCTCGCTGATGGTGTAGACTTGCGGCTTGCCGGCAGTGTCATTGGCGCTAAAATCGCGGCCAGCTAAAACGCGTGCTCCGAAAACATCGAAGTAGCCGGGATTGACGCCGAAAACGTTTACCTCGTATGCTGTTCCAGTTGGCGGCAGCGGGTCGAGCTTCATCTTGAAACTGCCTGCGAGGTTGATCCCGAATGCAGTAGCGGCGGCTTTCACGCCCGGTAGAATGCGAACACGATCAACAACCCGCGTGTAGAACTGGTCAGCTTGAATTCCGGTGTAGCCGCCGGTAGCGGGCCTGATGTCGATGGCAGCTACCTCGTCAGGGCGAAAACCAAGGTTTGCTGTTTTCAGGTTGCGCAGCGTTTCAGCCAGTAACCCTGCTGAAAGCACAACAATAAACGAAAGCGCGATTTGCGCGACGACGAAAACCTTACGTAGAGTTACTCCGGCGCGGGTGTTTCCTGTAGAGGAGCCGAGGGCTGAGGTCCGGGCGGCTTGGAGAGCTGGCGCTGCTCCAAACACCAGTACGCAAATTGCGGATGAGGCCGCAACGAACATCAGAACAGTTCCATCAAGCGCAATATGCAAGTGGCGGAGGGGAGGAATAGTGCGATTTAAGAATGAAAGCAGAATCTGCTTGATCGCATAGGCAACTGCAATGCCGGCTGCGGTGCCGAATACCGCAAGCAGCGCACTTTCCACCAGCACCTGCGCCAGAATGCGCTTTCGCGAGCCGCCGATTGCGAGTCGTAGCGCAAATTCAGAAGATCGCGCCGATGTGCGCGAAAGGAGCAGCGTCGCAAGGTTCGCGCACGCAATGAGCAGGACAATGAATGACACTGCCAGCAAAATGGATGCCGGTTTTGCGAGATTTGAAGCAGATTGCAGTCCCGCGCTGCCATCGGTTAATTGAACATCCGTGGCGTGATTGTTCAGTTTCGTGGATTTGAAATACGCGCGGTTCAGTTGAGTTAGTTGTGCCGCCGCGCCAGCCGCCGTTGCGTTTGGCTTCAGTCGCGCCATTGCGGAAAAAAGGGAAAGCCGCGATTTCCAATCAAAGTGGGGAATGCCGATGAAAGCCGGCATGTAGTCGATCAGGCGCGTGGCGGGAATCTGCAAATCTGCCGGTCGCTGCAAGTCCGAACCGGTAAACCCACGCTCGCTGATTCCGATAATCTTGTACGGACGTGTATTCAAAAGGAGAGTGCGTCCAATCACATCCTCAGCACCACGGAACTGAGTTTTCCATAACCTGTAACTGATTACGCAGGTCGGATTGCCTTCAGCATTATCAAGGTCGCGCTGTGTCAGTAGTTGTCCGCGCTCCGGTTTGATTTGTAGAGTATGAAAGTATTCGCCCGTTACAAGCTCGGCGGAGATCCACTGCGGATGATCTCCAAACATGATGCTGACATCGAGCGGGTGGGTTCCCAGTAAGCCGTCGGTTTCCGTTGACTGCCGAGCTAATTCATTCAGTTGGTGATAGCTCAGAACGAGCGGTTTGCCCGCATTCTTCAGTACTGCCAGTTGCATTGCCTGCGGCACCGGCAGTTGTTTCAGCAAAATAGCATTCACAAACGAGAATAAAGCGGCATTTGCGCCGATCCCGAGCGCGAGCGAAAGCACTGCTGTTGCCGTAAAGCCCGGATTTTTGCGGCATTGCCGAAGCGCAAAGCGGAGGTCGCGCTTGATGTTTTCAATGCTTCGAAAGCGAACCTGGTCACGATATTGTTCTTTGGCCGGTTCAACTGGTCCCAACTCCCGGCGTGCCGCGTATTGTGCCTCATCCGGCCTGAGTCCCTGTTCCAACTGCCGGGCTGCTAATTCATGCAGGTGTTCTTCGAATTCTTCATGCAAGCGGCGCTCGCTTTTCCCGGGCCGGAGCGTAGCCAACAAACGCGATAAAAATGAATAAAACATTGTTTACTCCGCCGGTTTCAGCACACGCTGCATTACGCCGGCAAAACGTTCCCAATTTGCCGTTTCTTCCCGCAATTGTTTTTTGCCGTTTCTGGTCAATGAATAAAAGCGCGCGCGGCGCTTGTTTTCGGATTCGCCCCATTCTGACGTAATCCAGTTCTTTTGTTCCAAACGCAGAAGCGCAGGGTAGAGCGTGCCCTGATTCAACTGCAGGATATTCTCTGAAACCTGCTGAATGCGAACCGCCAAACCATAGCCGTGAGTTGGACCCAGTGTTTCTAACGTTTTAAGCACGATGAGATCGAGCGTGCCCTGAAGAATATCGGACTTGCCGGTGGACATAAGCTTCTGTTGAGTGTCAACAGGAGTATGACACCATTCTTATTGAATGTTAACAGGTGATTGGAAGTTCATGTTTAGTTTCACCCTCTTTACAATCTGTCTATAATCAGCTTGTGCCTCGGGTTATCAGCGATTCTTCCTTGCTTTCGCATGTGCGCAAGCTGCCGCATGGACGCGGCACCTATAAACAACTGGTGAAGGAATTCCGCGCTACCGGAGAAGAACGTCCGCAACTGGATGCCGTGCTGGATCGGTTGACGGCGCGCGGCGAACTGGTGGAACTACGCTCCGGGCATTTTATTGCGGTTGCGGAAAATCCGGAATACGTCACCGGTAAAGTATCCATTCACCGCGACGGCTACGGCTTTGTGATGCCGGAAAAAGATAGCGGCGCCTTTGCCGGTGATATTTTTCTGCCGCCTGAAGAAGCGGAAAAAACCATGCACGGCGACCGAGTGTTGGCGCATGTCACGCGCCTGGACCGGGATCGCCGGGCAGAAGGCGAAGTGGTCCGCATTTTAAAGCGCGCGCACTTAACTGTTGTGGGCGAGTTCACGGTGAAGAAACGCGGTTTCTTCGTGATTCCCACCGATGATCGCATCTCGCAGTGGATTGAGATTCCAGAAGGGCTGGAAATACCGGAACACCAATTTTCAACGGATCGGGTCGGCGTTACGCTCCGTGATGTAAAAACCGTAGCGGATCTCGACGGGATGATTGTAAACGTCGAGATTCTGGAGTTTCCGGAAAGCGGCGAAGCGGCGATAGGCAGAGTGATTGAAGTGCTAGGCCATCCCGATGACTTCGGCATTGATGTGGAAATCGTAATTCGCAAGCATCACCTGCCACATGAGTTTCCCCGGGAAGTGATTGCGCAGGCGCAGGCGATTCCACATCAGATTGAGCCGGAAGAAACCGCGCAAAGGCGGGATTTTCGCGCTTTAGATATTGTGACGATTGATGGCGAAACCGCCAGGGACTTTGATGATGCAGTGTGGGTAGAGCATCTGCCTAACGGGAACTTCGCTTTGCAGGTGCATATTGCTGACGTCAGCCATTATGTTCGGCCCGGCACCCCGATTGATGTGGAAGCGCAGTTTCGCGGCACCAGCGTGTATTTTCCTGACCGCGCGGTGCCGATGCTGCCGGTTGAGCTTTCCACCGATATCTGCTCGCTGCGCCCGCATGAGGATCGATTGGTGCTTTCGGTTCTGCTGGAAATCAACCATCAGGGAACGATTGTGGCGCAGGAGTTTTGCCGGGGCGTGATTCGCTCGTTCGAGCGCATGACCTACACAAACGTGTTCCGCGTGCTCGAAGGTGATGCTGCGCTGCGCGAACGGTACAGCGCGTTGGTGAACCGCTTTGAAACCATGCGCGAACTGGCGCTGATCCTGAATCGCCATCGCACCAAACGCGGTTCCATTGATTTCGACATGCCGGAAACAAACGTCGTGCTCGACATGGAAGGGCAGATGACCGGAGTAATCCGCGCCGAACGCAACATCGCGAATCGAATTATTGAGGAATTCATGCTGGCCGCCAATGAAGCGGTAGCAGGACACCTGGAACAAGCCGGAATTCCAAGTATTTACCGGATTCACGAACAGCCGGATGCCAAGCGAGTGATGAATTTTGAAGAGATTGCGGCGCACTTCGGCTATTCGCTAGGCGTGGGCGCCATTCCGGTAAAACGATTTCCGGTGATTGAGCGAAGGCGCGATGGCCGGAAAGTAAGCAGACCCGTGACGCTGCCGCGGGAAGAGCTGGAAATTTCCTCGCGCAACTACCAGCGGCTGATCGCGAAAGTGGCAGGCACGCCGGAAGAGCGCATCGTGAATTATCTGATGTTGCGATCTTTGAAACAGGCCCGTTATAGCAATGAGAATCGAGGCCATTTCGCGTTGGCCGCAAAATCTTATACTCATTTCACATCGCCCATTCGCCGTTACCCGGATCTGATTGTGCATCGCATTCTGACCCAGTACTTATTCGATCAGAAGCCTTTACTACCCGATACCGAGCTGCATCAGTTGGGCGACGATTGTTCCTTTACGGAGCGCCGCGCCGCGGAAGCCGAGCGCGAGTTGATTGAGTGGAAAAAAGTGCGGTTCATGGAAAGCCGCGTCGGGGAAGAATTTGACGCGCTGATCATCAGCACTACGAAGTTTGGTTTCTTTGTTGAGTTAACAGAGCTTTTCGTGGAGGGTTTAGTGCCGCTCGAAACCTTGCCTGGCGAGCGATTCCACTTCCACGAAACAACCCGGCAGATCATCGGTACCCATTCGCGCCGTACTTTTTCGATTGGGGACGCAGTGCGAGTGCGGCTGGACCGGGCCGACCCGATTGAGCGTAAACTGAATTTTGCTCTGGTCGAAGCAAGCGGAAACAAGCAGAACCGCAGCAAAAAGAAAAGCAAGCGCGAAAGCTGATAGGAGGACTTACGTTCGGCAAAACGCTGATTGTCTTGTTTGGGTTCGTTTGTTCAACTGGTATGGGAGCCGCTCAACATTCTGTTCTTCCGAGTGATGACGCAGTTCGAAAAATTCTGGCGGATCGCGTCCAAAACGGCTCAAATCTTGGCTTGGTTGCTGGAATCATTGGGCCAGACGGTTCCAGCGTGGTGAGCTACGGGGTTTTTGACCAAAATGACGGACGAACACCGGATGGCAACACGTTGTTTGAAATCGGTTCAATTACTAAAGTGTTCACGTCCCTGCTGCTGGCCGATATGGTCCAGCGCGGCGAGGTTTCCCTTGGCGATCCGATCGAAAAATATCTGCCGTCAAACGTGAAAGTTCCTGAGCGGAATACCCGGAAAATTACGTTACAGGAGTTGGCAAATCAGACTTCCGGCTTGCCGCGTTTACCTGGCAATCTTGCCCCGAAAGATGTTGCCAATCCATATGTGGATTACTCAGTGGAACAGTTGTATGCTTTTCTGAACAGTTATCAATTAACGCGCGACCCCGGCTCGCAGTACGAATATTCCAATCTGGGGGTTGGATTGTTGGGGCATGTACTGGCCAGACAGACCGGCGTGAGTTATGAAGAATTGGTTCAAACGCGTATCTGCAAGCCACTAGGTATGAATAGTACCGTGATTACGGTGCCGCCGTCTCTGAAATCGCGCTTTACGCCTGGGCACAATAACCAACTGCTGCTCACCGCTAATTGGGATTTGCCCACGCTGGCGGGAGCAGGCGCGCTGCGCTCCACCGCCAGGGACTTGTTGGTACTTTTATCTGCTTTTCTGGGGTATAAGCAAACTCCGCTTGCGCCCGCAATGGCTTTGATGACCGCTAACCGGCATTCTACCGGCGTTCCTGACCGGGAGATTGCGCTTGGCTGGCACATTTACACGGATGAAAAAAGTGAAATCATCGGACATGGCGGAGGAACCGGCGGCTATTCTTCCTTTCTGGCTTACCGGCCTCAAACGAAAACCGGCTCGGTGGTGCTTTCAAACACAATGAGCTTTGTCGGCGTCGAGGACATTGCATTTCATCTGTTGGACGAGCATTGGCCGCTAGCTGCCATGAACAAAGAAATTACCCTGGATGAAAAAACGTTGGACAATTACTTGGGGCGCTATCAGTTTGATCCTAATGTGGTTCTGACAGTAATCCGTAGGAAGAACCATTTGTTTGCGCAGTTAACCGGGCAATCCGAAGCGGAAATATTCGCTAAAAACAAGCAGGAGTTTTTCTATAAGATTGCGAATGCGCAAATTGTATTCAAAACCGATTCAGAGAACCACATCATTGGTTTGACGCTGTATCAGAATGGGCGTGAACTGAGGGCCGAAAAATTACCCGGGCCGCCACTAGTGGCTCCCGAACACCACCAAATTCCGGTGGACCCAAGGATTTATGACAGGTATGTGGGGAAGTATCAATTAGCCCCTACTTTTGTTCTGACCGTAACGCAGGAAGGTGAACATTTGTTTGTGCAAGCCACTAATCAGCCAAGGTTTGAGGTGTTCCCGGAGTCGCCACAGAAGTATTTCTATAAAGTTGTGGATGCCCAGATTGCGTTTCAAGTAGATGCTGCCGGGCGAGCAACCGGCTTGATTCTGCACCAAGCCGGTCAAGATATACCGGGAAAACGAGTGGAATAGCTGTTAATGAACCAAGCTGCTGGAAAGCGCAGAAGGAAACAGCACGGCATCGGAACTGAGGCGAGGAGCCATTGTTCCTGAGCTGTTGTCCGGAGCCATCGCTCCGAAGAAATACTTCTGCGAATCCAGATTCCGATACACCTGCCCGGCAATGCCGGAAGCAATGGGGCCGCTGACGCCGCGTCCACCAGTGAGAAGAACAACTACAACCAATTTATTTTTACCGACATCGTTGAAGGAGCCGAACCAGCCCAGGTGAACGCCGGGCCGTTCGGTATCAGTGCAGGTGCCGGTTTTCCCGAATAACTGTTCGCTTTGGTTTAAACTGGCGCGGCGCGCGGTTCCATATTCTACCGCGCCCATCATGCCGGTACGAATCGAGGGAATCAGGTTTGAGATATTGAGTGATCTTTTTACTTTCGGTTGGAAGGTTTGCAGATCCTGTTCAGATCGGGGATATTGCAGGTAGTACATGGTTCCGCCGTTAGCCACAGTGGAAACAATACTGGTCAACTCCAGCGGCGTTAAACGAATGCCGGAACCGAAGCTGGTCATCATGCCCAGCCCATCGGGAGGCGGTTGGCTGGCCACAGTGCCGGGCTGTTCGCCTTCAATATTCCAACCAGCTTTTTCGCCTAATCCATAGACCTGAGCGTAATGCTGAACCCGATCAAAACCCAACTGCTCGCCTAAACGGGCGAAGTACAGATTGTTGGACATCGCCAAAGCTTTAGTCATGTCCATTGAAGTACGGCGCGCAAGATGAACCGGCGTTTCGGAATCAATAATGCCTTCACTGAGGGAAGCTAAAGAAACTACGACTTTAATGGTGGAACAAGGCTGAAACGCGCCGGTGGTAGCAAGCTTCTGATTCACCATTGAAAGAATCCGGCCCGATTTCGGATCAGCTACCACAACGGCTCCGTTGTAAGGCCCAAGCGCATCCACCGCCGCTTTCCGCACAACCGGGTCTTCGCCCAGAGTGGTATCGCCAATGGTGGAATCCGCAAAAGTCGGTTCGCTCCAGGGGCTATATAGCACCCGGTGACGCGAATAACGAACACGCGAATGAATAACGCCGCGCGTGGTAGTTGTGGTTGCTAAAGAAGCCGTGCGGGTAGTAACAACCCGGCGATGATGCAGCGTTGTCCGCTTTAGCGTGCTGGCAGTAAAAGCCGCTACCTTAGCCGTCCGGTGGGTTGCCGCCGCCGGGGAATGAACAATTTTGTGCTTCCGCGTGGCTGCTGACGCATCCACAGCGCAAACCAAAATAAATAAAAAGCTAACTGCCTTCAACTGCCGGTTAAAGCTCATGCGCTCTCTTAACCTGCCAAACTGTTCTGTTAAGAACATCAGTACAACATTTCCAATCGATTCCGTTCGAGTGTACTTCTTATGTTAGAGACTTCAGAAAAATCCGTCAATCTTGAAATCTCAATCACTTACGCCGCTGTCCATCCGCCATCAATCGGAACAACGGCCCCATTCATAAATTCGGCAGCCGGCGAGCTTAGGTATAGGGCCAATCTTGCAATTTCTTCCGGTTTGCCTAATCGCCCGATCGGTTGTCTAGTATTCAGTTCCGCTCGCACCTTATCTTTCTCATGCTTATGATACTTTTCCAGGTATCCTTCTACAAAAGGAGTATCCACCGTTCCCGGCGCGATGCAGTTAACCCGGATCTCCGTCGGGTAATCCACTGCCAACTGCCTGGTCATCGCCACCACTGCGCCTTTGGTGGCACAGTAAGCGAACCGCCGCTTCACTCCCACCAGACCGGCTACTGAGCCGATATTCACAATGGATCCCTGAGCCGCGATCAGTTTGGGCAGCGCGGCCTTTGTCATCAGAAAAGTTCCTTCCACGTTTACCCGAAACAAACGCTGAAAGCTTTCGAGATCGGTTTCTTCGCAGTTGCCAACTGCGCCGATACCGGCATTGTTCACCAGAATATCCAGTTTTTCAATTTGCCTAAGCAGTTCTACTACTTCGCCTTCACTGGTGATATCGCAGCGGAACGCTTGGGCGCCGGAAAGGGATTGGGCCAGCGTTTCAGCCCGGTTCTGGTCTATATCAACAATAATAACCTTTGCTCCGGCTTCGGTGAATATGCGGACCGTAGCTTCTCCAATGCCGCTGGCACCCCCTGTTACAAGCGCGGTTTTCCCATCCAGGCGGAAGTAAGTAGACATGGTTGCCATTGTATGCGAGGCGCTTAACGTGTTGAGACGATTGGTTCTGGTTCTGGACTAAGACTCGTGGCTTTGTTTCGAACTCAGAGCGCCGCGGTATACGGCATTGATGCTCACTTGATTGATGTGGAAGTGGATATGTACCCGTCCGGAACGCAGCGCGATTTTGTGACCGTGGGCATGCCGGATACGGCCGTGAAAGAAAGCCGCGAACGGATCAAATCGGCCCTGATTAATTCGGGTTTCGGCTATCCATCGCGGTCCGTGACGATCAATCTGGCTCCGGCTAATGTGCGGAAGGAAGGCGCAGGCTTCGATCTTCCAATGGCTGCCGCCATTCTGGGTGCAATGGGTGAAGTGAAAACTGCCGACGACCACTTAATTGTGGGGGAACTCTCGTTGGACGGCACGCTGCGACCTATTCGTGGCGCTTTGTCGATTGCAGTCTGCGCGGCCCAACGGGGCATTCGCAATATTCTGGTACCGTTCGAAAACGCTCCTGAGGCGGCAGTAGCCGATGGCGTGCATGTATTTGGACTGAAGCACTTAAGCGAAGTGATTCGGTTTTTGAAAGAACCGAAAGATTTTCAACCAACTCTTCCGTCGATTCCGAATTTCGAAGTTGGCAGCACAAACGAGCCGGATTTCAGCGATGTCCGCGGTCAAACTATGGCGAAGCGGGCTTTGGAAGTAGCCGCAGCGGGAAGCCATAATGTGCTGTTGATCGGTCCGCCAGGTTCGGGTAAAACCATGCTGGCCCGCCGGATTTCCGGAATTCTACCGAAGCTCACCTTTCGGGAAGCTTTGGAAGCCACCCAGATTCATAGCGTCGCAGGCGTGTTACAGCCTGGAATCGGCATTCTGCGGCAGCGTCCGTTTCGTGCTCCTCACCATAGCATTTCGGATGCCGGGCTGATCGGCGGCGGTTCCGGCATCCCGCGTCCGGGGGAGGTCAGTTTAGCCCATCAAGGCGTTTTGTTTATGGACGAACTGCCGGAATTTCCCCGTCACGTTTTGGAACAACTACGCCAGCCTCTGGAAGAAGGAGCGGTGATGCTTTCCCGCAGCAACGGAACGCTCACTTTTCCCGCCCGGCTGATGCTGGTTGCTGCAATGAATCCATGTCCGTGCGGGTTTTATGGGGATTCCACTAGAGAGTGCCGCTGCACCCCCGGCATCATACAGCGCTACCTGGCAAAAGTCAGCGGACCGCTGCTCGACCGCATTGACATGCACATCGAAGTTCCTGCTGTAGCGTTCAAGGAACTGCGGGGTAAAGGCGACGGCGTCACTTCCGCGCAGATTCGGGAACGAGTGGAAGCGACCAGGCAAGTACAATTGAACCGTGGCTTTTACAATGCCCAGATTCCTCATGCGCAGCTCCGCCTAGTTTGCGCTTTGGATGAACAAGGAGAACGAACTTTGGAGATGGCAGTGCGCCGGATGAATCTGTCGGCCCGAGCGCATGACCGCATTCTGCGGGTGGCCCGCACCATTGCCGACCTGGACCATTCTGATAAAGTATCAGCAAAGCACCTGGCCGAAGCAGTACAGTTCCGCAACCTCGACCGGAATTATTGGAGTTAAAATAATAAGATCAGGATAATTACTTTGGCCTACGGGTTCGGATAAAAGCAGTGGCAATGGCAACGACCGAGCCGCCAGTGACAAGTCCGCCGGTGATTGGTTGATTTCTATATCCAGCTAGCCATAAACCGCCACCAATTGCAGTGATAGCCACTAGAAACGCAAATACCTGAGCCAAACCCTGCATCCGTTGTTCCCGTTTCTGCAGATCGTATTCCCTGACTTCTCTGCGTTCTTGATTCTGGTAGCGGCTCGTGATAGACAAATTTACTTGGTCTATTATCTCTTGAGCTAATCCCGGAGCAACTTCATTATATTGCCTGAGAATTTCAGGATTCGGAAGATAATTTTTTACCGGACCGGATTCGAGTTTACCGGGTTTCTGAGGGCTGCTCATGTGCGCAGGTCACCTCGCAAAGAGCGCGACCGACCTCTCGCCAACCCTCCTGAATGTCCTGTTCAACGGTTGTCTCTGGCCTGAATATTTCCCGGTGTTTCCGCGTCGGAAAAACTTCAATTAAGTTGCCAAAACCAATGACAAACCAAGACCAAAACGAACGTACTGTCACTTCTTGTTGTAGTGGAGCAGGTTCGTTCTGAATCTCCGATTGCAACCAAAATTCACATTCCTTCTTTAAAGCTTCCCAAGAAGGCTTTTCAACTTTGGCTTGAGCCGTGCCGGTAGATTGATGATTGGTCATCGAGAAAATTTTATCATTAGAGTAAGATGACCTTCTTGAGAAATCCTGGTTCATAACTACGGCTTTACGGCTTTTGGATGCATTTATCCTGCCAATACGTTTCAACGGGAAGCTTACAATTGAATTAAGGCTTCGTTTTGCATTGCCCTATAGAATTTATGATTGGCGGCTTGCTGGTGTAGAATGCGCCGGATGAATTTATCGGTCCGCACCATTGCCGACCTGGACCATTCTGATAAAGTATCAGCAAAGCACCTGGCCGAAGCAGTACAGTTCCGCAACCTCGACCGGAATTATTGGAGTTAACCCGGCGCCTCAGCGTCCCCAGTGAAATTTGTTGATTCGATTTCTCGTGTTTTATTGAAGCGTTGGCTTCAGTTAAAGCTGCCGAAGCTTCCCGGCGGCTGGCGTATCGCAACCATCCTGGCGAAAAATCAAAGCTCGGCTCCGATTCGGATTGGAAAGCTTTCCCCCGTTTATCTGGATCTGCGAGGCTTCGATCTGCTCGAAATTTCGCTGCTGCTCGCTTCCCCGAACGAACCGGAATTTGAAAAAGAAGATCGCGTTCTGTTTCGAAGATTAGTGCGTCCTGGCGACATTGTTTATGATATTGGTGCCAATCTTGGCTATCACACATCCTTGTTCGGGGCACTTACCGGGCCATCCGGGCGCGTGCACGCGTTTGAACCACAACCGGGATTACTGCCTAACCTGCGAAAAACGGTAAATCGCATACCGAATGCAGTTCTTTGGGAATGCGCCCTTTCGGAAACGGAAGGGGAAGTAAAGTTTTATGTTCCGGACCACGGCTACCACATGCTGGCCAGCATAGGCGATCCGGGTATTAATTCACGTCCGGTGGTTTGCCAGGCGTTGACATTGGATGGACTTCATGCAGAAGGCAAAATTGAAGCGCCCGATTTCATTAAAATTGATGTGGAAGGAGCGGAGGCTCTTGTGTTTCGAGGGGCGCGCGCTTTATTAAACCGATTGGAAGCGCCGCTTATCTTTTTTGAACAATGGCATGAAGCGGCAAAGCGGAGTGGGTTGAGCTCAACCGAGGCAGCCGATATGTTGCTTTCTTTGCCTGTTGCCCAGTATCGCCTTTTTGAAGTAATTGGAGAGAGACTGCGGCCTTTGCCGGTGAATAAGGTAGCTAAAGGTAATCTGCTCGCGGTTCCGGAAATGAGGCGGGAAATCAGCATCCCATTGCTCTAAGTAGGTGGCCATAATTACTGCAACAAGTGTTTGAGCCAGAAGTTTCCAGAC
>CAXTWH010000021.1:0-86012 GCA_964247975.1 uncultured Bryobacteraceae bacterium | reverse complement strand
CGGTCATTATTGTAGTCGCTGACAAAGACATCGCCCGCTCCGTCCACCGCCACGCTGCTAGGAAAAAGCAAGTTGCTGCCTACGGTGGTTTGCATGCCGCCACCGGCCGGCACTTTTACCACCCGGCTGTTGTTTGTGTCCGCGACATAGACGTTTCCGCTTCCGTCCACCGCCACGCCTCGGGGAAAACTCAGTCCCTGGGCCGGCACCGTGGTCTGCGGCCCGCCGTCGGCAGGCAACTCTATCACTCGATTATTGTGAGCATCGCTGATAAAAACGTTTCCCGCTCTGTCCACCGCTACGCCTTCAGACGCAAAGCCGCCGGCCACCGTGGTTTGCGCACCCGCGAAACTGACCGATTGCGCTTGAAGCACTGCCGACGCCATCGTCATTCCTACGAACAGACTGCCGGCCCAAGCCGCCCGCCTGCTTTTCCATCTGCTTTTTCGCTGCTTTCCTTGTTCCATAAAAATCCCTGCTCTTTCTGTCTTTCCTACAGGGGCGAGCAGGACGGCAAAACTGATCACCGGTTTGAAAATTATTTTCGATAGAATCATTCCTGTGCCGTTTCACTCATCGCCCGAGGCTATCGGCTCGCTTATGGCGGCGTACCGGGAAGGGAACGCTCAAGCGGGCGCGCAACTGCTCGAACTGTTTTACCCGGAGTTGAAGCGCATGGCCGCCCGGCATCTGCATGGAGAGCGCGAAGGGCATAGCTGGCAGCCGACCCTGCTGGTCAACGAACTGTATCTTCAACTGGTAAAGGTCAAGGCCCTGCAACCGGCGGAAACTGATCATCAGAACGATAAGAGCGCATTTTTTGCCTTGGCCGGGCAGATCATGAAGCGCCTGTTGATTCATCATGCAAGGCCGCTTTCGAGCAAAGCGCAGAAAGTTCCGCTTTGGGAGGAGGTGCGCAGCGGCTCGGACGCCAACATTTTGGAGGTCGAACAGGTTCTATCCCGGCTGGAAGCGATTAAACCGGTTCTGCGCCAGGTAGTGGAGATGAAGGTCTTTGATGGGTTGACGGCGGAGGAAATTGCCGTTCGCCTCGGTTGCGCGACGGTAACGGTCAACCGTCACTGGCAGTTCTCGCGTCACTGGCTGCGCGAAGAACTGCGTTCCCGGAACGAATGAAAGATGGCCAGTCATTTCACGGATGAACAATGGCGGAGTATCCTCGATTTGTCCGAAGCCGCCGCTGAACTTTCCCCGCAGGCGCGGCTTTCTTTTCTGGAATCGATTGATTCCAGCCCGGAGGTAATCCGGGAAGTTCTCTGCTTGTTGGACGAGTATCATTCATCCGCGCCTTTGCCCGACCGCGTGGGCACCCGAGTGGGGCGTTTCCTTATCACCGGACATCTCGGACGTGGAGGAGTCGGCGAAGTGTACTCCGCCAGGGACACGGAACTGGAACGGATTGTGGCGCTGAAGTTTCTGATCCCGGCCGCTATTGAATCTCAGGGTACGGTGGAACGGGTGATTCGCGAAGCAAGAACCGCTTCCGCCCTGAACCATCCCAACATTGTGACGATCCACGAGGTGATCCGGGCGGAAGCAACAGTGGCTATCGTCATGGAGTTTGTCGAGGGCGCGACGCTTCGGCAGCGTTGCGGGACTCCGTTCCCCATCCCGGAAGTGCAGCACCTGGGTGAGGAGATCGCCCGAGCTTTGGCTGCGGCACACGCGGCGGGAATCGTTCATCGTGACATCAAGCCGGAAAACGTTATTGTAAAGCCTGACGGAAGCCTCAAAGTTCTGGATTTCGGCTTGGCAACCTCCGCCGCGCCCAGAGAACAAACCGATAACCGAATTTCCACGTCTCACTTGTTTGCCGGAACCTGGCGCTACATGTCTCCGGAACAAGCCAGGGGAGAAGCAATCAGCGGCGCGACGGATGTTTTCTCGCTTGGCCTCGTTTTATATGAGCTATGCACGGGGCGGCATCCCTTCCCGGCGGACTCGGTATTCGAAACCTTGCAGAAACTCGTTGCGGAGGAAATCCAGCGCCCGTCGAAGCGGAACGTCGCCGTGCCTGAAGCTCTGGATTCGCTCATCCTGGCCATGCTCGCCAAGAATCCCGCGAACCGTCCTTCCGCCGCTGCTGTGGCCGAGGGTCTTCACAAACAGCAACAACTGCTTTCGCCGGTTCCGGCAAGATCGCGGCGAAACTTTACCGTGGCGGCATTGGCCATCCTCGGCCTGCTGGCGATAGCCGCCATTTTCTTCCTTCCTGGATTACGCGCTCCGTCGCTTCCCGCTCCGCTCATACCTTTTCCCATTTTTGTGGAGCCGGGCACAAAATCAACGCCGAGTTTTTCCCCCGACGGAAAGCGCGTTGTGTATGCATGGAAGCAAGGGGAAAAAGCCGCCGGAATTTACGTTCAAACTGTTGACGGGGACAACGAAAGCCCGTCTCAGCCTGCCCGGTTAACTCATTCCGATGCCGCCGAGATCAGCCCGGTATGGTCGCCGGACGGTCAGATTATTGCTTTCCTGCGTGGTGATCTCCACCGCCAATTGACACTATTTTTATGTGACCCGTCCGGCGGTCACGAACGTTCCTTGGCTGATCTTGCAGGATCATTCGAAATAGAATCGCGCTCCCTGGAATGGACTCCGGACAGCAAATGGCTTTTTATCTCCGAGCGCAGGGGTGGCCATAGCTCCCTGGCGCTGGTTTCAGCGGAAACGGGACGGAAGCGCCTTCTAACCAGTGCCGTGCCCCAATGGGATGATGTCACTCCTTCCATCTCGCCCGATGGAAGAACGCTGGCTTTTGTCCGATACCTAGGTGATGGATTCAGCCGGATCGCCACGCTCCCACTGGACCGAAATTACAATGCGGCGGGCGCGTTGGTTCTTCTGGATTGGCCGGGTTTCAGAACCACCACGGTGCGTGATCCAGCTTGGGTCTCAAATCATGACCTGTTGTTCATGGCCTATCCGGACGGCGTTCACCGCATCTGGCGAAGCCGCGACGGAAAACAACCGGAGCCCATCGTCGATCTTGGCGAAAGCGTGGCGTCTCCCACCGCATCCCGCAACGGTCATCGGCTTGCCTATCTCAAAAACTTAGATGACACCAATATCTGGAAGCTCGATCTGGAGGCGATCTCGTCCGGACAAGCCAAGCCCTCGACGCAGATCATCTCCTCTTCCCGCATGGATCATCGCCCGGCGGTTTCGCCGGATGGAACCAAAATGGCGTTTGAATCCAATCGGAGCGGATTCACTGAAATCTGGATGGCGGACCTGCGGAACGGACAGACCTGGCCTTTAACTCATATGAGAAGCATGTCCGGTTCGCCGCGTTGGTCTCACGATGGGAAATGGATTGTTCTTGATTCCCGCGTTAAAACCTCATCAAAACTATTTAAAGTTCCCTCAGAAGGCGGGAACCCCGTGCAACTCACAGCGGGAAACGCTACCGATATGCTGCCGGTCTGGTCCGCTGACGACCAGTCGATTTATTTCAGCTCCGACCGCTCCGGCCTGTACCGGATCTGGCGGGTTTCTTCTGACGGCAAAGATGCTGTGGCCGTCAGCGCCGACGCCGGAACCGCGCCGGAGCTAACCGCTGATGGTGAATTCATGTATTACCTCAAAGGGGACTATAAGGAAGGCGAACTGCGGCGGATGGACTTACGCAGCGGAAAAGAGTCGCTGGTTAACGCAAATGTTATTTTCCGTGGCTTCGCTCTGGGGAACAGGTCAGTTTACTATTTAACGCCCAACGCTTCAGTAGGCCCCGCTTTACAGGTTCTGAATATGGACACAAAGCGGATCAGCAGGCTCGGCAACCTGCCCAACAGTGTGATCGGCGGCTTCAGCATAGCGCCCGACGGCAGATTTCTCTACTACGCTCAATTTGACAATTCCGGCGATGAGGTAATGCTGGTGAACAACTTTCAGTAACCAATTCACTTCCTGTCAGGCGGCGCTTAAAGCGGAAACTCAAGGGAAGCCATAAAGAAGGTGGTGGCAAGCGGCTTTTGCGGCGATCACCGCGAAAAAGCAATAAACACAAAACAGCCCACTCTGCCAAGCACGCGCCCGTGACTAGAGCGGCGCGATGCCGGTACAGCGGGGCAGCAGAAAGAAGTGCCCCGGTCCCTGTGAGAGCGTTGACTTTGCCGAATGCGCGATCATTCTGCTGTTCTTGTTCTTTGGGATAAGCGCCTTCCGCTGTTCTTTTACCTCGTTTGTGAATTCGTATGGCAGCGACGGCCAAAAAATAAACTCCATAAGACCGCCCTGCGCAGGCCCGCAATTTTCTTATGCTCAGTGATCCTACTGAAAATTAATGCGGCCGATTTAAGAAATCAGCCACCCGCATTATCCTAATTTCCTGCTCGCTGACGAGCCTGAGCAGGTACTTGTTTTCCGCGATAGTTGTTCTCCGGGAATAGATCAGGCCGTCTCCTCCGCTGCCGCTCGTACCGGATCAGACTATTCCACACGAATGGTTGGTGGAATTTTGTTTAAATTGGCATGGCCTGTTCGCGGTATTCGGCGGTGTTGCCGTTGCTCAAGTCGCTCTCAAAATCAAATTTCGTCAGCAGTACCAAAACTAAGGAAGATCCTCTTCGTTAGTTTTTCTTTATGGAAGTTTTATGCCTTCCTCAGACTATCTGGCTTAGGGTGAAAAGGTTGGCTGACTTATGCCGAGATCCAGTAGTACGAATTTAATTACCCCTTATCGGCGCCACCGCCCCGGTAGAATCCTGAAGCGAAACACTGAACCTGGTAGGGCCTTGTGACTAAAACTTCTAATTCGCGGCATGTCCTGCAATTCTGTTTACCATCCGTTTCTGCTTGAACAGCCTTTTCGCCGAACAAGCTGAAGAAAGCGGGGGCACTTTGTGAAGGCGTGATGCCTTCAATCTACTGGAAAAATCTTGAAGGGGGTATTTTGTGATAACTGGCCAGAGGAGAAATAATGAGCAGTCTAGTTACCTTCCCGAAAAGCTCTTTACCACTGGCGATGCAATCTCTGGTGAGATGTATGTCACGATTATATTTACAAGCATTTCGGCGACCCTCAATGTTTTCCGAATAACGGCTGACTGGATTAATCAACTCGGTATACAAATTAAGATTTTAGTGCCACACGTCGTTCCGTATCCTCTTCCACTCGATCGTCCGCAAGTAGATCCGGCTTTTAGGCTGAAACAGTTCCGAGCTTTATGTGAGCAGGGTCCTGCAGGAACTCGGATCGAGATTAAGCTATGCCGGAATGTTTGCGACTGCCTCCTGCACTCGGTTACACCGCATTCACTTGTTCTCATCGGAGTTCGGAAGCGCTGGTGGCCATTCACTTGCGAGAAGCGATGGGCGAGGAGTTTGGAACGTGCCGGGCACCAGATCATCCTTATTTAATATTTAATCACGATCCAAGGTCCATCCTGACTTACCGGCTTAAGATCCGGGAAACGCGTGTTTGTCGAAACGCAATGAAATATGTCCAACAAAATCATAACCTCAGCGCCGGGCAGATTGTCACGTTATATTGCATTGGCCTGCATCACGCCGATGACTCCTTCCGGCAAACGGCCATGACTTGTATCCCCGGAGTAAGACTTCAACGGAATCCAAATGAGCAAACCTAACAGTACAAAGCAGCCGAATCTACTTGTGCACGGCGCAAAACAACATGCGACTGTGCACATCGATACTTACAGCGCTGAACTCAAAGACGCTGAAGGGTTCCTGGGAGATCGCGCCAGCAACGGCGCATTCCGGTCTACTCTAGATGACTGGCGAAAGCGTATCAGCGAGGTGGGCGAAGATCCTTTAGGAGATGAGCCAACCGCTGAATTGAGTAAAAAGAAGCTCGACAAGATATTAGTTGAGGGCGATATTGAAGCGGCCGGTTTAATACACGGAGCTGTGGAAGAGTTTTCCCAGGAACTTGCGAGTATCACGCATCGGTTACTCAAGCTGAAATCCTGGCAGAATACAGAGCGCATCGTAGTAGGAGGCGGTTTTCGCGCCAGTCGAATCGGAGAGCTGGCAATTGGAAGGGCTGCTGTTCTTCTGAAAGGAGAATACGGTCACAAAATCGAGTTTCAACCAATCCGGCACGATCCAGATGAAGCGGGACTAATCGGCAATATCCACCTGATTCCGGCCAGGATGTTCGACGGGTATGACAGTATGCTCGGAGTAGATATTGGAGGCTCGAATATCCGCTCCGGCATTATCGAATTAAACGTTCGGAAAGATGGCAGTTTTTGCGATGCGCATGTCTGCTTCTCCAAACTGTGGCGGCACGCAGATGAAGAAGTCAAGCGAGACGAGGCTGTTGATCGCATGGCAGAGATGATTCAGAAGCTAATCCGTGAGGCAGGCCAGAGAGGTTTTGAATTAGCTCCTTTTATCGGCATTGGTTGTCCCGGGGTGATTGGCAAGGACGGATCTATTGAGAAAGGCGCTCAAAACTTACCTGGTAATTGGGAGAGCACCCGGTTCAATCTGCCACAAAGCATCCAAAATCTTATTCCAGTGATTGGAAAAAAGGCAACAGTAGTTATGATGCATAACGATGCTGTTGTGCAGGGTCTGAGTGAAACTCCCTGGATGACTGATGTGGAGAGTTGGGGAGTCCTGACCATCGGAACCGGACTCGGTAATGCTCGGTTTACCAACTGTAGTATCTCGGCAGTTTGAGCTTGTTACGCCCAAGCAGGCGAGACAATGGTATTGCCTTTTCAGGCAGTTGTGGCCGGATTAAAGCGGAACGTTGTTTGCTGCTCATCCTGATCGCACAACCTTGCGTTCGTTTTGCGTATACTAGAATTCGCAACAGTAACCGTTGTTCTTTCTGTTGCAACAGTATTGTTACATGCCGCCGAGCCGTGTTGCGCCGGTCCTGCGATTGAAATTCGCTTGACTGCTTTCAGCGTTCATCTGTTGTTCAGAGCGATCTTGAGCGTCGGCATTCCTGTTCTCTTACAGTTTTTTAAATAGCCACGCTCTTCAGACATGCTCGATCCAGAGCAAATAAAAAGGCAGTTTGCCTAGTGCCTCAACTTCAGCAAGGAGAGCAGTGAATGAAAGTAAACTTCAGAAAAATCTCGCGTTGGATCGCTGGCGGGTCCGTTATCGTGGTTTTATTGATTGCTTCGCAGCCTGCTAAAGCACAAACATCGTTGTCGGCAATCATGCCGCAGAACAGCGGGTTGTGCGTCGATGTGCCGGGCGGGTCCAACCAACCCGGCACGACGATTGAGCAGTGGAGTTGTTTGCCGCAAACGAATCAACGCTTCAGCTTTATTCAGCAAACAGACGGCAGTTACGCCCTACAAACCGGCAACAGCGGCCTTTGCTTGGATATCGGCGCGAATGGATGGCAGGTGATTCAGAACACTTGCAGCAGCGCAACTACCCAGAAGTGGAAGCTGGTGCTGCTGGGCGTCAGCACCTATCAGGTCGTTAACGCGACAGGCGGATGTTTGAATGTTTCAGGCGCCAGTACTCAAAATGGCGGCAACTTGATTATCTACGGGTGTAATACCGACGCCAACGAGCAGTTCAAAATTCCGAACTTTTCCGGGTCTGCGCCGCCCGCTGTGGCGCCCGTGGTTTTGCCGTTTGGGCAAACCTGTCCGGCGGGCTCTATCTGTTATTACGGAGCAGGCCAGGAAGGAAGCACGTACACGATGAGCTGCAGTTCCGGCCCATTAACCATTACCGACGCCGCTTACCAAGCGCCGGGAACCGGCACGTCCTGCCAGAATTATGTGAACTCAGCGTGCGCCGGGAAAACGAACTGCTCAGTCACTTTTAGCAACACAAACTGCGGACTGGACCCAGTTCCAGGAGTGGTGAAAACAGCGACGGCCATTGTGAACTGCGGGGTGAAACCGCCTGCTCACATGCCCACCGGGATGAGCGGCCATTTCACAACGCTGATTGACGCTACGTTCGGCACTGCGATTGCGGACGCCACGGTTAAAAGCCGCTCCGATCTTGATGGTCTTGCCTATTACTGGTTTGAATATGGTCCGGCTGATACGGACCCGGCTTATCCGTATCAGTCCGGGACACCAAACTATTGCGAAGGACCTGTGGGCAACGGTGCTGATGGATTGTATGGCAATTTCCGCAGCCGATTTCTTCATTGCGCACCGGGCTCGCCCTGGGATCGGCACGTTCTGGGTACAGACCACATCACCTTGAAAGCCAACTGCGGCCTGGAAGACAGTAACGCAAGCAACTGCGCTGATGCGAACATCGGCGGCGGCATGTTGCGCTTCATTACTTCGTTTCGACCCACGGCCAGCAATCCGATTGTGGTGGAAATGAAATCCATTCTGCCGAAGGGGATGTACGGGTGGCCGGCGTTCTGGCTGAATCCGGGACAACAAGCGCCGCGAAATGCCGGCGGCAGCCCGGGAAAAATTTTATCGGCTACGTGGCCGCCGGAGATCGACATCTTTGATGAGTTCGGGTTTAACAACACGAAGCCGGGCCATTACCTTATTATGGGAGACCCGACTAACAACGATGACGCGGCGTATGCGTCGCCGCTCTGCGCGTCGCAGAACCAGAGCGTGTGCGATTTGCCCATTACTCCCGGAGGCGCACTGCTGCCGACAACAACCGTGGCAACATTCAGCGGCTCCGGCTGGTATGCCACTACATATGCGGATCTAACAGCGGATTGGCACCTTTACAGCGTGCGGTTGTATCCTGACCATACAGAAGTGTATCTGGACGGCATTCTGTATCGCGAGCGCGGCTACACCTGGCCGACCAGCGCGCCGCCGATGCAGCTTCTGATCAGCAATCAAACCGGCGCGAAGTTCAACGATTTATCGGCCATCACCGACCAGGGCGGCATACCGCATGGTTGGGATTGGCAAATCGCTTACGTTCGTGTTTGGCAGCAACAATAGTTTGGGCTGATGAACGGCAAACCAGTTTTAATCAATTAAGATTCTTGCGGAAAATCAACTACGGAGATCGCTTGATCAGATTTTGCAGTCCCATGACCGTGCCCTTGTGGTCGGAAGTCATGGGCGCGCTCAGATATTGCAGGCGGCTCTGGTCAAACTCGGGCCCGAGGATTTTGATAACAGCATCGAGAAGCCAGCGCTGGTCGCGGAAACGGGGATCGAGTCTTTGGCGATTAAAAGGTGCGTTTGGCCATAAGTCTGGTCCGACTGAGAGCAAGCCATCGCATCAGGCAATGCAAACAAGCGTTTGCAATCAGTTGTTCTGCAACTTTTGCATCTTAATGAGTGAACGGCAAGTATGAATTCAAAGCCCTTGCGTTCGCAGCCCACACTGTTTCCACAATCACTATATTGTCGATTGTATTTAGTACTATCGAGCCATGCGATCTTTTCTCCCGCGCTTGGCGATCGTGATGTTGGGTTGCGTCATTCTGTCCGGCGCTGATACCGCTATTGACTGGAAGCGCGCTGGCGATGCTTGGTGGGCGCATGTGCAGTGGCTTGCTGATGATGCTCGCAAAGGCCGCTTCACCGGTTCTCCGGAGTTCGACAGTTCGGCACAGTACGTCATTGACCAGTTCCAGAAAGCTGGCTTGCAACCGCCCAACAATGGCGGTTTCTCTCAATCGGTCGCCCTTGAACGATTGACGCTCGATGAGGGTAAAAGCAGAATCGAGTTGGTTGGCGCCGCCGGTACGCACGACATCAAACTGGGGGACGAAGCAATTATTGGTCTGGCAAGATCGTCCGGCGGAAAGGTTGAAGCGTCGCTTGCCTTTATCGGCTACGGATTAAGCGCGCCCACGGTCGGGCATGACGATTTGGCCGACATCAATTTGAAAGGCAAAATTGCAGTGTTCCTCAGTGGTGGGCCTAAAACAATGCCGGGCAACCTGCGTTCCTACTACGCCTCGGCCGATGTTCGATGGTCCGCATTGGCACGCGCAGGCGCCATTGGAGAAATCAGCATTGCCAACCCGAAAGCGATGGATGTGCCTTGGGCGCGCCAAGCGGCTAACCGCTTCACGCCTCACCTGGTGCTGGCAGATCCCACGCTCGACTACACGCCGGGCGAGCGTTTTTCGGCGCATTGGAACCCAGGGAAAATAGACGATCTTCTCGCCGGATCCGGCCATACGTTTGCGGATATTCTGGCCGCAGCGGACGCTGACCGTCCTGTGCCGCACTTCGAGATTCCGCTCCGCCTCCGGGCAGAAAGCTCCATTCAACGCACGCGCCTCAAATCGCAAAATGTAGTCGGCATTTGGCCGGGTTCCGATTCCAAACTCAAAACCGAGTTCATTGGCTTATCGGCGCATTTGGATCATCTCGGAGTCGGCAAACCGGTGAATGGCGATTCGATCTTTAATGGCGCTATGGACAACGCCAGCGGTATTGCTTCACTCATTGAAATTGCGCGCGCTTTGGGGCGCGAGCGCCCCGCCATCAAACGTTCCCTCGTTTTCCTGGTTTTTACGGGCGAGGAAGAAGGCATGTTGGGCTCGCACTATCTCGCATCGCATTTTCCGGCGAATGGCCATGTCGTCGCAGACATCAATATGGACATGTATCTGCCGCTATTCCCGCTTAAATACCTTGAAGTGCAGGGACTGGCGGAATCCACCCTGGGCGATGATGTTCGCGCCATTGCCCGCGCACGCGGCGTAGAAGTCCAGGCGGATAAAGAACCGGATCGAAATCGATTTATTCGCAGCGACCAGTACAGCTTTATTCGGCTCGGTTCACCGAGCTTAGCTTTCAAGTTCGGATTCGTTCCAGGAACGCCCGAAGACAAGCTCTACCATGAGTGGTTTAAGGTGCGCTATCACGCGGTAAGCGACGATACTTCACAGCCTGTCGACCCCGCCGCCGCCGCACAGTTCGATGTCATCCTGCTCGCCCTGGCCGAACGCGTTGCCAACGCCCCATCTGCTCCCGCGTGGCATCCCGACAGCTTTTTCAATCAATTGGCTCAACAGCGGTACGGAACTAATTAGCTTTGTTAATTCTGCTGATTGACGGATCGATCTACATTCAAAATTGTCGATAGACAATATGTAGTTTCTTGAGTCAGCTTTATCCGTTCTTGCCTGCCGATCGTGCTAGAAACTACCGGATCTCATGACAACTGCCTTTCGACTGCCATATCTGTTTCTGCTGTTCGTTCTTGCCTGCGGCATGGGGCTTCATGCCCAGACCATCACGACAGGCGATGTTATCGGTTTCGTATCTAACCAGAGCGGAGCAGCGGCTCCGGGGTGTAGCGTTGTGCTTCATCCTGCCAACGCCAGTAAACCTTTAATTACCAAGACCAATGAGTCGGGCCAGTACCGCTTTTCGCTGCTCAAGCTTGGCGATTACCAGATTTCGGCGGAAGCTTCAACGCTGCGTTCTGAAATCGCCTGCTTTTCTTTGCTGGTCGGGCAGCAGCAATCGGTTAATTTGACTTTGAAAGTGGAGAACACCACGCAATCGGTTGAAGTTCTCGCCGCTGCTTCGGTGCTGGATACGGAAAACGCAAACCAGTCTGCCTCGTTCAGCGAGTATCAGGTGCAGAACCTGCCGATGAACGGCGGCGACATCACCAATGTTGCGTTTACGGTGCCAGGTGTCCGCTTGAATGTAGGCGGCGGCAACGGGAATTTCAATGTGAATGGAATTCCCATTCAGCGGAACTCTGTTTACGTTGAACGGCGCTGACATTACGGAGCCTTATACCAACAACAACAAGTCAGGGGCCAGCAACAACACCCTGGGCGCGAACGACGTGGCGGAAGCTACCGTGGTGCTAAACGCCACAGCGCGCAGTACGGACGCATGGCCGGCGCGCAGGTGAACTTTATTTCGAAGTCCGGAACGAATCTGTTTCACGGAAACCTGTCCGAAAGCTACAACGATACGATTCTGAACGCCAACGACTTTTTTAAGAACGCGACCGGCACACCGCGCGGACGCTCCGTTGCCAATCCATATGCGGCTTCGCTGGGCGGCCCCATTCGTAAAGACAAAACGTTTTTTCTTCGTCAATGCCGAAGGTCTCCGCTACGCCCTGCCGTCTACGGGCGTTGTTTCGCTGCCCTCGCCTCAACTCGAACAATACATTACGGCTCATGCGCCGTCTGGCGCATTGCCGGTTTATTAGCAGGCGTTCAATCTGTATAACAACGCGATCGGTGTCAGTCGCGCCGTACCGGTCACTAATGGAACCGGTGCGCTCCAGGATGGAAACGGCACATTGGGCTGCGGCAGCCAGGGTTTTGCGGGTACTTATGTGAACGGCAGCAGCGGTTCTCAATTCGGCCAGCAAGTGCCGTGCGCAGTTGCGTTCGGGACCAACGCTTCCAGCCTGAACACCGAAAGCTATGTTTCCGCGCGGCTTGACCACACAATCAGCGAGAAGCAGCGCCTTATATGCGTTTCAGCGATGACTGGGGCATCCAAGCCAGCAGCACGAGTCCGATCAGCCCAGTCTTCAATACCGAAAGCGACCAGCCCTGAATCATCGGACAGATCAACCATTCTTATGTGTTCACCCCAAACCTGGTGAATAATTTCGTTGCAAGCACGAACTGGTATTCAGCGGTTTTCGGCGTTTCCGATTTCGCCAAAGCGCAATTCCTGCTGCCTGCCATCTTCACCTTCAACGACAGCGGAGCTAACGGAAGCGCGACCAGCACAAATGCAGGTTTCGCCGGGTTGGGCGCTGCCCTGCCTGTTAGCCGGGCCGGATCTCAATTGCAGTTCATCGATGATGTGTCGTGGACGCACGGCAAACATGCCGTGCAGTTCGGAATCAACTTCCGGCACAATCGCGTTACCGACAGCAACATCTCGGGCGGTTCGCAGATCGGCACCTACACGTTTGCCAGTCTATCCGATTTCGCCAACGGCGTTATTAACCCGGCAACGGGAAGCAGATTCGCGCAGTCTTTCCTGCTTCTCCAACACGCCCACATCCGGCTTTATTCATTGAACTATTATGTTCAGGACGAGTGGAGTGCGCGTCCGAACTTGAAGCTCACTTACGGGATTCGCTTTGAGCAAAATGAAAATCCAGCCTGTGTTGACAACTGTTTCTCGCGTTTCAACGCACCCTTTCTTGGACCCAATTACCAGGGCGGCGCCGCTATTCCGTACAACGCCACCATCAAGACCGGGTTGCACAACGCCTTTCCGCATCTGGAGGGCGTTATTACCGAACCGCGCGTCGGCATTGTATACACTCCCTTCGGGCGCGACAAAACAGTGTTTCGCGGAGGCATCGGTTTGTTTGCCAACACGTTTGCGGGGAATCTAGCCGCTAATGTGTTCGGTAATGCGCCTAACAAGTTCACTCCCAACGTCACTCTCGGCGACGTGGCGTTGGCAAACGATCCGAACAGTTCGCAAGCTGCCGCCCTCGCTTCCAATGCTGCTTTTCAGGCCGGCTTTGGCCAGGGCTATACGCTTACCCAACTGCAAACGGCGCTGGGCCGCGTGCGTTTCGCCCCGCCTGCGTTTTACCAAACGCCGGATACTTTCCATAGCCCCAAGGTTCTCGAATGGAGTTTTGAGATTGAGCATTCTCTCGATGCCCACAACGTGGTGTCTGCGACTTACTCGGGAAATCACGGCTACGACGAGACCATCACGAATCCGGCGGCTAATATTTTCCTGTCAAATCCAACCAGATATCCAAACGGCTTTGCCGGCGTTCTCGCAGCCGTGCCAGATCCGCGATTTTCCAGCATTTCCGAATTGGTCGACTTCGGCCGCTCCAACTACGATGGTTTATCGCTGGAATTCCGGCATGGCTTCAGTCACAATTTTCAAGGCGAAATCAGCTACACCTGGAGCCATGCGCTGCAGCTCGATCCCGGCAACACGCCAACCGCGCCGGTCGTGCTGAACCCATACAATCCCAGCTTCGGTTATGGCAATACCAGTTTCGATACGCGCCATGTGTTGACGGGTGATGTTGTGTGGAACAGTCCGTCAAAGTTTCACCATCGCTCTTTGTCGTGGATCGCAGGCGGCTGGACACTCGGCACTAAGCTCTACCTGTACAGCGGCCGTCCCTTCTCGGTCATCAATACGCAAATTCCCGGTCTGCTATCAACCAACTTCGGCGCAAACGCGACCGTGCTGGCTGATTTGCTGGATTCTTCAGCGCTGGGTACCGGATGCTCCAGTGTGAACACGCGCTGCCTCACGAACTCTCAGTTTGCATCCACGCGCGGCGGGACTACGGCTGCGCAGACCAATTTCGGCAACATCCCGCCGAACAGCTTTCGCGGCCCAGGATTCTTCGACATAGACAGTCAATTAACCAAGCGTATCCCGGTTACCGAACGTGCTGCTTTCGAATTTGGCGCCAGCGCTTACAACCTTCTGAACCATCCAAACTTCGCAGTGCCGAACAACAACGCGGGTTCTGGTTCATTGGGCTTGATCACCAGCACCGTGAGCACACCAACCAGCATCTACGGCACCGGACAAGGCGCTATTGTTTCCGGGCGCGTGCTGGTGGTGATGGGCAAGTTCAGCTTTTAAGAATGGTGAATTAAGTGGTTGCGGCGTTTCCTGGAATTGAGATTTCTTTCATTTTAATGTTATGTGGTGCATACTTTGATGAGGATGAGTGTGCCCCAGTGAGTACTTTCAAGGACTTTGCTAAAACATTCTATTATCCGCTGTACAGGTCGGCGATCAAAGTTCGATGCCGGATTGAAGATTATCGTCTTTCAGCAAAAAGGTCCGACATCTCTTTGCCTCCGGCCCTGCTTCGTTTTAAAGTGAGCGAAACCATTGCGGCTGCGGATTTTCTGAGAGTGGGCGAGGGCTGCACACGGCATCTTATGCATATTTTAAATGCCTACTCTCTCAACGGACGCTGCCAAATTTCGGTGCTGGATTTTGGATGTGGCTGCGGGCGAACAATACGCTGGTTGAGAAACAATCAGCAATGGCAGTTGCATGGCTGCGACATCGATGCTGAGGGAGTGAACTGGTGCCGAAGTCATCTTTCATCTATGACGTTCGCCACGACTCCGGCCATGCCGCCTTTGCCGTATTCGAATGCGGCCTTTGATGTTGTTTATTGCATTTCGGTATTTACTCATTTGAATGAAGACATGCAAAACGGATGGCTGCAAGAGTTGCACCGGATCCTAGAGGTGTGTTTCAAATCACTGAGCGCGGAGAACAATTATTAGCGAAGCATCCTGCCGGATTCAAGAAAACAGCCTTGAATGCTTTTCCGGAGTTTGTTGCTTTTGACAAAGGTTCGACCAGTCGGACCGACGCCACAGAAGAAAAGATTGATTCTCCCCCAGCAGGCAGTCCAGATCGTACACCAGAAGAAAACTTGTTAAACGCTTATCAAGTTCTGAGGGGCACACTAGCTAATGAGGTGTTAGACGCGGTGAAAAAATCTACGCCTCAGTTTTTCGAGGAGCTTGTGGTTGATCTGCTTGTGGCCATGGGCTACGGAGAATCGACTGCAGATGCAGGGCGAGCGGTTGGTCGAAGCGGTGACGATGGGATTGACGGGATTATCAAGGAAGACAAACTGGGGCTGGATGTTGTTTATATTCAGGCGAAGCGATGGAACAACTCGGTCGGCAGGCCGTTAGTGCAGGCATTCGCCGGGAGTCTTGAGGGCGTGCGCGCCCGAAAGGGTGTGTTCATTACCACCTCGACCTTTACTGCTGATGCAGTTGATTACGTGCAAAGAATTGAAAAGAAGATTGTCCTGATCGATGGAGCTAGGCTAGCCAACCTGATGATTGAGTACAACGTCGGAGTAACTGTTACTCAAACTTTCATGATCAAACGGTTGGATTCCGACTATTTCGAATCGGCCTGATGATCATAAGCCTGCGTTCTTAACTGGCGCAGAATAGCCGGACTTTCCTTGGGGGATGGCGAGTCAAAGCTATTCCGACATCGTTTCGCCTCGCTTCGGACTTGGTCGCGGATTTAGAATACCCTTCCCGGTCGACGGCGTCTGACGAGGGTGCCGAATATTCCCGCCGCGCCGGTCAGGGCCAACCCGAAGCTCTCAGGTTCCGGGCTGACGACCTCGGTGACTACAAACGTTGCGTTATTGTTCACCGTGCCGGGCTCAGACAGGGTACCCGAGATTGACCACTGGATCGGCTCGCTGGTGCCCGGGTCGATATCAGTGCCCGAAGCCAAATACTTGCTGGTTGTCTCCGCGTCGGCTTCGGTGTTCGTCACTTTAAGGTTGAGAGAATCGGAGCCGGTTAGGACGTAGAGCGCGCCTGTTCCATCCAAGGCAAAGGATGGCAGCCATAACTCAAGCGTCAGGGGAGGCGTTGCCATCCCTTTGGTCCCGCCCGGGTAGCTGTACGTGGTAGTACTCGGGTTGTTGAGCACATCTTGGGAGACGATGGTTTCAGGGCCGTAATTCCCGTTTATAACCGAGCCCTGAAAGCTGAAGGAAGTAGTTGACGCGGTGAACGCCCCTTCTGACCTTCCATTGAACACAGAGGTTCCGCGCGTCAAACCGCCGCTAAAGGTATAGCTTCCGGCGTCACTCGTTCCCACGCCGTCTGAAAACTTTGCGGCAATTATATAGGTGCCCTGCTGTACCGCGTCGGCTTTCACCAATTGCGGTATTGCCGACAGAGAAAGCAGCACAGCAAGAGACATCCTGGAAAAGATCACGATTACCTCTACCAAAATAAAGTGAGTATACGACTTATACTCTAAAAAATTCAACTCAAGCAACTTAGTGTTTTGCACCACCCTCGAATCTCACGATTTGAACCCGAAATTATTTCAGGCTGGGCTGCCGCCTTGTGCACATCTTGCCGGAACATGGGATTTCAGAGGCACGGAAGGAAGCGTGGCAATCGAGGCAGAAAGCGGACCGGTGCGATCTAAGTAAGTATTATAAAAGTCAACGATTTACCGGATTTTTTCATTGAGTTCCTCAGGCTCCGAAAACCCCATGATGTTCTGGTTTTCACTGTTTATGGCAAGAACGCACAAGCGATACTGAGTTCATCGCAAAAAGCGGCTTTGCAAGATCGCGGCTTTTTACACCTGCAATCAAAGAAGCTAAAGGGCATTGTGCCTGAGTGGTATCAAACGACCTGGCACACGCAGGATTATTTGAATGGGCAGTTGACGCCCTTATTCGAACAAATCTCGTACCATGTCATTGATGATGGAATACAGGATTTCGTCGCCATGAGGAAGCGATAAAGCAGCTAAAGCGCAAGCCCATTCACCCCGGAGAAGTTTTAGGCTGATTTCTGGATGAAGGAGCGGATAGAATACACTCGCGGTCATGAAAGTATTTCCATGCGTGCTGTTTGCGGCACTGATTTTACTGGTGCGGCAATGTGGCGCAACTGCCTTGCCATCTGAATATTCAAATGGCTGTGATGTTCGCAGTTTTGGGGCGCAAGGGGATGGCGAGCATCTCGATACCAAAGCCATTCAAGCTGCCGTTGATTCGTGTGCCGAACGCGGCGGGGGCGTGGTGCACTTCGGTTCCGGCACTTATCTATCCGGTTCCATTCAGCTCAGGAGCAACATCACTCTGAATCTTGGGCCGGGCGCGCGACTTCTCGGCAGCAGTGATGTTAAGCAGTACCTTGAGATTGGCCGATCATCCGAAGATAGATCTACAGCTTTGCTCTGGGCTATCGGAGCTCATAACATTGGCATCAGCGGCCCAGGCATTATCGACGGCAACGGCCGCGCTTTTATTGACCGGCAAAACCCGCACAAAACCGGCGCCTTCAACCCTAAGTTCACTCGTCAAGGCGCGGAAGTATTCCGCCGCTTTTCGCAAAACCGTGAAGGCCCGCTCCGGATGCTGCCGCGCCCTGGCGTGCTGGTGCTGCTGATTGAGTGCGAGAACATCGACTTCCGCCAGTTCCATGTAGTGGACGCGCCGAACTGGTGCATTCATCTGGCGTGCTGCAAACAGGCGGTGCTGGCGGGTTTGGATGTCCGGAACAGTTTATTGGTACCTAATGCAGATGCCCTTGACGTTTCGAACTGCCGGGACGTGCGCATTTCCGACGTTTACCTGGAAGCGGGAGATGACGGGATTGCGATCAGCCCTTGCGCTGACGGCTACTGCCATCAGACTGCGGAAAACATTACGGTGTCCAATGCGGTGATTGTCAGCCGCTCGGCAGGAATTCGGCTCGGATGGTCGGCGAACGACATTCGAAATCTGGTGTTCAACAACGTTATTATTCGCGACAGCAATCGCGGCATAGGAATTTTCGTTCGCGGCAACGAGAAGATCGAGCATGTGCTGATTTTAAATTCGATTGTTGAGACTCGGCTGGTAGATGGGGACTGGTGGGGCATGGGTGAGCCGCTCCAGGTGTCGGTGGTTCCCTGGAAACTGTATGGCGAGCAGGGTTCCGTATCGGATCTCCGCTTCGTTAACGTTACTGCGACCAGTCAAGCACCGGTGCTGTTTTATGCTGCACAACCGGGCCGGATACATGACGTACTGCTCGACGATTTTTCTCTTCGCATAGCGGCGGGTCCTCTCACCGCGCTGTATGGCGGGAATTTGGATCTGCGTCCGGTAGACCCGGCGGAGCGCGGCATCACGCGCTACGACGTTGCGGGGCTGAAAGCAGAGAATGTAGACGGTCTCACCATGCGAAATTTTCGCTTAAATTGGGGGTCCGCGGTTCCCAGCTTTTTTCGCGCAGGTGTTGAGATTGAGAGATTTCGGAACTTGACTGTCGAGGGATTCACAGGTTCCGGGCCGGCCCAAGCGTTGCCTGCGATTTGGCTGCGTCGCGGCACTGGCGCGCACATCACTAATGCACATGCCACCAGCGGCAGATTGATTCGGGTAGAAAGGCAACCTTAACAATTTCTTATTTGATTACGCGAACCGAAATAGTGAATTCGCTCCTCTTTTCAGGTGAGCACAGTTATTGTGCGAATGGATTGAGGAGAGGATTATAATTTACCGAAAGAATGTGCCGGACTGGGAGCGGTGGACTCGCGTGGTTGCAGGTACTCTGATTGTCATTTGCGGATTGTATTTTCTGGGACTAAACATAGGCGGCTATCTGATAGCAGCGACGGGCGCATTTACAGTTTTGACCGGTTTTGCCGGGTTCTGCCCGATGTGCTACGTTGGCGGCCGTCGGCTTTCCACAAAGTCCTGATATGAGCGCTTCGCCCTACGATGTTGAACTGCTCGAAGCGGCGCGAGCCGGCGATCAGGAGGCGATCTGCACGCTGCTGGCGCTCGCGCAGCCAGATATTCGGCGGTACGCGCAGCGAAGCTGCGCTGCCGCTGACGATGTGAACGACGCGGTGCAGGAAACGCTTTGGCTGATGTATCGCCGCATAGGAACTCTGCGGGCGATGGTTTCATTATCAGCGTGGCTGTTTGCGGTGGTGCGGCGAGAGTGCTGGCGGCTGGCTCGGAAAGCGCTCAGTAAAACAGTGGAGTTGAACGAACGCGACCATCATGCCCGGTTTTCATATCGGCCACAATCTGAACTGCGCGTTGATCTGGCGCGCGCTATTCAGTCACTGCCGGAACATTACCGCGAAGTCATTTTACTGCGCGACGTTGAGGAGATGACTGTTGACGAGATTGCGCTTGCATTAAACAAGAGTCGGGAAGGCGTAAAAGCCATTATCCATCGCGCGCGACTGCTGCTGCGCGAGTACCTGCTGCAGTAAAGCTAAGGACAGAAAAATTCTGAGCGATAACATCAGGCACAATTCTCGTTTAACGAGATGCATTGTCTATGCAGCAATCAGTGATTGACGCTGAATGATAACACTCACAAATTCGCGAACCAAGGGCGGCAACTCGCCTTGCAGCGCTCGCCGCTCCGGTTGAAATAGCGTTCCTACGAAGAAAGGATGATTTTGAAGTTCAGCACCACGGACTTCGCCTTCGGCATCACGCGCCGACACGCGCAAACTGCCGGTGAAAAGTGTTTTTTCGTGTTCCGGATTCAGTCCGTAGCGGCAGCGATAGCCTTCGCGGATCTTCAAAGTTCCATAAGCTTTGTGCAAAAGGGTTTCCGGCTCCAGGAATAACTCTGCTTGGACTTCAACGAGCGAACAAGCCAGCGGCGCAATTAGGGGTTGGGCAGCATGGGGATTAGTTTCAGCGTGTTGGGCATTTACCATACCCACAACGTTTTGAGCGTACTCGATAAGCGCGTGTTGAAAACCGCCGCAAGTGCCGAGGAACGGAATCTGCTGCTCACGAGCGAATCGGATGGCTTCCAATGCGCCTTGCGTGTTTTCATAAGGGCTGGCAGGAACGCACCAGAAGCCCTGATACGAAGCAAGATCATCTTTGACATGCTGGATCTGCGCAGTGGGAACCCACTTAGTACTGATTTGTGCGCCGTAATGCGTCGCAGCAAGATCAAGAGAAATCGGGATAGCTTGATGGGCAGGAACGGATGGGTCGTAATCTCCCACAAGAGCAATAGAATATTGCAGACCCATGGAATTTCAGTGTATCAGGTGGATGAGCGAGATCACTGTTGGAGACTATTGTATGATTCTGCGGATTCACTTCCTTTTCTATTCCTGTCGCAGCGCTTCGAGCGGTTCCACTCGCGAAGCGCGCCAAGCGGGAATGAGCGCGGCGAAGAAAGCCACTGCCGTTAATAAAAGAAGAATCACCGCATAAACGGCCGGGTCGGACGGCGACACGGCGAAAAGCTGTGAACGCAACAAGCGGCCGATTACCAATGACCCGGCTAGCCCGATGAGAATGCCTCCACTGACCAGCCGCAGCGCTTCAGCCAGCACCATTGCCAAAACTTTCCTGCGATCTGCGCCTAAAGCCATGCGCAGCCCGATTTCGCTGGTTCGCTGCGCGACTGAATAAGCAATAACGCCGTAGATGCCGATAGCTGAAAGCAGAACCGCCAACGCCGCGAACACGGAAATGAGAGCGCTGCTGAAGCGGGGTGTTCCTATAGCGGCTGCTACCTGATCTTCCATTGTGGTGAGCTTAAGAGTGGCTTCCGGGTCCAGCGATTGCAGCAGCAATTTCAGCGGCTGCGCGAAGGCGACCGGCTCAATCCGGGTTTTCACCAGAATGTTCACATCACCATTTGGGTGCTGCAGATAAGGCAGATAGATTTCCGACATGGGCGTTTCTTTCGGACCATCCAGATGAATATCAGCTACCACGCCCACAATGGTGATCCAATCCATTGTGATCTGATCGTAGCCGCAAAGAATTTTTAAGCCGATCGGATTTTTGCCGGAAAATGAGCGTTTTACTAGAGCTTCATTCACTACCGCTACCGGTTGAGCAGCGGCATTGTCGCGCGCTGAAAAACTACGGCCCGCTTTCAGCGGTATTCCCATTGTGTCGAAATATGAGCCGGATACTGCGCTGATGCCCGCTTGCGGCGCAGAGCTGTTCATATCCGCCAATGTCTGGCCGGGAATGATGTAAATTGATGTGGATCGCGCATCCGGATCACTGGGCAGACCGCGAGTGAGCGCGGCGTTGACCACGGCGGTTTTCGTTGACACTTGTTCCAGTAAAGGCGTAAATACTTTGTCCACAGCCGCGCTTCCCTCGCCTTCCGGCACGCTGATATGACCGACCAGCAGATGGGCGTGTTGAAAACCCAAGTTCACCGAAGCAAGAGCAGAGAAGCTACGCAGCAGAAGCCCTGCCGCTACTAATAAAACGATGCACAAAGCCACTTCCGCCTGGATGAAAGCTTGACGCAACCGGCCCGCCGCGCCGCCGATCACACTGCGCGAGCCGCTTGAGCGCAGATCACGGTTAGGATCAACGCGGCTGATGTGGATAGCAGGAATTAGACCGAACAGCAGGCTGGAGAGAAGTCCCGCTACGCCGCAAAAACACAATACCGGCCAACTAATCCGCACGTCGTTCAATCGCGGAACAAACGCCGGCGTCCAGCGCAACAGCAGCGGCAGAGAAAGGTAAGCGAGAAAAACTCCGGCGACAGTTCCCGCGCCTGCTAACATCAGGGTTTCCCCAAACAAGTACCGAATTAAACGAGCGCGGCTTGCGCCGAGGGCGGTGCGGATGGCTAATTCCCGGACTCGTCCGCTTCCTCGCGCTAACAACAAGTTCGCAATATTGGCGCAGGCTATCAGCAGAACCAGCGCCACCGCCGAAAGCAGAAGGTAAAGGCTGGTTTTTACATCCCGCACGGTAAAGTCAGAAAACGAAGTCACGTAAGCGCCTGCCTGCTTGTTCGTGCCCGGATAAGCTTTTTCCAGACGGCTCGCAATCGTGGTCAGTTGCGCTTGCGCTTGCTTTACTGTAACGTTCGGTTGCAATCTTCCGACCACCCTATAATTGTGTCCGCCACGGTTTGTGTTCTGCAGCAGTTCAGAAAACGGAGTCCAGACTTCGGTGCTGCTTGCTTCAGGAAAATGAAAATCCGTCGACAGAAGGCCAACAATTTCGGCCTGTTTACCAGCGGCTTTCAACAGATGTCCGGGTGAAAACGCAACTGCTCCGAAGTGGTGCTTCCAGAACCCTTCGCTCACCAGTGCGACGGTAGAATGGCCGTTAAAATCCGAGTGCGAAAATGCACGGCCCGCTACAGGCTGCGCCCTTAGAGTACGAAGAAAGTCTTCTGACACTGTTGCCGCTCCGGTAAACTCAGCTTTCTGATTTGCGACAACGCTGATGATTTCATTTCGGTAAGCAGCCATTGCTTGAAAAACAGCAGCGCCCTCAGCGCGAAAATCGAGAAAATCAGGACCGGATACCTGGCCGTAGCGGGAGCCGTCCGGCCAAGTCATGTTGATGGAAACCAGTTGCTCAGGACGCTGATAGGGGAGCGGCTTGAGCATCACTCCTTGCACCACGCTGAAGATGGCGGTATTAGCTCCGATGCCGAGCGCCAGAATCAACACAGACAGAATCGCAAAACCAGGAGAGTGTTTCAGGGAACGAAAAATAAGCTGCAGGCTCATATTGTTTTTAAAATAGGCAATTCTGATTCCACGAGAAAACAGTGAAAACATTGCGTTTCGTCAGCTTATTCTGTTCGAATTTGGGATTGGTCGTTGCGAATACAAACAGTCGTCCAAGAAACGTAATGATTGCCGGAGTAACGCGATAATGACGGCAGAGTCAATCAACCATGAGCAAATTAACAGGTAAAAAGGCTTTAGTGACCGGGTCCGATTCGGGCATCGGCCAAGCTATCGCCGCGCTCTTCGCCCAGGAAGGGGCTGATGTGGTGATTATGTACCACACGGATGAAAAAGGCGCGGGGGACACGCGAAAGGCAGTGGAACAAGTAGGGCAGAAAGCTTTGGTGGTGCAAGCGGACGTCAGCAGCGCGACGGAAGCCGAAAAACTGTTTCAGCAAGCCTTGGCGGAATTCGGCACATTGGACATTCTGGTGAACAATGCCGGTACGAATGGCGCAAAGAAGTCCGTAATTGAGATGCAGCCGGAAGATTTTGAAAAAACTCTCCGCACCAATCTTTTCGGTCCCTTTTACCTGTCGCGCCTTTTCGCCAAACACCGTAAGGAGCAAGGCGGGAAGGGAAAGCTCATCAACATCACTTCCATTCACGAAGAAGTTGTTTCGCCGGAAACAGCGGATTACTGCGCTTCCAAAGGCGGCCTGCGGAATCTGACGCGAACGATGGCGCTGGAACTGGCGGCGGACGGCATCAACGTCAACAACATTGGGCCGGGCATGATCTTGACGCCGATGAATCAGCAGGCAGTTGATGATCCGAAGGTCCGCCAGGAAAAAGAACAAAGATTCCGATGAAGCGCGCCGGGCAGCCGGAAGAGATTGCGAAGCTCGCGCTGTTTCTGGCTTCTGAAGATTCGGATTATGTGACAGGCGCAAGCTACTTCATGGATGGCGGGTTTATGCATCTGCTCGGGCAGGGCGCTTGAAGGTTTGCAATAGTTAACAGGATTTCCCCTGAGACGGTCTTCTTAATGGGACACTGTATCTAAGGGTTGGTGTGTTTTGTTGGCGTTCCGGCCCTGGTTTTTATTCTATGCCTGAAACGTCTTTGTCACCACCTGTCCGATTATCTTTAGCTGATTTGCGGGAAAATTACACTCGCGGCGGCTTAAGCGAAGCCGATGTGAATCCTAATCCGATAGCTCAGTTCCAAACCTGGTTCGCCGATGCCCGGCAGGCCGGTTTGAAAGAGCCAAACGCTCTGACCCTGGCCACGGTTGCCCCAGACGGTTCGCCTTCGGCGCGGATTGTTCTGTTGAAAGAGTTGAACGAGCTAGGCTTCGTGTTCTACACCAATTACGGCAGCCAAAAAGGCAAGGAACTGGCAGAAAATCCGAAAGCCGCAATAGTGTTCTACTGGGCGGAACTGGAGCGTCAAGTCCGGGTAGAAGGCACCGTTTCCCTGATTTCGCGAGAACAATCAGTCCGTTACTTTTCAGGGCGGCCGAAGGGCAGCCGCTTAGGAGCGTTAGCTTCTCTACAGAGTTCTGTGATTGAAAGCCGTGCGATATTGGAAGAACGATTGCAGGAATTAGAAGCGCGTTACCGGGATACGGATGATGTGCCGACTCCGGACTTCTGGGGCGGTTACTGCCTGAAGCCGACGCGCATTGAATTCTGGCAGGGCAGGCCGGACCGCCTTCACGACCGTTTGTTGTTTGAAGCGGAACAACCGGCAGGTTGGCGTTTGCGCCGCCTTTCGCCCTAAGGCTATTAAACGAACGATCCCGGATATACGTCATTGATTGTGATGAGTTTTCCCCTGACAAGCCGCTTCAGCCGGGTGCCGGTATGGACGTGTTTGCTGGTTATTGGAGTAATGAGTTTACAGGCGGCTGATTCTGCCACGGAAAAGCTGATTCACGGCGTGGAACATCGTTATAATCAGGCGCGAACGTTAAGCGTCGATTTTACTGAGACTTACATCATTGCAGGACATTCCCGCCGCCCGGAAACCGGCAGCCTGATTTTGCGTAAGCCGGGACGCATGCGCTGGACTTATACGCAGCCTGAGGGCAAATTATTTGTTTCTGATGGGCAAAAAATTTTTCTTTACACGGCGACCGACAACCGGGTGGAACGCTCCAGCTTGAAAGCGAGCGAGGACTTGCGGGCCCCGATGGCTTTTCTGCTCGGCAAACTGGATTTCGCGAAGGAGTTCCGCAGTTTTGAAACAAAACCGGATTCAAGCGGAAATACCTGCTTAACGGCGGAAGCACGGAATGATCGCCTGCCTTATGAGAAAGTGCAAATGCTGATCGCGCCGGATAACAGTATTCGGCAACTCATAGTGGAGGGCAGGGATAGCAGCAAGCTTGGATTCAGCCTTCAGAACGAAGTGTTGAATCCGGTTATTTCCGACGAGGCGTTCCGGTTCACGATTCCTGAAGGTGCTGAAGTGGTGGACGCGGTGACAACAGCGGCGCAAGGAGAGCATTAGGAAACGTGGCGGAATTCCTACTACGATACGCGGACACACGCGGCCATGTTCATGAACAGGTAACGGAAGCAGGCAACGAGCGGGAAGCGCGAGACCGCTTGACCCAACAAGGCTATCTAGTTTATTCGGTGCGGGCGCGCGATTTGGGAGCGCGGATTGGCGCACTTGGCGGACGCAAAAAGAAGATCAACCTGGAAAAGTTCCTGATCTTCAATCAACAGTTTGTCACCCTGGTGCGGGCCGGCTTGCCGATCTTGAAAGGGTTGGATCTGCTGGCAGATCGCTTAACCGATCCGAAACTGGGCCGCTACATTAAAGGTGTCCGAGATGACGTAAAGGAAGGCTCCGGCTTGAGCGACGCGTTTGCGCGCCAAGGCGTGTTTCCGCCCATCTATATTACTTCCGTGCTGGCCGGTGAAAAAAGCGGATCGCTGGTGGAAGTGCTCGATCGTTTTCTCACTTACCAGAGATTGACTTTGGCGGTGCGGAAAAAGCTCCTGGTTTCGCTGATGTATCCGGCGGTGCTGGTTGTGCTGGTGGTTTGTTTGATTGTGTTCCTGGTCACTTACGTGGTGCCGAATTTCGCGGTGCTTTATAGCTCCATGCAGGCGCAGTTGCCGGCCCCCACCAGAATTCTGATCGCGGTGGGAACCACGGCCCGTAATTATGTACTGTTAGGAGTTGCGGCACTGCTAGGGTTTGCCGTGGGCGCGTGGCTGTGGTCGCGCCAGGAATCATCAAAGGCAACGCTCGATCGTATAAAGATAAAGCTGCCGTTATTTGGCGAAATCTGGTTGAAGTATCAAGTGGCGCAGTTTTCCCGCGTGATGAGCACGCTGTTGATTGGCGGCATTCCGTTGTTGCAGGCGCTCGACACGGCTGGCCGATCGAGCGGCACGGTGCTGATTAAGAAAGCATTGGAAAAAACCGCTACGCAGGTGCGGGAAGGGCGGTCGTTATCGCAATCGCTTACTTCCACCGGCATTTTTCCCGATCTGTCGGTTGACATGATGGAAGTGGGCGAATCCACCGGCGCGCTTCCCGCAATGCTCAACAGCGTGGCGGAGTTTTACGATGAAGACGTGGCGACTCGCACGACAGCGGTGCTTTCGTTGATTGAGCCCGCAATTATGATTTTTATGGGAATTTTTGTGGCGTTTGTGCTGGTGGCGCTGTATCTTCCTATCTTTTCGCTGGCAAGTTCCGGTTCTATCAGGTAATTCATGGCAACAGACACTTTCAAATTTCAAGATCGCGCGCAGGAACAAGCGCAAGCGGCGGCATTGGCCCGCCGGTATCGCTGCGAGTTTATCGACTTGAAGGAATCGCGTATGGATGCCGAACTGTTCCGCACGGTTCCGGTGGACTTGATGTTCCGCTATCATTTCATTCCGCTTCATGCGCAGAATGGATCGCTGGAAATTGCTTTATCCGATCCGCGGCAGATTACCTCGATTGATGAATTATCGGTGCTGCTCGGAAAAAAACTGAAGATCCGAGTGGCGACGCATTCGCAGATTTCCGACCTGTTGAAGAAAACGGAACAATCGCAGCGCGTCCTGGAAGAAGTAACCGAAGGCTTCACGCTCGACGTGGTGGGCGACGAAGAAGTCACGGATGAAACGCTTTCCATTGATCGTTTGACTTCGGATGAAGCCAACATTGCGCCGGTGATTAAGCTGGTGGATACCACCATCTTCAACGCTTTGGAGCGGCGAGCGAGCGATATTCACATTGAAACCCGCGATGGCGAAGTAGCGATCAAGTACCGTATTGACGGCGTGCTGCAATATGCGATGCAGCCGATCTCCAAGGAATGGCATTCGGCTATTATTTCGCGCATTAAAGTCATGAGCGAGCTGGATATTGCGGAGCGCCGCGTACCGCAAGACGGACGTTTCCGGGTGCGCTACAAGGGCAGGTTGATTGACTTCCGCGTTTCGGTAATGCCGACCATCCACGGCGAAGACTCGGTGCTGCGCGTTCTCGACAAAGAGTCGATGAGCGAGAAGTTCACCAAGCTGACGCTGGATGTGGTCGGGTTCGATGATTCTGATTTGGTGAAGTTCCGGCGCTACATCAAGGAGCCTTACGGCATGGTGCTGGTGACAGGGCCGACCGGATCGGGCAAAACCACTACGCTTTACGCCGCGCTAAGCGAAATCAAGAATGACGAAGACAAAATCATCACTATTGAAGATCCGGTGGAATACCAGATTAAGGGCATCACCCAGATTCCGGTGAATGAGAAGAAGGGGCTTACGTTTGCTCGCGGTCTGCGATCTATTCTGCGCCATGATCCGGATAAAATTCTAGTGGGTGAAATTCGAGACCAGGAAACCGCGCAGATTGCAATCAACGCCGCATTAACCGGTCACTTGGTATTCACCACTGTCCACGCAAATAACGTGCTGGACGTGCTCGGCCGCTTTTTGAACATGGGCGTGGAACCGTACAACTTCGTTTCTTCGCTGAATTGCATTCTGGCACAGCGATTGGTTCGCGTGATCTGCCCGCACTGCCGAACGCAGGTGCGCTACGACGACCAGTATTTACAGGAAAGCGGACTTGATCCTGATAAATGGCGCGATTTTGTTTTTTATGAAGGCAGAGGCTGTATGGAATGCAGCGGAACCGGTTTTCATGGCCGGACCGCGATTCATGAGCTGCTGGATTTAACTGAGCGGATTCGGGAAATGATTCTGGACCGGCGGCCTGCTTCGGAAATCAAACGCGCGGCCAAGGATGAAGGTATGACATTTCTGCGCGAATCCGCTTTGCAGAAGCTGAACGACGGGGTTAGCACGCTGCGCGAAATCAATAAAGTGACATTCATTGAAGGATAAACGGAACACTTGTCTTTGCTTGATCAAATTCAGCGCTGGGTTAAAGAGCCTCCGCCGGAGTATCTGATTGAACTCAGCGAACGGGGCGTGGCTTCGGCGCAGACCAGAAACGCTTCCACGCTGCGCGTTACGCCGTTCAGCGAAAATGTTTTGGCGGTGTCGCCTGTTGAACCGAACATTGCGCGGCTCGATCTGATTCAAACGGCTTTTGCGAAAAACGGAAACGGGAACGGGCAGTGCCGAACCAGGGCCGCGCTGGTGATTCCTGATTACGCTACCCGCATGTCGGTGCTGGATTTTGACGAGGTGCCGAATGATGAAGCGCAGCGTCTGGCGCTGGTGAAATTTCGTCTGCGCAAAAGCGTTCCCTTTTCGATTGATGAAGCGCAGGTTTCCTGCACGGTTCAACCGAAAGATCCACAGGCAAGAAGATTCAGCGTGTTGGCGGCTGCGGTTGCCCGTCCGGTGCTGGAAGGCTACGAAAACGTTCTGCAAGGGCTTGGGTTTCAGACCGGGTTGGTATTGCCTTCAAGCCTGGCGGTGCTGCCGTTGTGTTCCACTGCGCCCGGCGTTCTGACGCTGTTAGCGAAGTTGAGCGGCAATGTGCTTTCGCTGCTGCTGCTCGAAGATCGCTTTTTACATATTGTGCGATCGGTTGATTTGAGTTCGGAAGAGAATCTGGAAGATGAGCGCCAGACTTTGATTATCACCTTGCTGCAACAAACGCTGGCGTTCGCCGAAGATGAATTGAACCGCCCGGTGCAGCGGCTAATTCTGTGCGGCTTTGGTGCAACAGTGGAGCAGACTGGAATGGCGTTTGAACAAGAGTTTGGCGTGTCGTGGACGCCGCTGCGATCAAAGCTCGGCGTAGCCTCCCAGGAAAACGCCGGAATTTTAGGACTGATGGAGCGGTACGCGGCATGACCACGCAACCGATCGGAATCAATCTTGCTTCGCAGCCGTTCCGTCGTGAACGGGCTGAAGTGGTTTCGCTGGCCGCTGTTTGCGGCATTCTGTTTCTTTCGCTGCTGATGCTGGTGGTTTTCATCTACAAGGAACGGCGGCAAGTTTCGAAGCTGAGGAAAAGCATCACTGCGGAACAACAGCAATTGAACGCGCTAGGACGGCAGCAGGTTCAATTTCAAAGCATTATTGGGCGGCCTGCGAATGCCGATGTGTTTTCAAAAAGCGTTTTATACAACGAGATTATTGCCCGGCGCGCGGTAAGCTGGACGCGCACCTTCGATGACCTGGAGCGGGTGATGCCGCCCAACGTTCAACTGGTAGCCTTGCGCTTGCCGCAGGTGATTGCTTCCAACCAAGGCGACCAAAATCATATTGAACTTGATTTAACGGTGGGCACGCAGCAGCCGCAGGCAATTCTTGCGCTTTTAAAGAATTTTCAAAACTCTAGTCTTTTCGGTGCTGCCGCCATGTCGAGCCAGCAGCCGCCGACGCAGAACGATCCTTTATTCCGATTCCGGTTAAGCGTGCCGTATGTTCAGAAACTTTGATTGGTTCGATCTGAAAAGCGCGTCCGGCCCGGCGCGGTGGTTGAAGGTCGGGGTGATCGGCCTGGGACTGTTGAACCTGATTGGGCTTTACCTTTACCTTGCGCCGCCCGGCGGTTCCCGGCGTGAACTGATGGAACAGAAAAGTTCTGTGGAAAGCAACATACAAGTACGCCGGTCTGCCACGGAGCAGTTGAAAACGGTTTCCACTAAAGTGGAACTGGGCGGCGAACAAACCGATAAATTCGCGCAACAGTATTTTCTGCCGCATCGAACAGCATTTGCGGTGCTGGTAGGGGAGCTGTTCCGCTTATCGAGCGCAGCCGGATTGCGCGAAGGGCAGCGCACTTACGCGCAGGAGCCCATTGAAGGCACCGACGATCTTTCGCTGCTTACCATTAATGCGAATTATCAGGGCAACTACGCGGACCTGATGAATTTTGTGAACCAAGTGGACCATTCCGACCAGCTTCTGATTCTGGACACAATTTCCGCCACGCCGCAACAACAAGGCACCGGCGTGTTGAACATCACCATTCGATTTCTGGCCATTGTGAAAGAGGATGGAACAGGAACAGGGGTGAGCGCAGCAGTGGGGGGACAGCCGTGAGCACGGCCGCTTCTCCATCACGCGGGTTAAAGTTCGGAGCCGAACCGCGCAAGCTGGCGCTTTTGGGAGGGCTGCTGGTGGTGGCGGTTGGAGCCTTCCTGTATAATTCCAACAGCGACACCGGCAGTTCCGATGCGGGCGGCGCTGTGCATCCGGCGGCGGTTCCGGCTGCAATGACTACTCCGTTAACCCGTCCCCGCACTCCTCGCAAACGCGTTGTTCAGCGGAACGATAAGAACACACTACGGATGGTGGACGTGACGCTCGAAGCGCAGCACGGCAGTATTGACCCGACGCTTCGGCTCGATTTATTGCAGCGTTTAAAAGGCGTGAAGTTTACGGGCGGCACCCGTAGCTTGTTTGAATCCGGCCCGGCGGCGGCATTGCCCGGACAGCCCGGCGCTCAAGTTGTGAAAGTAATACCTGGCCCACTGCCGCAGCAATCTCTACCACAAGGGACTAGCCCAGCAGGAACGATCAATCCGCAATTTGCGCCGATCCCGCTTAAGTTTTATGGATTTGCGGCCCCGGCCAACTCAATTGGACCGAAGCGCGGATTTTTTCTGGATGAAGATAATGTAGTGGTGGCAAACGAGGGCGAGATGGTGAAGGGGCATTACCGGATTGTTTCGCTGCAGCCGAAAACAGCGGAAGTGGAAGACACTACGACGAAGAATCGCCAAACGCTCCAGATTATTCCAGAGTCGCAACCCAATGCTTTCTAATTCGCCTAATGATTTGAATTTGTCTGCTGCACAGCCTTCCGGTGAGGAAGGCTCGGCTTTGCTGATTGTGTTTGTGTTTGCAGCGATTGTCGCCATCATGCTGTACAAAGCAGTTCCGAGCGCGATATTTGAAGGCGAACGGCAGAAAGAACAATTGTTGATTGACCGGGGAAATGAGTATAAACTTGCGATTCGCCGCTTTTATGCCCGCAACAAAACTTATCCGACCTCGCTCGAACAGCTTGATAATTACGGCAACGTCCGTTATCTGCGCAAACATTACAAAGACCCGATCACCGGCAAACAGGAATGGCGTTTGATCCACATCATGGGTCCGGGCTACATACTGACCGATTCCAAAGTAACGCCTTTGAATAACTTGAATAAGAACGGTCAGCAGACCAGCAACGGTTTCGGCAACAATAACACCAGCGGTGGAGGATTCGGAAACCAGAACAATAGCGGAGGATTCGGGAACTCATCCGCTTTTAATAACAGCTTTGGAAATAGTGCGCAAAGCGCATCGAACAACAATCAAGCGACTGATAATCAAACCACCGCGCCCGATCCGAACACCCCTCCTGCGCCTTCAGCCGCGCAGATTTATGGTGCGCAGCAGCGACGCCCTTCCGCAATGTCGGCCACAAACCCCGGAGCAGGAGAAGCTAATGGAACAGGCGAACAGTTGGATAGTTTGGGAAGACCGATTCCGGAGATGCCTCCTGCGGCGCAGGAGGCAGTAAACCAGCCCAGTGCTGCGCAGAACAACAACGGAACACAGCCGATAAATGGAGCTAACCCCGGGACAGCAGCGCCGAATGATTCGAATAATCCGGCAGCGGCAGCACAGAATGCAGTTGCCAATACGCTGCGCACGCAAGGCGTAACTACTCCGACTGCTAATTCGTTGACATCGACGAACGGAACGCAGGCGGGTGGAAATACGATTGCCGCAGGCGCGATTGCTGGCGTAGCCAGCACCGCGAAAGGCAGCACAATTAAGACAGTTGATAAACAAACGGACTATTCAAAATGGGAGTTCGTATACAATCCGCAAAAAGATAATGCGAATGCGATGCAATCTGCTTTAGGTAATCAAAACGGGCAGCAAAACCAGAACAGCAATACGGGATTCGGAAACCCCGGCGGATTTGGAAACCCGAGTAGTTCTTCTTCCAGCAATACAATTCAAAACAATTCCCAGTAAGAAATCCGCACCTTTTTTCGGCTAACACTAGTCTTATTAACAGGAGTCCGGTGGCGCAAAAGCCGGATTATTGTTATGAATATGAGTCGAGCATTGTTGATTGCTGCGGTTTTATTGACCGGCTTTAAAGCGGAAACCGCTTCACTGCCTGCCAGCGCAAATGCTGTTATCACTGTGAAATCAGCGCATTCCGGCACTGAGCCGCCAGCTTTGGCACAAAAAGAAGTGCTTGCTTATGTGGGTAAAACCAAAGCTGAAGTGACCTCGCTGGAACCCTTGCAAGGCAGCGACAGTGCCCTGCAGTTGTTCATTTTTCTTGATGATTCCACGCGCAGCGGCGCGCTTGGGCCACGCATCGGTGAGTTGAAGCAGTTTGTGAATTCATTGCCAAACTCTACACAGGTAGCGATTGGGTATATGCGAAATGGCGGCTTTGATTTAACGCAAGGATTTACGACCGATCACAACAAAGCAGCAAAGGCCATTCGTTTGCCGCAGGCGATTGCCGGTGTAAATGGAAGTCCTTATTTCGCGCTTTCTTACCTGGCAAAACATTGGCCTTCTCAGGAACAGACCGGCAGGCGCGCGGTTTTAATGCTGACTGATGGAGTTGACCGTTATTACGGAAATGCTAGTAACGATGATCCTTATGTGGATGCGGCTATTAAAGATTGCCAGCACCTTGGCATTTTGGCGTATTCTATTTACCTGCGCGGCGAAGGCGTTTATTCCACAGGCGGATGGGGATTGAACATGAGCCAATCCCGTTTAGGCGAAGTGGCAAAACAAACTGGCGGTGAGTTCTACTACCAGGGATTTGATACTCCTGTTTCATTAACGTCGTATTTAGAACAATTGAGTGATCGTTTAAATCATCAGTACCGAGTGACGTTTACAGCGGCGAAGAACTCCGGCTTGCAAAAAGTGGAGTTCAAAAGCGAATTGCCGAATGTGAAGATCCTTGCTCCTCAACAAGTGGTTGTTAAAGGTTCGTAAGAGCCAACCACTCTTCTCTCGTGAGGGTAGCAGCTTTTCAAAAGCTGCTACCCTCGTTATCATTTAAGAGAGAAGGACAAATTCTGTTTATGCCGGAACAGCCCCATGTTCGCGCTCAAGCTCCTGCGCAGATGAATGTTCTGCCTTGGGAGAATGAGCTTACCCAGCAGATTACGGCGGCACTTCCAAACCACAAGTTTCAATTTCAAAGTTATTTAGAGCAGAATTTTGTTGTTTGCTCGGCTGCCCAGTTACTTGGGTTAGCGCAGTGTCTGTATACAGAACAGCAGTTCGATTTTCTAGTTGACCTAACCGCTGTGGATTATCCGAAACAGGAACTTCGTTTTGAATTGGTGTACATCCTGTATAGTTTCAGCCGTAACGAGCGGCTGCGGATTAAAACCCATGTTGCGGAATCGCAAGCGGCGCTGTCCATCACGTCAATTTTTCAAGCGGCAAACTGGCTGGAGCGCGAAGTGTTCGATATGTTCGGAATCACCTTCTCCGGCCATCCGAATTTGAAGCGGATTCTGATGCCCGATGAGTGGACCGGCTACCCGCTGCGGAAAGATTACTCCATCATCGGCATGGATAATCAATGGGTTCGGGACAACCTGGGAATTGAGAGCGGACAATGATCGATTCCGCCATGCAGGAAGGGAACTATCTTGATTCCTCGGAACTGATTCTGAACATGGGGCCGCAGCATCCGTCTACGCATGGCGTGCTGCGAGTCATTTTGAAGCTGGATGGCGAGCGCGTCAAAGACGTAGAATGCGTGATCGGCTATCTTCATCGCGGCGTGGAAAAGATTGCGGAAAACCGCACTTACACCATGTTCGTTCCTTACGTGGACCGCATGGATTATGTGGCGGCGGTTTCAAACGGCCTGGGATACTGCCTTGCAGTGGAAAAGTTGGTTTCGGTGGAAGCGCCCCCGCGCGCCCAAGTGGTGCGGGTAATTCTGACGGAGTTGAACCGCATTGCCAGCCATCTGTTGTGGCTTGGCACTCATGCCCTGGACATCGGGGCCATGTCGCCGCTGTTCTACACGTTTCGAGAGCGTGAACACATTCTGAAGATTTTTGAGAACTACTGCGGCGCACGCCTGACCACTCATGCTTTTCGCATCGGCGGATTGCATTATGAATTGTACGACGGCTTTGAAGAGCAGGTGGGCGAGTTCTGCGCGTATGTGAAGCCGAAGTTCGACGAATACGACCAGCTACTCACCAATAATCGCATCTGGATTGACCGTTTGCGCGGTGTCGGCATTCTGAATGCGGCGGATTGCAAGCAGTTTGGCGTGACCGGTCCTCTGATACGGGCGGCGGGCATAGCTTGGGATCTGCGAAAAGCGCAGCCTTATTCAGGCTACGAACAGTATGAGTTCGATGTTCCCACGGCGCAAACCGGCGACAGTTATGACCGCTATCTGGTGCGAATGGCGGAGATGCGGGAGTCGGTGCGCATTATTGAGCAGGCGGTAGAACGAATTCCGGCTGGCCCTCTGTCAGCCCGTGTTCCAAAAGTCCTGAAGCCTGCGGTAGGGGAAGCTTACGTTTCGATTGAAGCACCCAAAGGCGAGCTGGGTTATTACATTGTGAGCGATGGAACCACGCAGCCTTATCGCGTCCGGGTTCGCCCGCCCTCGTTTCTGAATCTGCAAGCTTTGGAAAAAATGGCCAAGGGCGCATTGGTGGCTGATGTGGTCGCAATTATCGGCACCATTGATATTGTGTTAGGCGAAGTGGATCGTTAATTCCATTCTCGTTTCCGGCGTTCAGTACGATAGCCTGTAACGAGGATTCATGCGACACTATTCCCGACTTCTGCTGGCCCTGTGCGCCGCTATCTTGCCGTCCGCTTTCTCAGCCGATTTCCGCCCCCCGGCTGTTCCGCTGGTAACGCACGATCCTTATTTCAGCCTTTGGTCATTTTCAGACCACCTGAATGACGCTGATACCAAGCATTGGACCGGCGTTACCCAATCGATGACCAGCTTGGCGAGAATTGACGGCAAACTTTACCGGATGATGGGCGGTCCTGCGCGTCGGCAACCAATGCCCGCGCTGACGCAGCGCAGTGTTCAAGTGTTGCCGACCCGTACTATTTACGAGTTTGAAGACGCCGGGGTGCAGGTGACGCTCACGTTTCTGACGCCAGCCCTACCCAGCGACCTGGATGTGTTATCGCGTCCTGCAACGTATGTGACCTGGGAGGTGAAATCAACCGATACTCAATCGCACCAAGTAGATATTTATTTTGATGCCGCCTCGCAGATTGTGGTGAACACTCCGGAAGAACAGGCTTCCTGGTCGCGGTATCGGCTTGGAAATTTGAATGTGCTGCGCATGGGCAGTCAACAACAGCCGGTTCTGGAGAAATCAGGCGACAATCTACGGATTGATTGGGGATATCTGTATTTGGTAGCTCCCGACGAACAAGGCACTACCCAGGTAGCAGGGGTTCGCCCTGATGCAGTCGCCTCATTTGCGAAAACAGGAGAATTGCCCGATTCCGATGATCTGCGGGTTATGCAGCCTTACGCGCAGGAAACGCCGGTGCTGGCGTATGGATTCCGGCTCGGTTCGGTAAGCGCTGAGCCGGTGTCGCGGCATCTGGTGATGGCTTATGATGATCTGTTTTCAATCGACTATTTTCAACGGCATCTGCGCCCGTACTGGCGGCGGCACGGAGCGGAAGCGGCGGACCTGCTGCGCGAAGCGCTGCGCGATTATGAGCCGCTGCAAAAGCGCTGCGCCCAATTCGACGAGCAGTTGATGGCCGACCTGCGGAAAGAAGGCGGCGAGAATTATGCGAAACTTTGCGCCTTAGCTTACCGGCAAACGCTGGCTGCGCACAAATTAGTGGCTGATGTTAACGGAACGCCGCTGTTTTTTTCCAAAGAAAATTTCAGCAACGGCTCGATTGACACGGTAGACATCACTTACCCAAGCTCGCCGTTTTTTCTGCTGTTCAATCCGCAGTTGTTGAAAGCGCAGTTGCAGCCGATTATGGACTATTCAAACCTGCCGCGCTGGCGTTTTCCGTTTGCGCCGCATGATCTGGGCCGATACCCATTGGCCAACGGGCAACAATACGGAGGCAAAGAAGCTTCCGAAGAAGACCAAATGCCGGTGGAAGAAAGCGGCAACATGCTATTGGTGATTGGCGCATTGGCGCAGATTGAAGGCAATGCCGATTTCGCCAAAAGCTACTGGCCGCTGTTAACCAAATGGGCCGAATACCTGAAGCAAAAAGGATTGGATCCGGAAAACCAGCTTTGCACGGATGATTTCGCCGGGCATTTGGCGCACAACGCGAATCTATCTATTAAAGCCATACTCGCGCTCGGAGTTTACGGCAAGCTGGCCGGCACACTGGGCCACCGCGAAGAAGCGCACACTTATCATGCATTGGCGCAGCAGTTCGCCCAGCGCTGGACGCAGATGGCTGACGACGGCGACCATTTCCGGCTGGCGTTTGATAAACAGAACACCTGGAGCCAGAAGTACAATCTGGTTTGGGATAAGCTGCTTCATCTGAACCTGTTTCCTGAGTCGGTGGCGGCAAAAGAGTTTGCCTTCTACAAAGCGCACGAAAACAAGTTCGGACTGCCGCTCGATAATCGCGCCCAGTACACCAAACTGGATTGGCTGGCGTGGACTGCTTCGCTTCCGCAATCGGAGAAGGATTTTGAAACATTGTTCGACGCTGGATACCGCTTTGCTGACCAGTCGCCGAGCCGCGTTCCCTTATCAGACTGGTACGACACACAAACCGGCAAGCAGGTCGGCTTTCAAGCCCGCTCAGTGGTAGGCGGCATTTTCATTCGAATGCTGGACGACCCGGCCATGTGGCGCAAGTACGCCACAATGGGCCAGTCTCAATAACGAACAATTTAGTTCTTGGTCATAGTTAGACCTGTTACAGTGGCATCGGTGTTGTGGGCAAAGCGAAAGCCGTAGATGCCGTCAGTGGAAGAAAGCTTTCCCGACGAAACCACGGCCGATTTGTCGTAGCCTGCTACCGTGGCGCCATTGATGGCGCATTCAACGCGGTCGCCTTTTACGGAAAGAGCAATTTCCTGCGTAACGGGCTGGCCCGGACCTGCGGCTTTATGCACGGCCGCGTTTGCTTCAGGCCGCTTGCCGTTCATTTGAAACGGCTCAGGGCCGAATCCGCGCACGATGAAGTTGCCGTTGCCGTAGGCGGCGCAGTAAAGATAGCTTTGCTGGGCAGTTCCCAGGTTATTACCGGCGATAAAGATGCCATATGGATGAGGATGATCGTTTAAGCCCATGTATTTCGGCTCGTTGAAAGTTGCCTTTACCGTATAGCTGCCAGCGGCTTTATTGGCCGGATTCCAGAATGCGGCTGCCGGGCCGGTAGTGACGTGCAAGGCATCGCCTTCTTTCCCTAGTTTTGCTTCTTTCAGTTCCCCGGCATCGCCGTTGGCATCAACGGCTGCTTTCCAGCCGGGAGCGGAAATGCCGCTGATGTCCGATTGAGTTTGAGTGAAAACAACGGAAGGAATGAGTGCAAGGCAGGCAACAACCAAAGCCGAGCCGTGAACAAGGCGCATAATGTATCCTTTCAGAGAAAAGCGAACAGCCATCATTATATGCGTTATATGCGTTCATGGACAGGCAGATAGCGGCTTTTGCTTTAATAGCTTTGTATTCATCCCTTAGCAACTATGGCAAAAATTCAGGTTAAAACTCCGCTGGTGGAGCTCGACGGCGACGAGATGACGCGCATTATCTGGGCGAACATCAAAGATTCGCTGATTCTGCCGCATTTAGCTGTTGATTTGGAGTACTTCGACCTTTCCATTGAACATCGCGATGCCACCAACGACCAGGTGACGGTTGATTCCGCCAACGCCATTAAGCAGTACGGCGTGGGAGTGAAATGCGCCACCATCACTCCGGACGAGGCGCGGGTAAAAGAGTTCAATTTGAAGCAGATGTGGAAATCGCCTAACGGCACAATCCGTAACATTCTGGATGGCACCATTTTCCGCGAGCCAATTATCTGCCGCAACGTGCCGCGCTACGTGCCGGGTTGGGTTCAACCGATTGTAGTGGGCCGCCATGCGTTTGGCGACCAATACCGCGCTACTGATTTAGTGGTGAACGAACCGGGCAAGCTGACTCTAACATTTACGCCCAAAAGCGGCAGCACGCCCATACAGTATGAAGTGTTTGACTTCAAAAGCGTAGGCGTGGCCCTAGGGATGTACAACCTGGATGAATCAATCAGCGGCTTTGCCCGGGCTTGTTTCAATTACGGACTTTCGCGCAAGCTTCCGGTCTATCTTTCCACTAAAAACACAATCCTGAAGAAATATGACGGACGATTCAAAGATCTTTTCCAATCGATCTACGAGCAGGAATTTCAAGAAAAATTTCAAAAAGCAGGTTTGGCTTACGAACATCGCTTGATTGATGATCTGGTTGCGTTTGCGATTAAATCCGAAGGCGGATTCGTGTGGGCCTGCAAAAATTATGACGGCGACGTGCAATCGGACGTGGTGGCGCAAGGCTTCGGCTCGCTGGGTTTAATGACTTCGGTTCTGATTACGCCGGACGGCAGCACAGTGGAAACTGAAGCAGCGCACGGCACTGTGACGCGGCACTACCGCGAGCACCAGAAAGGCAAAGAAACTTCTACTAATCCGATTGCTTCCATTTTTGCCTGGTCATCAGGGCTGCGCTATCGCGGCCAGTTCGACAATACGCCCGATGTGGTGGAGTTTGCCGACAAACTGGAAAAAGCAACGGTGGGAGCCGTGGAAGCAGGCTTCATGACCAAGGATTTGGCATTGCTTGTCGGCAAGGATCAGCAATGGCTCAACACAAGACAGTACATCGGCAAAGTGGCCGAAATGCTGGCGGCTTCCTAGAACGCTGCCGACGCGCTTGATATATCTAGATGCACATGAAACGCATCATTCAGTTTGCGATTGTGCTGGCGGCGGCTTTGCTATGGAGGGCAGGCTCGGCTCCTGCCGACAGCGGCGGACCGCCGACCTGGGCTTACGGCACGCAGCAGCCGGGCGCGCCCCCGACAAATCAGGGCGGCGGGCAGACACCGCCCCATGCCGCGCCGGATAATACGCCCAAACAGCTTTCGGGCAGTTCTGCGACGTTCACTGCGGCGCAGATCAGCGATCATTTCGGCCCGGCTGACTGGTATCCGAATGATCATCCAGTGATGCCTGAGATTGTGGCCCACGGACGCAGGCCGGATGTGTGGGCTTGCTCTTTGTGCCATTACCCGAACGGCAAAGGCCGACCGGAAAACGCGGGCATTGCGGGCTTTTCTTCCAGTTACTTCCTGGAACAGATGAGCGAATTCAAAAACGGCGAACGAAAAAGCGCCGATACGCGCAAGAAGAATACAAATTTGATGGCAGCGTATGCCAAAGCCATGACCGATGAGGAAACCAAAGCAGCCGCTGATTACTTCAGTTCCATGAAATGGACACCCTGGATCAAGGTGGTAGAAACCGACACCGTTCCTAAAACGCGCATTTCCATCGGCATGTATCTGCCGATTGAAGGCGGCGGAACAGAGCCGATCGGCCAGCGCATCATTGAAATGCCGGAAAATGCTGAAGCGACCGAAACACTGCGCGATCCACGCTCCGGGTTCATCGCTTATGCGCCGCGCGGAAGCATCAACAAAGGCGAAAAGCTAGTCACGGCGGGAAACGGGAAAACGCTGGCTTGCGGCGCTTGCCACGGAGCTGATTTGAAAGGGCTTGGCCCTGTTCCCGGCATTGCCGGGCGCTCGCCTAGTTATCTAGTGCGGCAATTGTACGACATGCAGCAAGGCACGCGCAATGGAGCCTGGACGCAACTAATGAAATCAGTGGTGGAAAACCTAAGCCAGGAAGACATGCTGAACATCGCCGCTTATACGGCTTCGCGCACGCCTTAGCGTTTATTGTGGGCATCCGGCTTTTTATTCTTGTTTTGATTGCGGCCGTCAGCGAACTGCAGTTGAACGCGGCCGCCACCTACGAAGAATTGTTTCAACAGGCAGCGGCATTTGCGCAGAACGGGAACTACCAGGGCGCGATTGAAAATTATCAGCAGGCTTTGCGGCTCCGCCCCAACGCGCCGGATGCTTTGAATAATCTGGCGGCGATGTACTACCAAACGCATCGCTACAGCGAAGCTTACGGCATCACCGCGAAACTCTGGCGCGATCATCCGGAAATGGTTTCAGCAGCTTTGATCGCGGGATTAGCCGCAGTGCAGTGCCAACGTTACCGCGATGCTTTCCCGCCGCTTGAACAGGTTTTGAAAGCAAATGCCGCCAATCGTGATGCGATGCTTGGGTTGGCAAGCGCACATATAGGATTGAACCAACTTGCCGAAGCTGAAGGATATTATTTTCGCTTGACAAACCAATCCGGCAACGATGTGGAGGCTTTATATGGACTGGCCATCTGTTATGAGCAGGAAGCGGAAAACGCCTCGCGGCGGCTGGCCCAGATGCCGGGAGGAAAACCTTATTTCAACCGCTTATTGGGCGAATATCTGCTGGCTACCGGCGGCGCGCAGTTAGCCAAAGAAGCTTTCGGGGAAGCAGCATCGCCGGATACGGACGCCACCACCGAAGCGGCCCGGCAGTTTGCACTGGCGCGAACGCTGGCCGAAAAGTCGCAGGATGCGTTTGCGCGATTTGTTGCTTTAGCGCCGGATTCCTGGCAAGCGGCCTTGTTTCGCGGCGACGTTGAACGCCAGCGCGGAAATCTGCAAGGCGCGTTGGCGCAGTACCAGCTTGCCAATCAGAAGCAGCCGGAGAATGCTGCTTCGCTGCTTGGAATGGGAACTGTTTACTGGCAGCTTGGCGAGTTTGATCGCGCTCAATCTTCGTTGCGCGATGCGCTGAAAATCAACCCGCAAGCCAGTCAAGCCTGGTTTGAATTGGGCAACATCGCAATACGTCAGCATCATGAAGTTGAAGCCATTCCTTTGTTGAAAAAATTCTTAGCGATGCAGCCGGAAGCTTCCGCCGCCCATGCGGATTTAGGCAGAGCGTATCTTCACTTAGGGCAATTTGAACAGGCAGTTCAGGAACTATCGCAAGGGTTGGGAACCGATACAAACGGCGAAGTTCATTACGAACTGGCGACGGCTTTCAATAAATTAGGCCGGAAAACGGAATCGCAAGCAGAGATGCAAAAATCAAATCAGCTTCGCCGCGCCGCGCTGGCCCGTGACCAGAAATTACGGGAACAGCGGTAACCAACAATTACTGCTTTGGCGCAGTGTACATTTTCTGTTGGAACTTCGCCAAGGCGGCTTGCGCCTGCTGCTTGTTTCCGGCTTGCAGGTAGGCGCGGTAAAGCAGGTAATGATAAGTTCCATCCAAATCGGCGGACGCCACGCGCTGCAATTCCTCAATCGCCAGTTTCGGCTGTTGCTGCGCCAAATAAATACGGGCTAATACCACCCGGGTGTAAATCAGATCAGGGTTTCCGCGCAGCGCAGCTTCAGCATAATGTTTGGCGTTGGCATGGTCACCGCTTTGTTCCAGAATATCCGCCATAATGCCATTTGCTTCCGGATCGTCCGGTGAATTTGCCAGCACATGTTTCAGCCGGGGCAGCGCTTCTTCAAATTCCCGCATCTTCCAATAACCCGTGGCAAGCCCCAGGTAAGCCGCTTCCATCTGCGGATCGAGCTTGATGGTCTTTTGGTATTCTTCCAGCGATTTCAGGAAGTCGCCCGCATCGCGCATGGATTCAGCCAGAATCAAATGCGCCCGGGCGGAGCTAGGGTCCAGTTCAATAGCGTGATTTAAAGCGACAGAAGCTTGATCGAGCAGTTGTTTGGCTTCGGCAGTGTTTCCCGGTGTGCCGCCGCGCGCTGCTTGATTTAATTTCTGTTCAGCCAGGCTGCGGTAGGTAACTCCAACGCCGTACCAGGCTTCAGCGGATTTCGGATTCAGTTCCGCCGTTTTACGATACTGCGCATTGGCGGATTGATAATCACGCAAAGCCACATAAGCCTTCGCAGCGGCCAGCGGAATCGCTTCATTGTTTGGGTCAGCCCGCTCCGCTCGGGATAGGTAAGGCAAAGCTTCGCGCCACCGGCCCAGTTCAGATTCCGTTAAACCGGCAAAGAGATTCGCGCTCGTCAGATTAGGGTTGTAGCGCAGGGCTGTTTGAAGCTGTTCCAACGCCTGCTTATTCTGATGTGATAGGTACAGCATAACGCCGTAGTTGCTTCGTACCTCCGGCGCATCCACGCCTGAGGCGATCAGTTGGCCATACAGTTTGGCCGCCAGCGCGAAGTCTTCATTCTGCTGCGCGGATCGTATTTTTTCAGCAAGATCGTTCTGCGCTGTTAGAGAACCGGCGCAGAACACGCAGCAAACGAGAATTTGAAAGAAGCGCACTGGTGAAAACAATCACCAATATAGCTTTAATCCAAACTGAATTGAGCGGGCCGGTAGCGCGCCCGGCACAACGCCAAAGGTAGAAGTACCGTAGGTAGTGCCAGGAGCGAAGAACTGCGCTCGATTGAATAAGTTGTAGAATTCCGCGCGAAGCTGTAGCCTGCTGGTTTCATTCCAAAGCTGCCAGTATTTTTGCAGCGTGGCATCGGTATTGATGGTGCCTTGCGCGCGAAGATAGCCCATTGTTCGCGGCACATTTCCAAATGTAAAAGGCGCAGGTTCAGAAAATTTCGAGATGTCAAACCACTGGTAAATACTCTGCCCGCCCGTGAGATTGGGATTACCGGAAATGTTGGGCCGCTGGTTTCCGCCGAATGAATTTGTGTTGTTCACGGAAGCCGTGACTGAAAGCGGAAAACCGTCCTTGAAAGAAGAAATTCCCGACACCTGCCAGCCGCCGATAGCGGCGTTCACAAATTTGTTGGAAGGCGCGAGTTTCTTTCCTTTGCCGACCGGCAGTTCATACACATAGCTCGCCACAAAGGAGCGCGGAATATCGTTGCTCATCAATGATTTTTCAAGCGCCGCATCATACCAGTTGCGAACGGATTGGGCCTGGCCGTTTGTCCACCCTTCCGGGCCTTCGGAGTTAGTTAAATACTTCGACCAAGTATAAGAAAGCAGGAACTGGAGGCCGTTGCTGAAACGCCGGTTGGCGGAAAGCGCCAGAGCATGATAAGTGCTGAAAGACGAGGGCGCTTGCACATTGCTGACCGACGTGTATTCCGGAAATGGGCGCAGAAGCTGCCCATAGGGAATTGTTTGTTCGGATAGCGATCCTGCTTTGATGGTTCCGTAAAACGGATTTTGCACGGGTGCCAGCAAAGCGTTGCCCAAAGCCAAATCTGCCACCGGCAGTTGATTTAGTTCATAGCTTTCATTGAAAAGCAGTTTCACGCCGTGATTGCCGATGTAGGCGGCCTGCAGCACGGTGTTTGCCACTTGATATTGAATATTGCCGGTCCATTGTTCCGTATACGGAGTAGGACGGCTGCGCAGAACGGCGTTGATGTTTTGGCCAACGTTTGTAGCGCCACCAGCGGTTTCGCCCACTGGCTGCAAGAGTCCATTCGGGAAAGGATTGCTCAGCAAATTTTGCGGCGTAACGCCATTTACGGTGCCCACATATGGAGTAGCTTGCGAAAAGCCGTTCAGCGACAAGCCCTGGTAATCGCCAAACTCCATCGCGGGAGTGTAGAACATGCCGAAACCGGCGCGGAAAACTAGCGTCTGGGTAGGCGCATAGTTCATGCCGATGCGCGGTGCGAAGTTGGTGTACTGCGGATCATATACGCCGCGCGGATTGCTGCCGCCTGTATAGTTCAAGTAGCCGGGTAGATTCAAACCAACCTGCTGGCTGATCGGGTTCTGTCTGAAATCAAAATAAGACAGCCGGTTAAACCGATCGATTGGAGCGGTTTGAAAGTCATAGCGCAGTCCCAAGTTCAAGGTGAGATTACGCTTGATTTTGTAATCGTCGTTGACGTACCAGCCGAAGAATTTCTTCGAGTAAGCGGCATCAGCGTTGTAGGTGATGGCGCTGTTATTGGTATCAGCGGTGCCCAGCAGGAAGGAAGCAACGCTTGATCCGGTATCGGCATTGCCGGTGGTTGCATTCGGCCCTTGCGTAAAGGTCGGACTGAAATTAAACGAAGCCTGCGAAGAATTGAAAGTATTCAGGATAAATGTGATTCCGGTGAAGCCGAACGAAACCGTATGCACGCCGGCCACTTTTGTGAAGTCAATCGAGTAAGTTCTTGCTTCGCGCGGAGTGGAATTCAACACGCCTGAGCCAAGGTTCTGAAGCCCGGTAAGGCTGATATTGGGGAAAGCACCCGGGCCGCCGAAGTTATCCAGCGCGGCGGGTAATCCCAAGGAGGAAAGTTGAAAAGGAACGCCTTGAGGCGTGCGGCCTTCCGCCCAGCGGCCCCAGCCGAAGTTTGCGCTTAACACAAAGGTCGGCGAGATAGTCCAGCTGTACCCCACGCCTCCATCAAACCGGTTGTCCGGCGCTAATGTGCCGTTGCCGCCGGGATTGTTGGCGCCGAAAAAAGCTCCTTCCAATTGTTTAAACTGACGTTTTTGCGACCAGCGGGCAAAAAATCGCTGCTGCTCGTTAATGTTGTGGTCTGCCTTGACGGTGTATTGATCGCTGTTAGTGGGCAGCCCGGCGGTTCCCACAAAATTATTCGCGCCGGTAATCGAACTGCCTTGGCGGTTCGGCGCAGGATAATACTGCAAAAGCTTTTGGGCAACCGGATCGAATAGATTCTGCGGAATGATGTTTCCCGGAAACATGGTGCGCACGTACTGGCCGTTTTGCAGTGTGGTGCTGAAGGGATTATAGATTGTCGCCAGGCTGCCGTCCGGGTTAAACGTCTGCGAAAAATTTCCCTGCCGCTGCAGGGCGGTGGGAACGGTGGTCACGAGCGTGGTCGGCGTTTGCTGCCTTAATCCCTCGTAGGTTCCAAAAATAAACGTTTTATCGCGCTGTCGGTAGAGGCCCGGCAGATACACCGGACCGCCGGCGGTAAATCCGAACTGATTGCGCTTGAACTGCGGGCGATCCAAACCGTTCAGGTTGTTGAAGTAATTATTAGCATCCAGATTGTTGTTGCGCAGAAACTCGAAAGCGCTTCCATGAAAACTGCGGGTGCCGGATTTTGTTACCGCATTGATAACGTTGCCCATGCTCCAGCCATACTGCGGCGAGAAGGTGTTGGTTTGGATTTTGAATTCTTCCAGTTCGTCCACGGAAGGCACGAAGATGGTGCCGTCCCAATCTCCCGCGCCATCCCAGTGACCATCGAGCAGGAACGCGGTGGTGCCGAAGCGTCCGCCGCCGAAATTAAAAAACGCAATATCCTGGTCCACATTGCCTTGTGAGCCTGGCGGGTTCAACGCCTGGTTCTGCTGGCTGTTGTTGACGCTGGAATCGAGCGCCACCAAGCCGTACACATTGCGGATGTTTAACGGCAGTTCCACTGCTTGTTTGCCGCTCACTTCGGAGGCGATATCCGCGCTGCCGGTGTTCAACAACGGTGGGGTTGCTTCCACCTCCACGGTCTGCGATAAAGAGCCGACTTGCAGTTGAAGATCCAGGCTCGACGATTGACCGACCGCCAGAACCACGTTCTGCTGCAAGAATGTGCTGAAACCTTCTTTTTCCACTTTGATCTGGTAGCGCCCGGGCGGGATCAGCGTGAACGTGTACTGCCCGTTGTCGTTGGTGGTGAACAGACGGCTGAAAGCTGCGTCCGGGTTCAACAGAGAAACTTTGGCGCCCGGTACGCTGGCTCCATTCTGGTCCTGCACCGTACCATTAAGCTGTGCATTCACAGCTTCCGATTGAGGCCAGGCTAACGTAGCCGAAAAAAGGACGAGCAAAAAAGCGCAGCGAACTCTGGCTGGCATATCTTCCCCTTTGCGTTAGCTGGTACTGGAGCTAACTCGTACTTAGATTGGGGTAATACTATCAGACTAGATTTGAAACAGGCAAGAAGAACTTCCTGTGTTAACGGAAGTTCCGGGGGACGGAATTTTGTGGTTTTTCGTTTACCCAGGCTTGAATGCGCCGGCGCAGAACAGATTCCTGACGAAGCTCATCCATTTCTCTTGGTGTTGTTTGAAGCCGTGTTTGGTTCTGATTGTTGATCAGAACAATCTGCGGCAGCAGAAAAGTTTGTCCTGGGCCGTAGTTCAAAAATTGCTGGGCCTGCTTGCGCGTGGTCCAGCCTACCGGGATATCAAGCCGCAGTTTGTGCGCAAAGTCTCCCACCGTTTCTTCGGCATTCGGGTTAACGGCAATTAAAACGGCTTGCAAGTTCTCGCCGCCAAATTCCTTCTGGAGGGCGGTCAGACTTTGCGCGGATCGTTCACAAGGCAAGCAGGCAGTAGAGAGAAATTCAATGGCGATTACTTTTGTCTTGTATTGAGCAATGGTTTGCTGGCCTTGACCGGGAACGGCGAAAGTGATTTCGGGAGTTTTTGCTATTGGCGGATCTGTTGCGAAGGCAAAACTGCCAAGCAAAACACCGGCCCAGATAGTGAACAGAAAAATGCGCATCTTAAATCAGTTAAAAGCAGATTTCCCGCTCACGATCGGTTCCGAGCGGCAGCGAATCTGAGGAGATCATTTTCTTCTCACGATAAGCGATGTTGCCCATATGCGAAGCGCGGGCCGCATCAATGCCGACCTGGATGGGAGCCGTCGGCATTTTGCGCGAACGAACGCAATCCAAAAAGTTTTGCAGATGATAGCGGGTTCCGTCATTCTGGGTGAAGCGTACTTGACGACTGGGGGGAGGCAGTTCCATGCTTTCCGTGTATCCGGAAGGCTCAGGATAATAACTGTAGCCGTCACGCTCCACCCGCAGCATTCCCTCTGTTCCACGAATGGTAATTCCGCCGCCTTCCAGATTGCTGACCAGCGAGGAATGAAAGATCACCTGAAATCCGGGGTAAAGATAAGAAGCGGAAATCGTGTCCGGGCATTCGCGTTCCGGAAACGCGTAGGAAGCGCCGGTAGCTGATACCGTAGCCGGAAGATTGGAAGCCATGTACCATTGGATGACATCGACCCAATGGGTAAATAAATCGGTAAGGATGCCGCCGCCGAAATCCCAGTAATAACGCCAATCCGTATAACGGAGCACGTTAAACGGTTGAGGATTCACAGAACCAAGAAACAAACTCCAATCAAGTTTGGACGGGTCAATATTGGGCGAACCTGCGTGTCGCCGGGAGTGGTTCTGATACCAATGCGCTTCAATCAGCGTGACTTGGCCGAGCATTCCGGAATCAAGAATTTCCTTTGCTTCGATGATATGGGGCCAGCTTCGCTGCTGCATTCCGGCCTGCACAATGCGCTGGCTGCTGGTAACGGCTTGTTCCAAAGCGGCTGCTTCGGCAATGGAATGAGTAACCGGTTTTTCTACATAAACGTCTTTGCCGGCCTGCACAGCGGCAATCGTTAACGGAGCGTGCCAATGGTCCGGCGCGCCAATTACTACCGCGTCGATCTCGCGATTATCTAAAAGCTGGCGGTAATCGACGTATTCCCGCGCGTTATGCCCAAACTTCAGGCGCGCTTCGGTGCGGTGAGGCTCATACACATCGCAAACGGCTACCAATTCATTATCGGGAATATTAAGCAGCAGATTCAGAAGATACTGGCAGCGTCCGCCCACGCCGATTGCCCCCAGGCGTATGCGATTATTCGCGCCTAAAACCCGGGCAGGAACCATGAAAGCAGTTCCTGCCAGCGCTCTCACAAGTTGCCGCCGGTTCAACGCCATATCGTACAGAAAACCTTACCAAATCAGAATTGGGCATTTGTCGTAAGTCGAATGTCTTAGCTGTTGCCCGTTACTATAAAATTCATGATCCGGTCCATTTTCCTGACGATCGCGTTGTTGCTGGCCCAAAATTTTCTTCGGGCCGCAGTGCAGTCAGTTATTGTCACCGAACGCAGCGTTGTACTCAATGGGCAGTCTTTCGGCAAAGCCGGTGCATACGAAAAACTGGAAGGAACCGTTCACTTTGCAGTTGATCCGAAAGCGGCAGCCAATCGAAGTATTGCGGATATTGATCTAGCTCCGCGCAATGCAAAGAACCAAGTAGAGTTTTCGGCCAATTTTTACATCCTGCAGCCGCGTGATGCATCCGGCTCTAACAGTACCGCCCTGATGGAAATTTCCAATCGCGGCGGCAAAGGATTGCTCAGCACATTCAATTTCGCGCATGGCTCCTCGCATCCCCAAACTGTGGAAGAATTCGGCGACGGGTTTCTGTTGAATCAGGGCTTCACGCTGGTTTGGATCGGCTGGGAATTTGATGTGCCTGCGAGCGATCATCTATTAAAACTGGACGCGCCCATTGCCACTGACCACGGCAAAACCATTACGGGATTGGTTCGCTCCGAATGGACCGGCGACGAAAAAGTAAACACTATTTCTTTAGGCGACCGCACCCAAACCGGCTACCCGGCAGCCGATCCTCATGACCCGGCCAATGCCATTTATGTGCGCGACCAGATTGACGGCGCGCGAACCCTCCTGCCGCGCTCGGCTTGGAACTTCGCCGATGCAACGCACGTTACGATGAGCGCCGGTTTTGAACCGGGGCGCATTTATGAAGTGGTGTATCGGGCCAAGAATCCGGCAGTGGCCGGGCTGGGATTTGCAGCGATACGCGATTTTGTTTCTTTTCTGAAGCGGGGCGATACCCGCACTGCGTTAGGTGATGAGCACGGACGTGCCAGGAACACTTTGGGATTCGGCATTTCCCAGGATGGCCGCTATCTTCGCGCTTTGTTATATCAAGGCTTCAATACAGATGAAGTTGGAAAACCCGTGTTCGATGGAGTATGGGCGCATGTGGGCGGGGCCGGACGCGGCAGCTTCAACGAGCGATTTGCTCAACCTTCCCGTGATGGCCATCCTTTCTTAAATGTGTTTTACCCGGTGGATGTGCCGCCGTTTCGCGCTGAAGCGCTGCTCGAAAAAGAGAAAACGGCGAACACGGTTCCGAAGCTTTTCCTAAGCAACGGTTCCTATGAATACTGGGGCCGCTGTGCTTCGCTCATCCATACAACGGAAGATGGGCTGCGCGATGCTCCTCCCATTGCAGGCACCCGAATTTATTTCTTTGCCGGTTCACAGCATACGCCAGGGCGAATTCCACCGGCAGCAACCGCCACGCAGAATCCGGCGGACGTGGTGGATTATCGCGCCGGCATGAGAGCGTTGCTGATTGCCATGCAAAACTGGATCACCAAAAGCACGGAGCCGCCGCCTTCGCAGATACCAACCATCGAAGCCGGGCAGTTAGTGACGCTGAAGAATTACCATTTTCCTGTTCTGCCGGGAGTTATTGTTCCAATGCATATGCGCGAAGCTTACCGGTTGGATTTTACTAAGGAGCCGCCAGCGGCAGGTCCGCCTTATCCGGCGCTGGTGCCGCAGGTGAATGAGGATGGAAACGAATCGTCCGGTATTCGAATGCCGGAAGTGAGCGTGCCATTAGCCACTTACACCGGCTGGAATCTGCGCAAGAGTTCTTTAGGCGCGCCGGACGAACTGTTCAGCATGATTGGATCGTTTTTGCCGTTCGCCAAAACTCAGGAAGAAAGAGAAAGATTGCGCGACCCAAGACGATCGGTAGCGGAACGTTACCGGAACGAGGTGGATTATCTGCAACAAATCGATAACGCCGCGCAATCACTTGCGCATAGCGGGTATTTGCTGCCGGAAGATATTCCACGGTTGAAAAACCGGGCTGCAGAAGAATGGAAGCTAGTGACGGAAACCAAGGCAGTGAGTACTCAGTAACTGGCAAAGCCCGCCCGCTGCAGTGCGATCTGGGCTTCTTTATTTTTCATAAAGGTATTCCAAACAAAATTTGTACGCAGGTTTTCCGCCATCAACATGGTGATTCCCGTGTCGATGCCGACCACATCAGTGTCGTACCAGTTTGTTAAAGGATTAAACGCGTTCACAAAACCATAGCGGCACCAGCAATGCTCGCCATAGCTGTTTTTCATGTTTTTGAGCACTCGGAGAGTTGCTGCCGGCAGAAACGGAAGCGACCCGGCGGGCGCGCTTGGCACCACAGTTCCGTCAATGGGACCCATCTGTGGCGGACCGCCCCAGACTACATAGCCGTGTTCAGAATCGGAAGCTGTGATGCCCCACAAGTCTTCGCTGTAATCGGGAAATTGTTTCGACAACTCCAGGCAAAACCGGCGGTGCGCTTCGGTGGCGATGGTGGAATTACGGAAATAATCGGCATATTTATCGCGTTCGCCGCGAAAATCAAACCAAGCCTGCGAATACTGATTCACAAACAATGGGGCGTAGGAGCCGATATAACGCAAACCGTCGTATTCAAAAGTAGTCCGCTTCCAGGCATTCCAGGCTTCCACCGGCAGCGGATGAGTGGATGAACCCAAACCCAACAGATACATCATCATTAGCTCACTGTAATAATCCCAACGATAAGGAAGAAAGCCGAACTCCGGCGTCCATCCATGCGGTAGCAGTGTTGTGTCTTCGGAAAGCCAAGTCCACTCCACCCGATTAAAAATTTCGTAAGCCAGCCGGGTTATTTCTGAATGGCGAAAGTACTGCCGACAGGTAAGCACGCCGCAAAGCAGCATGGCCGTGTCAATGGAAGAGATTTCCGACTCCCAGGTCCGCTCGCCGGTTTTCACATCAGCAAAATGATAATAAAACCCCCGGTGCGTGGGCATTTTCTTCCAGATAAACCGGAGTGATTGCAGCACTCGATCACGAGCTTCGGGGAAGGAAATGTAATTTCGCTTCTGGCCGATGCAAAGCGCCGTTAACCCAAAACCGGTAGCTGCAATACTGGCCACGGTTGATTTGTCTTCCGTTCTCGTGTTGCAGCGGTCTTTTACTAAACCGGTTTCCGGGTTGCCCTGTTCCCAGAAAAATTGGAAATTCGCTTTTTCCAGTTCTTCCAGAAGAGCATCGTCTTCCGGCGAAAGCGCGTAATTTTTGTATTCCGGGGAGTCGGAGTCGTCTGCCAGGGACGTTTGCGGGCCGGCCAGTTCAGCGCCGAGCGGAAGCAGGCACAAAGCGGTACTGGCAAAGCGGTGCAAGGCTGTGCGGCGGGTGGGCCGCCAGCGTTCAGTTTTTTTTGCGTCCACGGAATTTTAATTCAAATGATGAGGAATCTACCGGTTGAGGTGCATTGGCTCCTCATGCCTTTGGAACTCTGTATTTACCGGAATTAGGCTCATAATAGCGCATGATGGATTTTTATCTGGAATAAGGATGACGCGAGCACAGAAGATTTTTTTCGGAATTATTGCTGTTGTGGTGATTCTCGGCGGCAGCGCCGCTGCTGTCTGGTTCAGCCGGCCTAAGCTGCCGGAGATTGTGCCGGTCACTGTAACAGGCGTGGTGTTAAGGCAGGATAACGATCCGCGAAAACAAACGCCCATTGTTGATGCGGAAGTAACGGCCACCGGGGGTGATTCCACTGCTACCGGCAGATCGAGTCCAACGGGTCTATTTCGCTTAACGCTGCAGCCTGGCCTCACTGCTGAACAGACCATCGTTCTCCGCGTAAAGCATAAAGACTATAAGCCGGTGGAAATTCTGGATAGTTCGCGGAATCAGCTTTTCGTTGCTCGTTTGGAGCCGCTCGTGGCGCAAACCGCGCCTCAGCCGCAAATGAATCCCGTGGTCATCAAGGATGTCCGGGTCAGGTATACTGTGAAATCTGTTACAACCATGAACGTGGGCAGCGCAGCTAAATCTTTTGAACTGCCCGGTAACGGCAACGTTCCTTGCGATAACAAGCAGCCCTGCTCACCGGATGGTAAATGGAAAGCAAAACTGCATTCCATTTCGCTTGACGCCGGGGAAGGCAGTGGATTCCAGAATGCCCGTTTATCGTGCATTGCCGGGCCATGCCCTTTTACGAAGATCGAATCCGATAATTTTGCGCGCCCTGGACGCACCTTGAACGCCAATATTCTTACCTGGTCCGACTCAGTAACATATTTGGTGGAGTCGGAAGTGATTCGAACGGTGGTCAGTGACATGGTTCGACAGTCTTATCCGGTTAATTTGGGATCGGCCATGAACTTTACCCTGCCCGCCACGGCGGAAGGTCCGGCGATTGAAGCCGACCTGAACGGAACGAATATTGTGTTTCCGTTAGGCCCGGCGCTGAAACTATCCTGGGCAGCCTGCGGTCTTGAAGTCGCGCCCGACCACACCAAGCTGTACCAGTGCGAATTGAAGTCGGGCTATGCCATTCAACAGCAGTAGGCTGGTTTTCGGCTTCCCGCGACGGCTGAAAGCGCGCAAAACCGTTGTTGATCCGGTAGAATAAAAGAAGCCTCTCCTGTTCGGGCAAGCTGAGTCGTTGCCCTTTTGGCAGGTTCCCAACCATGATTTCTGTAAGCAATGTCAGTATGCGCTATGGCGGTAAGATTTTGTTTGATGACGTGAGCACCACATTTCAATCGGGCCGTCGGTATGGCTTAACCGGTCCGAACGGCGCCGGCAAATCTACCTTCATGAAGCTGCTTTCGGGCGAACTGGAGCCGCAAAAAGGGAATGTGGTGCGCCCTAAAAAACTCGGCGTTCTGCGGCAGGACCAGTTTCAGTTCGATGAATTCCGGGTGGTTGACACAGTAATCATGGGCAACCAACCGCTTTGGCGAGCGCTTGAAGAACGCGAACGGCTGTACGAAAAAACTGATCTTACTGATGAAGACGGCATGAGGCTGGGCGAGCTGGAAGGCGTTGTCGCGGAAGAAGACGGCTACACGGCGGAAAGCGACGCGGCGGTGCTGCTCGATGGCTTGGATATCACTGAAGATGTTCACAATCGCAAAATGAGCGAACTGCAGGGCGGCCAAAAAGTGCGCGTGCTGCTGGCCCAGGCTTTATTCGGGCATCCCCAAGCCTTGCTGCTGGACGAACCGACAAATTATCTTGATCTTGAATCCATCCACTGGCTGCAGGATTTTTTGTCGCGCTATGAAGGCTCGCTGATTGTGATTTCGCACGACCGCCATTTTCTGAATGCCGTCTGCACCCACACCGCCGATATTGATTACCAGACCATCATCACGTATACCGGCGGCTATGACGATATGGTGCTGCAGAAAACGCAGGTTCGCTCCCGCATTGAATCGGAAAACGCTCAGCGAGAAAAGAAAATTTCTCAGTTGAATGAGTTTATCGCCCGGTTCTCAGCCGGCACCCGCGCCAGCCAAGTGACTTCGCGCAAAAAAGAAGTGGAACGGCTGCAAACCCAGGAACTGGCCCGTTCCAATATCCAACGCCCTTTCATTCGTTTCGATCAGAAACGTCCTTCGGGCCGCCATGCGCTTGAATTCAAGAATGTGGTGAAAGGCTACGATGGCGTGGAGGTAATTAAAGGCTTCAGCGCGGCGCTGCAGCGCGGGCAGAAGATCGCTTTAATGGGCCGCAACGGCATGGGTAAAACCACGCTCATAAAGGCACTGCTGGCGAATGCTCCGGGCGTAGACGATTCTGATGTGGGCCTGGATTCCGGCGAAGTGGAATGGGGCCATGAAGCGCAGATCGGGTACTTCGCCCAGGATCATCGCGAAACCATTCCGAACGGAACTACGGTGGAAGAATGGCTGCATTCGCATGATCCGCAAGCCAGCCGCGAAGAGATTCGCGGTCTGCTGGGGCAGATGCTGTTCCGCGGCGAAGAAGGATTGAAGCCGACCGATGCTCTTTCAGGCGGCGAAGCAGCGCGTTTAATCTTCTGCAAGCTGATGCTGCAGAAGCCGAACGTGCTGGTGTTCGACGAGCCGACCAACCACCTTGACCTTGAAAGCATCAATGCCTTGAACGTGGCGCTTCAAAAGTATGAAGGAACCGTGCTGCTGGTTACTCATGATGAAGATTTGATTGACGAAGTGGCAACCCGCATCTGGCATTTCCACGATGGCCGGATTGAAGATTTTGTCGGGCCTTATGAAGAATATATGACTACGGCGAATCGGTAGAGTTTTTTGGGTATAGTCCGGGCACATCGGTAGCGGTTCAGCGGCTTGAAGTCCAAAGCCACGCGAGCTTCCAGAAAACGATCGCCTTAAACGGATGCATCACACCTTCAAGCGCGTTTATGAGTATTAATTTCTTAATTGAGGAAATGACTGATGCGCACATCTGCTGTTTGCGCGTCAATTTGAGTAGTGGCCGACGATTGCTTACGATGATTTCGCGCCGTAGCGTAGTCCGTTGAGTGCGGACCTCGTCGGCGGATGCTTCGCCGCACGAGCTACCAGCGGTAAACACTTACCGCTGCTCGCCGATCATGAACGTGTCGATTCGCCTGCCGCCCCGTAGCGCAGGCCATCTACCAGCAGCGCAACCATTCTTCGCGCGCAAGCGGGTTCTTTCTCGTGAGACACTCTGCACAGGTTTGCGACGGCATACAGTAATTCTTCGGCGTCAATGCCTGAGCGCACTGCTCCCGCTGCAACAGCCTCCTCCAGCAGAGTTTTGAGGGCTGGAAGCAGGCGTGTCTTAAAGAGGTTTGGCAGAGCGCTATAGGCCGGGTCACCTGAGTGGAGCGCCGCTGCAAGGCCGCGTTTTGTGGCAATAAAGTCCACATAGCGTTGCATCCAGCGAGCCAACGCATCACCAGGCTCATACTGGCTCGTCAGTTCGGAGGCCGCATCCGCGCAGGCATCCACCTCGCTTTGAAAGACCGCCTTGATGAGATCCGACCGCTGCGGAAAGTGACGATAAACCGTTCCAAGGCCGACACCCGCCTTTTCCGCTATTTCCCGAACCGGCGCGTCCACTCCTGATTTTTGAAAGACCTCCATAGCCGCCCTGAGGAGGGAACCCATTTTACGCTGCGCATCAGCACGCATAGGGCGAGCCTTGGCATCATGAGGCTCCTGCTCGTGCGCCCGTTCGGTAACCATCTTATTGAGGGGAAACTGCTTTTTCATGAAAAGAAAGCTTGTAATCGGAACATTGTTCCATTTATAATTGGAACGTGGTTCCGGTTACGCCAAAGCAAGTGTAGCAGGCTGCCGGGCCGCACTTAAGGTCAGGAAGGAGATTTTATGTCAGCGAAGGTTTGGTTCATCACGGGCGCTTCAAGGGGCTTCGGACGCGTTTGGGCCGAGGCGGCGCTCAAACGTGGCGATAAGGTCGCAGCTACAGCTCGCACATTGGAAAGCATCGCCGATCTCAAAGGGAAGTACGATGTAAACGTTCTGACGTTGGAACTCGACGTGACTCAGCCCGATCAGGTGAAGGCGGCTGTGACGCAAGCACACGCGCATTTCGGAAGGCTCGATGTGGTTCTCAACAATGCAGGCTATCCCCTGATCGGCACGATCGAAGAAGCCAGCGCGGATGATGTTCGAGCTCAATATGAGACCAACATCTTCGGCACGGTTTCGGTAATTCAAGCAGTTCTTCCGTTGCTGCGAAAGCAAGGCGGCGGTCACATCCTGGGTATATCGAGCACCCTTGGTCACGTGACAATGCCATTGATCGGCTATTATTGTTCCTCTAAGTGGGCATTCGAGGCGATCCATGAGAGCCTGGCTTTAGAAATGAAACCGTTTGGAATCAAGGTCACGATTGTTGAGCCGGGTGCTTATGCCACTGAGTTCGGAGGACCGTCATCCGGGAAGTTCGCCGCGGGACTCGACATTTACGCGGACCTGAAGGCGCAGGTGTTTGAGGGCATGAAAACTATGGAACGAGGCGATCCCAACGCCACGCCGGATGCCATGTTCAAGCTGGTAGACGCGGAGAATCCGCCACTGCGTTTGTTTCTCGGCAGCCACAACTTGCCTTGGGTACGTGCAGCCTATGCTGAGCGGCTAGCAACCTGGGAGGCATGGGATTCCGTAGCGAAATCAGCTCAGGGCAACGCAAGCAACCCTTCCTAGAGGTTGGGCTTAATTCCAGCGGCGATGCCCTGACCGTGCCAAGAGTTCGCAACAGCTATCAGGATGTCAGTCCCATCCTAATAAGGAGAGTAGATATGCCCGACAAGAGATTCGATACAGCCGACAAAATTTCGTCACGAGATGTACAGGATCACGCCTTGATCGCCAAAGCAAAGGCGTTGCCGGTCTGCCAGCCAACGGCCGTCGTCTCGATCAGCCCTGTGACTCTACCCGCTCCAGACCGCCCTGTGGATCTGCAGATGCGCATATCGGCGCCAGCGACCGGAGACCAGCTCCCCATTATTCTCCTTTCGCATGGCCAGGGAAGGTCGAACAATCTATCTTCGTTGAATGGCTACGGCCCACTCGCCCATTTTTGGGCTGCTCACGGCTTTGCCGTAATCCAACCCACTCATCTGAGTTCAAAGACACTAAGCCTCGATCCAAAAACTCCCGGAGCACCTTTATTTTGGCGGTCCCGCGTTGAGGATATGAAGCGCATCCTCGACCAGCTTGACATCATCGAAGCTTCCGTTCCGGAGATCAAAGAGCGCTTGGACCGAAGCCGGATCGCTGTGGTCGGGCATTCCATGGGCGGGCATACAGCAGGTATGTTGCTGGGTGCGCAGCTAACTGATGAGGACGGAACGAAAGTGAATATGGCCGAGCCCCGGATCAAAGCGGGTGTGCTGCTTACACCGCCCGGCAATGGCGGTGCTGACCTCAGCGGATTTGCGGTTGGGATTCCTTTCTTCCGGCACCCCAGCTTTGCCGAGATGACGACACCAACCCTCGTGGTTGTAGGCGAGAATGACCTTTCTCCCCATCTGACGATTCGAGGCGCGGATTGGCATGCCGATCCTTACCGGCTGAGTTTAAGCCCCAAGTGCCTGCTCACCATCACGGGCGGAGAACACCTGCTCGGCGGAGTTTCCGGATATGATGCGGCTGAGACGACGGACGAGAGCCCCGAACGAGTGGCTACGGTCCAGCGGCTAACCTGGGCCTATCTCCGCAGCGCACTCTATCCGCAAGACTCCGCTTGGTCCGTGGCATGTGATGCTTTGGCTGAACTCAACGAACTGGGCCAAGTCGAATGCAAATGATGTTCTGAAAAGCGCAGGGTCGGCGGAACTTTATCGACTTGCTCTAGTCGAAGTCACCCGTTATACGGAAGTTAATTTGGCCTAGTGAGCAATCTGGGTAGAAAAATGGGCTTGTAGTTATCCTCCTACACCACCGCTTTTGGATGAAGCAATTCGGAGAGAAAATTTTGTCCGGGATGGTAAATGAGCGTTTTCGTCAATACGAACGTACTTTTAAGAAGCGCGATGCCTACACATATCAGGATATTTTTATTAAAAGGTCGTTACTTCGCTCAATCATCCGTAGCACTTCTTCAAAATTCCGCGCCACTGGGCAGTCCTGTTTCTCGAAAACAGTCCCGCCCTGCGGAGCAAATAAAATCGACCGGCAGCCTGCCGCTTTGCCAGCTTCGCAATCGGTGATTTTGTCTCCCACCATAAAGCTATGTTCAAGATCAATGCCGAGATCCGTGGCGGCTTGGCGCAGTAGCGTGGGATGCGGCTTGCGGCACAGGCAGTTGGCTTGCGGCGCGTGCGGGCAGAAGTAAACTCCGTCGAGCAGCACGCCTTTTTCGGCCAATAAAGCGCGAAACCGCTCTGCAACCAGTTCGGCTTCCGCTTCCGTCACCAATCCGCGCCCGATGCCGGATTGGTTGGTAATTACCACCAGCAGATAACCAGCCGAATGCAGTTGTTGAAGTGCTGTCGCCGCGCCTTCCCACAACTCTACTTGTTCGGGAGCCGACATGTAACCGCGATCAACAACCAGTGTGCCGTCACGATCAAAGAAAACAGCAGGACGCAAGCATTTACCTTTTCTCAGGTGAATTTAAGCCGGGGGCGCGACCGTTACGGCTTTCACGTTCCCGCCTGGTTTCTGTTCCGGATTGGGTGCCGGAGCAGGCACCGGTTTGCGCGGCATCATCGCATCCCGAGTAGCGGTGTTGTAAACAAAGGAAGCGATAATGGTGGCTGCCTGCTTTAAGTCGTCCGGGGAAAGGCGGTCATATACATCCATGTTGGAATGGTGCGTCCGCGTATCATATTCCAGGTAATCCTGAACGAATTGGAATCCGGGCAGTCCCACCGCGTCAAAGCTCAGGTGATCGGTTCCGCCTGTGTTCCGAATAGTCAGGGCATTCGCGCCCATATCGCGGAATGGCTGTAGCCATTGTTCAAAAATGGGCCGCGCCATATCGTTGCCTTGCAGGTAAACTCCGCGAATCTTGCCGGACCCGTTATCAAGGTTGTAATAAGCGTCCAGCTTTGCCTGTTCGGTTGTCAATTTCATAGTTTTGGGATCGCCGAAATGTTCTTTGATGTAGGCTTTGGAGCCGAGCAGCCCTTCCTCTTCTCCGCTCCACAGCGCCAATCTAACCGTGCGCTGCATTTTCAAATCAAGCGTTTTCAGAATCCGCATCGTTTCCATCATCACCGCCGAACCGGCCGCGTTGTCTGTTGCGCCGGTTCCTCCCTGCCAGGAATCAAGGTGCGCGCCAATCATCACGATCTCTTCCTTTTTTGTGGTTCCGGGGATTTCCGCGATCACGTTCACCGCTTCCTGCGCCGGCAGGATCTCCGCCGCTACGTCCAGGTCCACTTTCACCGGAATCTTGTGATCAATTAATCGCGCCATGCGGTTGTAATGTTCGGGCGTAAGGACAATGCTGGGCGGCGGAACCGGGTCCTGCGCTTCGCGTGAACCGGCACTGGAGCCAAACACCGTGCCGCCGCCTTCTCCGATAGTGCTGGGCGTGAACACGGCTGCTGCCCCTTCCTCGCTGAAGAATTTATTAATCTTCTTGCGGATTTCCAGAATCTGTTCGCGGTTCAAACCCTGCCACGCTTCCGGCACGCCGCGCCGAGGCAGCGCGGAATCGCCAAACGGAAACAAATCGAGTTTCATCAGCGATTCTTCCGTCCAGCGATGGCTTAACGGCTGCGTGATTTCTGAAAGTTCACGGCTTTTGGCGGCCAGAACAATTTTCCCTTTCAACTTGCCGCGCCATTTGTCCATGTCCGCTTCCGAATATACCGGCGCATAAATCACCTCTGCTGAAATAGGGCCGTTAGTGCCTTTGCTCCAAGCCAGCGGAAAGCCAATCAGCGGCTGATACTGCGGCTCGCTGAGTGCCGCATAAAACTTTGTGTACCGCCAACTGTTTCCGAACGGCCCCCATTTTTCCTGCTTGGCCGTGATTCCATAAGCCCCTAACTGCTTCACCACCCAATCGGCCGCCCCGAAGAAAGAAGGCGAATTGGTCAAACGGGGTCCGTTCACGTCCGTCAAGTAGAACAGATTTTCCATGACTTTGGAGTGTTCAGCCGCTTCGGTTCGGATCCGGTGCAGCGTGTAAAGGTCAACTTTCTCCTGCCCCCATAGTGAAAGGGGTAGTAAAATTGCCGCCAGGAATATTTGTGTATTCAGTTTCATTTCGGTTTGGTTTGGTTTGCTAGATTCGGGATTCGTGTTTAATCCGCAAACAAGGCGGGTACAGCTTTTATATTGTCCTAAATGCGATCGGAAAATGGCTGCGCGCCGGTCTAGTATCTTGAATTGGTGAGATTCCGATACCGGCTTGGTTGTTTTCTGCTGTTTGCAAGCTGCTGGCTAGGAGCAGTTTCTCCAGCAAAAACGCAGACCCTGCCGGATTCTGTTCCGAGCGGATCTGACCAGGACAAACTCCTGAATGCCATGCACACTTATGCGGCTCAGTACGTTTCCAATCTTCCTGATTTTTTATGTCTGGTAACAAACCAGCAGCTTGAAGCGGGCAAAAACTCTAACCGTTGGCATAAAGGCGACCAGCTCACCTCGAAGCTGACTTACGCGGAAGGGCATGAGCGTCGCAGTCTGGAATTGGTGAATGGAAAAACTGTTCAACCAGGGCGTAAACACTGGCGCACTCCGCTGGTGACCGAGGGCGAATTCGGAATTCTTTTGAGTCGAGTGCTTGGACCTGACAGTGAAGCCTCGTTTACCTGGAATCGGTGGGACCTGCTTCATAACCGGAAATTGGCGGTTTTCGGTTATGCGGTGGACAAAGCCAATTCCACCCTGAGCCTTAGCTTAAGCGACTTGGCCAAAGCCACTCTCGGCTATCATGGAACCGTTTGGGCCGACCCAGCCAACGGGGAAATTTGGCGTATTACGGAAACTGCCGACGATATTCCACCGATGCTTAAAACGGAAGAAATCTCAACCACAATCGATTATCAGGAAGCGGTCATCGGCACAAAAACTTATCTTCTGCCGGTGGAAGCTACTGTTACTTCTATTCTGAGCCGCGGCAAAATTCGTAATGAAATGCAGTTTCAGGATTACCAGAAGTTTAGCGCTGAATCCGACATCAAATTTGGATCGGAAGCTGGAAATAACTGAACTTGGGTAATTCCGCCAATCGCACATTCCGGCGCAAAGATTATCAGAAACATCTCATGTTGGAAATACTTTCCTGTTTCGTATTTCATACGCCTGTAATTCTTTCCGCTTGCAAAGCGTGCAGACGATTCCGAATTTTATAGAGGGTGATTCAGTACTGTCTTCGAACTTCCTACAGTTTCTACGAAGCATTTTGCAGGTAGGAACGTCTTACAAACGACTTGCTAACCAGCGAGGAGGAAATTAAAGATGGCTTTATCACAATCAACAATCATTGCTGTTTTTCGAAGCGCGTCCGATGCTCAGGGCGCCGTGAGGGACTTGGAAGCTGCGGGTATACCGCGCAATGATATCTATCTAGAATCGGCACAGAATACTGCTTCCTCCACAGAAGGTTTAGGAAGCAGAACTGCTGCGCATGAGGGTGGCGTGACTGGATGGTTTAAGTCGCTGTTTGGCGACGAGGATGAAACCGAACATACCGGCTATCAACAAGCTCTCGGCCAAGGCAATGTCATGCTGACGGTGGATGCGAACGAGAATCAGTTGGAGTCGATTGCCGATGCCTTGGAACGGCATTCTCCCATTGACGTGCATCGGGAAAATTCTGCTACGCAGACCACTGCCACTGGAGCGGCTTTGGGAGCAACTGCTTCCGCTGCTGGCACTGCGGCTACTACCACTCGCGCGCAAACCGGCCAGACAGAAGCGATTCCAGTAATTGAGGAAGAACTAAAAGTTGGTAAACGCCGCGTAATGCGTGGCGGCATCCGGGTTTACTCCCGTATTGTGGAACAGCCGGTGGAAGAACAAATCGGTCTGGAAGAAGAGAAGGTCCATATTGAACGGCGAGCTGTGAATCGTCCGGTAGGCGCGGCTGACCTGCAATCAGGACGGGACCAGGTAATTGAAGTGGAAGAATACGCCGAAGAAGCCGTGGTATCCAAACAGGCGCGAGTGGTGGAAGAAGTAGTAGTGGGTAAAGATGCCACGCAGCACACTGAAACTATCCGGGATTCCGTGCGCCACACTGAAGTAAACGTGGAACAGCTCGCTGGTGGTGCTACGGCAACAGGAGCAACCACCCCTGGAACAACAGGGCTGGGTTCCTCATTTGACGACAGCGATTTCCGCAGCGATTTCCAAACTCGTTATGGATCAATCGCCGGCGCAAGTTATGACACTTATGCGCCAAGCTACCAATATGGTTACAAAATGGCGAATGATCCCCGTTATAAGGGCAAATCCTTCAGCGATGTGGAATCTGATCTTCGCTCAGATTATGGACGGCAATACCCAGGCGGCACTTGGGACAAAATGAAAGATTCTATCCAGTATGGCTGGAACAAAGTGACTGGAAAAGCGTAAGCTGCTCTAAGTTGCTTAACGTTTAAGCTTGAAAATACGGCTTCCTTAAAAAGGAAGCCGTATTTTTTATGTTTCCAAGAAAATTTAGGGAAGTAATAAGATTTTTCCGCTTACACCCTTTTCTCCTGACTGATGGGCTTGTTGTATTTCGCTGAGTTTGAAACGTTCTGCAATCGGCATATCAAATTTGCCGTCCTGAATGTCTTGAGCTAATTGTTGAAGTCGCACTGCGTCAGGTTGCGCAAAAACTTGTTCAAATCTGATTCCTGCCGCCTCCAGGTTCGATGGCTTGCCTAACACCGAAGCGAACACTCCGGATTTTTTCAGCTTGGAAACTAGTTTCTCCGCCGTTTCACCATTTACTGCATCTCCAACCGCATCCAACTCCTGTAAAGAGTTCAACTCCTGATCGTCATCCAGCGCGACAATCTGGTCAGCATTCAATGCTTCAGCTTCTTTCTTTTGTTTTGCCCGCACTCCGGCAATCACATAAGCACCGTGTTGCTTCGCTACGTAAACCGCCGTCCGCCCCACTGATCCCAACGCGCCGGTAATCAAAACTATCTCGCCCTTTTTGGGCTTCACTCCTTTTTCAATAAGTTGTGTTCCGGTGAGCGTCACCAAAGGAATAACGCCTGCGCGCTGCAGATCAAGATTTGCGGGTATGAGCGCAAACACAGAAGCTTTTGCCGCGATAAATTCCGCATACCCATGTTGAACCATGCCCAGAACCTTATCGCCCCGTTTCAGGTTTGTTACTTGATCTCCTGCGGCTACAACTTCTCCTGCGGCATCGCTCCCCAGAATAGCTGGAAACTGCACCGGCATTCTTTCTTTCATCTGGCCCTGCCGGATCTTCCAATCCACCGGATTCACACTTGTTGCTGATACCTTCACCAGTACTTCATCCGCTTTGGGTTTTGGCTCTGAAACATCTTCGTAGCGCAACCGGTCAACGCCGCCATAGCCATGTAATTGAACGGCTTTCATAAGTAAACCTTTCTGTTTGATGAACCATGTGGATGCGTTCACCTCTTCAAACAGAGTCGTTTGGCGGGTATTTAGCTTCCGAAAACCCGGAGAATTTATTAGTATGCCTGGTATATCAAGCTCAGCTAATAAGAGTTAAAAACAATGAACTGTTTTGATTGTTTGTTGCTGGCGTTTGTTGTTTCATAGACGAAAGTTTGGGGCTGCGATTGCAGGTCGCCGTCTGTTTCCCAATCCGTGAACGATTCAGCAGCAGTTTTCCGGGGAATAGCCGCTCGGAAAGAGCAGCTACGATCAACGCGGAGCGGGCGTCCTCTTTATGCGGTTCATTTTACTGTGGAAGAAACCTGGAAGGGGCCGCAAACACGGGAGGTGGTCGTATACGATACGACATCCATTGGCGATTGCGAGGGTTTCGACTTTGAACAGAATAAAGAGTATGTTGTTTTTGTCCGGCAACGAGCGGTAATGCGAGATACGCCCATGCAACTGGATGGCAAACAGATTATCTGGCCGGATTTCTGGAATCAAGCTTTGCCGGTCGGCAAGAAAATCCTGATTAGCGAGATTTGCACAAACATTGATAAAGTGGCAAAAGCAACGCAAGGGGGCATCTTGAAACAGCTCGGCCCCGGCAAAAAACCGCTTTAGCTTTATCAGCGGCTTACGATCTTTACCGAAACAGATCTTGCTTCTTCACGTAAGCCCCCGTGTTGCTCACTGCGATTAAGCTGCCGGGGTACTTTCAATTGGCTGCTTGGTACTTTCGGAAATAACCGGAAAAATGCGTTGACGGAAATAAACCACCGTTTCTTCGATTCCCTGTTCCAGTGGAACTTTCGGCTCCCATCCCAGAACGCGCTTGGCTTTGGCAATGTCCGGGCGGCGAATCTTCGGATCGTCGGAAGGCAGTGGGCGATACTGAATTCCTACATTTGTGCCGACTTTATCGCGGATGTAGTGAGCAAATTGAAGAATCGTCATTTCGTTCGGATTTCCCAGGTTCACCGGATATCGTTCACTCGATTCAATCAAGCGCAGCAAGCCTTCCACCAGATCGGAAACATAGCAGAAGCTGCGGGTCTGCGATCCGTTTCCAAACACGCTGAGGTCTTCCCCGCGAAGCGCCTGGTCCAGAAATGCCGGCACCACTCGACCATCGTTCAGAGCCATGCGCGGGCCATAGGTATTGAAAATACGCGCAATGGTAGTCGCCAAGCCGTGCTTGCGGTGATACGCCATCGTTAGTGCTTCCGCGTATCGCTTGCTTTCGTCGTAACAGGAGCGCAATCCAACCGGGTTCACATTCCCCCAATAAGTTTCCGACTGGGGATGTTCCAGCGGGTCGCCGTAGCATTCTGAAGTCGAAGTCAGAAGAAACTTTGCCCGATGTTCTTTGGCGACTTCCAGCATGACGCGGGTTCCGATGGAACCGACATCCAGAGTTTCAATAGGATGTTCCAGGTAGTCTACCGGACTGGCCAGCGAAGCAAGATGAAAAACCCGATCAATTTTGCTGTCAAAATTGAGTTTTGTGCAAATGTCGTGTTCAACAAATTGAAAAGCCGGATTTGAGAAAAGATGCTGAATGTTTTCCACATGTCCGGTAATTAAATTGTCAATCGCAATTACCGTGTCGCCTTGTGCGATCAGGCGATCGCAAAGGTGCGATCCGATGAAGCCCGCGGCTCCCGAAATCAAATTATGCAATCACAAGCTCCATTTCGGTCTGGCCTAAGATAGGTCAAAGCGTTTCTAACCCCTTAGTATTACTCTATAGAACCCGGTCGAATACCGCACTGCCGATAGTTCTAAAACTTAGGCCCGATCTCATGTTATTTTTAAGCGCTGCTGAACGCCTCGTCTTCTCTATCTTTCTTATCGTCTCCTGTGGGCTGTTTCTTCACCGATTCTGGCCGGTGTTGAAACGTATTCGAAAGGCAAAACGCGATTCTGATTTTAAGCTTCATCCCATCGGGTCCAGAATCTGGCGCCTTTTTACCGAAGTGCTGCTGCAAACCAAAGTGATCTCTCAACGGCCTCTACCCGGTTTGGCGCATGCCTTTGTGTTCTGGGGGTTTGGGGCATTTATTTTGGTGACGCTAAATCATGCCGCTACTGGCTTCGGATTTTCCTTACTGCACCGCCAACAAGGCATCGGCTTGATTTATTGGTGGTTTGCCTTTTTCTTTGCTGTTCTGGTGGTAATAAGCATTACCGGCCTTTTCATCCGCCGTTTCATCATCAAGCCAAAATGGTTGGAGCCGCTCTCCTATGAATCGGGAGTAATTGCCGGTTTAATCCTGGTTTTAATGTTGACCTTTATTCCAGGATGGTGGTACCCGGAACAGACTCCCGCCGGACATTGGTTTTGGTGGATTCATACGGCGGCTCTACTGCTGTTCCTGCCTTTGATTCCGCATACCAAGCACCTGCACCTGGTTTTGAGTCCTCTTACCATTTTTCTGAAGCGCAACGGATTTAGCCAGATTCCGCCGCTCGCAGGCGACGAAGATTTTGGGCTAAATACGGGAAAAGACATCAGCCAATTAACTGCGCTGCAAGCTTATTCCTGCGTGGAATGCGGCCGCTGCACCGAACACTGCCCGGCCAACAACACCGGCAAAGAATTAAATCCCAAGCTGATTGTGCTGGGTCTCCGAGACTATTTAAACGAACAGGGAAATACCGGCGAGCTACCGATTGTGGGGACAACGATATCGCAAACTGCCCTTTTCCAATGCACCACCTGCGGAGCCTGTGAATGGCAGTGTCCGGTTGGAATTGAGCATCTCCCGCTGATTGTTGGGCTGCGCCGCAGTGAAGTGAATACCGGGCGGTGGGAGGACGATCACGGCACAAAACTGTTCCTCAATCTGGAGCGGCAAGGTAATGCCTTGGGATTTTCTCCCGCTGAGCGCAATAAATTCATCGACAAACAGCAGTTGCCCTGGTTTGACGGCACCCAGGAATACTGCCTTTGGCTAGGCTGCATGGGCGGATACGATCCGCGCGGGCGCGAAATCATCAGCGCATTTGCGGCAGTGATGCGCCATCTCAACACGAGTTTCGGTGTATTAAGAAAGGAAAAATGCACCGGCGACCCTGTCCGCCGCCTGGGAAATGATTTGCTTTTCGGGCAGTTAGCGGAGGTAAGTTTAGAAGCGTTACGGCAAGAAGGGGTAAAGAAGATTGTGGCCATCTGCCCGCACTGCGTACGAACAATCGCGGAAGATTGGAAAGAGTTCGGCGAAGCCATCGAAATTGAACATCACAGCGAATTTATGGCCCGATTTCAAGATCAACTGCCAAAGCAGCAGAATAACCAAAGCGTTGTTTTTCACGATCCCTGTTATCTGGGCCGCTATCGGAATGTGTATGAGCAGCCGCGCGACGTGATCCGCCAAACTGTAACGGTGATTGACCCGCCCCGAACCAGGGAGCGCTCTTTTTGCTGCGGGGCAGGCGGAGGAGTGGTTTTCCTGGGTGAAGAAACCGGCAATCGCGTTAACCACGCCCGCGCCCAAGAACTAGCCGATACCGGAGCAGAGATAGTAGGAACGGCTTGCCCGTTCTGCCAAAGCATGTTCCGCGATGCTTTCAGCACGGCAGAATCAAGCTCACCGGCGCTGCTGGACGTTGCCCAGATTGTGGCTGCTTCGCTTCCGCCAACTGTCCAGACTTGAACTCAACGGTTTAGAAGATTCTCCTGTACCCATTGTTCAGTCTCCATGACGCTGATGCGATGCCGGGCAAACGCTATCTCCTTATGCCAAGCCACTCCTCTGCCTTCTGCGAACACCACCCGGTACTTTTTAATTGAATTATCAGGATCTTGCGCAAGGTCAGCTTTTAATTTGGGCAAACTACATGTCACTCGCTGCATGCTTCGCTGGAGCGCCTCGTCAAGGATGTCCGCCAAATGCTCGTAAGTGAGTGTGTCGCCAGCCGTGTACACAACTCGGTTGGCAATTTCCGGCTCTGAACAGAGGATTTTTGCGGTGAGCCTGCCGATATCTTCGGGCGTCGTGACAGCCACGGCATTGTTCCAGCTTCCCAGCGCATGTACTGTGTTTTGTTCAAGGTCTACCACGCCGAAGGAAGAATCAAAAAGAAAGCTGGTGAACATGCCTGTTGAAACGATCACTCATTCCGTTTGATGTTGCGACCGCAGCAGGTCTCGCACATCGAGCTGCTCATCGAAGAGGCCCTGCGCGCTGTTCCTGCCGATCGCATCATAATCAACGCCGAACTGCCAAGGAACGTACCGCTTCACACCGGCAGCCAGAACGGCTTGGCAGAGCTTACGTTGAACACTGCTTCCGGCTATGAATCCCGTACAGCCGATCACGGTGTGGGATTGCCTGAAAATTGCTGCGAGGTCGGCAGCGGAATCGGCCACCAGGTCGCCCGGCGCGAGTTTCACGCCCAGCGAAAGAAGTTCGGCTATATTCCGTCGCTTTGCCGACTGTTGTGAAGGAATAGTTTGTGGACGGAGGAGAGCAGTAATTGCGATCTCTCTGGATGAGGAGACTTGCCTGGCTAAACCACGGAGAACAGCCATGCCGAGTTCACCGCCGCCTAGAACGAGAATAGATCTGCTCTGTGACATTGATCGACCTTGCAAAGTGGAATTTTTCGACGTTCTGACAGGCGCAGCCAAGGCAGCATGCGTCGGCTGTGGAAATTAGCTGAACCGAAGCGGAGCCGGTAACCGGGGCAGTTCTCGTTCGACAGCCCTGCCGAGCGCAAGCAGCCGAATGTCACTTTCCGCGGCCCCGACAAGTTCAAAACCGATCGGAAGACCCCTTCCTGTGAGACCGGCAGGAAGAACAATCGCCGGGAGCCCGGCCGCGGAAGCCGGATTTTCGTTCCGCGCCAGTGTTGTAATTACTTCCACCGAGACGCCGTTGAGCATCACTGTGTCTTCTCCGATCAGAGGCGCTGTGATAGGCGTCGCCGGAAAGCACAGGGCATCTATCCCGCTGCTTCGAAACATCCCGGCGAAGAGCGCTTGCAACCGTGGCCGGTGTACTTCCACCGCCTGCCGATAGCTTGCAGGGTCCATGCCGGTTTCGAGAAAATGCTGATAATAAGCGGCCACGTCAGGACTTTTTATTTCAGAGATCAGCGCTTCAAAAGTTATGCCGCTTCCTGTGCGCGACAGATAACCGCGCAGATCCGCCACTGCTTCGAAGGCGAGTATGGGAGCGACCTGCTTGAGCAACTCCGGCAGGCCGGGAAGCTGCACTTCAACGAAAACGCAACCGGCGTGCTTAAATTTTTTAACTGCTTGCTCCAATAAACTTTCTACTTCTGAGTCCAGATTGCTCCAGAAGTACGATTTCGGCAAACCAAGCCGGAGACCCGCTAAAGAGGGAAGAACTGTTGTTGCTGAACGGCCAACGGTAATTCGATCCATCCGGTCGATGTCGTCCACCGTGCGCGACATGGGGGCAATTGCGTCTCGGGTGTGGCTGACCGGCACGATTCCCTGGACTGGATAGCGGTTCGGAGAGGGACGAAATCCAACCACGCCACAAAGCGAAGCCGGAATTCGGCTGGAGCCCGTCGTGTCCGTGCCAAAACCAGCCGGTGAGACCCTGGCCGCAATGCCTGCTGCCGTGCCGCCGCTGCTTCCGCCGGGAATGCGATTAAAATCGTGCGGGTTGTGAACCGCCCCATACTGAACATTGCCGGAAGTCGCTCCCATAGCGAGCTCATGCATGTTGGTTTTGCCAAATAAAAGCGCATCCGCCGAAAACATCCTGTCCAGCACAGGTGCGTTCGCTTTCGATTGATTGTTCGCTAACCCTGGCGTACCGGCGGTGGTGGGCAGAGCCGAAGTCTCGATGTTGTCTTTTACTAAAAGCGGAATACCGGCAAACTCACCCAAGATGCGTCCCGCTTTGCGCTTTCGGTCCAACTCGCGCGCTGCTGTTAAAAGCGCCGCGTCATTCCTCGAAATGAATAGATCGAGACTGCCGGCGCGCGCGGCCTGCCCGATCAGGGCCGAAACGTAGTTCTCCGCCGTAATCTCTCCGCTGCGTATAGCCTGAACCGCTTCACTTGCCGTGAGCGAGATCGCCTGGCTTCCGAAGTCAGCGCTAGTCATGCGCTTCTTTCCGCGGAGTCACCTTCGCAAGGATCGCATCATAAGCAGGCAGGTCAAAGAAAGCAGTCACCTCAACCGCTTTTCCCTCGCGCATGCGGAAGAACCAGGCATAAGTGTTGTGGTACAGCTGCCCGTCATTTGCAACCGCTTTGCCTTCCCAGTGAACAATCACGGTGTCGCCATCAGCCCACACCCCGCGCACTGTTGGGCGGAGCGGCTCGGCGAATCGGGCGACCATCGGCTTTACCATGCGATCAATGTACTCCTGCCTGCTGCGAGTTGTTACGGCTGAACGTCCGGAACCCTTAACGGTCCAAACCGCATCTTCGGCCAGAACATCGAAAAAACCTTCTTCTCCTTGCTTCCAGTGCTCGAACGCTTTGACGATGATTTCTTTGTTGTTCCGTTCCACAGGGGTCTCCAAGGCCATTTTCTGCTTCTGCTGAACGGTTCTGATTGTATCAGTTGTTCGATAGTTTTCAAACTAAAGAACTATTTAGGTGCACTGCGGTACGCTTTCACTTGTGGGTATACCGCTTCATCCCAAAGCGAGAGATTTTGAACTCACTCGCGTTTTGCACGCTCTTAGCGACCCGATCCGTTTGGACGTTGTTCGGCGTTTAGCGGCACACCGCGAACTCACCTGTGGCGATCTTTGCGGGGGGCGGCCCAAATCGAGCATGTCTCACCACTTCCGCATTTTGATCGACGCGGGAATCCTCCAGGTTAGGCCCGTAGGAACCATTCACCTGAATACGCTGCGCCTGGACGACCTTGAAACACGATTCAAAGGACTAATGGCCATAATACTGTCCGTGCCGGTCGATAATGTTAAAACAGAGAAATTCAAGGCAAAAAAGTCTGTATCAGCCGAAGTTTCAACCTAGCTGAAAGTAGCGCGGTAGACCGAAAAGCGCGGGGAATTAGATAGGCTCATTTTGGAGAACCTTGATAAGAACGCTTTCGTGGGGAATGAGTAAGTGGACCCTCCAGCCGGTTAGAAATCCAGCCATCAAGAATACCGGCCGCGTTTCCGCGGCCGGTTCCGAAAAATCCTATTTTCGCGATCCGCGAGTGGTGCCTTTCAGTCGGGACTGCCGGGTTTTGGTTTCTTTCCGTTTCGGCTTCACAATCCGAAACGTGCCGCTGCCCAGGTATTCGGCCTCGTAGATATTGGGTTTCTGCTCAATCTTGGGGGACTGGGCGTGCGCTTCCTTGGACAATCTCAATTCACCTCGCCTTCTGTTCTGAAGATGCTGATCTTTTCCAGTTTAGCGTGGAAACCCTATCTGTTTCTGCGCTCAAGCGTGTCTAACTGCGTTAAAATTAAGAAGTAAGCCCACACCAAAACGAATCGCTTGTTTTTCAAGCGACGATGAAGGCTTCTGGTGAACGCCCTGTAATATATTACAGATTCGCGCAACATTGCTTCATCTATAACTCTGGGGAGTAACTATGAGCTCAATTGCGATCGGCCTGCGTGACAACAAGGCTGTACGCTTCTGGGATTCCACCAACGGCAAGAAAGCCGTGATGGCAGTCAGCGGTTTAATTCTTTTTTCGTTTGTTTTAGGGCACATGCTGGGTAACCTGCAGGTGTTTGAAGGGCCGGAACAATTTAACCGGTACGCGGTGCTGCTCCGCACGCTGCCGGAAGCGTTATGGGGAGTTCGGCTGGTGCTGTTATTGATGGTGGCGTTGCATATCGTCACTTCCGTGCAACTGGCGCTGCGGAAACAACAAGCCCGCCCAATTGGTTATGTGAAACGAGCCAATACGGTATCAAGCTACGCTTCGCGCACCATGTATTGGAGCGGCCCGATTCTGCTGGCGTTCATTATTTATCACATTCTGGATTTAACGCTTGGCAAAGCTAATCCAAACTACATTGAAGGCGATGTGTACCACAATGTGGTTGCCAGTTTCAGCAATCCGATTGTGTCGCTTTGGTACATCTTTTCGATGGTGCTTCTTGCCCTCCATCTCCGGCACGGTGCTTGGAGCATGTTTCAATCTTTGGGCGTGGCCCATCCGCGCCACAACGATTTTCTGAAAAAAGCGGCCATTGTGTTTGCTGTTGTTATCTTCTTAGGTTTTACCGCTGTTCCGGTAGGTGTGCTGACAGGATTTGTGAGGTAATCATGGAATTAAATTCAAGAGCGCCGTCCGGCCCGATTGAGCAGTCCTGGGATAACGCCCGCTTCGATATGAAGCTGGTGAACCCGGCCAACCGGCGCAAATACACGGTGTTGGTGGTCGGTTCCGGTTTGGCGGGAGCTTCCGCCGCTGCGACCTTGGGCGAACAAGGTTATAACGTCCGCTGCTTCTGTTTTCATGATTCTCCCCGGCGCGCTCACTCCATTGCCGCGCAGGGCGGCATCAACGCTGCTAAAAATTATCAGAACGACGGCGACAGCATCTACCGCCTGTTTTATGACACGGTAAAAGGCGGCGACTTCCGGTCGCGGGAAGCGAACGTGTACCGGCTGGCGCAGAACAGCGTCGCTATTATTGACCAGTGCGTCGCCCAAGGCGTGCCGTTTGCCCGTGAATACGGCGGCACTTTATCAAACCGTTCATTCGGCGGCGCGCAGGTATCACGCACGTTTTATGCCCGGGGCCAGACCGGGCAACAGTTATTATTAGGCGCTTACCAGGCTTTGGAGCGTCAGATTCAAGCTGATCGCGTGCAGATGTTTCCGCGCACGGAAATGCTTGACTTGATTGTGGTAAACGGTTATGCGCGGGGCATTGTGACCCGCCATATGGTCACAGGCCAGATTGATACCCACCTCGCTGATGTGGTGGTGCTCGCAACTGGCGGCTACGGCAACGTATATTACCTGTCCACCAATGCTAAGGGTTCGAATGTCACCGCAACCTGGCGGGCTCATAAACGCGGAGCCTTGTTCGGTAATCCGTGTTTCACGCAAATTCATCCCACTTGTATTCCGGTTTCCGGCGATTACCAGTCGAAGCTGACGCTAATGAGCGAATCGCTCCGCAACGATGGCCGTATCTGGGTTCCGAAGCAGAAAGGCGATCCGCGTCCGCCGGACCAGATTCCCGAAGAAGAACGGGATTATTATCTGGAGCGCCGCTACCCAAGCTTTGGCAATCTGGTGCCGCGCGATGTGGCTTCCCGCAACGCAAAAACCGTTTGCGATGAAGGTCGCGGCGTAGGACCGGGTGGCTTAGGCGTTTATCTTGACTTTGCCGATTCCATCCGGCGGCTCGGCGAGAAAACGATTCGCGAGCGGTACGGCAATCTGTTTGACATGTACGACCGCATCACGGACGAGAATCCATACAAAGTACCGATGCGCATCTTTCCGGCTATTCATTACACGATGGGCGGCTTGTGGGTGGATTATTACCTGATGAGCACCATCCCCGGTTTGTTTGTGGCGGGTGAAGCCAACTTCTCCGATCATGGCGCGAACCGGCTCGGCGCTAGTGCTTTGATGCAGGGCTTGTCTGACGGGTATTTTGTGATTCCAAATACCGTTAGTAACTACCTGGCAATGAACAAGTTTGAGAAAGTAGATGAATCCACGCCGGAAGTGAAAAACACGGTCGCCTGCGTGCAGAACGAGATCAAGAAGCTGATGGCGCTGAAAGGCAAGCGCACGGTGGACTCTTTCCATCGCGAACTGGGCAAGGTGATGTGGGATTACTGCGGCATGGCCCGCACCGCCCAAGGGTTGGAACACGCTAAAGGTAAAATCGCGGAACTGCGCGAAGAGTTCTGGCAGAATTCTATCGTTCCCGGCGTGGCGGAAGATTACAACCAGAGTTTGGAACGGGCGGGCCGGACCGCAGACTTTTTTGAATTAGCGGAGTTGATGTGCACCGATGCGCTGCATAGGAATGAATCTTGCGGCGGCCATTTCCGCGAAGAATATCAAACGCCCGAAGGCGAAGCCCTGCGCGACGATGAGCATTACTCGTATGTGGCTGCTTGGGGTTATCGCGGCCCGGGCAACGAGCCGGAGCTGAATAAAGAACCTTTGGAATTCCATTACGTGCATCCGACTCAGAGGAGCTACAAGTAACCATGCGTTTAACGATCAAAGTGTGGCGTCAGAAGAACCAGAAAGCGCCGGGTAAGCTTGTTCGTTATGAAATGAACAACGTAAACGAAGACATGTCCATGCTGGAATGCCTGGACGTATTAAACGAAGGTTTGGTGGAAAAGGGTGAGGAACCCATTGCGTTTGAGCATGACTGCCGCGAAGGTATCTGCGGCAGTTGCGGATTTATGATTAACGGCTTGGCGCATGGGCCGCTGGACGGCGTAACGGTTTGCCAGTTAACCATGCGGCACTTTAAAGACGGCGAAGAATTGATTTTGGAGCCGTGGCGCGCCCGGGCGTTTCCGCTGATTAAAGATCTGGTTGTGGATCGCCGGTCCTTTGACCGGATTATTTCGGCAGGCGGTTATGTTTCGGTTTCTACCGGCAGCGCGCCGGATGGAAACGCCATTCCGGTTTCCAAGGAAGATTCCGATTCAGCAATGGATGCAGCCGCTTGTATTGGCTGTGGCGCGTGCGTAGCGGCCTGCCCGAATGCGGCGGCGGCTTTGTTTACCGGCGCTAAAATTGCGCATTTAGCGCTGCTGCCGCAAGGTCAGCCAGAACGCAAACTACGAGCCATCAAAATGGTGAACCAGATGAACATCGAGCAGTTCGGCCAATGCACCAACATTGGCGAATGTACCGGTGTGTGCCCCAAAATGATCAAGCTGGATGTGATCGGCCAGATGAACCGCGATTACATTATGGGTGCTTTCAATGAACGCCAGGAAGTGCTGGTAGAACAATAAACTTTTTGCGACTAGCTAAAAATTTTTTAGCTAGACAGTATTAACTAAGTACGGCTACTTGAAAAGAACCTTGGCTACGCAAGCGCAGAATCAGCCCCAACAAGCTGACTGCGCTGAAGCCAAAGTAGATGCCACACCAGAGCAAAGTCTGAGCTGGTGATCCTGTTTCCAGTTTGATCCAGCGAAACACGAAAGCCAGAAAAGCCAAAGCAAAACCTACCGAAACCGCTCCAGCCATTTTCCAAAACCATTCATCTGCGGTGTGGCGCAAGCGCCGCTGGGCTCGTGCCAGTGCCAACTCAAAAACGCCGCTGCTCATAGCTATTACGGCGAGCAGTAAAGCAATTGTACGGAAACTGATTCTAAAGCCAAAGCCGCCGATAAAGATAAGTCCAAGCGTACTTAAAGCAAAACCATTCAGCACCAGAATCCAGCATCTACCTTTAGTAGATCTCCAGAGGCCAGCTACGATCGTGCAGGCTCCTGCTGCCAACGTGAGTTGACCGAGAAACATAACCATGCTCTTTACGGTAAAACCCTGTTCTGCATGGCTGAAGTAGATTGATGAAGTGACGGCGTAAATTACGCCACACAAAATCAGCAACCACCAGTTTCTAACGATCGTTTGGATCAAGACACACCTCCTAAATCCGAGAGAATGCTTATATCCAGGCAACTCTCGTCCTGCATTATCCCACCATTGTGGATTGATGGATCATCTCCTATGCTCCTGTTAGCATCGAAGTATGGGTCCACAAGCTCCAGGAGCACAGCCGAAGCTGCCGATTCCGGGCGTACAAAACATTGTTGCCGTTGGTTCCGGTAAAGGCGGAGTGGGTAAAACTACGGTTGCCGTGAACTTGGCGATCAGTCTAGCAAAACTAGGCTATAGCGTAGGTCTACTGGATGCGGATGTTTACGGTCCCAACGTTCCTTTAATGATGGGCGTTCGCGCCACGCCAAACGCGATTGGCCAGCGCATTCAACCGTTGGAAGCTTACGGCGTAAAACTGATGTCGATGGGATTCCTCAATCCTGGCGACAAGCCGCTGGTCTGGCGCGGACCGATGCTCAACAGCGTGATGCAGCAGTTTCTGCGCAGCGTGGATTGGGGCAACTTGGATTACCTCGTTATTGATCTGCCGCCCGGAACCGGCGACGTTCAATTAACGTTGATCCAAACTACGCCGCTGTCAGGAGCAGTGATTGTCACCACGCCTTCTGACGTATCACTCGAAGATGCGCGCAAAGCAGTTCACATGTTCGAGCAGGTGCGGGAAGACATTCTAGGCATTGTGGAAAACATGAGTTTTCTGGACTGCCCGCATTGTCACCAGAGGATTGACGTATTTAGCCACGGTGGAGGCAGGCGCACCGCCGCAGCTTTGAAAGTGCCGTTTTTAGCCGAAATTCCTTTAGATCCGATGACGCGACTGGGCGGCGATACGGGAAAACCGATTGCCACGCTGGATGAACCGCACCCGCAAACTAGCGCCTTTGAAAAGCTGGCGCTGGCGGTCATTGGGCGAACGGAAGAAGTGAAACAAAAAACCCGCCCCACCATTGAAATCTCAGATTGAAATTTCAAAGTTGAGCGGGTTTCAAAAGAACGGGACGAACCACCTGCCCCGTTTCTCATCGAATTCTTATTAGTTATTGCTGATTTCCACTTTCACTGACTTCGGCTTTGCTACTTCTTTCTTGGCGAGCGTAATTGTCAGCACGCCAGCTTTGTAGTCAGCTCTCACTTTTTCCGAATCAACAGTGTCCGGCAAGCTGAACGCCCGCACAAACGAACCGTAGCTGCGCTCGATCCGGTGATAGCCTTTTCCATTTTTCTGTTCTTCAAACTTGCGCTCGCCTTTTAAGGTTAAAGTGCCGTTCTCCAAACGGATTTCCACATTATTAGGATCAACTTCGGGCAGATCAGCCTTGAGCACTAACTCATTTTCATTTTCCAGAATGTCCACGGAAGGGGACCACGGCCGCGCAGCGGGTTCGCTCAACATGCGGGACACAGTGTCCTGGAACAGGCGCAAGCCCGGAAACTCATCAAATTCGGTTTGAAAGGGATTGTATTTCACGATTGGCATTTGGGTTCTCCTATTCAAGTTTTACTCTCGACCCAAAACCAGGATAAAACATGCTTTTTAATCTGTCAAGATCCTTTAGTGTTCACAAATCAAGTTTTTTATGGAAATTTTAGTGTTTGACTGTATGGACGCAAGTTGAACTGTGTTTCCTCCCACAACGCGCATAATAAGTGCATGGGAACACCGGAACTTCCAATTGCGACTGACAGCACAGACCCTTACTTACGGGAAGCACAAATCTTTCCCCGTTTGAGCCCGGAAATGGTGGAGCGCGTAGCCCAATACGGTGTGGAAGAGTTGCTGCCGCCGGGAACTCTGGTGTTTGAGCGCGGGCAGCGAGGCGTAGATTTCTTCCTGGTGCGCGAAGGAAACATTGAAATCTTCGACCTGGACAGCCGAAGCGAGCCCAATGTTTTTACTACTCATGCCGCGCGCCAGTTCACGGGCGAACTGGATTTATTCAATGATCGGCAGATTCTTGTTTCCGGCAGAACCGGTGTTGACACCAAAGCAATTCGCGTTCAGCGCAGCAATTTTCAAAAATTATTAGCCGGCGAGCCGGACATTGCGGAAATTATCATGCGCGCGTTCATCTTGCGGCGTTTGGGATTAATCCGCCACGGGCAGGGAGGAGTAGATTTGGTGGGTCCAGGACATGGGGGCGCAACCCTGCGCATTCAGCAGTTTCTAACCCGCAACGGATACCCTCATCGGCTGCTTGACACCGCAATAGATCCGGATGCGGACGGATTTCTCCAGCATTTCGGCATCAGAACAGAGGAATTGCCTGTATTGATTCTGCCCGGAAGCCGAATTCTGCGGAATCCTTCAAATGCGGTTCTGGCCGATGAGCTTGGTTTAACTGAGCATTTAGATTCACAGCAGATTTATGACGTGGCTGTCATCGGTGCCGGTCCAAGTGGGCTGGCCAGCGCTGTGTATGCTGCTTCCGAAGGGCTTGAAACGGTTATTGTGGAAGCTCTAGCCCCAGGCGGACAAGCTGGAACTAGTTCGCGCATTGAGAATTATCTTGGTTTTCCCACCGGAATCTCCGGCCTGGAATTAGCAGGCCGCGCCCAAACGCAGGCGCAGAAATTCGGCGCCCACATGGCCGTGTCCCGGGCCGCCGCTGGTTTAGCCTGTAAAGACGACCGGTTTTATGAAATAAAGCTGGAAGATGGCCAGGTAATCTCTGCCCGCGCTGTGGTGATCGCCACCGGTGCGCGCTACCGCAAGCTCAACCTGCCGAACTACGAACGTTTTGAAGGGCAGTCGATTCATTACGCGGCTACCGCGCTTGAGGCGCAGGTGTGCGGAGGCGATGAGGTGATTGTGGTCGGCGGCGGCAACTCCGCCGGACAGGCCGCTATCTTCCTTTCCCGCACTGTGAAGCATGTGCATGTGCTGGTCCGGGCGCAAAATCTGGCGGCTACAATGTCCGATTATCTGGTGCAGCGCATCCGGTCATCGCCGCATATTACACTGCGGACAAACACTGAGATTGTGGCGCTCGAAGGTGCCGAAGCGCTGGAAGGCGTGACCTGGATGAATCGCCTCACCAATGAAACCGAGACGCGCAAGATCGGCAGCATTTTTGTCATGATCGGCGCGGAACCGAACACCGAATGGCTCGACAACTGCCTGAAACTGGATGCAAAGGGTTTCATCGTCACCGGCCAGGATGCGGAAGGCAAGCCTTTAAGTTCGCCGTATGCGACTTCTCTGCCCGGCATCTACGCGGTGGGCGACGTTCGTTCGGGTTCGGTGAAGCGCGTCGCTTCCAGCGTTGGCGAAGGTTCGGTTGTGATCCAGGCGGTTTACGCTTACCTAAATCCGCAGCCTGATTCGGTTCCCGCGAAGCTGGCTGCTTCCGCTAAACAAAATTAATCGGATCATTTGGCAATCCGCTTTTTTGATTTCTGGGCCGTTTTCGACTCTGATACGGATTGGCGGTGCCAGACTTCCGCGAATTTGTCGAATGCTATCCCGGCTGCTTGCGGATCGCGGGCCGCAATTGCATTCAACAAGGATGCGTGAGTTTGCACATCCTGCTTCAGATTAAACCCGTGATGAGTGGCAATGGCGCTGAAGCCAAATAAAGGCACTACCACGCGCCGCAGTGTTTCCACCAAACAGGTGTTTTTTGTTGTTTCCCAAACCGCTTCGTGCCAGCGAAGATCAGCGGAAATATAAGCAATGTCGTTGTTGCTTTTCGCAATTTCCTGGGATTCTTTATAAAATTCTTTTAGTTTACTGATTGCGCTTGCATCGGCAACCCGCGCCGCTTCTTCGAAAGCGTACCGTTCCAGAATGCGGCGAACCGCATAAATCTGCTCCACTTCTTTCAGGCTCAATTGCGTAACATGAGTGGTTGCGTTCGGCTTTTTAGTGATTAAGCCTTCTGTTTCCAGTTGAATTAGGGCTTCCCGAATAGCTGTTAAGCTGGTTCCCAAACGCTCCGCCAATGTTCTTTCTACCAGCCGTTCGCCCGGCAGTAGCGAACGGTTAATGATGGCTTGGCGAATCTCTTTAACAATCTGCTGCCGCAGTGTTGCTTGCACCAGTTTTCGAGAATCTAGCGGCATTCCATCCCCGAATCAACGATCATCAGAACATCATAACCTTCAAACTTGTGCCGCGCTGTTTGGAACCAATCAAATTGGTTCCAACTCGATGCTGAATGTTTTGCTTAATGTGCCTTGGGCATCGATCCAGTCATACACCGGCGTATCCCAAAGGGCGGCAGTTTGAATCAGAGTTTTCATGGTCCCGTGCCGCGGCGTGTTGCTGAATTCCATGCCGCGCGTTTGCATACGCGCATCGTGATTTTCCCAGACGTTCAGCCAATGAAAGTCGCTGCGCGGAAATCTGTATGTCACTTGCAAGCCTGAGTCTTTGTGACTTGCCCGGAAGTAGGCATCGCCCACTGCCGAATCAATCAGAAAAGAATTGACCAGATCACGATGTTCGGACCTGCTGAAGCGGGACAAGTCGCAACCGATTTCGCCTTTGCCTTGCGGCCAACAAAATGATTCGCCTGCTTCCTCGCCGGTTTTGAAACCTTTGGCGGCAGTCGCCTGAAAACTTGTTTTCACAGAATCGAGAAAGGGCGGGCCAAAGGTGACATGTTCGCACCAGGCAACCGGTTTATCCCAAGCGCTCAGATTTTCGGCTACGCTCTGCACTTTGATCTGCCGATTACTGAGTTCGATGGTTCGGCGCATGCGCAGGTTTGATTCCGGGAAGAAACCGGAAAGCGTGATTGACTGAGACCTAGTTTCTTCCAGGATCCAGCGGACCAGATTGCATTCTCCGTGAAAGCTCATTCCAGCCTGGTACTCCGCCGTGGTCGGATTACCCCAGAACGGAAAACAGATGTTATGCCCGGCTAATCCGCTGAGGAGCCGGGATTCCGAGCCGCCGCCATACAAACTTTCATGAAGCGCAAGCTGGTAGCGATTCGGCTCAATCGTGGTCCAGGGCGGAACCCAAAGAGGACTCACCAAGGGTCTTTCCGCCAACACAAGCTCCGCAAACTGCGCGCCCCATTTCAGAATGACCGCTCGCAGTTCAGCAGTTTTCAAAATCCAGCATTCGCGGTCGTGCCATAACGATTCTTCAACAATCATCTGTTTGTGAAGCTTAGCGCAAAATTGTTCTTGACACCCTTCGAAGGTTAATGTCAGAATGATCGATCATCGTTTATAGGTCTTTCTATGCATCTTCGTCTCCTAGCTGCTCTGCTTTGTTTTGGGTTTTGTGTTCCGGCCTGGGCCGATACAACCGGCCAGATTTCAGGAACGGTGACCGACGTTTCCGGCGCGGCAATCGGTTCGTCCTCCATCACCGTGACGGAAACGCAAACCGGCATAGTTCATAAGGCAACGGCTAATCCGCAAGGATCGTTCTCGGTGCCTGAGCTTCCGATCGGCAAATACCGATTGACGGTGGAAACTCCAGGCTTTCAAACTTATGAACAGACTGGCATCACGGTGGATGTGAACAGCGCCATTCAGGTGAATGTTCAGCTTAGCGTAGGCGCGGTCACGACCAAAGTGATTGTGGAAGCCGACCCGGTGCAGGTGGAAACTATCAACACGCAACTTGGAGACGTGATTCAAAGCCAGAAAATAGAAGCCCTGCCGCTGAACGGCAGAAACTTTACCGATCTGCTCGGCTTGCAGCCGGGAGTGGTGCCGGTGTCTTCCGGAGCGTCAACCGTGGGAACGCCATCGCCTGCGCCGGGAACCGTTTCAGTGAGTGGCGGACGAGAAAGCGCCAACGGGTTCCAGGTGAACGGGGGCAACGTTGAATATGCCCAAACGCACGGCGCGGCGATCGTTCCCAATCTCGACTCCATTGCTGAATTTCGGCTGCTGACCAACGGGTTTGCAGCAGAATACGGCAATTACAGCGGGGGGCTGATCAATGCCATTACGAAATCCGGCACAAACACTTGGCATGGCAGCGCTTTCGATTTTTTGCGCAACAATGCCCTGGATTCCCGTAACTTTTTTGATCCGGAAAAAGGCGTTTACCGCCGCAACCAGTTTGGCGGTACGTTAGGCGGACGCATTATCCGGGACAAGCTTTTCTTTTTCGTGGATTATCAGGGCACGCGCCAGCTTCAAGGCTTGAGCACCGGCATTGTTCCGGTGCCGAGCGTCAGTGAAAGAAATGGGATAATTCCCGATCCCGGTAGCAGCTCAAACGGATTAACCAATACCGTGGGCGGCGCTTATTGGGCGCAGATTCTTTCGCAAAGGCTGGGCTATCCGGTTTCCAATGGCGAACCGTACTATACGTCGGGCTGCGCTTCCAACGCGGCCTGTGTTTTCCCGAACGGCGTGATACCGCAATCGGCTTTTTCCGCGCCCTCCAAAGCTCTGTTGCCGCTGATTCCGCTGCCCAACAGTGGATCTTTTTTTGCTTCCTCGCAAAATAACAACGACACGGATGACAATATGTTCGGAATCCGCATTGATTCCGTGCTCCGGCCCGGTTTACTGTCGGGCTACTTTTACCATGACCTGTCAAACACTATAACCCCATTTGGCGGCAACCAACTACCGGGTTTCCCGACCACCAGCATCAACGATTCTTACTTCAGCAACATAACGCTGACCAGCACCCTTAACCCCACCACAGTCAACGAAGCGCGTTTTTCATTTACCCGGTATGCTCCGAAAAACGGATATCCCACCGGCAAACAATTAGGCGTTAGCCTGCAATCGCTTGGGTTCACGAATCTAGTTCCCGATCAGCCATCGCTCGTTAGCCCGCCTTTGTTCAACACCAATACGTTCGGCTTGGGCTACCCGTTCATCTATTTCAATCAACCTAACAACACCTTTGAAGAACAAGACAATCTTTCCAAAGTGCTAGGCACTCACAATCTGAAGTTCGGAGCGGATGTGCATCGCACGCAGGTGGGACAGCGTTTTCCGGTGGCGCCGAACGGCAATTTTGGGTTCAACGGATCGGAAACAGGAAACGACTTTGCGGATTTTCTGCTAGGCGCGCCTTCTTCTTTCGCGCAACAAAGCATTGTGATCGCGGACGAGCGCAGCACCTACCTGGGGCTTTTCGCGCAAGATAGCTGGAAAGTGAGTTCATCGTTGAACATCAACTACGGCTTGCGCTGGGAACGAAGCCAACCCTGGTATGACACCCAAAACCGGACGGCAACAATTGTTGCAGGCGAACAATCCACCATTTACCCAAGCGCCCCAACCGGCCTGGTTTTTCCCGGAGATAAGGGAGTACCGCGAACGATCTCGCCCACGCGCAACAATAACTTCGCGCCCCGCATCGGAATTGCATATTCGCCGGCAAACGATAGCGGCTTTCTTGGCGCGCTGTTCGGCGGTCCAGGCAAATCAAGTTTTCGCGCTTCTTACGGAATTTTCTATTCCACGGTAGAAGGGCTGCAAACCTACTGGACCACGGGCGAAGCGCCCTTTGCCGCTGCTTATTATTCCATTGCTCCGCCGCTGTTTGAAAATCCTTATATCACCAGAGGAACAGGCGTGCAAAACGCTTCACCGTTCCCGTTCTCGCCGCCGCAGAAAGGGCAGGTTTTCGACTTCAGCCCTTATTTGCCAATCAACGGTTATCCGTTTTTTGCTAATAACAATCTGCTTCCCTATACTCAGCACTACGATTTTTCGTTTCAGCGTGAGTTAAGAGGCCATAACATTATGAGCTTGTCCTACGTCGGCACGCAAAGCCACCATCTGCCGTCGAGCGTGGCTTCCAATCCCGGCAATCCTGCTTTGTGCCTCAGCCTGGCAAATCCGGCGGCGGTTGCTTCTACTAGTCCCACTTGCGGGCCATATGGGGAGAATCAAGTTTACACGCGAACCGACGGAACGGTTGTCAACAGCACACGTACAGTTTATGGATCGCTTTTCGGCGACAATGCTTTAATTCAAACCATCGGCAATTCCAATTACAATTCGCTCCAAACTAGTTTGCGGCACAGTTCCGGGCGCTTGGATGTGCTGCTTGGCTACACTTACAGCAAATCCATTGATGACGCTTCAGGCATTGGCGGCGGTTATCTGAATCCTTATAATTACCGGTTAAGTCGGTCGCTTTCCGCCTTTGACTTGAAGCACAATTTTGTCGCCAGCTACGATTACCGGCTGCCGTTTGATCTGCTTTGGGGCGGTTCCAACTCCAGGCTTACCGCAGGCTGGAGAATTGTGGGAGTGACGCATATCACCAGCGGCTTGCCGGTCACCTTATCCGAAAGCGACGACCGTTCACTGCTCGGCGCGGTGAATGGCGGAACAAGCTCTTCGGTGGATCTTCCGCAGTACATCGGCGGCAAACTGAATTTTCAGAATCCGCGCAGCGGCCTGTCATATTTCAACACCAGCGCGTTTACCATCGAACCGCTGGGGCAGATCGGTTCGGCCAGCCGACGCTCCTTTTATGGGCCGGGACTGGCGAACACGGATTTATCGCTGATCAAAGATACGCGCATTACCGAGCGCGTAACCGCCGAGTTCAGAGCGGAGTTTTTCAATGTGTTCAACCACGCTAATTTTTATAATCCGAACGGAACAGTGAACAGTTCGTTATTCGGCGTGATTACCACTGCGCGGGACCCACGCATCGGCCAGTTAGCTTTAAAGATAAACTTCTAGCCTGTTTATGATTTCCCGCAAAACATCACGCCGCGAGTTCGCGAAACTCTGCACCGGCGGCTATCTCGCCGCTCCGCTGCTGGCAGGAACAGGATTTCAGCCATCATCTTCGGGCTTAATTCCCCGGTCAGCGAAACCAGCCAAGCGATTGTTTGCCTTGCGCGCCGGCGAATTGACTACCCACGCTGCGGACCTGCAATTGACGCTGTACTGCCTGCAAGGTCTGGTGAACCGGGAACAGCCGGTTTTGTTTATTGTGCAGGACCGTTACGACGAACTCTGGCTCCAATGGATGCAGGAGCGCGGCGATATTGAGCAGGTGGAATGGCTGGAAGTGGGCGATGTGTTCGAGCGCTTCCTGCACGTGGCTAACTGCCTGTTTATCACTGACCCGACGATTCCGGCAACGATCAATGCCGCCACTATGTTAGCGGCGGTGCATGGTGGTTTGGTCGCTACGCCCGCTACTTTCGAACAGTATCCTTTATCAGCGGGCGCATACCCGGATTCCAGCAAAACCGGACTCGATCTGCGCACCATGAATTGGAAAAAGGATGTGGAAGCTTACCGTTGGGTTTATCAAACCATCGGAGATTCTTTGTCTAAACGCGCAGTGGCCGTTCTCGACCCGAGCAGTTCGCCGCTTCGTGATTACCTGGTTGAGTTTCGCATTCCTATTCTGTGGTTGTCCAGTCCATCGGACGCCGGCAAAAATCCGCAGGCTTCTTTCGAAGAAGAAAAAGCATTTGCGAAAGAAATTTTGATGAAGATGCCGCCGAATATTCCTGCTTTCGGCTGGCCGGGAAACGCGTTAGGCTCGGAAGAAGGTATCGGCGAATGGCCCGGCGTGCGGCTGCTGAGCGAATGTGCGAAATTCGAAATCTGCTCCGGTTACGACGGCTATTCACCGGCGGTCAGCAATCTGTCTGTTCATTCCGGAACTACCGCCCGTTTTCATCAGCAGACTGCTCCTGCGCTTCCAGCGATTGATAAATCGAAAGTGTATTGCGCGTTCATCCGTTCCGACGGAGACGGCCTGAATTTCCAGCGCCATTATTACCGCAAGCTTTTCGACGATCGCAGCCACGGCACTGTTCCGATCGGTTGGGAGATCGGCCCCACTGCTGCCGAACTGATGCCCGATATTCTCGATTATTATTACCGTCACGCTAAGCCCGGAGATTATTTTGTGAATGCGTTAAGCGGCGTCGGCTACATTCATGAAGATAACTACGCCGATAACTACCCTGCCGAAGAAAAGCAAAAAATCTGGCGTGATTTTTTAATCCTATCGGAACAGTACCGGGCGCGCATTGATACAACCGCCTTAGCTACTTTTGCCGAGATGACTAAAGACCGGCTGGAACTGTTGGCGCAGTCGCCGGGCATTACCGGCGTTTTCGCTAACTATGGCAGAACTCATGCCACCACCGAAAAAAATCTGCTGATTGAAACGAATGGCAAGCCTGTGTTTCGAGCGATCAATACGGCTCCGCCCAATATGACGTTTACGCCGACTGCCCGGCGCAGCGCGGAATATTTTGTTGCCGACCAGGTGAAGCGCTGGACACCGAAAGAGCGACCAGCCCTTCTATACATCTTTCTTGCTAACTGGTTAACCAGCATCGAAATGGCGTCAAATATAACGCAGTTGTTGGGACCTGATTATGTTTTTGTAAGGCCCGACCAGCTAATAACGCTATCGAAACAAATAAAGGTATCGTGACCAGAAGATCATTTAACGCCTTAACGGCCGGGCTCATCGCCGGAGCAGAGCTTTCACGTGAAGCCCAAGCCGCTGAATCTTCCAAAAGCACTGCGCCCTTCCCCTATGGAACGCATGTTTACCGCGAGCCTTCGCTGCCTTTGGAACAGCTTCGCGCGGATTTCCCAATTCTGAAGCGTTTGGGATTCACCATGATTAAAATTCAGGAATCCTGGAGCGCTGATGAGGTAAGGGAAGGCGAGATTGATTTATCCAGAGTTTCCCGCGTGGTGGCCGATGCCAAACAGAATAACTTGCTGGTTTACTTCGGCGTCACAATGGAGCAGGCTCCGGCCTGGCTGTGGCGCAAGTATCCGGACGCGGTGATGGTTCTGGATAACGGCCAGCCTTATCTTGATCCAACGCAGTATCTTCTTCCGAATGACGGAAAACCGGGGCCGTGCTGGAACCATCCCGGAGCGCGGCAGGCGGGTATCCGCTTTATTGAAACGTTAGGCCGGGAAGTTGGCCGCTACGAAAACATACTTGTTTGGAACGTTTGGCAGGAAATCAATTTCACCTTCGACGCGAACGCTTCCCGCTTCTGTTTTTGCTCGAACACGCTGGCAGCGTTCCGAACGTGGCTGAAAGGTAAATATTCATCGCTGGAAAATCTGAACGCCACCTGGCGTTCGCATTACGCTACCTGGGACGAAGTGGAACCGCCGCGCGTTTTCATAAAAGTGCCATCGACTATTGATTGGCGTTACTTCATGGAAGACGTTTACCTGAGCGACGCGCTGCGCTGGAAAGCGGAAGCGTTCCGCCGCAGCGATCCGAACCACCGCAAGATTCTCGCTCATGCGCCATCGCCGCGCTACGGCAGTTCAGCCGATTGGCGTTTTGCGCGGGCTAGCCTCGATGTGTATGGCTCCTCCAGTTATCCGGCGTGGAGCGAGTTTCAGAATCCGGGAGTGAGCGACGAAGAAAGAATCAAAAACTCTCCCGCACCCTATCTGCAAGTTCTCGACAATGCGATCAAGTGGGACTACACACGCTCCGCCAGCGTGAATGGAGAATTCTGGACGGCGGAACTGCAA
>CAXTWH010000020.1:0-87701 GCA_964247975.1 uncultured Bryobacteraceae bacterium | reverse complement strand
CTGCTGAAACACACCCCGGCATCAAAACAAAGCCGTTTTTACCATGCTTCGGAACGAGCTTTTGAAGCTGTGATTGCTTTCTACGGTAAAACCCTGAAATTTGTGCTGCGGTTTCAAGGCGTTACGCTGCTAGTCGCCTTAGCCACGCTGATTCTGACAGGTTTATTGTTCTGGAGAATTCCTAAAGGATTTTTTCCGATTCAGGATACCGGCGTCATTCAAGGTATTTCGGAAGCGGCGCAGACTGTTTCTTTCGGGGAAATGTCGAATCGCCAGCAGGCCTTGGCCAGAGTCATTTTGAAAGACCCGGCAGTTGATAGTTTGTCCTCATTCATCGGCATTGACGGCACAAACCCTACCATGAACAGCGGACGCATTCAAATCAATTTGAAGCCGGTGGAGGAGCGCAAGACAAGCGCTACTGATGTGATCCGGCGTTTGCAGCCGCAGGTAGAACAGGTAGCGGGCATTACGCTTTTCATGCAGCCGGTTCAGGATCTTTCGGTGGAAGATCGCGTGAGTCGCACGCAATTCCAATACACGCTGGAAGACCCAAGCGCGGCGGAACTGAATACCTATGCGCCGCGCCTGCTGGATAAGTTGAGAACACTGCCGGAAATTCGGGATGCTGCCAGCGACCAGCAAGTGCTGGGACTGCAAACAAGATTGGTTCTGGATCGCGATACTATTTCACGGCTCGGCATCACGCCTTCCATCATTGACCAGACGCTTTACGATGCTTACGGGCAGCGGCAGGTCTCGACCATCTTTACGCAGTTGAACCAATATCATGTTGTGCTGGAACTGCTGCCTACCTTTACGGACAATCCGATTGATCTTCGTTCCTTGTTTGTGCGCTCCGGAACTTCTTCGAACGGTTCCACAGGCCTGGTAGCGGGCGGCTCCACCACGCAAGCGCCGTCCGGGCCGACCAGCACCAGCGCGATTGCTTCCATCACCGGTACACCGTCTTCCACCTTAGGCGGATCAAGCACCGCTGCTTCCAGCCAGGTGTTCGGCACCAACGCTGCGGCCTCTTCCAGCGTGTTTACAAACGGCGGCCAGATTCCGATGAGCACGTTCGCCCGGATTGAAACGCAGACCGTTCCCATCACGGTGAACCACCAGGGGCAGTTTCCGGTGGTGACTTTATCATTTAATCTTGCGCCCGGCGCTTCGCTCGGCGAGGCTGTAGATGCCGTGAACAAAGCCAAAGATGAAATTGGTTTGCCGGCGAGCATTCAAGCGGAATTTCAAGGCACGGCGCAGGCTTTTCAGGCATCGCTCGCGAATGAACCGGTGCTGATTCTGGCGGCGATTATCACCGTCTATATCGTGCTTGGCGTCCTCTACGAAAGCTACATTCATCCGATCACGATTTTGTCCACGCTGCCTTCAGCCGGCGTTGGCGCGCTGCTGGCCTTATTTATCTGCCGGAGCGATTTCAGCGTCATTGCTTTAATCGGCATTGTGCTGCTGATCGGCATTGTAAAAAAGAACGCCATCATGATGATCGATTTCGCGCTGGAAGCGGAACGGCATGAAGGCAAAGAGCCGCTGGAAGCGATTTACCAGGCGTGTTTGCTGCGCTTTCGACCCATTATGATGACCACGCTCGCGGCCCTGCTCGGCGGTGTTCCTTTGGCACTCGGCACCGGAACCGGCGCGGAACTGAGGCGTCCGCTTGGCATCACAATCGTTGGCGGTTTAATTGTCAGCCAGTTGTTAACGCTTTACACCACGCCGGTGATTTACCTGTTCTTTGACCGGCTAGCAATCCGTTTTGCGCGGAAACGAAGCAGCGGTGGCGCAATTAATGCAGAACCGCTGCCGGCAGAGTAAACCATGAACATTTCCGCACCATTCATTCAACGGCCTGTAGCCACAACGCTATTGACAATCGCCGTCGCTCTCGCCGGCGCAGTGGCTTTTCAGCTTCTGCCCGTGTCTCCACTGCCGCAGGTGGACTTTCCCACCATTTCGGTGGGCGCTGCGCTGCCGGGTGCAAGTCCGGAAACGATGGCCTCTTCGGTAGCAACTCCTTTGGAGCGTCAGTTCGGGCGCATTGCCGCTGTTACCGAGATGACTTCCTCCAGCACGTTAGGTGTTTCCAGCATTACGCTGCAATTCGATCTAAACCGCAACATCGATGCGGCGGCGCGCGACGTGCAGGCGGCAATTAACGCAGCTCGCGGCTATCTGCCCGCCAACCTGCCGAGTAATCCGACTTATCGTAAAGTGAATCCGGCTGACTCGCCGATTTTAATTCTGGCTTTGACCTCGGACATTCTGACCAAAGGCCAGATGTATGACGCGGCTTCCACCATCATGGCGCAACGCTTGTCCCAGGTCGGCGGCGTCGGGCAGGTCGCAGTTGGCGGCAGTTCGTTGCCGGGCGTTCGCGTGGAATTGAATCCGCGTATGTTAAACAAATATGGTATCGGCCTGGAACAAGTGCGCAGTGCGCTGAATACCGCTAATGCCAATACTCCGAAAGGACATTTTGCAAGCGGCCAAACAACCTGGGAAGTAGGCGCAAGCGACCAACTATTTAAAGCGTATGAATATGCGCCGCTCATCATCACCTACAAAAACGGAGCGCCGGTTCGTGTTTCCGATGTGGCCACAGTGACTGATTCCGTAGAGGATATCCGCAACGCGGCTTATTCCAATGGCAAGCCATCAGTTCTGCTGATTGTTTTTCGCCAGCCGGGAGCAAACATTATTGATACTGTTGATCGCGTTCGCGCGACGCTGCCGCAACTGGAAGCCGCGATTCCACAATCTATCAAGGTTTTTGTGGAAATGGATCAAACAACGACCATCCGCGCTTCAGTGCGCGACGTGGAGCGGACACTGGTGATTTCAGTTCTGCTGGTGATTCTGGTGGTGTTCGCTTTTCTGCGCAATGCGCGGACCACTTTGATTCCGAGCGTCGCGGTTCCCGTGTCGTTGATTGGAACTTTCGGGGTGATGTATCTACTCGGATATAGTCTCGATAATCTGTCGCTGATGGCGCTCACGATTTCAACCGGGTTTGTGGTGGATGACGCCATTGTTGTCATTGAAAACATCACCCGTTATCTGGAGCAAGGTTTGCCGCCCTTCCAGGCTGCTTTGAAAGGCGCGCAGGAAGTGGGATTTACGGTAATGACGATCAGTATTTCGCTGGTCGCCGTATTTATTCCTTTGTTGATGATGGGCGGCATTGTAGGCCGTTTATTTCATGAGTTCGCGGTTACCTTATCAGTTGCCATCGCGGTTTCCATGCTGGTTTCTCTTACCACCACGCCCATGATGTGCGCGTACCTGTTGAAGGCTCACGAAACACATGGATGGCTGTACAACACCAGCGAACGTTTTTTTAACTGGGTTATTGCCTCTTATGGCCGTTCTTTGAAAGTAGTGCTGCGGCATCCCGCCATTACGCTGTTGATTCTGGTGGGAACGATTGCGCTTAATGTGTGGTTGTTTATTCGAGTGCCGAAGGGATTCTTTCCGCAGCAGGACAACGGACGTTTAATGGGTGCTATCCAAGCGGATCAGGACACTTCTTTTCAAGCTATGAACCGGGTTCTGCAACAAATGATTAGCATTGTGCAGGCCGATCCGGCAGTAGCAACAGCGACCGGCTTTACCGGCGGCGGAGGCGGCGGCACGCTCAATACGGCGCGCATGTTTGTGATGTTAAAACCTTTAGGCGAACGTAATATTTCCGTGGATTATGTGATTGCACGGCTTCGTCCTAAATTGATGCGAATCCCCGGTGCCACGCTTTTTCTGCAAGCCTCGCAAGATATCCGCATCGGCGGACGCATGAGCAACGCGCAGTATCAGTTCACCATGCGTGGCGACAACTTGAAAGACCTTTCCACGTTTGCGCCATTGATGCTGAATGAACTGCGCAAAGTATCGATTATCACTGATGTCAGCAGCGATCAACAGGATAAAGGTTTGCAGTCGATGGTTACCTACGATCGCGCGACCGCTGCCCGGTTCAGTATTTCTCCGCAGTTGCTTGATAACGTGCTTTACGACGCCTTCGGGCAGCGCCAGGTATCGACGATGTATTCCTCGCTGAATCAGTACCACGTGGTGATGGAAGCTGCTCCGGAATACTGGCAGAATCCGGAATTCCTGCAGGAAATCTATGTTCACTCGCCCGGCGGCCAACAAGTTCCGCTGGCGGCTTTGGCTTCGTTTGTTCCACAAACCGCGCCGTTGGCCGTTCCTCATCAGGGTTTATTTCCAGCCTTCACCATTTCATTCAATCTAAGGCCGGGCATTGCGCTGGGCGATGCCGTAGAGGAAATTGATACCGCAGCGACCAAAATCGGACTACCCGCTACCATTCACACGGCCTTCGCCGGAACAGCGCAGGCTTATCAGCAATCACTTGCCAGTGAGCCGCTGCTGATTGCCGCCGCGCTCGCCACCGTTTACATCGTGCTTGGCATTTTGTATGAAAGCTACATTCATCCGATCACGATTCTCTCCACGCTGCCTTCTGCCGGAATCGGCGCGATGCTGGCGCTGCTGTTGTTTAAAACGGAATTAAGCATCATCGCGATTATCGGCATTATTTTGCTGATCGGCATTGTGAAGAAAAATGCCATTATGATGATTGACTTCGCCATTGCCGCTGAGCGGAATGAGGGCAAAACTCCGGAGACTTCGATCTACGAAGCCTGTATTCTGCGCTTCAGGCCCATCCTGATGACCACAATGGCCGCGCTGCTGGGCGCAGTTCCGCTCGCCTTCGGAACAGGCACCGGCGCGGAGCTTCGCCGTCCTTTAGGCATCACCATCATCGGCGGTTTAATTGTCAGCCAGCTCTTGACTCTTTACACTACTCCGGTTGTGTATGTGTTTCTGGATCGCCTTCAGGATTGGTTCCGGCATCGGCTTCTGGCGCGCGGTCAGCGCCGCACGGGACCAATTGAGGTAGAAGCGTAAAACTGCGGCAAATTCGTTTATGTTTTCTTTGATGACGATTCCTGGCGCAAGCGATCAGTTAACGCTTGCCCTGACCGGTAGCATCAGCGCGGACGTGCTGCCGGAAATTGATCGTCTGATCACAGTAAAACAAGGTCGAGTGATTCTCGATTTGAGCGAAGTCACTTTAATGGATCGCGTCGCGGCCCGCTTTTTAGCTCTGCAAATCGAACGCGGCGTGGAGTTAGTGGATTGTCCTGGATATCTGAAACATTGGATTGCTCGCGAAGTTAAAAATGGAAGAAAATAAGCATAGAACAAAACGGCATTCAATTGCTGCACCGGCGTTCGTATTATTAGTCGGCATCGTATTTTGTAGTTCCTGCATGGTGGGCCCAAGATATCAGAAACCCTCGGCACCGGTGCCGCAGACTTATAAGGAACCGTTATCGCAGGGCTACAAAGAAGGCGAAAACTGGAAACAAGCGCAGCCTAGCGATGCGGCGCTGAAAGGCAAATGGTGGGAGCTTTACAATGATCCTGTTCTGAACGGCTTAGAGGAACAGGTTAGCATCTCCAACCAGAATGTTTTATCGTTTGAAGCGCAGTTCCGGGAAGCTAGGGATTTGGTGCGGATTGCCCGCTCCAATCTGTTTCCCACTGTAACCGCAGGTCCGGCAATCAGCAATTCCCGATCTTCTGCTAATTTGTACGGCAGCGGCGGCGGGGCTGTATCCGCCTTGGTTCAACAGCGGAGCTTGTTCAATCTGCCTTTCGATTTTTCTTACCAGGCTGATGTGTGGGGCGCTATTCGACGCTCCATCAACGCAAACGTTGCCAATGCGCAAGTCACGGCGGCGCAGCTTGAAAACGCCCGTTTGTCTTACCAAGCTGCGCTGGCAGTAGATTATTTCGAACTTCATGGCATTGATGGCGATCAGGATCTGCTGCAGCGCACCGTGCGATCGTATCAGGATTACCTGCAATTGACTAAGGATAGGTTTGATGCCGGTATTGCCTCGGACGCGGACGTGGCGCAGGCGGAAACTCAGCTTTACACAACGCAGGCGGAGCTTAAAGATTTGGATGCCGCTCGTGCTCAGTATGAACACGCGATTGCGGTGCTGACCGGCCAACCGCCATCCAATGTTTCTTTGGCCCGATCACTTCTGGTGATTCCTCCTCCGGCTATTCCAGTGGCTTTGCCTTCCGTTTTACTGGAACGCAGGCCGGATGTGTCGGCCGCGGAACGCCAGATGGCGTCAGCTAACGAACAGATTGGCATTGCCATCGCCGCTTATTACCCGACGGTTGCTCTTTCTGCTTCAGGCGGTTTTGAAAGTTCGCGGTTCACGACCTGGATTCAATGGCCCAGCCGCTTCTGGTCGGTGGGCGGCACCGCTACGGAAACCCTTTTTGATGGAGGCAGACGGCGCGGCCAAGTGGCCCAGGCTAGAGATGCTTTCAACGTGACGGTGGCTAATTATCGCCAAACCGTTCTGAACGCGTTTCAGCAGGTGGAGGATAATTTGGCTTCACTGCAAGTTCTGTCGGAGGAAGCAACCATCCAGGATCGGGCGGTGAATGCCGCGCAGCGCGCGCTGGAAGTTTCCACCGAACAGTACAAAGCCGGAACCACCGACTTTCTGCAAGTGATCACTACGCAATCCATTGCGCTGGCCGATCAGCGGACCGCGGTGGACCTGCTGACCCGCCGCACCACTGCCAGCGTGCTGCTGATTGAAGCACTTGGCGGAGGCTGGAACACAACGGATCTGCCGACGCGCGACGCCATTATTCACGGGCAGTAATTTTCATTTGCGTTCGTGGTGAGATACTGCCCTACAGAAGCCATGCGAATTGAAGACCTGGACACGCCGGCGGTGGTGATTGATTTGGATATCATGGAGCGCAATCTGCGCCGCTTGGCCGACTATGCGCGGGAAAAACAGATTGCGCTTCGTCCTCATACGAAAACGCATAAAATACCGGAGATTGCGCAAGCGCAGATTTCAGGGGGTGCTTGCGGCGTTACGGTCGCGAAACCTGGCGAAGCGCGAGTGATGGCGGCGGGCGGCGTTCAAAATCTAATGATTGCTTATCCGCTGGCCACAGCAGCCAAGGCCGGCGCTGCCGCTGAACTGGCCCATCAATGCAAACTCTGCGTTTCGCTTGATTCAAGCGAAGCATTAGCTGCCGTGGCTGACGCGGCGCACCGGCAAGGATCGCGCATCGGTGTGCTGGTAGAAATCGATACTGGATTCGGGCGCTGCGGCGTTGCTGCTCCGCAGCAGGCAGTGGCGCTGGCCCGCGAAGCCGCCCGTCACTCGAACGTAGAGTTTCTGGGTTTGATGTTTTATCCCGGCCATTTAGCAAAACACCCGAATGAGCAAGCGGAAATGATTGGAAAAGTAAATTCGGTTCTCGACGGTTTTTATCAGGCTTTTCATCAGGAGCGTATTGAGATTCCGGTGGTAAGCGGCGGTTCCACTCCCACCGCTTACCGTTCGCACGAGTTCAACGGTGTTACGGAAATCCGGCCCGGCATGTATCTCTTAAATGACGGCAACCTGGTCAGGATGGGTGTGGCGAACTTGGAAGACTGCGCGCTGCACGTGATTGTGACGGTGGTGAGCAACGCGGTAAACGGACGCGCCATTATCGACGGCGGCTCAAAAACTTTTTCTTCCGATCGCTCCAAAACCGACAAGCCGGTGTTTGGCGTAGTTCGGGAGGACGACCAAGCCCAATTTGTATCGCTTTCCGAAGAACACGGGCACATCGATATTTCCGGCAGCAGCCATGCTTACAAGGTGGGTGAGCGTTTGCGCATTCTGCCCAATCACGTCTGCACGACTGTCAACATGCACGATAAGTTGTACGGGGTGCGCCAAAGCTATGTGGAAAAAGTTTGGGATGTGGCAGGGCGCGGTAAAGTGCAGTAAAGCTTAAGATTGAGGTTTAGTGCAGGTCTGTATCTGATGGGCTATAAACCCGCTTGCGCTCGTCCCGGTCGCGTACGAAATACCGCTTTTCCGGATGTGCCGCGTTCAACTCGTCAGCTTTCCGCTCCAGCGCAGGCAGGTCGTCGCCTGCGGCTACGTCTTCCCAACTGATTCCGTCCACAATTACATAACGATTGCATTCGTCCGACATTGGTTATCCCTTTTCTCGTGTATACCATTGTGCGGCGCAAGCAGTTGAATCAGACAGCGAAAAACCAAAAAAGGAACAGGGCAAACTTGAGAAAACACGGAAGATAATAACCGATAGTAACCTGTCTCCTCTGCATATACTGAAGTGTGCTTCTGACAATCAGCGCTCCTGTCCCCGGAGAGGATCTAGGATACCTGCTGCATAAGAACCCGTCGCGAGTTCATTCCTTCAATTTGCCATTCGGGAAAGCTCATGTTTTTTATCCGGAACTGGGTTTATCCAGTTCTAAAGTTGCTTTGCTGCTCGATATTGATCCGATCGGTTTGGTGCGCGGACGGGCGCAGCGGGATGGCGAAGCTGCGCTTTACCAATATGTGAACGATCGTCCTTATGTCGCCTCGTCTTTTATGAGCGTGGCTTTATCCAACGTATTCGGCACTGCCATGAGAGGAAGAAGCAAGGAACGGCAGGAATTGGCAGAACAACAGATGCCTTTCTCAGCCGTGATTGCCGCTTTATCGTGCCGGAGCGGTGTTGAATTCTTCCATCAACTGTTTGAGCCTTTAGGCTATAAAGTCCAAGCGCAGCATCATCCGCTTGACGAGAAATTCCCGGAGTGGGGTTCGGGGCCTTATTACACGATTCTGCTGCGTGGAAACGTGCGCTTGCAGGATCTGCTGAATCACATTTATATTCTGATTCCGGTGCTGGATGCGGAAAAGCATTACTGGGTAGGCGAGGATGAGATTAATAAATTGCTTCGAAAAGGAGAAGGCTGGCTGGCCGGGCATCCCCAAAAAGAACTCATCGTCCAACGCTATCTCAAGTATGATCGTAGGCTGACTCGCGACGCTTTAGCCAGATTAATAGACGATTCCGGTTCAGATCCTGAAACAAAGGAGATCGAGCACTTACAAGAAGAACTGGCGGTGGAAGCGCCGATGAAGTTGTGGGAACAGCGAATCGGCGCAGTGCTGGCTATTCTGCGTTCGGCAGGTGCAAAATCCGTGGTCGATTTAGGATGCGGCGAAGGTAATCTGCTCAAGCCCCTGCTGGGCGATTCGCAGTTTGAGCGCCTGCTGGGAATGGATGTTTCCTGGCGCAGCCTGGAGATAGCTCGACGCCGACTGCATTTCGATCACCTTCCCCCGGCGCAGCGCCAGAAGATTGACCTGATACACGGATCATTGTTGTACCGGGATCAGCGATTAAGCGGATTTGATGCTGCCATTGTGGTGGAAGTGATTGAACATTTAGACCCTCCCCGATTGGCCGCTTTTGAACGGGTGGTGTTTGAATATGCTCAGCCCCGCACGGTGGTGATTACAACTCCCAATGCGGAATACAACACCCTGTTTCCCACACTGCCAGCCGGTAAATTCCGGCACAAAGATCACCGGTTTGAATGGACTCGCCAGGAGTTTTCAAACTGGTCCGCCGCGATTCAAAACCGCTTTGGATACCAGACGCGATTTCTTCCGGTTGGGGATGAACACGAAAGCGTCGGCGCGCCTACCCAGATGGGAGTGTTTACCCGATGAAGCTGACAATTCCCGAACTTTCGCTAGTGGTTCTGATTGGTCCTTCCGGTTGCGGCAAATCAACATTTGCCAGAAAGCATTTTCTGCCAAGCGAAGTATTGTCGTCGGATTACTGCCGTTATCTGGTGTCTGATGATGAAAACGATCAGGCTGCCACCAAAGATGCGTTTGAGGTACTGCATTTTGTTGCTGCTAAGCGTTTAAGCTCCGCACGGCTTACCGTGGTGGATGCTACCAATGTGCAAGCCGAAGCACGAAAGCCTTTGGTGTCGCTGGCCCGCCAATATCATGTGCTGCCGGTCGCCATTGTGTTGAACATTCCAGAGCGCATCTGCGCGGCTCGCAATAAAGAGCGCAGTGATCGCAACTTCGGCCCTCATGTAATCAGAAATCAAGCGCAGGATCTTCGGCGTTCGCTCCGAAATTTGGAGAAAGAAGGGTTCCGGCACATTCACATTCTGAACACCCCGGAAGAAATGGACGCAGTGTTCATTGAACGTCAGCCGCTTTGGAACAACCGGAAGCACGAGCATGGGCCATTCGACATCATCGGCGATGTTCACGGCTGTTTTGATGAGTTGACAGTTCTGCTTTCCAAGCTCGGCTACGCGGTTACGCAGAACGAAGGTAATATTCACATAACAACACCCGCCGACCGCAAAGCTGTGTTCGTGGGTGATTTAGTGGATCGCGGACCGAAGATTGTTTCCGTTCTGCAACTCGTGATGCACATGACGGAAACCGGCGCGGCGCTTTGCGTTCCCGGCAATCACGATATGAAATTGCTGAAAAAGCTGCAAGGGCGCGACGTGCAGATGACGCATGGTTTGGCGGAAACCTTGCAGCAATTTGATGCGGTAACGCCCGCCTTCCGCGAAAAAGTCTGTTCTTTCCTGGATAGCCTCGTCAGCCATTACGTTCTCGATGAAGGAAAGCTGGTGGTGGCCCATGCCGGAATGAAAGAAGAAATGCAGGGGCGGGGATCGGGAAAAGTCCGCGACTTTGCTTTGTATGGAGAATCCACCGGCGAAGTGGATGATCTGGGTTTGCCGGTTCGCGCCAACTGGGCAGCCGAATATCGTGGGCGAGCGATGGTGGTTTATGGCCACACTCCGGTTCCTGAACCGCAATGGCTGAACCGCACGATCAACATTGATACCGGGTGTGTTTTCGGCGGTCAGCTTACCGCTCTGCGGTATCCCGAAAAGGAGCTTGTTTCCGTTCCGGCGATGCGCACCTATTACGAGCCGAGCCGTCCGTTTCTGCCAGCGGTAGACACAGCGGAAGCGATTCCGCTGAATGCCCAACAATCGCATGACGACCTGCTGGACATTGCTGACGTGTCAGGGAAACGAATCATCTCTACCCGCTTGAACCGGACAGTGACTATTCGGGAAGAAAACGCTTCCGCTGCGTTGGAAGTGATGAGCCGCTTCGCTGTGAATCCGAAATGGCTGATTTATCTGCCGCCCACCATGTCGCCTTCGGAAACCAGCCGCAGAAAAGATTACCTGGAATACCCGGAAGAAGCTTTTGCTTATTACCGGCATCAAGGGATCGGCTCGGTCGTTTGCGAACAAAAGCATATGGGATCTCGTGCGATCGTCATTATCTGCCGGGATGAAACTGCGGCAAAGAAAAGCTTCGGGGTGATCGGCGAAGGAATTGGCGTTTGTTACACCCGCACCGGACGACACTTCTTCACGGATTCTGTTCTGAAACGCGCATTTCTAGCTGGAGTTCACAAGGCAGCTACGATTTCCGGGCTGTGGGATGAATTAAAAACCGCGTGGTTGTGTTTGGATTGCGAGCTGATGCCTTGGTCGGTCAAAGCGCAGGAACTACTGCGAGATCAATACGCAGCAACCGGAGCCGCCGCTTGCGCTTCGCTCCCTTACGCTGTGGCGGAACTGGAAGCTGCGCTCCAAAACGGCGCTGCTGTTTCTTCATTATTGGAAGAATATTGCGAACGAAACAGGCTCGTTTCCCGTTACGTCGAGGCGTACCGGCAGTATTGTTGGCCGGTGTCTTCGCTCAACGATCTGCGGCTTGCTCCATTTCATCTGCTGGCTTCAGAAAACCGCGTTTATTTTGACCGAGATCATTTGTGGCATTTAGGAATGCTTCGCCGCTTATGTGAAGCTGATCCCGCGCTGATGTTTGCTACTCCTTTTAAACAAGTGGATTTAGCTGACCCCCCCAGCGAAGCCGAGGCGATCGAATGGTGGGAGAAACTGACCGGCAGCGGCGGTGAAGGCATGGTGATCAAGCCGCTTCATTTCATTCACAAAGGGCGCAAGGATCTGGCGCAGCCTGCGCTGAAATGTCGCGGCCGCGAATATCTGCGGATCATTTACGGTCCTGAATACACGCGCGAAAAAAACATTGAACGATTGCGATCGCGAAGCCTCGGCGCGAAACGCTCGCTGGCTTCGCGGGAGTTTGCTTTGGGAGTGGAATCGCTGGAGCGTTTTGTTCGTTCTGAACCGCTGCGAAGGGTTCATGAATGTGTATTCGGCGTGCTGGCGCTCGAAAGCGAGCCGGTTGATCCCCGGTTGTAAGTAGGTCTTAATCAGAGTTTAAAAAACTACTGATTGCTTCTTGGATTATAAACTCCGGTACTGTGTGCGGGCCATCGAACTCACGGTAAGTCACGTTGTAATTCTGGCTTCTCAGTTGCCGCACAATTCTACGGCTGCATTTATCAATGGGAAGTATTTGGTCGTCATTTCCATGCGAAACGAAAATTCGCGGCGACCCCGTTCCGCTGGTAGCAGCGAGAAAACCCGGCGAGAACGCGAGAACATCAGTGAACAAATCGCCATTAATGATGCCCAACGAAAGGGCGTAAGAAGACCCATCTGAAAAACCCGCAATGGCGATCTTTTGTTTATCGATTCTGCATGAAGCAAATGTTTGGGCGAGTGCTTCATTGATGAAAACCACGTCGTGACCATACCGGCCCAGAATAATGTCCCATGTCTGCCGGCGCGATTCCGGCGCAAGCAGAATGAATCCGTTGGTATCAGCATAGGCCTGCAAAATGCTCATGCTCTGTTCGGCGGTGCCGCCCGCGCCATGCAGCATCACGATCAAGGGTAATGACGCTTCAGGGTTGTACTGTCGGGGCACATAAAGCAATCCATCCCGATTGGCCTGTAAGGAAAGCCGTTGCAATCCAGGATTTTCCGATCGGCTCGGTTCAACTACGCGGCTCCACAAGCGGCCGTTCTTTGATTGTTCGCGAACCTGTTTATCCACTATTTGGGCATTATCGAACTTTACGATTCTTATCCTTTGCTCGATAAGGGCGCAGTGATCTCTTCAAGCGACATCCGTTCTGCCTTCACGCCGATGAAAGCTTCTACCAGCGCAGCAAAAATCATCAGGATCGCGCCACCCTGGTAACCCCAATTCAACATTGTTTTTGAACCCGTTCCGATTAAGCGGCCAAACAGCGCAGGCGCGCCCACGCCGCCGACAAACGTACCGACCGCATAAAAAATGGCGATCGCCACGCCGCGTATTTCCAAGGGAAACACTTCGCTGACCGTTAGATAAGCCGCGCTGGCTGCGGAAGAAGCCACAAAGAAAATCACAGTCCAGCAGATCGCCTGGGTTTGCGCCGTCAGATAGCCTTGTTGGAACAGCCAGCCTGAGAACGCTAAAAAAATTCCTGATAAGGCGTAAGTGGCCGTAATCATTGGCTTGCGGCCAATGCTGTCGAACAATTTACCGATGGTTAAGGGGCCAACAAAATTACCTAGCGCGAATGGCAGCAGATACCAGCCCACATGCGTCGCCAGTACACCGTAGAAAGTGACTAGCACCAAGGCATAAGTAAAGAAAATTGCATTATAGAAGAATGCCTGCGCGCTCATCAGCACCAATCCTAATATCGATCTGGTGCGGTGTTCATGAATAATGGTGTGCCAGATTTCCGGCCAGGCAGTATGCGTTCTTTGTTGGATGCGCACTGTGTTTATTGCGGGCGGCAACTGCTCCGGGTGGGCGGTCACTTGTCTTTCAATATCGCTGACAATGCGCTCCGCTTCCTCGTTGCGCCCGTGAACGCTTAACCAGCGCGGACTTTCCGGCAGAAATCGCCGCAACAGCAGAATAATAAACCCCAAAGCGGCACCAATAAAGAAAGCCAACCGCCAGCCTAGCCATTCGGGAGCCGCTTTGGTATCAAGCAGCAGAATGGAAGCCACCGCGCCCACCGCCGCGCCAATCCAGAACGTGGAATTAATCAGCAGGTCAGCGTAGCCGCGCACTCGGGCTGGAATCAACTCATCCACGGCGGAATTGATGGCCGCATACTCGCCGCCGATGCCCGCGCCCGTGAATGCGCGAAAAATGGCGAAGCTCCAAAAATTCCAGGAGAAAGCTGTTAATGCCGTAGCGGTCAGATAAACGGCCAACGTCACTGTAAATAATTTCTTTCGCCCGAGCCGGTCGGTGCCGTAGCCGAAAACTAAAGCTCCAATAACGGCTCCTAATAAGTACGCAGTGGCGCTGGAGCCGATTTCCGCATCGGTCAAGTTGAGCGCTTGCGGGCTTTTCAATACTCCGGCTACTGCGCCCGCCAGTGTTACTTCCAAACCGTCCAGCAGCCAAGTGATGCCGAGTGAAACGACCACCAGCCAATGCCAACTGCTCCAGGGCAGCCGGTCCAGCCGTGCCGCTACATTGCTTTCTACCCAGATTCCTGTTGTGCTCACGCTCGAAAAGCGTATCATGCTGACATCAAGGAAAAACGTGAACGGCTAAAACACGAAGAGGATTAAGCTTGGGACTATTTTTCTGATCTATTTGCGTATTCGCAATATAATACAACTGACCTTTGACTAGTGCGCCGGTTGTGAGGCCATTAAATAAAGGATTTCGGCGCTCAAGAATGGTCATTCCGAGTATATTTCGCCCATCAGCACTTAATCTGAACTGAACTATTCGAGGCGACATCGGGCCGTTTTGAATTGCGATCAGGTTATTTTTAGTCGCGTAAAGGCCGTCGATGTATGCCAGGCAAACTGTTGCAGGATGTTGAACAGGTATGACCGAACCGGACTTCAGATCGACTGCATCAATGCCATCGCCCCAAACGGAGACATAGAGCGTTTCCTCGTCCGGTGAAATAGCAATTCCGTTTGCCGCCGTGAATGTGTGGTCCGGGGCGACTTGTTGCAGCTTCGTTGTTTGACTATCAATTTTGTAAACGGCGCCTGCGGCGGTGTCGGCAACATAAACAACACCAGTTGACGAGAGGGCAATGTCATTGAAGACGTGTTTGCCTGCAATTCGCGCAGTTCGTATCAGCTTGCCGGTTTGAATGTCATACTGGCGAAGACTGGCCTCATTATCCGTGTTGCTTGTTGCCCAGAGCGTATTTGAGTGCTTGTCAATCTTCAGCCCGAGCACATAGCCTTGGCCATCGCGATGAGGTGTGATCAATGGAACACACGCCGCTCCGGCAGAACAACGCACAATTTCATCTTTCGCAGTGCTACCCAAGAAGAAGGTGTTAGTGGATGGATCGAAGGCTAAACTTTCAGGAAACAGATCTGCTTCTTGAATTGTTGCTATAGAACGGCTATGCGAAACAGGCGGTGTTTGCTGGCGCACTTCTTTCATAAGCGCTTGGAATTGGATTGTGTTCTGAATACGGGAAAAATCGGGATCTCGTGATGGATCAAAACCAAGATCGGCATCGACAACTTTCCGCAGCCACTCGACTGCCTCCCGGTACTGACCGCCGGCAGCATAGGTTTTAGCAATCTGCAACTGAATAGTACATTTGTCGTTCACCTTGTCTAAAAGTGTTCTCAGGCGAGTTAATTCTTCATTGAAGGCTCGCCTGTCTTCCGCCGACAGTTTCTGTGGCGGGGGTAGTTGGCATGGCAGCAACCGTGTTATTAGCAGGACGAGCAGAACGATAATAGATAGGCGAACCTTCGATAGCCGGACGACCAACAGCCCGAACCTTTTTACTGCGCCAGTCTCACCCATCGATCCGCCTCCTCCCAACAGGAAACATGATGCGGCACATACAACATGCCATGTCCTTGCGTGCATAAAAATTCTGTGCCGGACCAATCGAGCAGTAAACATCCGGGGCAGCCGATGCGAATGGGAAGCGCGAGCAGTCGCTGGCAGACGCGACAACGCGCGTGCTGATCGGAAACCGAAGCGAACAACACTAAACTGCAACTTACAATATAAAACCAGAAAAGCACCGGACCACCGAGCGAATCACTGATAATCTGCTGGGTCTGGGGTACTAACATTTCTAAACCCAAAACGAGAATTACCATCAGCGCAAGCGCGGTTTTCAGAACAAAAAAGCCCCATCGTCGGATGCTGCGCTTGGGAATCAGAGCATTGAGGCCATTCCCGCGCATCCAGCGGGAGCCATGCGCCAGACCAACGAGCACCAGCGCCACAATCAACGCCGCCGCGAAAAGTAACAAGGGAGTTTGCACAGCATCGCGGAGAATCATGGCATGAGGAGCCGTGCGCGTAAACTCGTACCCGCTGTTGTTAGCGGTTTTCTCCAGTTCTGCTTCCAATTGACGGGCCGTTACGCCGGGCCGCCGCCGAACCACTAGCATTCCAGGCAGTCGAGGAGTGTCTAAATCCGGCTGATAAAACGCCACTGCCGGTGAAAGAAACCAGAAATCCTTCGGCAGTATGCCGGCAACCACCGTTTCCGTTTCGTTTACCGCCAATCGTTGGCCTATGATGTTCGGGCGTTTCTGCAGTTGTGTTTTCCAGAAGTCGTAAGAAACAAAAACGCGGTGCGGACCGGCAAAGGAAAAAGCGGCAGGCAAACCTAACAACGGAAGTAAGTTGCCGGTGCTCTGCAGCAATAGGGCTTCACCCCGCTTGTTTCCAAACGCGACAGAAATTCGACGCGGAAAAGAACACTGCGCCATTCCTTCCAGCAAATGGCTTTGGTGCTGCCAGGTTCTGGCCAGCGCCGGTGGTATGCCGCGCCGTATCGGTTCTAGTCTGCCGGTTCGGGAAATCACCGCAATGCGGTTTTCTTTCAAGTAAAGCTGCGGCAGAAAGACTTTCCGAGTTACCGGCACAAACCCGCTTCCTACGACGCAGGCAATCAATAGCGACGTTAAAAAGAGAAGGCAGAATCGGGGAGAGCGCAGTTGTTCCAGAATGCGGTTCCTGCGTTCATCATCATTCTGAAAATACCACCAGGCATCGGGCAGTATACCTGAACAGTTCCGATAAATCTCGACCCAATCGGTCCAGAACATTTCGCCGCGCATTTCATACTGATAGCGGCGGTGCCAAATTTCGGCTTGCCATTCTCGTTTCCACTCAGCGCGGCAGGCAGCAGGCACAAACAAGCCGGCCAGCCATACCATTCCTGAACAGGGCCATAGCCAAAGGGAGCGGATGTTCATGATGGTTCCTAACTTTTCTGGGGGGGAGTCAATTTCTCAAGCAGCGGATATTTTTCCATCAAGCGTAAAAGCGCTTGTTTGCCGGTGCGGGTCACCCGGTAGTAGCGTCGCGCGGGGCGCTGCGCTGCGAAAGCAGCCGCTTCATCTTCCCACTTTGCAGTGATTAAGCTATCGCGTTCCAGTCGCCGCAGTGCTGGGTAAACCGTTCCGCTCGGCAGGCCGGTAACTTCCATTACATCGAACCCATAACAATACCCGCACTCAATAGTGCGCAGAATCAAAGCCGCGGAATGAGAAAGTTTTACCTCGTCAGCCATATTGCTATGAAGTATTCTACACGAAAAAACGTGCTGTTTTTAATCTCCTATTAAATGGAGAAGCGCAAAAGCTTCAAAACCTTTATCTTCAAAAATCGCTGCTTTTGTTTCGTTCCGTAATCGCTTTCGAAGCACTGTCAAGATAGATATCGCTACCCCACCGTAAAATATGATCTGGAAAGGATGCCGGATGATTCGTCCTTCCATCCCGACCAGAATCGGAATCACCAGAATCAAAACTAACAAGCTGCTTACCACCACTTTCAGCATCCGATCCCGGTCCGCTGTAAACGAACAGGTAAACGGAATCTTACTGCACCGGAGAATGGCTAACTCACAACCAAGCAAGACAATTAAGCAATCCATCACCAAGCTGAGCGAAGCGGAAATCCATCCTAGCCGCAGCAGCGCAAAAGGAAACCAAACGCCCGCTAACCAGGGAAGGGTAAACAGTATCATCAGCTTTCGGGAGATTGCCTGGAATGAGATGGTGCCTTCCGCTGCCGCCAGCCGAAACAGCCAATTCGCTTCGAGCGCCGCCGGAATATCGAAAATGAATCGTAGTCCAATCACTAGAAAGTAGGCCAGAATTAAAGGCGCGGCCAGCAATGCGCCAATCGGGATGTCACCGCTTGAGAGTCCGTTCTTGCCGCTGTTCAACGCTTCTAAACTTAAAACAATTCCGATACCAGCCCATAATCCCAGAAAAAGCAGATGCGTGTCGTTGCGAAGCAGTGTTTTCAAAGCGAATTTGAAGACGGCTGTTTCCGAGCCGTTGCCGATCCAAACCCGCCACATTGGAGTCAACCATTCAAGCGACAGCCAGTGAACACGGGACGATCGGGCTGGCCCCTCGCTCCGCTCCGAGATGCGCAGAAAATAGCGGCGATAGCTCAACGAGAAGCTGAACACCCCCGCTATCACTGCCAGCACGATCGCCCATAGCGCGACGCTGGCCGGCAGCATCGATTGGCTTTTCAACTCCGGCAGTTGACTTTCGTATAAAGAAACAAACCAGATGGGAGGCCACCATGTTCCGGCCATTCGGGAGCCGAACCGGAAGTTCAATACCGAAAGCGGCAGCAGAAATGCCGAAATCAGGATGCCGAAAAAGAACACCAGCAGAACGGTGCGTATCATTAACGAAACGCGCCGGTAAACCGTGTCGGGCAGCAAAGCCATCAACGAGCCTTGCACCGCTAACAAGGCGAGAAAAATAAAGGCGCTCATTCCTAATACGGCGATGATATGAGCTTCCGCAAACTGAAACGTAGCTGCCGTAGAAGCCAACTGATTGGTAACAAAAATGGGAAAGAAAAACGATGAAGCCGCATTTACGTCAACAGCAAACAACAGGGCGGTGCCTGCCAAGGCTACTACGTTGGCCAGAAAAATGGAGCGCAGCGGAAGGGGCAGGGGAGCAAGGTTCATGAAGTCCCTGCGTCCTGGAAGCAGGTGATCCCAGCGGAGAAGCGTCACCAACCCTGTCACGGCCATTGAATAAACAACAAAGAAATACTCATCGGGGATCGAAGCCCGGTAAACGTTGAAGTGCAGATCGCCGCGAAACCATTGCATCAGGCTGGAGTATTTTTGCAGCAACACAAAAGACGTGAATGCTCCGGGCGCAGCCAGCAGCACCAACGCGCCGCCGATACCCAAATCGATGTCGGAAGCGGCGTCTCTTCCGCCTACGGTTCGCTGCGCAAAGTGTTGAACCAAGCGCAAAAACGGATGTTGGGCAACTGCTTGTTCCCATTGCCGGCGCAAACGTCCTTTCATGCTGCCGCCAAAGTCAGGTGAACCAATTTGCGGGCTGTTTCCACTGCGTCGCTTTCTTCCACCAGATGCGAGAAAGTTTGTTCCAGGGAACTCATGGATTGTTGTTGCCGCAATTCATCGAGCGACCCGTAAGCGATCACACTGCCTTTACGTAAGATCAACACGTGGGAGCAGACTTTTTCCACTACTTCCAGCACGTGCGAGCAGTAAAAAATCACCTTTCCTGCTTTCCGAAGTTCCTGCACCAGATGGCGGAAAATCAAGGCTGACGTGACATCCAATCCTGATAAAGGTTCATCGAATACCAACACGTCAGGATTATGAAGCAGCGCGGCGCTGATCAGAATCCGCTGCCGCATTCCTTTGGAATAAGTTGCCATTGCCAGATGACGGCTGGAATGCAAAGAAAATAAGCGCAGGTATTCGTCAATTTTCCGGCTGAGAAGTTTCGTTTCCAGCTTGCGCAACTGTCCCGCTAGTTCCAGATATTCCCGCCCGGAAAGATACGGATAAAGATTAGCTTCTTCCGGCACATAGCCCAGACGCCGCTTGTACTCTGTTAAGTTCTTTCGAATATCTTCTCCGCGAAAAAAGACTTGGCCTTCGCTCGGCTGCAAGAGCCCGGTAATCATTTTGACGGTCGTACTTTTGCCGGAGCCGTTCGGCCCGAGATATCCGAGAACTTGCCGGGGATGAATTTGAAAACTGACATTGGCAACGGCGGGAACGCTGGAATAACGTTTGGTGAGAGCATTAGCTTCGAGCATGGCATTTTCCTTTTTTAAATAGAATACTACATAGGGACATGAAAGTCTAAACCTCTCGAAAACGTCGAACGGAGGCCGCTGATTGCCGCTATTATCAGTGCGCCCAAAAATCTGAAAATTCTTCCCGACTACTTGGATATTCAAAGGCGGCCGAGATGGCCGAAAAGCTGTTTGTGGTGGACTTACTCATCTCTTTGTGAGCGGTGGCAAACTCTCATTCGAACTGGTCCAAAGGTTTCCTCCTGTTCGAGAAGAAGTTCACCACATTTTGACAGTTCCAGAACGGCTAGAAACAGAGAAGTTTGCGCGGAAGTCGATTGATGATGCGTCCAAAGATTGTTCAACAGCGTGACTGTCGCGTCGCTTTGCTCTTTAAACCATTGGTGAAGCCATTGCAGTTGTTCTGTAATCCTGACTTCTGATTCAACTACCGTGAGAGGCGCGGAAATTTTCGCGTTTTGCTGCACTTCGCTCAAGAAAACCATCAGATCAGCCAACGAAAGCTGCGGTTTTTCCGGCAAACAGTTTTCCTGGTCAGCTTCGCTTTTAGCTTGATGGTCCCTGCGGGAGCGTTCTGCGGTTTCCAGGGCGTGAACAATTTCCAGCTTTGGATCCGATTCGTTCGGAAGCAATCCCGGTTCAAGCGGCAGCAACAGTCGAGACTTCCAATAAATCAGCAGAGCCGCTATGTGCAAATATTCCGCCGCTTGTTCCGGGTTGAGTTTTTGTAGGCGGAGCAGATATTGATCTACTAATGTGTACAGCGGAACTGTCTGGAGGGAAATGGTAGACTGGCGAACTGCCGCCAGAAATTCGTCCATTGTGCCAGTCCACCCATTTGCAAAATTTGTAAATGGCGGTAAACTGAAACGCCACTCGGCTAACTCCGGTGAAAGCAGAGGAAACCGCGATTGGCTGATCGGGTTTTGTTCAGTTGGCGCGATTGCGTTCTCCTTCTAATTGCGCTTCCACTACCTGCCTGTCTTCGTTACAGGTTTCGAGTAGAACCCAAAGCTGCATACAAAGCTCCTCCAGAGAAGCTGCTTCCACCGTGATCTTCCCCGGAACAATCCGAATCCTGGAAGGCAGCCGCGCCAGCGTCCGGCGCTCCGGCGCGCGCACGTCGGGAAAGCGAAACGTTTCGGCTTCCGGGTATAAACGCCGGATCTGGCTAGGTGTCCGGGAAGAAGGACCTTGTTCGGAGTCTTGCTGCAGAAATACTTGAAGCTTCTCAACCAGTTGCTCCCGATCAATCAGGAAAGTTTTTCCGGCCTGCTGGCCGCCAAACCGATGCATGATCCGAATAGCGGTCCGGCGATGAATCTTGAATAACTGCTCTATCGTCGCCCGATCAACTACTTTCACGGACATGGCTTGGAGTTGTTTCAGTGCTTCTGGAGCAGCACCTAACCAATCAATAGACTTCGGCATAATTGTTCCTGAACTACTATTAAACAATAAAGTCACAGTTGTGACAACATAATTTCTAGTGCTCGATAATGTTTACTTATCGAGCACTAGCTTCGAGCTATTCTAAATGCATGGCTTCGGACCTGAACAATCACAAGTTGAGTAATTCGTCTTTAAATACCAGAAAGCAGGCAACAGGAGAAATCGTATTACCAGGTACTCTCAGCGAGCAGGTGAGCGTTCAGCAGCTTGCTGATGAGGTAAGCCGTTTGATTGAAGGCGCGAAATCCTCTGCTACCCGCAAAGCGTATCGGAGTGATTGGAAGCAGTTTGAATTTTGGTGCCAGGCTCGCTGCCTGGCCGCGCTTCCCGCAGCAGCCGAAACAATTGCTTTATACTTGGCGGATTTGCAGCGAACTCATAAACCAGCGACGCTGCAAAGGAAGCTTGCCTCTTTAAATCGGGCTCATGAGGCGGCTGGCTATCATTCACCGGCAACAATGCGCGAAGCGGTAGTGAGTGAAACCTTAAAGGGCATCCGGCGGGAGCAGGGAACACTGCAACAGGGCAAAGAAGCTTTGCTCATGAAGGACCTGCGCCGCATAGTGGCCGATCTGCCGGATACTTTACAAGGACAGCGGGATAAAACCCTTCTCTTATTCGGGTTTGCCGGCGGCTTTCGCCGGTCCGAACTGGTTGCACTGTGCGTGGAGGACATTGCGGCGAACGAACAGGGACTTATCGTGCATCTGCGAAAAAGCAAAACCGACCAGGAAGGCCAGGGAGCGGTAGTTGGTCTTCCGTATGGATCACGCCCGCTGACTTGTCCGGTACGTAATTACCAGAATTGGCTTCGTTTGTCGCAGCTCAATGAGGGCCCGGTGTTTCGTGAAGTGAACCGTCATGGTCAATTAGGTGCAATTGCGCTTCATGCTTCTTCCGTAGCGAGGATTCTGAAACGAGCGGTGAGAAAAATTGGCTTGGATCCGGCGGTTTTCGCCGGACATAGCTTAAGGGCCGGATTCGTGACTGAAGCCTACTTAAATCATGCCTCTGAAATTGATATCATGCGGCAAACTCGGCACCAATCCCTGGCGACGATGCGGCGCTATATTCGAAACCAGACCCTGTTTCAGAAAAACGCTGCGGCCAAGCTGGGATTGTGATGCTTAACTCTATGTCCTTTTGCTTCCCTTCAGCTTAACTCTCTAGGTCTTGAGAAAACTATTGATTCTCACGACCCAGAGGGCATATAATAATTCCATGAGTTCAAACGGCACAACACCCGCACCTCAAAATACCGGCACAACCAAGGCAGAGTCAGCCAAGCTCCAACAGCTCCAGCTTCAAGCAGAGGAAACGTTCCGGTCGGTTCGTTCACGGGCTACCCGACGCGCTTACCTTCATGACTGGCAGCAGTTCTGTATCTGGTGCGAGGAGGAAGGGTTTTCGCCGCTTCCGGCTCAGCCCGATTCAATTGTTCTTTATGCGACGGATTTAATCAAAGGATCAGGCAAGCGGCTAAACACGCTGCAACGGCGCATGTCTGCCATCAGCAAAATGCATCAGCGGAACGGGTTCGAATCACCTACTTTGTCGGCACCTGTGCGGCTGTTCATGTACGGTTTACGGCGGGAAATCGGCGTAGCGGTGGACCGGAAACGGCCGGTGATGGTGGAGGATTTAAAGCATATTGTGCAGAGTCTTCCTGAAAATCTGCTTGGCTTACGCAATCGGGCGCTTTTGTTGCTCGGTTTCACCGGTGCTTTTCGCCGCTCCGAACTCGTTTCACTCGACCTCACGGATTATGAGGTGACGAAGGAGGGTTTGGTGATTGTGATACGGCGCAGTAAAACCGATCAGATGGGCGAGGGCCGACCGGTCGGTATCCCGTATGGCACCGGAAAAACATGCCCGGTGCAAGCATTACAGGAATGGATACAAGCGTCCGGCATTCAAACCGGAGCTATTTTTCGGGTGATGAACCGGCACGGCCAGGTTCTTTCCAAGCGGCTTTCCGGTGAAGCAGTCGCTTTGGTGGTAAAAAAATACGTTGAGGAGTTAGGCTTTGATTCCGAACGGTTTGCCGGACATAGCCTCCGAGCCGGTCTGGCTATTTCCGCCGCTGCTGCCGGAAAAAGTGAAAAGTCAATTATGAAGCAGACCGGACATCGAACTTCAGAAACGGTGCGGCGCTATATTCGCGACGGCAATCTGTTCCGCGATAATGCGGTGGATGGGTTGGGATTGTAAAGCCAACCGAATTAAGTGTCTACGCTCATAAGAAAACAATTCCATGAAAGCATTGTTAACAGATGCAAGCGCGCGAGCTGCCCATTACCTAACAAATATCGGAGCACGGCGGGTTGTTCCTTCTCCAGAACATGTGGCGCGCCTGCAAGCCTTCCGCGAACCGATGCCCGAACACCCTTGCGATCCCGCGCAAGTGCTGGCGTTCTTGGACGAATTCGGCTCACCAGCTACAGTCGCCTCCGTGGGCAGGCGTTATTTTGGATTCGTCACCGGCGGCACTTTACCGGCTCCTCTAGCTGCCCATTGGTTAGCCGGAGCCTGGGATCAAAATGCAGCCCTTCGTGTGATGTCGCCCGTCGCAGCCACTTTAGAAGAGGTGGTCCAAGAATGGCTGTGTGAGCTACTCGGATTACCTCGTTCCTGCGGGATAGGCTTTGTGACCGGAGCCACGTTGGCGAATTTTACCTGTTTAGCCGCTGCCCGTCACACACTTCTCCGGCGTACGGGATGGAACGTCGAGGAAGACGGATTGTTTGGTGCTCCGCCGCTAACGGTCCTAGTCGGCGAGGAGGTGCATGTTTCTCTACTGAAGGCACTCTCGCTACTCGGTTTGGGCCGATCGCGCGTGCGCAAACTGCCGACCGATGAGCAGGGACGGATTCGGCCTCACACCCTTCCCGCTTTGAACGACCGCACGATCGTTTGTCTCCAGGCGGGCAACGTCAATACGGGCGCTTTCGATCCTGCAACAGAAATTTGTTTACAAGCGCAAGAGGCTGGCTCCTGGGTCCACGTCGATGGCGCTTTTGGTTTGTGGGCTGCTGCTGCGCCACAGCGCGTCCATTTGATGGCTGGTTTTTGTGAAGCGGATTCCTGGGCGACGGACTGTCACAAGTGGCTGAACGTGCCATATGATTCAGGTCTCGCTTTGGTGCGCGAGCCTCAAAATCTGCGTTCCGCGATGGCGATCCAAGCGGCGTACCTGCAAACGACGGATCACCGCGAACCCTCGCACTACACGCCTGAATCCTCACGTCAGGCCCGCGCGGTGGATGTCTGGGCGGCACTGCGTTCCCTCGGACGAGAAGGTCTGGCGGAGATGATCGAGCACCACTGTCACTTAGCCTTTTATTTTGCTCAGTTATTACAAGAGGGCGGTTGTCGAATCTTAAATGAAGTTGTTCTCAATCAAGTCTTAGTGTCTTTCGGAGATGATGTGAGCACAAAGCGCCTCATCTCGGCAATACAAAAGGAGGGAACCTGTTGGTGCGGTGGAACCGAGTGGCACGGCCAGACCGCCATGCGTATCAGCGTATCTTGTTGGGCAACAACAAAGGAGGACGTGGAGCAAAGCGCTGCCGCGATTTTGGCAGTGGTCAAGAAAGAACTGGAATCACCTCAAAGCGAGAAAACTTAACTTAACTTACTATTGACTAGCCTCGATTGCAGAAACGACAAAAATTCCTGCGCGTTCCTGGTTAACTGAGGAAACGTGCTAATCACGTTCTGGTCCGCATCCACCAGGGCGTAAAACGGAATGGAAGCGGTGTTGAACTTCTTATCTTCCAGATCAGCGTTTTTCTGGGAAGCGGCATCCGTTCCATCTGTGTAAAGATCTACCACAATTATGTTTTGTAATGCAGTTTGGATTTCCGGGCGCGGAAAAATATTGGCTTTCATCCAATGGCAGTTGGTGCAGGCATAGCCGGTGAAGTTAATCAGCACCAGTTTATTGCCGGAGCGGGCGGCGGCTAAAGCTCCTTCTAAATTGTTCTTGAAAGAATTTTGGGCTGAAGCCGTAGAAGCATTCGCGGAAAACAAACTTCCCGAAGCTTCCGGAATGTAAGCATCCAGTTCCCCTAATCGCGCACCAAACAAGCCGGGAACCAAACTGATCGCAAAAATCAACAACGCGGCGGCGATCAGGGTACGGCCTACGCCAAGCGGCTCTTCTCTGGTCATGCCTTCCAGTTTCAGAAATCCGAGCAGGTATAGACCCGCCATCAAAAACAAAACAATCCAGGCGGCGAGAAAGCGTTCCCGCGTCAGCAGATGGGTTTGGAATACCAGGTCGATGTTGCTCAGGTATTTGAACATGGTGGCCAGCACCACGAAACCAAGCACCACTTTCACGCGCGCCAGCCATCCACCGCTGCGCGGCAAGCGTTTCAAATAAGCAGGAAACAACGCGAGAAAAAAGAAGGGCAGGGCAAGACCGCTGGCGAACGAAGCCATGCCGAGAACCGGCTGCGCTCCTTTTTGCTGCACGGAAGCAACCAGTAAAGGCCCAACAATAGGGCCGATGCAGGCAAATGAGGTCAGCGCAAAGGTCAGCCCCATCAGGAGCGTACCGGCGTAACCGCCTGCTTGGGAAGCACGGTCCAGTTGAGTGAGCAAACCAGAAGGCAGCCGCAGTTCAAAAGCGCCGAGCAGGCTTAATCCGAACACAAAGAAAACAATGGCGATAAACCCGTTTACCCAAGGGCTGGACCCTAGCTGCACCACCCCAAAGGGTCCAGTAAGAGCCGTCACTAGAAAGCCCAAGCCTGTGAACAGAACCACAATTCCAAGGCAGAAAACCAGGGCTTGGCTCAACCCGCCCGCACGCTTCTGGTTTGTTTGACTCGACGTTCCGCTTTGATTCAGAAAGAAAGACACTGTAATCGGAATCATGGGAAACACGCAAGGCGTGAACACGGCGGCCAGGCCAAACGCGAACGCAGTGAGCAGAAAAGGAAGCATCGCTTGTTGCGTGTTTAATGTGCTGGTGGAAGGACTTGACGCAATAGCAGCGCGAGCCGTTCCCGGTTGAGCAGCAACATCCCCGGGGGATTCCGCAATGGCTGGCGCGGCAACCGGAGCGTAATCGCTCGGCACTGTAAACTTTGCTGCTGATACCGACGCACCCAGAACTATAGCGGTGCTGGCCGTTTTACGCACGGCACGCAAGCATTTCACGTCATTACAGGCCTGGTAGTAAACAACTGCGTCCATTTTGACTGGCCCGTTAGCGTCGGATCGGGTATCGGCTTGAAGATAAAAAACGGCTTTGTCAGAGTAAGTTTCAGTTTCAATCCCGAAGTTCGGGTCAGTTTTGCGAACCGGCTGCGGACGAAACACTTTCGCCGCCGACACCGCATTGTTTTGCGCCACTTGAATTTTGGTGATGATCGGACCGCCCGTTGGAGTGGTCGGCGAATACAGATGCCAACCGGGCTGAATACTAGCAGTCAGTTCCAACCAAACCGGACTTCCTGGTTTGGTATCGCCGGTTCCCCTGGCCGGGTGAAGCGACCATTGCACCGGATCGTCCTTGGCGTAAGACTGTGATGCCGTAAAAAACACCAGAAATAAGGCTGCTACCCGGAAACACTGCATTGATCTACCCCGTTTGTTCAGATGTCCAATGAGCGATCTCGGTGGCGATTTGCTCATTAATCCGTTCCGAAGCAAAATCAGCGGCTACCCGGATCGCGTTCTTGATTGCTTTGCCGTTGGAACGGCCATGAGAAATAACACACACACCTTTTAAACCCAACAACGGAGCGCCACCATACTCGGTGTAATCGACGCGTTTTCTGAAATCCTGGAAAGCGTCGCGGGCCAGAAAGGCTCCCATGCGCCGCTGCAAAGTTTTCTGCATGGATTGGCGCATCAGTTCGCGCACCACTTCCACCAAGCCTTCGCTGGTTTTCAGCACCACGTTGCCTACAAAACCGTCGCACACAATCACATCCACAGTGCCGGTGTACACATCTCGGCCTTCCACGTTGCCGATAAAGTTTAGGTGCAGGGTTTTCAGCAACGCCGTGGCTTCGTGCGTTAACTGGTTGCCTTTGTGTTCTTCTTCGCCGATAGACAATATGCCGACGCGGGGATTGTGAGTGTGGAAAATGGCGCGGGAATAAATTTCACCCATGACCGCAAACTGCGCCAGCATTCTGGCGTTGGAATCGACGTTGGCTCCCACATCCACAATCACCGAAGGATTGCCGCTCAGAGTGGGAAACGCGGAAGCGAGTGCAGGCCGATCCACGCCATGCAGCATACCGAACACCATTTTGGCGGTAGCCATCACCGCGCCAGTGTTGCCGGCTGAAACGATACCTTGCGCTACGCCGTCCCGCACCAAACGGGCACCAACCCGGATTGAGCTGTCTTTTTTAGCCCGGACCGCTTTGGCAGCGGAGTCGTTCATAGTCACAACTTCATTGGCGTGATGAATCTCGATGGGCAAATGATCCCACCCGCTGTGACGATCCAATTCACGGGCTACCACATCTTTTTTGCCGACTAAAATCACTTTTACATTTAGTGATTTAGCAGCGAGAACCGCACCTTCTACTTCAGGTTTCGGGCAGTGGTCGCTGCCCATTGCGTCAACGGCAATCGTGACCATCTACCGGACGCTTATTCTTCAACCTCAATCACTTCGCGGCCTTTGTATTTGCCGCAGTGGGGACAAGCACGATGCGCGCGCAGCTTGCCGTGGCAGTTTGGGCATTCCGACATGTGCGGCGTTTTCAAAGCGTCATGCGCGCGCCGGGTGGAGGTGCGGCGTTTCGAGTGTCGTCGTTTTGGATTGGGCATACTTCTACTTTCTTGTAATTAATTTTTATTTTTTTGATGAACTAGTTTGTGCCGGTGCTCAGTTCGGCACGAAAATCTTTCAGCTTGTTCCAACGATCATCCTTGGCTGGAGCTTCACAGGAACACTGCTGAATATTGCGATTCTGTCCGCAAGACGGGCAGATACCTTTGCAGGCTTCCTCGCAGACCACCTGCATCGGCAGCGCGAGCAGCACCACTTCACGCAGAATTTCATTCAAATTGAGCTTGTCGCCCTCATAATAAGCAACTTCGCTTGCTTCCTCATCGATAGCCACTTCGCCGCGCGTATCCGAATACTGGTCGGACGGGTAATAGCGCAAGTCAAAAGCGCGATTCACCGCTACTTTGGCCGCTTCCAGGCAACGGTCGCAGGCAGCTTCCATGCCGACCGCTAACGAACCCTGAATGCGAATCTCGCCTAATGCCCGGCTAGATAGTTCCGCAACGCCTTTGGCCAACAGATGCGACATCTGCTTAATCTGTTCGTCGTATTCAAGTTCGCCCGGCGCAATATCGAGGTCAAAGCGTACTGGCCTTACTTCAAGTTCCTTAACATTCAGGAGCATACACACACTCTCCGGCGGCGAACAATCAGGGTTTTAAAACCATTCACTTCCGGTCTATGGGTAAACCTAAATTATAGCAGCCATTGAACAATGATCCTAATGTCCGGCGAGCCGCTTATTCTTTGCTTTTTTCGTCAAGACTTTTTTCCCGTGGCTTGATGGTAGACCGCACCACCACAAACCGGTTTAAAACATCAAACCAAAATGGAGCGCCGAGTGTAGCGGCCAACGCGGTCGCCAGGATTCCAGCGATTTTCAGGAAAATTTGATATGGCTTTCGCGGCGGCTCCTGCCAGCCAATCGGCAGACCGGTTGTCTCGATACGCGCCAAGTTCCGTTCAATGCGATCCATGTGTCGTTCCGCCTGCTGCAAGCCGGTTCCGTTTTCAGGAATGCGAGTGGTTTCCTGCCGGTACGCCTCGCCTTTCGCGTATTCTTCGGCAACCGCTACGAGCGAACTACGAAATGAGGGATCACTCGATAAATGATTGCCGATATTGACCGTGTCAATGTTTAACGCGCTAGAAATCAGCAGCGCAATTGTAAATAAAATAATCTGAATCCGCCTCTTATACCAGCCTGATACGCGATCCATTGTGCTGTCGTACCAGTTCTCAATAGCTTCCCGCACTTGCCTCAAGTCGTTCCCGGAAGCGTCAATTAAAATCACAAGGGTACGGCTCACGGCGGGAACGGGAAAATTCAAGGCAGCCTGGCGCAGGGAGGAAACGCACTGCTCATCGCCGCCGACCGGTGAAGGTTGCAGGGTAGCCGCCGCACCGCTCGGCGACAAGCGCGTTCCCGGAAGAACAATGTCCAGAATAGCTAAGGCAAAGTTGCCTGCCGGAATGTAGGAAGGTAAATTCTGCCCACGATAAACGTTGCCGGGGCCGATGCGCTTCTTCACAATGTGCTTCGGGTCGTAATCGCCGCGAAACAGATTGGAAATAAGAGGGTGGTTGTAGAACAGGTGGGCAACTTGCGTTCCTTCCGGATCGCCCAGCATCTCGCGTATACCGCGCTCAAGCTGCCGCGACCGATTTTTCAGGAAAGTTTCTAGTCCTTCATTGACAGACGAGCAGATCAAACTGAGCAGCAGGTATACAACTACCAGGCCGATTGCCACATCAAGAATATTTAAGCCGCTTGCCAAAAGATCGTCCTTTCTCCGGATTCACTCACGAAGGTTCTCTCTTATTCTGGCGAATCTGCAAATACTGCGGGATACCATAATTGCTTGGCGATGAAGTTATTTATTCTGCTGCTCCTCGGTGCTGCTTTTCTGCCGGCCGAAGTGCATACCTTTACGCTGCAACAAGCTTTAGCGATTGCCTCGCGCCAGAACCCTGACGTGGCCCTGGCGCGGCTCGATGAACAACGAGCGCAGGAAAATGTCAGGGTGGTACGCGATCCGTTTGTTCCCAAAGTATACGCCGGCAGCGGACTAGCGTACACCTACGGCTATCCGAATGCAATCGGAGGCAACGCGCCTAGTTTGCTGGACGTTCGCACCGATATGGCCCTGTATAATCAGCCGCGCAGTTATCTGGTGGCGGCGGCCCGCGAAAATGCCCGTGGCGTGCAGTTGGACGCGCAGGAGCGCTCTGACGAAGTGGCTTACCGCACAGCAAGTCTGTTTTTGGACGTGCAGCAATCCGTGAAACAACGGCAATCGATTCAAGATCAGCTTCCTACCTTGCAGAAAATTGTGGACGTGATGCAATCCAGAGTATCGGAAGGCGCTGAACTGCCGGTGGAAACCAAACGCGCCCAATTAAACCTGAGCCAGGCGGAACACGACTTCCAGATTTATAAAGCTTCTGAAGATTACGCGGAAATGCTGTTAGCCATTACGCTAGGCTATTCCGCTAGTGATCGCGTGCAGCCGGCCAGTGCTTTGCCGGCCTTTGAACTGCCGCCGGTGCGTTCCGAGGATGAATCGGTACAAATTGCCTTAGCGCATAACAAACCATTGAAACGGCTGCAATCCGCGGTTCTGGCTAAAGAAATGGAAATCCGCTCGTATCGCTCGGTCCGACTGCCGCAGGTAAACCTGGTGGCGCAGTATGCTTTGTTTGCCAAATACACTTACCAGGATTATTTTCAGAAATTCCAACGCAACAATGCTCAGATTGGAGCGTCGGTTCTGATTCCGCTCCTGCCGGGCGCGGCAGCTAGCGCGCAGTATCAGGAAGCGGCAACAGATATGGCGAAGCTGCGCATCCAAATCAATCAAACCCGGAACCAGATTTCGAGCGACACTAAACACAGCTACCGGGACATGAAAAATGCCGAAGAAACCCGCGATCTGGCACGCCAGCAGCTCGACTTAGCGCATCAGGATTTGTCGGTTCTTTTATCCCGTTATGCGGAAGGCCAAGCGCAGTTGCGTGATGTGGAACGGGCTCGCACCCAGGAAAACCTGCGCTGGCTTGCCTTGTACAGCACCGAAGCGGAAGCGCAGCGGGCGCGGCTTGGTTTTCTGCGTCAGCTTGGCGATCTGATGACCACGCTGCAAATTGCCGTAAACGCAGGCGAGACGGTCGAACGACCATAAAGCTTAGTTTGTTATGAATGACCACGCCGTTCAACCCGCTGCGATTCAAATCACGAATCTGCAAAAGCACTACGGCAGCTTTGCTGCGGTGAACGGCATTACGTTGGCTGTACCGCAGGCTTGTTTTTTCGGCTTTCTGGGACCCAATGGAGCCGGAAAAACCACCACTATTCGTATGCTGACAGGCTTGGCCCAACCTTCTTCAGGCAGCATTGAAATTCTGGGAATGCGCTTGCCGGAGCAGTTCCTGGCGGTGCGTCGGGAAATTGGAGTGGTGCCGGACGATTCGCTCTTGTTCGATCACCTGACCGGCTACGAATACCTGCAATTTGTGGGCCGCTTATATGGGCTTCCTAAACCGGTTGCGAAAGAACGCGCGGCGGAACTGATGCAACTGTTCGAATTGCAGGAAGCGAATCGAAAACTGGTGGGTGAGTATTCAAAAGGCATGAGAAAAAGGCTGGCGATGGGCGCGGCTTTAATCCACAAGCCGCGCTTGTTTCTAATGGACGAGCCGTTTGAAGGCGTGGACGCAGTGGGCGCGCGCTTAATGAAAGATATTCTGCTCGATCAGGTTCATCGCGGGGCGACGGTCTTTTTAACTTCGCATGTATTGGAAGTGGTGGAACGCCTATGCGACCGCCTCGCGATTATCAACAAAGGCAAAATTCTCATGGAAGGCACTTTGCCGGAGCTTCAGAAACAGGCCGGCAGCAAGCAATCGCATTTGGAAGATATTTTTGTTCAGCTTGTGGGTGGTGAACGAACTCGACCGGAATCGATCAACTGGCTTTGAAGAACGAAATCTCAACTGGCGAGCAGTTTCGCGCTGTGTTTTGGGCGCAATGGAAATCCATGCGCAATCATCTGCCGCGAACCGGTTGGGGAACGGTTCTGCTTTGGTTAGTTTCCGCGTTGTGGCACGGCTTTTTTGCGGCATTAGCGCTAATCTTAGCAATTTATCTACCGGAAGTGCCGGTTCGGGCCTTGCATTCGGCACTGGCTGGCGGACTTTTCGCGCTGTTTTTGACCTGGCAGTTAATCCCTTTGATGACCTTGAGCGGCGGATGGACGCTTGACTTGGGCAAGCTGCTGGTGTATCCGATTTCACCGGACACCTTGTTCAAAATTGAAGCATCCCTGCGCCTCACAAACTCTTTAGAATTGTTGTTTATTCTTACGGGAACCCTGGTCGGCTTACTCCGAAGCGGGTACTTTTCATTTCTACCTTTTTTTCTGCTTCTCTGCATTCCGATTAATGTTTTTCTTTCTTTGTTTATCTACCACTGGCTCACTCGAACGCTGGCGCGGAAACGATTGAAAGAACTGATAGCCTTGCTACTGATTAATCTGGCAGTGCTGCCCAGCTTACTGCTGGGAACGCCCGTTGCCCGGTACTTAAACCCCATCTTCCGAAAACTAGCGATTGCGTGGTTTACTCCTTGGTTTGCGATTGCTTCGTTGTCAACGGGAACGGCCCGTTGGATTAATGCCGTAGTTGCCGGTTCGTATTTGGCGGCAGTGTTTGTTCTGGCGCGAAATCAGTTTGTGAAATTATGGCGCGTTGACCAATCTCCGGTATCCACGCAGAGTTCAGCTACAGCCAGAAACGGGTTTTTGCAGGCAATCTTCACGATTCCAAGCCGCCTTTTTTCTGATCCACTCGCGGCATTGGTGGAAAAAGAATTGCGGGTGCTGGCGCGGGCTCCTCGTTTTCGGGTTGTGTTCGGGATGGCATGTTTTTTCAGCGTGGCCGTGTTTTTGCCGTTTTTGTCATTTGGCAGTTCCAGCAGCAGCGGGTTCTTGGCCCGGAACTATCTGCCGACAGTCAGCGTGTACGGCTTACTGCTGGTAGGCGAAGTAGTGATGTGGAACATTTTCGGCTTCGACCGCCGCGCCGCCCAGCTTTATTTTCTAGCGCCGATTTCTCTGCGCACCGTAGTACAGGCAAAAAACGTAACAGCAGTTTCTGTGATTGCTCTTATGACCTTGGCGATTGCCGTTATTGGAGCCTGTTTCCAAACCAACGTTTCAATTGCCAGTATCGGCAGCTCGGTTTTGTTGACTGCGGTGGTGACTTTGTTTTTTCTGAGTTTTGGCAATCTGACCTCGGTTTATATGCCGGCGTCGATTAATCCGGAGCAGGCTTTGCGCAAACAAAATTCGGCCAGCGCTTCCATTTGGCTGTTGATTTCCGGCGCGGTTCTGATTGTGCCGGTCGGAGCCGCTTACTTAGCGGCTTGGTTGTTCAACGCGGCTTGGCCTTTTTACACCATCTTAGGAATAGATCTAGTGATTGGCTTCAGCGTTTACCAAGTGGCTACCGAATCCGCTGTGGCCAGAGCGGAGCGGAACAAAGAAGTTCTGCTGGAACGTTTAGCGCGAGGAGCGGATTTGATTAGCTCGTAAATCAAGAATGCGACCCCGGCTTTTCGTCGTACAGCCAAGCCGCTAAACCGCTGGCCTGCAAGCGCACTCCGACGTAAAACTGACCAAATAAAGCGTAGAGCGCACTGGCTTCATCAAAGCGCATTTCGTAAATCAATCGCTTGAACACCAGCGGATCATCCGCAAACAAATCAACGCCCCATTCCCAATCGTCAAAACCAATGGAGCCGGTAATAATCTGCCGAACCTCATCGGCATAGCGGCGTCCGATCAGTCCATGATCGTGCATCATGCGCTGGCGCTCGGCCATCGGCTCGGCGTACCAGTTATTGGTTTCGCCCCGCTTGCGGTCCATTGGATAAAAACACAGATATTTCGCCGGTGGTATGGAAGGAAACAACCGGGGCGACATCGCAGCGGATTGTCGGGCGATCACCTGCTGCAACTCTTCCTGCCATTCCGGCGTATGAGCGGCGACTCCTTTTTCCTGCAAGGAAGCATAAGCTTTCACGGACGATTCATACAAACCCAACTCCACCACGGACAGGTAAGAATGCGCCGGTTCCAGAAAATCAAAAAGCTGCAAACGCGATAGCGACAATTCAATCCGGTTCAGGTCTTCGAGCGAATCACGAAAATGAATCAACAGCAGGTCGCCTTTATGCCCGATTTGGGAGTAAAGTGCCGATTGGTTGGGATGCCCTTCTGTTTGCCCTTCTTCCCAGGCACTCAATCGAGTGGTTGCTTCCGCAGCTACGCATTTGCGCTGCCAGGCCGGTAAGGCCCGCCATTCGCGCCAGCGAAAACGGAACATCTGATGGAGAACGGCTGAGCCTTCCAAGGTGAGCGGCACTGGAGTAAGTTCAGGCATTTTCCACTCCTGCGGCTTCGCTCATGCCGGGCATCTGAAAACGGTATCGCTCCGCAAATATTTCTTTAAACAAAGCGAGCATTTCCTCGTGAATCCATCCATTGTCTACCAGTACATAAGGACCATGTATATTTAAAGGCTCACCGCGCATTCCCGTCACCTTGCCTCCTGCTTCTTCGACCAGCAGCGTGCCTGCCGCCATGTCCCAAGGCTTCAAACCAAACTCCCAGAATGCTTCCAATCGTCCGCAAGCGGTCCAGGCAATGTCGATCGCTGCTGCGCCCGCGCGCCGCACGCCATGAGTCAGCATCGCCAGTTGGTAATAAAAGTGAATGTTGACGTTTTGATGTCGGCGGCGGCTGGGAAATCCGGTGGAAACCAGCGAATCTTCCAGCAGGTTTGCCTTGCTGACTTGCATTTTTCTGCCGTTCAGCGTGGCCCCGGCTCCGCGCTCCGCTGCAAACAGTTCGTTTCGTTCCGGGTCAAACACCACTCCGGCAATCACGAGGTCATTTTTCACTAAAGCCAACGTGACATTGTACACAGGAAACCCATGCGCAAAATTGGTGGTTCCGTCCAGCGGGTCAACAAACCAGCGGTATTCACTTTTCATTTCCGCATGTCCGCCTTCTTCAGCCACAATGCCGTGATCGGGAAATAGTTTCTGCAATCGGCTGACAATAAGCTGCTCGCTGGCGCGGTCGGCTGCCGTTACTAGATCAAACTCGCCTTTTAGTTCAAACCCGATCCCGCGATGCTGCATCAGCAGAGCGCCGGCTTCCTGCGCTATCGCGCTTGCCGCTTCCACAAAATTCGCCATACCTCTATTGAAACCGATCGCGTATCGGAAACCATTCCATGTGGTAGCTTGATAAACTTTTTCCGATGACCATCCAGGATGAATCAGCGGAAATTCAAACTCCCACCGGGCCGATGCAGACGCAGATTTTCCGTCCCAGTGCGCCGGGCCAATACCCGGGTCTGATTCTTTTTTCCGAGATTTTTCAGATTACCGGTCCCATTCGCCGCACTGCGGCCCTGATTGCCGGACATGGATACCTGGTGGCAGTGCCGGAAATTTATCATGAGTTTGAACCGCCCGGTCGAGTGCTTGCCTACGATCAGGCTGGCGCGGATCGCGGCAACGAATTGAAAATCACCAAAGAGATCGGCGCTTATGATTCTGATTCACGAGCCGCGCTTGATTTTCTAAATGGGCGCGCGGATTGCACCGGGAAACTAGGCGTGATCGGTATTTGCATTGGCGGCCATCTTGCTTTTCGAGCAGCCATGAATCCTGAGGTGCTGGCGGCAGCCTGCTTTTACGCAACCGACATACATAAAGGCAGTCTCGGCAAAGGAATGCACGACAATTCATTGGAACGAGCCGCTGACATCAAAGGAGAACTGCTGCACATCTGGGGACGGCAGGATCCGCATGTTCCCCTGGAAGGGCGAAACCGGGTAAAAGCGCGATTAGAAGAGGTGGGAGCTAATTACCAATGGTTTGAAGTAAATGCGCAACATGCGTTTCTGCGCGATGAAGGCGCACGCTACGATCCGGTGCTGGCAGCGCAATGCTACGGTTTGGCGTTTGAACTGTTTCACCGGCGGCTTGGGCCTCATGCGCAGGCGTAGATAAAATCATTAACGGTAACATAAATTATAAATTCGGCATTTTTGATGGTGCATGGTTCAAATTAAGACCAGAACTCAGTCCTTCGTTTTCTGGTTGGGCCTAATTCCGTTGTTGTTGGCCGCCACAAGTTGGTATTTGTTCTCGCAGTATGCCGATGAGCTCGCCAGCGTAGCCAACGCTCGTGACGTTCTGGAGCGGGTAGATCATCTGCTTTCCGACTTGACTGTTGCGGAAACAGGACAGCGTGGTTATCTTCTCACCGGAAAGGACAGCTATCTTCAACCCTTCGTGCGTTCAGAACAATCTTTGGAAACCGATCTGCAGCAGTTACAGCCCCGACTGCTGGCGGAAGCCAATGATCCCCACACTATTTCCCAGCTCGATCATCTGGTGAGGGATAAAATCGGCGAACTGCGCGCCACCATCAAAGTCCGTCGTACGGCAGGCTTTCAGCCGGCCTTGAATTTAGTTGACACTGATCACGGCCAACAATTGATGGCCGGCGTGCGGCACATTGTGTCTCTTCTTGAAAACCACGAGCGGGCACTGCTGCAAGGGCGGCGGCAGGTACTGGAGCGATTGCGAACGCAGGTGTTGGTTTTATTTGTGGCCGGCGTGCTGGCGAGTTTTTTGTTGGTGGCGCTAGTTTATAGAGCCAATCGTCAGGTTGCGATAGAGCAGGCCGGCAAAGAAGCCAAGCTAAATCAAATTAACGCTGAACTGGAAGAAAGAGTGCGCGACCGCACTTTTCAGCTTGAACTGCGAACCACGGAACTGGAACGGCGCACTCAGGAACTGCAGCGATCAAATGCTGACCTGGAATCCTATGCTTTTGTGGCGAGCCACGATCTTCAAGAACCGCTCCGCATGATCAGCGCATTCGGATCGCTTTTAAACAAACAATACAGCCGGAAATTGGATCCCCAGGCAGACGAGTTTCTGCAGTTCATGGTTAATTCCGCTCAGCGTATGCAATCGTTGATCGATGATCTGCTGCAATATGCCCGTATCGGCAGTCAGGCCTATAATCATGAGCAACTAATGCTCCGTGATGCTGTTAATGCTGCCTGCGCTCACTTAACAAAAAAAATTGAGGAAGCACAGGCTGAAATTGAGATAAACGATCTTCCTGTTGTTTGGGGCAGCAAATTGCTGTTATCTCAGGTGTTTGAAGAACTGATCGGCAATGCCATTAAATTTCGAACGGCGGAACACTTGCCGAAAGTGTTGATCTCCGCAGTTTCGTCGCAAAACCCTTCGACCTGGACCATTGCGGTTCAGGATAACGGCATTGGATTTGATCCGCAGTACCGGGAAGTGATCTTTCGGATGTTTCAAACGCTCAACCCGAAAGCTGATTATCCGGGAACCGGCGTGGGGCTGGCGATTTGCAAGCGAATCATTGAGCAGCATGGCGGACGATTCTGGGCTGAGTCTTCGCCGGGCGCGGGATCCATTTTTTATTTCACGCTTCCAAAACTGAGCCCATTTGCGCTCCGAAGCACAGTGAATTGACATACAAACTGGAATCAACAGAGGCCAGTTTTGTTATTTCGGATTCCGGGTAACATCCGCGAGAACTGCGCATCTATACGGATGAACCTAAATGCCGACATTTTCAGATTCAAATGCTGCCCTTGCAGTTTGCCTGCACGTAAATGGAATTGACTACAACCTGCAGCTTGAGCCGCGAGTTTCGCTGCTGGACGCTTTGCGGGAAGTGATCGGGCTGACAGGCGCGAAGAAAGGTTGCAACCAGGGCGCTTGCGGAGCTTGCACAGTTCTGGTCGACGGCGAACGCATCAATTCCTGTTTAGCTTTGGCCGTACAGTATCAAAATCGCAGAATCACAACGATTGAAGGTTTGGCGAATGCTGACGGATTGCATCCTTTGCAGCGCGCCTTCATCAAGCACGACGGTTTTCAATGCGGTTATTGTACCCCCGGCCAAATCTGCTCCGCAATTGGCATGTGGAGCGAGTTTCAAAGCGGGTTGCCGAGCGCGGCCACCGAAAAGATGACTGATCCGCACATTATTTTTTCGGATCAAGAAATTAAGGAACGCATGAGCGGCAATCTTTGCCGCTGCGGCGCTTATGTAGGGATTGTGGACGCAATCCGCGATGCGTTTGAGGCGCAACAAAATCAATGAACAATTTTGCTTATGCCAGCGCGCAAGACGTTTCTGCCGCGCTGCATCTTTTGTCGGAGAACGCCCACACCAAAGTTTTGGGTGGCGGAACGAATTTGATTGATTTGATGCGCGAAGGCATTGAGCAGCCTTCCGCGCTGGTTGATATCACGCGATTGCCTTTGTCTCAAATCGAAGAATTGCCGTCGGGTGGGCTGCGCATTGGCGCGCTGGTCAGCAACAGTCGCTTAGCGGCGCATCAACAAATTCGCGCCCGCTACCCGATGCTTTCGCAGGCAATTCTGATGGGGGCTTCGGCGCAACTGCGAAACATGGCCACTACCGGCGGCAACCTGATGCAGCGGACCCGGTGTTATTACTTTTATGACGACACAGCACGCTGCAACAAACGCCAGCCCGGCGCAGGCTGCGACGCCATTGAAGGATTCAACCGCATTCATGCCGTTCTCGGCACTTCGGAAGCATGTATTGCGACACACCCATCCGATATGTGCGTGGCGCTGGCGGCCCTTGGCGCGGTGGTCCAGATATCGGGCAAAAACGGCAATCGAACCATTCCGCTGGTGGAATTTCATCGTTTGCCCGGCGACACGCCGCAGATTGACACCAACTTGCAGCCAGATGAAATCATCACAGCAGTGGATTTACCAGAACTTCCGTTGGCGATGAATTCTGTTTACCGGAAAGCGCGTGACCGCGCCAGCTACGCGTTCGCCATTGTATCGGTCGCGGCGGCACTGGAAACGCAGAACGGCAAAATCAGCAACGTTCGATTAGCGTTGGGCGGAGTGGCGCATAAGCCTTGGCGCGCCACCCTTGCCGAGCAGCAGTTAACGGGCAAACCAGCTAGTGAAGCAATGTTCCGCGAAGCGGCGGAAGCGGAACTCGCAGCGGCTCGGCCTTACCGGTTCAATGGGTTTAAGATCGAACTGGCAAAGCGCATGATTGTTGAGGCATTAACAGAATTGTCGGAAGGAGGAACAGCGCAATGAGCATTCTGTCGAAAGTGACCGAAGCGGTCGTGCAATTTGTGCCGGACCGTGATCGTGATGAGTTAAGCGAAGCGGACCGGATTATTGGAAAGCCGATCGACCGTATAGATGGGGCGCAAAAAGTTACCGGCCACGCTCCGTTCGCCGCTGAATACCCGTTGGAACATTTGGCTCACGCTGCGCTTGCCTTCAGCACAATCGCGAAAGGGTCAATCAGAAGCATCGATGTTAGCGAAGCGCAAGAAGCCAATGGTGTGATTGCCGTGATCACTCACCAGAACGCCCCGAAAATGGAGAATCCGCCGCTGTTCAGCCCGGCTGGCGGAACCGATGCCGCCGGAAGCAAAGCAAACGTTCTGAATACCGATGAAATTTACTGGAACGGCCAACCGGTGGCGATCGTAGTGGCTGAAACGCTGGAACGGGCCGAATACGCTTGTTCGCTGATACAGGTTAAATACAAGCGGAAAGACGCCGCATTGTCCTTTGAAAAGGAAAAAGACCACGCAATTAAACCCAAACAAATTATGGGTGAAGATGCGGAGGTTGATCGCGGCAATGCTGAATCGGCGCTGGCCACTGCTGTGTTCAAAGTTGACCAAACCTATACAACGCCGCGTCATAACCACAATGCGATCGAGCTGCATGGAACCACGGCGGTTTGGAATGGCGACAAACTGACCGTTTACGATGCTTCCCAGTTTGTGCACGGCGTGCGGGATTCGCTGGCCAAGATATTCTCGCTCGATAAAGAAAATGTCCGGGTTCTCGCGCCGTTTGTTGGCGGTGGTTTCGGCGGCAAAGGCTCCATGTGGAGTCACGTTCAACTTTGCGCTCTGGCCGCCAAAGTAGTGGAACGGCCAGTAAAATTAGTCCTCTCGCGGGAAGGAGTGTTTCGAAATGTGGGCGGACGGACAGCTTCCGAACAGCGCGTCGCCTTGGGCGCGGATAAAGCCGGCAAGCTTGTTTCGTTGATTCATACCGGGGTGACAGCGACTTCTACCACCAACGAATTTCCTGAACAATTTTCGTTTCCGGCGCGGCATTTGTACGCTACTGACAATCTGTTTGTCAGCCAGAAAGTCATGATTCTCGATACGGTTTCGAACACGTTCATGCGCGCGCCCGGCGAATCAATTGGCACGTTTGCGCTGGAATCAGCCCTGGATGAACTGGCCTATGCATCGGGAATTGATCCGATTGAACTGCGGCTGCGCAACGATCCGGAGAAAGATCCGGCTAAGGGAACGCCATTCTCCAGCCGCCATTTCAAAGAAGCTTACCAACTCGGCGCGGAAAAATTTGGCTGGCAGAACCGAGCGCCGAAGCCGCGCTCCACGCGGGACGGTCAATGGTGGGTAGGCCAAGGCGTGGCTACCGCTTTCTACCCGGCTTATCGGTTTCCGGCTGCCGCCAAAGTCCGCATCAATGCGGATGGAACAGCCGTGGTGCAAAGTTCGGCGCAGGAGATGGGCATGGGTACGGCCACTGTACAAACGCAACAGGCAGCGGAACGACTCGGATTGCCGATTACAGCCGTGCGCTTTGAATACGGGGATACCGACCTGCCGCAAGCTCCGGTAGCCGGAGGCTCCAACCAGACCATCAGTGTTGCGCTGGCCATACAACTAACTTGTGAACAACTTCATCGCGAACTGCTGAAGTTGGCAAAGCAGGATTCTAATTCGCCCTTAGCTGGCGCGCATTTTGATGACGTTCGGGCCTGCGACGGCGGTTTGTTTCGCCGCGATAAGCGAGATGTGGGTGAAACTTACGTTTCCATTCTGGCCCGGACGAAGCGAAGCTTTCTCGAAGCTGAATCCATGTCCGGCAAGCCGTTAGAATCATTAAAATACTCGATGGGTTCTTATGGCGCACAGTTCTGTGAGGTGCGCGTTCATGAGCAAACCGGTGAAGTGCGCATCGCGCGCTGGGTAGGCGCGTTCGACACGGGCCGCATCCTCAATCCGAAAACAGCGCGATCGCAGTTCTACGGCGGAATTATCATGGGCATCGGCATGGCGTTAACGGAAGAAACCTTGTTTGACGATCGCACCGGACGCATTATGAACCCCAGCCTAGCGGAGTACCACGTGCCGGTGAACGCTGACGTTCCCCGCATTGAAGCGTATTTTCTTGATATTCCGGATCCGCATACGCCGCTTGGCGCGCACGGCATCGGCGAGATCGGCATTACCGGGGCGGCAGCGGCAGTAGCGAACGCGGTATTTCACGCGACCGGCAAGCGCGTTCGCGATTTACCAATTACGCTCGACAAACTGCTTTAAAACATTTCGTCCTGTTTGCGTTTGGTGATAACTTAATCAATGGGAGGACCGAACGATGGCTAAAGGACAGGATCGCAAAAAAGAAACGAAAAAGCCCAAAAAGAAGAAAGAATAGCGAATCAGCATTCAGTTCTGGCCGGAATGGAAGAAATATTTTTCCGTTCCGGCCATTGGTTTTTATTAGTGAGGTAACTACTTCAACTGCTTGTTAACTTCATCCCAATTCACCACATTCCACCAAGCCGCAATGTATTCAGGACGGCGATTTTGGTATTTCAGGTAGTAAGCATGTTCCCAAACGTCCAAACCAAGAATCGGCTTCTTGCCTTCCATTAAGGGACTGTCCTGGTTGGCACTGGATGTAATTTCGAACTTGCCTGAACCGTCTTTCGTCAGCCAAGCCCAACCGGACCCGAAGCGGGCGGTTGCTGCGGCATTGAATTTTTCCTTGAAGCCTTCGAAACTGCCGAAGTTTGATTCAATCACGCTGGCGATTTCGCCGGTCGGACTACCGCCTTTGCCATGCCCCAGAATGGGCCAGAAAAATGAATGGTTCGCATGACCGCCGCCATTGTTGCGAACAGCGGTGCGAATGCTTTCAGGAACAATGGCGCAGTTGTTAGCCAGCAATTCCTCCAGGCTCTTGCTTGCCAAGTCCGGAGCGGATTCCAGAGCCTTGTTTAAATTCGTCACATACGTATTGTGGTGTTTATCATGGTGCAACTCCATTGTTGCTTTGTCGATGTTTGGTTCGAGTGCGTCAGGGGAGTAGGGAAGTGGTGGAAGTGTAAATGCCATATTGTCTCCAAATCAATTTTACGTCGGCACTCAAAACGATGCCTCCGATTAAGAGCAAGTCGCAGTTTCTGTCCATTTAGGACTGGCGAACGTGATAATACGAGAAGATTGCCTTCACCTTGTTATGGGCAGCCCGTAATTGTCTGCGATCAACAGTTCGCCCGGAACTCTTTCTCGCTCATGCCCTATAAACAGTTGCGCCGTTCAGAATTGTTTCAAGCACCAGCAGCGATTGGCTTTCCTCATTCCAGCGGAAACGCACCAGGTCCGCTTTTTCTCCTGGTGCAAGCCCGCGCTGCCGTCCTGCGACACGGCACACGCGAGCCGCATTCACTGTAGCCATGCTAAGCGCTTCACGCAAAGACACACCCGCCATTCTCACTGCATTGCTGATGGCGTCGTCCATTCTCAACGCAGATCCGGCCAAACGGTTTCCGCCTTTCAGAACCACTTTGCCGTCTTCTTTCAACTCCACTTCCACCGCGCCTAAGCGGTAAAAACCGGGTTGGCACAAAGCAGGCATCACTGCATCCGTGACCAAAATGCAATTTTCAATTCCCTTAGCTCGGATCGCCGCTTTCAAAAATGGCGCAGGAATGTGAATGCCATCCGCAATAAAGCTTGGAGCTAAGCGTGGTTCGGCCAACTGATCCCAAATGTAGTTAGCGGTTTTCGGCAGAACCGCATGGGCGCCGTTTCCCAAATGAGTAGACATAGTAGCGCCGGCGTCCACCACGGCGCGAATCTGCTCCGCTGTTCCTTTGGTATGCCCGACGCTGACTACAACTCCGGTGCGGGTTGCCGATCGGACATATTGCGGCGCTTCCGGCCACTCCGGCGATACCGTCACTAAACGAACAAAACCGTCTGCGGCTTCCTGCCAACGCTGGAATTCCTGAAAATCAGGTGGACGGACGTATTCACGAGGATGTGCGCCGCGTGGACCATCGTCCGGCGAGATGTGCGGTCCTTCCACGTGGAAAGCTTCCATTGCGGCGCTTTCCGGCTGTTGATTGCGCTCCAATTCCTGCTTGATTCGAATCAGATTCCGCAGCGCGCCTTCCATTCGTTCGCGCGGCCCGGTGATCACGGTCGGAAAGCAGCGCGTCACTCCAGTAGAAAACATGGTGCGCAGCGATTGAACTATTTGTTCGCTGGAACTTGCGGGATCGTTGTAATCCACTCCCGCAAAACCGTTGACCTGCACATCAATGAATCCCGGCACTACGAATTCATCTGTTTCGGGCGGCGCAATCAACTCATCTGTCGATTGAATTAAAGAATGAAAGCCGATTTCATAAACGGCGCGGGTTCCCGGCAGGCGTCCAACAACTTGGTTGTTCATCGATACAAACGTTTCCTTGTTAAATGTTTTTTACACAAGTTTGGCACAAGCGGATCGGCCTAAGTGATGCATTTTAAAGGCAGATAAAAGATGTTGAAATCAGCTTGTTCGTTCTTGGCAGAGAACCGTGCATCCTGGTAAAACAATTAACAGATCCAGTGCGGACGCGAAGTCTGGCAGATAATCTCGGGGGAGGTGGCTGTCAGATTTCCGTCCGCAGTTGGTCTTCTGATAAACCCATTACCGCTTCACTCCGCATCCTACCGAAGCGAAAATCATAACCCCAGCCTGCATTTATGCACCCACCGGCTGGGGTTCTTTGATTTCGGTAACCGGCATCAACCAGTCAAATTCATCTTTTATACGGCCTTGCACTAGTTCAAAGAAATGCTTTTGAATTTTCTCCGTGATCGGCCCCCGGCGGCCAGCGCCCACTTGAATACGGTCTACCGAGCGGATCGGCGTCACTTCCACCGCCGTTCCAGAGAAGAATACTTCATCGGCGATATAAAGCATTTCCCGGGGAATCACCGATTCCACTACCGGTATACCTAAAACTTGCGCAATTTTGACGATCGTATCGCGCGTAATGCCGGGTAGCACTGAGGCGCTTAAGGGCGGCGTATACACTTTTCCGTCCCGAATCACGAAAATATTTTCGCCTGATCCTTCGCTCACAAACCCGCTCTGGTCCAGCGCAATGCCTTCCGCGTAGCCGTTAGCTGCCGCTTCCATGCGGATCAACTGCGAGTTCATATAATTAGCTCCGGCTTTCGCCAGCGCGGGAAGTGTGTTCGGGGCAATGCGCGTCCAGGAGGAAATCCCCACATCTACGCCTTCAGCCATTGCTTCATCACCCAGATATTTGCCCCATTCCCAGACCGCAATGTAGGTTTCAATCGGATTTCCGCGGGGCAGCACGCCCACATCGCCATAGCCACGCAGAACAATGGGCCGGATATAGCATGATTTTAGGTTGTTGCCGCGAACCGTATCAACCATCGCCTTGGTAATTTCTTCTACCGAAAAAGGCACGTCCATGCGGTAGATTTTGGCCGAATCGAGCAAACGGCGCGCGTGTTCGGGCGCGCGGAACACTGCCGGCCCGTTCTGCGTTTCATAACAGCGAACGCCCTCGAACACCGAGCTGCCATAGCTGACAACATGGGAAAGCACATGGATGTTAGCTTCGTTCCAGGACACAAACTGGCCGTTATGCCAGATTTTTTCAGTCGCCTTCAACATGTCCGAAATTATAACGAATTTGCTGGATTCCGCTGGGCAAACAGTCTATGTTGAAGTAAGTAAAGCGAGTCCGTTAAGGAATTTGGTGAATGAGAAAAATTGCGCTACTGGGAATTTTTATGATAGGGGCAGGCACTATTGGGGCTGAAATCAAGGCTCCTAAGCCGGGCTTCAACCTTTTCTCGCCGCAACAGGATGTCCAACTCGGCAAAGAAGCAAAGGCGCAGGTAGAATCCCAGCAGCCCGTGCTTCATGACACTCGGATCAATGGGTACCTGACCGCTCTGGGCCAGAAACTGGCTTCTTCGCCGCACGCCGGTAATTGGCCTTTCTCATTCCAAGGTGTATACGACAAAAACATCAACGCCTTTGCACTTCCGGGCGGCCCCATGTTTATCAACACAGCCACCATTACGGCTGCCGATAACGAGGCGCAGCTTGCCGGGGTAATGGCGCATGAAATGAGCCATGTGGTGCTGCGCCACGGAACCCATCAAATGTCGAAATCGGAGTTTATTCAGCTACCCGCTGCGCTCGCGGGAAACATCATGGGCAACGGCATTCTCGGTACATTGGGACGCATGGGTGTGGGCTTAACGGCTAATTCGGTTTTGCTAAAGTATTCGCGGGATGCGGAAGCGCAAGCCGACTACAACGGAGCATTGATCATGGCCGATGTCGGCTATAACCCGCTGGAGATGGCCCGCTTCTTCGAGAAGCTGGAATCGCAAGGCAGCGAAGGAAAACTGGCAAACTTCATGTCCGATCATCCGACGCCGGGCAATCGCGTGAAAGCAGTGGAACAGGAAATCCAAAATCTGCCCCAAGCCAACTACCGGGACGACATTACCGGCCAATTAAACTCGGTGAAAGCTGCTGTTCAACAACTACCTCCGCCGCCGAAGGCAGCACGTCCGCCGCAGTAGTAGAACAATTAGTGATTCTTGAATTTAGTTCCGATAACATTTATTATGTAAACTTTTTAATGAATTAGGTTATGCAAACCAGTTCCACACCAGTACCCTCTGCTGTTATTCCTCAAGAATGGAATTACTTGATTGATCCCGAAGAAAAAGTTTTCCGAGAAGGATGGTCAGCGCCAAAACCATTTCGGATCGATCCACGATTGATCGACCCCAGCCTTAGGTGAAATCCGAGGTTTTCGTCTACATATGGCTTTCTCAGAGTGTCAAACCACCAACACCTGATGCCCCAATTGACACCATTGCCTGATGTTGATATCCAGCAGCGAACCATGCCCGATATGAAAATCCAGAAAGCCGGCAAACACATCAGGCTGTTCCCGCAAGGCTTGTAGAACTCGAGAACGCAGTGTGTCATGTTCGGATAGGAGCAACAACAGGCGAGTCATCAGTCTAGCCCTTCTGTTGATCGCGTCATGCCGGTGTTGATAAACAGACAGGTTTTCTTGTTTTAAGGCTTGGCCTAAAGCGGCCGCTTCCTTGAAAGCGAGGCACAATCCTTCGCCCGTGACCGAATCCACTGAGCCGGAAGCATCTCCGGTTAAAGCGAAATTGTTTTTCCAGACTCGGCGCAATCGCCTCGATACAGTAAGAGCACCCATCTCCGGCGAAGTTGCCGGAGCGCCAAGCAGCCGCTGCTCCAATTCCGGAAACGCTTCCAAAGCGTTCTTCAAGCGCAGCTTCGCATCCGTCGACACGACGGCCACGCTAATTTCTTTTTCCTGCACCGGCGTAACGTACACCTGAAATTTCCGGTTCCAATACACTTCCACATAGTCAGACCAAGGCGGCAGCCGAAAATGCTGCCGAAAGCCATACCGCCGCTTTTCATACCAGACACGATGCAAGCCAATGCTCCGGCGCAGTGGTGAGTTTTGACCATCCGCGCCGATCACATAACGGGTTCTGATTTGTTTATCGTCCACCAGCACTTGCGCTGCTGAAACCAATACTCGCTTCACGCCCCAATGCAATTGAACACCGCATTCTTCCGCCCGTTTACCCAGAACTCGATGTAATTCAGTCCGCCGCACCGTCAGGCCGGTTCCGCTCGAAAATTGAGCTTCTGCCGTTACCGGCCCATTGAAAAAGCGCAATCCCCTCATGGGCGCTCCGTTTAAAGTATCAACGTCAATTCCCAGAATTCTCAATGCCTGAAGGCTATCCGGCATCAAGCCTTCACCGCATGCTTTATCAATGGGAAGCGTGGCACAATCGAAAACTACTGCTTGAAGCCCTTGCTGCCGCGCGGCTATGGCAGCAGCAAGACCTGCTGGACCTCCCCCGACAATGCAAACATCCGTATGGATTATCACGCTCGTCCCTTACCACCGCAGCAGCAGCAGTTCCGAACAGAAGCCCGGTCCCATCGCCGCTAGAAGACCCAAGGTTCCCGGTTCGGGACGGCGATTCTTCATAAATTCTTCCAACACGAAAAGCACTGAGGCGGAAGACAGATTACCGGTTCGGCGCAGGCATTTCCAGGAAGCATCCAGAGTTCCCGCAGGCAGTTCCAGCGCGGTTTCCGTAGCTTCCAGCACTCGCGGACCGCCCGTATGGATCACCCAGCTTTTCATGTCTTTTCGAGTTAGTCCCTGATCCGCCAAAAAGCTATCCACATCCAAGCCGAGATTTTTTTCTACCACGTCCGGAACTTCGCGAGAAAGAACAATGTTAAATCCCTTCTCCGAAATGTCCCAACCCATTACTCTGTCGGTATCGGAATAAAACACTGACCGGGTAGCAACAATTTCCGGCCCGAACTGAACCGGAGTCTCGCTGCCGCCTACAATCGCCGCCGCGGCTCCATCGCCGAACAAGCCGACGCTGATCAGGTTTGCCGGTGAAAAATCATCGTGTTGCAGCGTCAATGAACACAGTTCCACTGACAAAAGAACGGCGTATTGGTCAGGATAAGCTTTCACATAATCGGCGGCGCGCGATAATCCAGCCGCGCCTGCTACACATCCCAGACCAAAAATAGGAATGCGCTTAATATGTTTATTCAAGCGCATCCGATTCACTAGTTTGGCGTCGATCGAAGGGCTGGAAACACCGGTAATGGACACAAAAAACAGCGCTGCAATTTCGCTGCGGTCAATGCCGGCGCTGTTCAAAGCCGCACAAATCGCCTTTTGTCCCAGTTCTTGCGCGCTCTCAATCCATTTATCGTTTGCCTCGCCCCAGCGCGTCATCTGCGGGTAATCGTCAATGGGAAAAGCAAGAAACCTACCCTCCACCTGAGTAGCGGCATGAAGTTTTTCCAGGATCGAGAAGCGTTCTAAACGCGGACCCCAATGCTTACGAAAAGCCGAAATCAACTCCTGCTGCGGATAATAATGCGGCGGCAGGGCAGTCCCGGTGCTAACGATTCTCATGCGTTCCTTTCCTATAGCAAAGGATGAGAACCAAGTGGTTATTGAGCGATTTAAAATTCATTGATAAGAGAAATTAACCGAAATTGAAATGCTTATGCTGGGATGGAATGATGGGAGCGCCATTAGAAATCTTTTTTTGCGATAACCACGACTTCCCTCTCCCGCCTGGGCACAAGTTCCCTTTACAAAAATACCGAATGGTGCGCGAACTTCTGCAAAATGATCGCCGCTTCGCTCTCTTGCCTGCTCCTTTTGCCGCTCCAGAAGACCTGCTTCGCATCCACGACAATACTTATGTGCAAGGCTTTCTGGAGGGCAGCCTCAACAGCATGATCATGCGCCGTATCGGGTTCCCCTGGTCGCAGAACCTGGTGGTGCGCACTTTGGCCAGCACCGGTGCTACGCTCGGGGCTACTGCCCAGGCTTTGAAAACCGGTTTCGGCGGCACTTTAGCCGGTGGAACTCATCATGCATTCCGCAGCGAAGGGTCCGGGTTTTGCGTTTTTAATGATCTAGCAGTTTCAGCGCATTGGGCTTTGTGCCAGAACCTTCGCCGGATTGCAATCGTAGATTTGGATGTGCATCAGGGAGACGGCACCGCTGCCATTTTTGAAAATGAACCGGCAGTTTTCACGCTGTCTCTGCACGGCGCGCGCAACTTCCCTTTTCGCAAGCAACGCAGCCGTCTCGATGTTGAACTTCAAGATGGAACCATCGGAACCGAATATTTGGATTCGCTGGCGCAAGCTTTGGAGCAAGTTTGGAGTTTCCAGCCCGAGCTGGTTCTATTCCAGGCAGGCGTAGATGGCTTGCAAACTGATCGTTTAGGCCGGCTAGCGCTCACTAAAGCGAACTTGGCTGCCCGAGACCGGCTGGTTTTCCAATCCGCTGCCGAACGCAACATCCCGATTGTCGTTACAATGGGCGGCGGTTATGCTGATCCGATTTGGTGCAGCGTGGAAGCTCATGCCCAAACCTTTCAAATCGCGGCAGAAATTTTCCTGCGCTCTCCTATTTCACCTTTTTAATCCTTTTTTGTTCAGATTACCCCGTAAACCGGTCTGCCTAGACTAAACTCCCCATCCCGTTCCGTCGATTGAAGTAGTGAGGAAGGTTTAGCCATAGAACACACAATGAATCCTCAACAAAACAAAAGGAAAGCTGGTCCTGCGCCAGTCTTTGATTCCAGAATCGAAAAATCAGGCAACAACCGCGAGACATTGAGCGATGCAGTTCAGCTTTCGAATTTGGGCAGCGTACTGAATGCTTTTGCCGTTGATTCCATCCGGTCAATCAACCGCATGCGTGACATTACTTCGGCTGTCAAGAACCAGGAATACAAAACGAGCGGTGAAGTACTCGGCGGAAAACTGATGGCGGAAATGCTTTTGCAGCATTGAACTAATATGTCTAACTTTATTCGCATTCTCAGTTCTTTCTTTAAAGGAACCGGCAAACTAGCATTGCTGAAATCGAAAACCGGACCCAGCTTTGAATCGGCAGGACAGCCGCTTAATGAAAGCGAAAAGATCATACGAGAATTGTCTGTAGCCTTTGCCGGTGCGGGGCAATTACTGGTGCATCCAACTCCCGCCGTCATTCGCGACATTAGTTTGCTGCTCGAAGAAGCAACGGTGCGATTGCAGCAGTTGAAGTCCACGGCCCAGGAGGATGAAGGCCGCTTCGACGCCGAAAAGTTGAATGACGATTTAAGAAAGTTCAGGTGTCTTGTTGAAGGAGCACGGCGCGTGCAATGGAGCCGGATGCGGACAGTGATCGCTCTGACTCAAAGTTATGCGCCAGGGGGCAAAGTTTCCCGATGGCAACCAACCTCGCCCAAGGTGAATCTGCAGGTCTGATCAGGAGAATCAGTGTCCAATCTACTAACATCATTTAACGCTGCCGCTAACTCAATGGTGACGTACGAGAAAGCGATGGGTGTCGTTCAGGACGATACCGTTAATGTCAATACGCCCGGCTACGTCAGCCAGAGTGTAAATTTTAATGCTTTGCCATTTGACATCAATGGCGCGCAAGCGGGCGGCGTGGCCGTCAGCGGCACGACCAGTTCGCGAGACGAATATGCTGAATACAATGTGCAACTGCAGCAGACAGCGGCAGGCATGTCGTCCACACTTTCTTCGCATCTTTCGCAGCTTGAAAACACGTTTGATCTGCAAAGCACAACCGGCATTGCCGGCAGCCTCAACTCTTTGTTTTCAGCTTTTTCGCAGTTAACGGTCAGCCCCAACGACGCACAATCGCGCCAAAGCGTGATCAACGCTGCTTCCGGATTAACGACCGCCTTCAACGTAGCCGATGCAGGGTTGAAAACAGCGGTTCAGACGGGCGATTCCGATATTCAAACAACCGTTGCGAGTATTAATAAAACGGTAGCCGACATTCAAAGTTTGAACGTGGAGTTTCGACGCCAATCCGAATCTGGTTCAGATCCGAGCTTAGACGCCAGACTGCATGTGGATCTGGAAAATTTGTCGCAATATGCCGCCATCACCACGGTGCGCCAGCCGGACGGATCGGTAAACGTTAACCTAAACGGGCAGCGGCCTTTACTGGCGGGAACCACTCAATACCCGATCTCGGCGGTTGATAACGGCACCACGACTTCGATCTTCGACTCGAACGGCAATGACATCACCAATTTCGTGCCGAGCGGTCAGCTTGGAGCTTTGCTGCAGATTCGCAATACCACTGTTCCGGCTTATCAAACTAAATTGGACACGCTCGCCAAAGGCGTAGCCGATACCATTAATAACCAGTTAACTTCAGGAACAGACCAGAACGGCAATCCGGGAACGGCGCTGTTCCAATACTCAGCGAGCGACCCAGCAGCCAGCCTTTCAGTTGCTGCGATTTCCACTTCTCAGCTTGCGGCCGCAAGCGCGACTAACCCCGGTGGAAACGACAATGCGCTGGCTTTGTCCGCGCTTCAGAACCACACTGTCAGCAGTTTGGGAAATTTTACGCTTACCGGGTATTTCGGCAATCTATCATCAGCGGTAGGACGCGATATCTCTAATGCCAAAAGCACTAATGCAACCAATCAACAGCTTGTTGCGCAAGCGCAAAGTTTACGCTCGCAGTCGTCTTCTGTATCGCTCGATGAAGAAGCCGCGAAACTGGTGGAATACCAGAAAGCTTATGAAGCAACCAGCAAGCTTCTTTCCGTGATCGACAGCATGACCCAAACTCTGTTAGGCATTATTTCAACCACCGGAGGTTAATCCAATTATGTTTAATACTCTTTCTTCAACAACCAATCTCTTTATTACCGATCTATCGAACCTGAACGACCGCATGCTGACTGCGCAGCGTCAGGTTTCAAGCGGCCTTCGTATGCAGGATGTATCCGATGATCCCGATCACGATTCTGCTTTGCTTTCGTTGAAAGCTAATATTGCGCACAATGACCAGCTCAAGATCAATCTTAGCCATGTGCAGACAGAAGTAAATTCGGCGGAAGGAGCCGTCAATACTGCCACGACATTGATGGACAATGCCCGTCAGATCGCCACCGAAGCAAACAATGGAACCACTCAGGTTTCCACTCGAACCCAACTGGCGGATCAGGTAAAGGACCTTATTACCCAGATTTTCGGAATCACTAACACCACTGTTGAAGGCCGGTATGTTTTTAGCGGCAATGATGATTCCAAGCCTCCTTACCAGAGTGTTGATCTCACTCAGGCAAATGGCTTAGGCACTTACCAAGGCAGCAATGCAACGCGCCAGATCGAGCATCCTAACGGCACCCAATTTTCCGTGTCGATCACAGCCTCGCAGATCTTTGACCACGGCGGTCCTTCCACCAGCGTTCTGCAATCGCTAACAGCTCTTTATAACGATCTTGTCAATAACAACACAACCAATTTAGCCGCTGACGCAACAAGCATAAACACGGCTTCCGATTATCTGGACGGTCAACAAGCGTTGTATGGTCAGATTCAGAATCAAGTGAGCGACGCTATTACCTACCAAGGCAAAGTTGACACTCAATACCAAGCCCAGCTCAGCACGCTTCAAGATGCTGATGCGGTGTCAGCTATCACTACGCTGCAACAGGAAACAGTGGCCCAACAGGCAGCTTTGCAGGCTCATGCCGCAATGCCCACCAAAAGTCTATTCAGCTATCTCGGGTAAACCTAAAAAAAAGCCGCTCATGCTTTAAACAACCTGATCATGAGCGGCTGAGGGAAACTTTTTAAATTCGATCCGAGGAAAACCGTTCGTTTTTAACGGTGATGCCCTCCGCCGCTGTTTCCGCCTCCGGAATGCGATCCGCCGCCGCCTCCAGAACGAGCGCCGCCGCTTTCATGGCCGCCGCCTCCAGAAGGCGCGCTCGGTCGGGGAGCACTATAGCGTGGTTCCGCCGCTCGGGGTGCTTGGTAGCTAGATTGAGGTGCGCTGTAACGCGGCTCCGCCGCGCGGGAAGGCGATTGATAACTGAGCCGATCATTCACAATCGGCTGATTCATGCGCATCGGCTGCTGCGGCCGGTATCCGGATGATTGTTCATTTCGATACTGCCCGTAATTACTCGACGGCGCATTGTAAGCAGGACGGTTTGCCGGCGCGGACGGTTGATAGCTATCCCGCGGCGATCCGAACCGATGCCAGCCATCCGCTTGATTGCCGGTACTTGGCGCGGCCAAAGGACGCTGGTACGACCGGGAAAAATTCCCTGCTCCCGGGTCACCAAACCGATGCCATCCGCTTTCATTTTGCGGAGAAGACGCACTTCCATAACTACTTGGTCCGGATTGCGGTCTTCCCTGCCCGCCGGCGCTCATGCCTGCGCCGGGACTGGGCCGTATTCCCGCCGCTTGCCGGCTATTGTTATAAGCATTTGATGATGTCGCTCCCTGCGGTCCTTGCCCGAACCTCTGCCAACCATTGTTGGCTTGGCTGTTACCTGGCCGGGGAACATTAGCATAACCTGCCCCGCTCTGGTTATAAGTCGGTCTGGCTCCCCCTTGCGCAAAGGTGTTCGGGCGCGCTCCTTCGTTATTCAAATTAGGCCGTACTCCCAATGTTCTTTCCTGGAACTGGGCCACTTTCTGTTGTTGTTCCGCGAAAGGAACCCGCTGCACCTGCGGCGGCTGTTGACGGGAAAAGAATTGACGATTCTGAACACTGGCGAAACGCTGTGATTGAAAGGCAGTGCCGTTGTTGCTGAACGCCAAACTCGACCGGCTGGGAGCTAACGGCAATTGTCCTCTGACCAACGATGCATTCTGGATCTGCGCGCCGCTCGCTCCGTAAAACGCCTGCCGTCCCTGGCCGAAGCCGTTTGCGTTGGTGTAGGCAATGCCGTTATTCACACGCGCGTTTCGGTATACGTTGTAGATGTTGGTATTATTCACAATCGTGTTGTTGATCACTGTGCGATTGCCATAGCCGCCGTAAAGTCCCCGTCCGTACCACGCATGCCACGGCTCATAAGGAGCTAACGGCACCCAACCCACATTGCCGAACTGGAAGCCGATATTGAAACCAAAGCCGCCTGCGCCAAATCCGAAGAAGCCTACCACCGCCGGATGCCAGAAATAGGACTGCCTGATCGCTCCAGGCCACCAGCACCAGCCGGCGCTTCCGTTCAAAAACCAGCGCCCGTAATGAAACGGCGCCCAGCCCCAAGGCGCGTAATCCACCCAGGTCCAGCCGTAATAGTCTTCCCACACCCAGCGCCCATTATGGTAAGGAGCCCATCCGGCTTCCACTCGAGGCGCCCAAACATTGCCGTAGCTGGAAGGAACCCAACTGCCATAGCTATCCAGATCATCCGCTCCGTAAACGTCCGGCGACACATACTGGTAACTGCGTGAACTCAGCAGCATTTGGTCGCGGTTATTAGACCAGTCATCAAACTGATCCTGCGACACTTCGGCTTCCACCTGAAATTCCGGATCAGTATTTGATCCCCGCGCCAGCATGGTTTGTCCGGCGCGCAACTGTTGAGAACCGCGAGGACTAAAAATGCTGGCTTCACCCGCCCGAACTGTTACTTCCGTGGTGCCGTCCTGAGTCACGGAAATGCGGTAAACACCGACTCCTGCCGGGCGCATGGAAATACTGGGCGTATCAATTTCCACATCGGCGCGGCTAGCCCGCAGAACTCGATAAATCACCGTGCCAAGCCCTAATTGCAACTGGTAGCGCCCGCGCTCCACGGCTGCTAAGCCAAGATCGGTTTCAGGAGCCAGTCTCGCTAAGTTGGCGGCGTCAAACTCAATCTCTGAACGGGAGCCTTCCGCCGTTTGCAGATGGTCCTGGGTCATCAGCGGCGCGTTCATGGCGGCTGCTACCAACTCGCCCGAATCTCCCCGCTTTACGTTCACTTCCCCTTGCACCACGCTGATTCGAGCAACGCCGCGAGTTGGATCGTCGGCATTCTGCTCGTCTTGCGCGCGCAACATACCCCCGCCGCTCAGAAGCACCATCAGTACCAGCGCCGCGGCCTTCAAACCTTTGCTTCTTCGCATAATCAATCCCCTTCATTTATAAGCAAGCCAATCACCATACAGTTAAACCCTTTCTTTTCGTCAAGCCGCTTGTGAGACTTAATGCAGAAGCGGTTGAAATCAACCAGTATTGTGGTTTTTTTCGGTCGTTTGAACAGAACGCAGGTAAGCTCTCACTTCTTACTACGTACTGATAGTCCTTTGCCATTTTGACTTTTCCCTAGTGATACCTAAGACTTAGCTGATTGACAGCAAACTGTCCTTTCCGCAAACTGGATTCTCATGCCGACCAAAGTAGTGCAGTTTTCCCGGCGAGCGCATTATCTACACCTGGATGCGATTCGCGGTCTCGCTGCTTTGGTTGTTTTCCTGAATTATGCTTCCTGTTTTCTGCTGCATAAATCTGCTCCGGCTTTGGCTGTTCCCCGCCCTATCGAGTCCCAAGCAATCGTTGTTTTTCTTGTTCTCAGTGGTTTTCTGGTCGGTGGCGGCGTTCTGCATGATAAACGGAAAAATCGCTGGTCATGGTCGCGCTACCTTTGGCAAAGGCTCACCAGACTGAGCGTGGTGATGGTGCCTGCTTTAGTTTTAAGCTGGGCTATCAATCAGTTCGGAATACCCCACTTAACCGAACACACCTTGTATGATGCATCGAAAGTTGTTTTGTGGAATCTAGCGCCGGTGTGCTGGTGTTATCTGGCTTTTCCTTTACTGGTTTCCGCTTTGTTAGAAAAACAGCTTTCGATACGCCTTGCCAATACCATGCTTTTGGGGGCTATGGTTTTCTTTGTCAGTCCAGAAATCTCCGTCTACTTTCTAGTTTGGCTGACGGGCGTTCTGGCGAGCTGCACCCCTGCCCGTATTCCGAAACAACTCCACAAAGCAACCTGTTTACTTTCCCTGCTGTTGTTTTTGGGAGTCGAATTGTTTTTGGAGCGCGTGCCGCTGCCTCTCATCGCCGTCAATGCGATTGCCACGGTTTTGTTTTCACTGGTTCTGTATTGTTCAACTCATCAACAACCTTTTAAACGCCTTAGTTTTTATCGAAGAACGTGCGGTTTTCTCGCCAGAATTTCTTTTACCTTATACGCCGTGCAGATTCCCGCGCTAATTGTTGCTTTTTCAATCGCTTCGCCCCTCTTACAGGATCGGCCTACAGCTTTCCTGCATCTTGCCTATTCTGCCGTTGTTTTATGTTGTGCCTTCCTGTGTGCCTGCACTACCTATTTTTGTTTTGAGGCTCATACAGAAAAAATTCGCGATTGGGGAGAAAAACTGGTTTCCAAGCCGATTGTTTCCGTTCAGTCGAAAGCGACGGTTCTGGAGTTTCGCCGCCCTCCCGTGCGATGGATGGCAGGCGGCAACACTTCCAGTGAAAATGTCAAGCTAACCTCTGGCGAATAAAAACAACCCATTTTTATTTATCCAATGTACGTTCTTTGCCACGCTTGCAGTTTAATGGAAGAAGTGTTTCTTCTTGCTGTTCGCTTCCTTTGTTTGGTGCTATGTTCCATCGCTTTGGCCGCGCAGGTTGCTCCGACTTCTTCGGATAACTCTTCTGTTCCGGCCCCGCCGCAACCACCTATCCTGCAAACTACTGTCACCGTTTCGGAGAAGCTTACTTCCGAAACCCCGGCATCAATGGAAATTTTAGGCGCCAAGCAGTTATTGCAGATTCCCGGAATTAATCTCGATGATCGTTTGCGGCAAGTACCGGGCTTCAGCTTGTATCGTCGCTCCTCCAGTCTGGTCGCAAATCCTACCACGCAAGGCGTATCGCTTCGCGCAATCGGCTCCACCGGCGCAAGCCGCACTCTGGTGCTTTGGGACGGGGTTCCGTTAAACGATCCGTTTGGAGGCTGGATTTACTGGACCCGGGTTGATCCCAATTACATTGACCGCGTGGAACTGGTCCGGGGTGCAAACACCTCCGTTTTCGGCTACCAAGCATTGGCAGGCGCTATTTCCATGTTCTCGCCCGAAACACAAGGCCAACATATTCTGTTTAACTATTTCGGCGGCAACAACGGCACTGAAGAACTTTCCGGAGGCTATTCCAACACATGGGGACGTTTCGGATTATCCTCAAACCTTCGGGCTTTCACAAGCAATGGTTATTATATTGTTCCCGATAATCTGCGCGGCAGAATTGATGATAAAGCCAACGTGCGCTTTGTCACCGGAGTAATTCACCTTGATTACATCACTGCTGTTGACCGATTGAATCTGCGATTTGATGCCTTAGCGGAAGAACGCCACAACGGAACAAGCTTGACCAACAATTCCACCGGTCTCGGTACGCTCGCCCTGCGCTACACTCATGCTTTTCAAAAAGATGAAGTAGCCTTTGTGGCTTACCACACGCGCGAACAATACCACAGCACCTATTCTTCTATTTCCCTGAACCGCAACGTGGAACGCCTCAGCCTTCGGCAAACCGTGCCTGCTGAGGACTTAGGCGGCGCGGCGTATTGGAATCATCACGGCTTTCATTGGAACACCCTGGTAGGCGCTGATGTGGATGATACGCACGGCACCAGCAATGAATACTCGTATACAACGCTCGCTCTTACTCATGCGGGCGGAACGCTTCTGCAGCATGGCATCTTTGGGCAGGCTGATGCGAAATTAGGGCCGGTCACATTCTACGGCGGCATCCGGCATCAGTTCACCGGTCTAGGCAGCACTTTTATTAGTCCGAATGCGGGCGCAACAACGAGCTGGCGGCAGTGGCGCTTTCGTGCTTCCGGCTATCGCAGTGATCGTACCCCGACTCTCAACGAGCTGTACCGGAATTTCCGTGTCGGCAACGTGCTCACCCTGGCTAATCCGGCCCTTGCGCCGGAGCGACTGGTTGGCGTGGAAACAGGAGTGGATTGGGTAGGAGAAAACAATCGTTTATCGCTGACCTTATTTCGTGATGAGTTAAGCGAACTTATCCTAAATTCAACCCTGCAAACCAGCCCCGCGTTAATTCTGCGACAGCGTAAAAACCTGTCCAGCGGACTTTCGCAAGGCGTGGAATCCTCTTATCATTATCGCTGGCATAACCTGTCTACTGATCTGAATTATCTGTTTGCGGACGCCCGCTTGTCTACCGGGCCGCGGCTGGCCGAAGTACCAAAACAACAAGGTACCGGCGGCGTCACTTACTCCACTAACGGCACTCTCATTTCTTTCGGAGTTCGCGCGTTCGGGCTGCAATTCGACGATGATCTGAACCAGTTCAAATTGCCAGGCTATGCCGCTCTTCAGATTGCCGCTCAACAAAAGATCAAACGCAACCTTTACGCGCAGGCAGCCGTTGAAAATCTGCTTGATCGTCAATACCTGGTAGCGCTAACCCCCACGCCCAACACCGGCGCTCCCCGCCTATGGCGATTTGGGCTGCGCTGGACCGGGTTCCGCTGAGCACGACCCGGTTTTCCGTTCCACTGATACTCAACCCCCTTACTCAGCAATACGAAATACACAAAAAGTCCGGCTTATATTCTTTTGGATAACTGCTCGGTCGGCGATAACGGAATAACAGAAACGCCGTTGCGCTTCCCGCCTTGTCAATCCTATCCGAAAGGCTAGGATGATTTACTCTCCTCGGAGGAATAGTGATTTCTGGAAATCTCGGTCAGACTCAGGGTAGGAGTTTTCCCCAATGTCTAACAACGGGACCAACCCTCAAAATTCTTATCTGGACCGCTTGACGGCAGACAACTGCGCCATGCTGCTCATCGATCATCAGACCAGCACCATGCTTGGCGTGCAGGACATTCGACTCGATCAGTTTCGCAGCAACGTGCTGGCTTTAGCGCAAACCGCGAAAGTTCACAACCTGCCCACGGTAATTACGGCCAGTTTTGCCCAGGGCCCCAACGGGCCGCTAATGCCGGAAATCCTCAAGCTGTTTCCTGATGTCGAAGTGGTGTACCGGCCCGGTCCCATCAGCGCCTGGGATGATCCGAACTTCGTCAAGGCGGTCGAAAAGACCGGCCGCAAAAAGCTGAGTCGGAGCGCGCTAAACCACCTCCCATTACAAGGCAAAACCATGAAGCCGAACCCGCTGCTGCAAAGCAATTCGGACGCACCCGCCTACTGGCAGGTGGATATCTTGTGGATGATCTTGGCCACCGGCGAAACCACCAACGGACAATATTCGCTGCTGGAAGAACTGTGTCTAAAAGACTCAGGGCCGCCTCCGCACACGCATACGCAGTTGGAAACGTTTTACATTCTCGAAGGAGAGATCACGTTTCTCATCGGTGGAAAAACAATGAAAGGCGAGGCGGGCTTCTACGTCGCCGTGCCGCCCGGCACAGTGCATAGCTTTCGGGTGGATTCGGACACCGCGCGGATTTTGAACTCATATGTTCCAGCCGGATTCGAGCGCACCATAACCGAACTGGGCGAACCGGCCCCGGTACGCACTCTGCCGCCCAAGGGGTGTCCCATGAAAGCTGACATGGGAAAGGTCCGGCAACTCATGGCCGAAGTCGGCATGAAGCCCGTAAATGAACCGGACGCTTTGCGCAGCGTGGGCGATCCGCGCATGGACCTGCACGCTTCCAGTTCGTAGCCGACAAGGTAAGTTTCCTATGAATAATCTTTCCGCGAACTCAGACCGGGCTGGGCTAATTCGCCTTGTGGCATTCCGAGTCAAACCAGATGAACAGAACCTCGTGGCAGACCTGTTACGGGAAGCGGTCGAGACTTGGGTGAAGACGTTGCCCGGCCTCCTGTCCGCCCACATTCTGCAAAGCGATGATGGAACGGAGGTCATCAATCTCGCCCGCTGGACGACTGAAAAAGATTGGCTCGCGATGGAAAACAACCGGGCGGTTGGTCCGGCTTTTGTTCTGCCATTCCGTTTAGCGCTGGAAACTCGCCTGCGCACTTATCGCATTCGCGCTCTCGTAGAAAGAACAAACCCGGAAGCAGCACGATGAACCGGGATTGGATCAGCAACAAGCTCATTAAGCTCATGCTCGGTTTCGGACTCGGTTGTTTGCAGCTTCCGGCACAAGGTCTGTGCGGGTCTCCGCTGCCCGATTGGCTGCTGCCGAGCGAAGAAAATTATCAGGCGCTGCGTGACGAATCGAAGCGCCAGGATGTGTATGACCGGCTGCATTACATTCCGCTGGGGTCTGAAAGCTCGAACCGGTTTCTTTCGATAGGCGGCCAGGAACGGCAATGGTATGAATCGTTCAGCACTCCTCCGCTCGGCAACGGTTCTGATGACCCGAACGGCTATTTGTTGCAGCGTTATATGCTGCATCTCGACTTGCATTTGAGTGACCGGGTGCGTGTCTTCGTGAAGTTTAAAGGCGATCTGGAGAACGGACGCGTGGGTGGGCCGCGCCCGGATATCGACGAAGATCGCGGCGATCTGAACCAAGCTTTTGCGGAGATCACGCTGGCCCGAACGCACAGGGGCGTCCTCACGCTGAGGGTTGGACGTCAGGAGATGGTCTACGGCTCTGGGCGACTGGTGGACATGCGCGAGGGTCCGAACGTGCGACGTCCCTTTGATGGCGCCAAGCTCACTTATTGTTCGACAAACTGGCGCGTGGACTCTTTTGCGGCGCGCCCGGTTGTGAACCGGCTTGATGATTTCGATGATATTCCGGCCCATCAAACAGCTTTTGCCGGAGTTTACGGCACGCGACAACTGCCTGCCTTTCATCACAGCGGTGTGGATGCTTATTACTTTGCCTTTGACCAGAAGCAATCCTTGTATGCGCGAGGCATTGGACGCGAGCAGCGGCACACCGTGGGCGCACGCTTATGGCGGGTGAGTGAGGGCTGGGATTACGACTGGGAAGTGGTCGAGCAGTTCGGGCGCTTCGGCTCCCGGGGCATTCAAGCCTGGGGCGTATCCACCAATACGGGTTATAACTTCAGCGGCGCACAATGGCATCCGCGCTTGGGTTTAAAGAGCGGCATTGCCAGCGGTGATTCCGGCGCGTCTGACCGCGATTTAGGGTCATTCAACCCGCTGTTTGCCTCGCTGCACTACTTCGGCGAGGAAGGCTTGGCGGGTCCATCTAACTTCTACGATCTCCGGCCCGAACTGGAGCTTCATCCTCGCAAGAACGTGCGTGTGTCGCTTAACTCGGACTGGTTCTGGCGTTAGCGCTTAAACGACGGCATTTACCTGCCCGGACCGATTTTACTGGTGCGTCCGAACGGCTCCCGAGCCCGTTATGTCGGCGATCAGAACGCGGTCGAGATCGAGTGGAATCCGTCATCGCATTGGACGACCACGGCGTACTGGTCGCACTTTCTCAATGGGCTGTACTTAAACGAGGCGACGCGGTCGCAAAATCTCGATTACGTAGCGGGCTGGATCACATTTCATTTTTGAAAGGATCAAAAGGAATAAATGTTGGACAAAAACAAGCATGATTTCAACAGGCGCACTGCGGACCGCTTCACTCGGATGATTCTATCTGATCGTACAGGTTTGGACAATGCCAAAGGCTGGAACAATTCTCTTCCTCCGAAGAATGGTTGCGCCGCAACACTCCGTTCAAACTCAGAATGTAAATTGCCCCTAAACCAGGCCCGACCGAACGTCACTTTTAACTCAGAAAGGAAACTGAACCCGTATGGCTGCTGACACTCTCGAAGAAAAACCGGCGACACACCAGGAAGCACTGTCGCCGCATTACACCCTGCCCACCTTGCGCTACCCTTATGAGGCGCTGGAGCCTTACATCGACCGGGAAACGATGCACCTGCACCACCGGAAGCACCACCAGACTTACATCGATAACGTGAACAAAGCGCTGGCCCCGTATCCTCAATTTGCCGGAAAGGTGATTGAAGACATTATGCGCCAACTGGACCAGATTCCTGAAGAAGTCCGCACCACGGTTCGCAACAACGGCGGCGGTCACGCCAACCATCAGTTCTTCTGGAAAGTGATCGGGCCGGCGCAAAACACAAAGCCGGAAAAGAAACTAGCCGAAAGCATCGCGAAAGACTTCGGCAGTTTTGAAAACTTTCAGGAAAAGTTTACGGATGCCGCTACCAAGCATTTCGGCTCCGGATGGGCGTTTCTCGTCATTAACCCGCAAACGCACGGATTGGAAATTCTGACGCTGCCGAACCAGGACAGCGTGCTGCTGCACGGGCGGCCCGGCCTGCTCGCCTGCGATCTTTGGGAGCACTCCTATTATTTGAAATACCAGAATCGCCGCGCCGAGTATCTCAAAGCCTGGTGGAACGTGGTGGCCTGGGATGTGGTGACGCAACGCCTCGAAAATTTTTACGCCGGAAAGAAACAACTTTAATTTCACACTGCTGAGGAACATCCATATGAATGATCATACTTTCGAAACTCTGACTACCGAGAACTGCGCCATGCTGCTGGTTGATCACCAGGTCGGCACCATGAACTTCGGGCTTGCCGACATTGACGCGCTGCATCTGAAAAATCAAGCTTTGTGGCTGGCGGGAGCGGCCCAGGTATTTAACCTGCCTACCATTCTTACTACCAGCAACCCGGATGGCGCGAACGGTCCGCTTTTTCCGGAACTGATTGCTGCGCTCCCGCATGCGCCGATCATCAATCGGCTCATCATCAACGCTTGGCGCGATCCGAAGTTTGTGGAAGCAGTCCGGAAAACCGGACGCAAGAAGCTGATTATTGCCGGGGTAACGGCCGATGTCTGCCTCACCTTCCCGGCGCTTGGGGCGGTACAGGACGGCTACGACGTATACGCAGTGATGGACGCTTCGGGAACCGTCAATCAGCATGCATTAATGGCCTCGATGTTCCGCATGAGCCAAGCCGGCGTCAAAATCGCCAACACCAACATGGTCATCGCCGAAATCTTAGCCGATTGGTCAAGTAAGTACGGCGCGCCTCTGGGCAAGCTGTATTCCGAACACCTGCCGAACTTCGGCTTTATTGCGGCGCACCTGAGCCATCAGGCGCAGTTGCAGCACGCCTAGGAAGAATCGGAAAACATGGCGAACGAGACCGAGCAGTTACTGGCGAAACTGATAACGGAGCGCGACATCGAAGACCTGCTCGCTCGATTCGATGATGCCGCGATTCGTTATGATCGCGACGCCTTCCGTAACTTGTGGATGCCGGATGGGGTTTGGGAGATCAGCGATCCTGTCCCCCTCCGCGCTCAGGGCCAGGACGCGGTTGTGGCTGCCCTGGACCAGTTCCATACCGTGAACGAATTCTTCTTCCGCAGCACGGCGTGCAGTCAAAGAATCTGCGGCTTCATCGAACGGCGTTGGATAAAAAGCTGGCCGTTATGTCTTCGACGAGCATTCTTGTCGTCTACACCGCGCAATCACGGAACAGATGTGGCGAAAGGGGAAAACGAACCACGTGAAATTAGACAATGATCGTATTTACGGGCCGGAAGCGGTTTCCATCAGGTTGACGGTAAATGGGGAAGAAAAACAAATCGAAGTGGAGCCGCAAACCACTTTGGTTGATGCCATTCGCGATCACCTCGATCTGCTCGGTACAAAGGTCGGCTGCGCGCATGGTCAATGCGGAGCTTGCACGGTGCTCGTCAATGGCGAGCGGCGCTACTCCTGCATTACGCTCGCGATTTTGCATGATGGTGATGAGATTCAAACCGTAGAAGGCGTGGCCAACGGCGACGAACTCCATCCGCTCCAGAAAGCGTTTATCGAGCATGACGCGTTTCAATGCGGATTCTGCACGCCAGGACAGATTATGTCCGGTCTTGGACTTCTGCGCGAAGGCCATGCTCGTACCGAACAGGACATCAGGGAGCAGATGAGCGGCAATCTGTGCCGTTGTGCGGCCTATCAGAACATCGTGGCCGCTATCCGCGAAGTGCAGCAGAAACAAGAAACGCTTCAGAGTAAAGATTTGGTTCTTGCAGGCGGAGGCGGCGCATGACCCCCTGCCGCTTTGCCCGAGCTTCCGGTTCTGCCCAGGCGATTCAACTGAAAACCTCCGAACCGGGCAGCATGTTCGTTGCCGGAGGCACTTCGCTCGTCGATTTGATGGCGCAGAATGTGCTCCGGCCCAGCCTGGTTGTCGATCTGAACGGCCTCCCGCTGCGCGGAGTGGAACGGCAAAACGACGGCGGCCTGCACATTGGCGCGCTAACCACTATGGCGCAGGTGGCCTGGCACGAAGCCGTCGGCAAAAATTATCCCGTGCTGATGCAGGCCCTCCTTTCCGGAGCGACGCCGCAGATTCATCATGCGGCGACCGTCGGCGGAAATCTGCTGCAAAAAACGCGCTGCTCGTACTATCGGGAGCCGAATTTTCCCTGTAACAAGCGGCAAGCAGGCTCGGGCTGCTCGGCTTACGATGGATTTAATCGCAGCCATGCCATTTTCGGCGGCAGCGAGCATTGTATTGCGGTGCATCCATCCGATATGGCGGTAGGACTCACCGCCCTGGATGCTACGGTCGTAATGGAAGGGCCGCACGGCGTTCGACGCGTCAGCATTGACGATTTCTATCTACTGCCGGGCGACACGCCTTGGCGGGAAAACGTGTTAGCCGCCGATGAGTTAATCACGGCGGTGGAAATACCTGCTTCGCCGTATGCCGCGCGTTCCACTTACGTCAAAGTGGACGAACATAATTCGTATTCCTTTGCCGTCGTTTCAGTTGCGGCTGCCCCACACCTGGAAAACAACACGGTCCGGGAAGCGCGTCTCGCCGCGGGCGGCGTAGCGCACAAGCCTTGGCGTTTGCACGAAGCGGAACTGGCGCTGCTGAACCAGCCTTTTACGGAGCAAACAATCGAAGCAGCCGCTTCGATGGCCATTGTGGGAGCTATTCCCCGTGAACATAACCAGCACAAAGTCGAACTGCTGCGCCGCACCGTCATCGGGGCGCTGGAACAACTCAATCAGGAGAACGCATGAGCGCTGCTGTGTTAGGGCAACCTATCCGCCGGGTCGAAGGCCCGCTGAAAGTAACCGGCCAAGCCCGTTATGCGGCTGAGATTCCCATCCCGCACCATCGCTTTGCCTTGCTGCTGGGCAGCACGGTTGCGCACGGAACCATTCGCCGTATCGACACCGCCGACGCCGAAGCTGTGCCGGGCGTGGTCGGCGTGTTAACCCATCAAAACATGCCGCGTTTGGGAACCGACATCCAGACCTTTCCGCATGAAACGGCAGGCACCAAACTGCTGCCGCTGCAGAACAACCAGATTCTCTACGAAGGTCAATACATTGCCTGCGTTGTCGCCGAAACCATCGAAGCCGCCGGGCAGGCGCTCGGCCTTCTCCGGGTGGAATACGACGAACAGGCTCCAGTCACGTTCGAGGGATTGTTACGCAGCAATCGACCTCCGCAGGAACTGCAAGAGTTGCCGGACGTTCGGCTGGATTATCAGCACGAGTCGCCGGCGGAAGCAAGCGGTGAAAAGGCAGGGGATCGAGCGCCGGAAGAATTACCGAAGTTCCTGGCCGATTCACTTAATACCGTGCGCGGCAGCGTCGATGAAGGGCGGGCCGGAGCGGACCTGACCGTCAAGGCGATCTATCGAACTCCCGCCATTTATCAAAGCCCGATTGAGATTGGCGCAACTATGGCGGTGCCCGATGGCGACTCGCTTACCGTTTACGATGCCACTCAACACATTTTGGGAGTGCGGAACGCGCTGTCCCGCGTGCTCCAAATGCCGCTTGATAAAATCCGCGTCATCACACATTATGTGGGCGGCGCGTTTGGCGCGAAGTGCTTCACTTGGCCGCACACCATTCTGGCGGCTGCGGCAGCCCGTCATTTCGGAGTACCTGTCAAGCTGTTTCTCAATCGGGAACAGATGTTTCATGGCATGGGTTATCGCGCCCCTATGGCGCAGTTGCTGCGTGTCGGCGCGAAACACGACGGCACTCTCACGCTGCTCGAACACGATGCTGTATCGGCGACCTCCATCAGCGATGTTGATATCCCGCCTGCGGTTGAGATGACTAAGGTGTTGTACGCCTGCCCGAATCTACGAACGCATCAAGCGGTGTATCGCTGTCACGTGGCGACGCCCTGCCGGATGCGCGCTCCTGGCGAGGCCATTGGGCTATTCGCGCTCGAATCGGCGCTTGATGAATTGTCTTATCAAGTCGGCCTGGACCCGGTTGAGCTGCGTCTACGGAACTACGCGGAAGTGCATCCCGAAACCGGGCGCCCCTGGTCCACCAAGGCTTTGCGCGAATGCTATCAGCAAGGCATGGATCTCTTCGGCTGGCGCTCACGTAAGCCGGAGCCACGCTCGCAGCGAGATGGTGACTGGCTGATCGGCTCAGGCATGAGTTCGGCCATTTATCCCACTATGATGTCTCCTGTGGAAGCGCGGGTGAAGATCTATGGTGACGGCGGCGCGGTCGGGCAGGCCGCCACGCAGGAGATCGGGCAAGGCTCTCTCACCATGCTCACCCAGGTAGTTGCTCAGGAGCTTGGCTTACCCCTCAATAAAGCCCGGTTTGAGATGGGAAATACAAATTATCCCGCCGCTCCGGTTTCCGGCGGTTCTCGCGGAGCGGTCAGCGTCGGCACGGCTGTTTACAACGCCGCTGGCAACCTGCGGCGGCAATTGATTGAACTCGCGGTTGTTGATCCCAACTCCGCCGTCTTTGGCGCAGCGCCGGATGAAGTCGAGGCAGCGAATGGCAGCTTGCGCCGTAAAAGCCAACCACACAAAACGGATTCCTATGTGGATCTGCTTGCCCGCGCCGGACGCGACTTTCTCGAAGCGGACGGAGCTTATTTCCCGCTCAGCTCGACTCAGGCCGATCTCGATATCACCCGCGCTGGAACCACGCGTACGCTTGGACCGAACGGCCCGGACAAGCACATTTTCACTTATGGAGCCAATTTCATCGAAGTGCGCGTCCATCGTCTCAGTTGCCGCGTTGAGGTCACGCGCGCCCTGGGCGTGTATGGCGCGGGACGCATTCTGAACCCCAAGCTCGCGCAGAGTCAAGCGCTCGGCGGCGTGGCGTTCGGCATCGGCTTCGCGCTCACCGAAGAAACGGTCGTCGACGAGCGTAACGGGCGCATTGTCACCAATAATTTTGCAGACTACCTTGTGCCGCAGAATGGGGTCATTCCGAAAATCGAAGTTCATTTTGTGGAAGAGTATGACCCTTACATCAGTCCGCTCGGCGCGAAGGGAGTCGGCGAGATCGGCACCACCGGCACTGCTGCCGCTGTGGCGAATGCGGTGTATCATGCAACGGGCAAACGAGTGTATGAGCTGCCCATCAGCGCAGCCAAACTGTTATGAAGCAGGAGGATTATCCCGTAATGACGGCACAGGAAGCTGTAAAATTCCGCGCTTTGCAAGACAATCTTTTTGTTCTTCCTCACTATGAAGCGGAAGCGCTTGCGCATGGCTTGCCGGCTAACGCGTACGCGCTCTTGAGCGGTCCTAATGCAATTCTCGTGGATGCGGTGTTCGCCGACATTGTTCCTGGTTTGCAAACCCTGATCAGCAAAGGCTGTCGGCCAGTTGCTCTCGTGCTCACGCATCGCCACGTGGCCGCGCAAGCCGATCTGTTGCCGGAAATTGCAAGAACGTTTCACATTCCGGTTTTTCTGCACCCGATCGATGCCGCACATCCGCAGGCGAAACAGACCGGTTTCCCGTATTCCGATCCGGCCGGCGCCAGTTTATTTGCGGACTTGGGCATCGAGATCCGCTTGTTTCCGGGCCACACCGAAGGTCATGTGGCGCTTTACACGAAGCAGGCCGGCGGCTTGCTGATAGCAGGCGATTGCGCTGTCGGCCCTACAATTGCCGAAGCAGCGGACCGTTGGACGCTGGTGCGCCCGCCGGTGTTCTTAAATGTGGATGATGACGAACTACGTCAGGCTTGGGAAGGACTCTCATTGCCGGTCAGCGCGATTGTCACCTATCATGGTGTGCCGCGCACCGATGTTCCCGAACGAATTCCCGAAGCGCTCCAGTCGCTTCGGAGAAAACAGGCTACGGCAACGTTAGGAGAAACGGTCATAAAACCGAAAACTCGGCTAAACTTTCGGGCACTCCACGATCGGTGAATGGTGGGATTTCATTTTTGTGAGCGAAAATAAAGAGATTGAGCGCGAGGTAAGCCAGGCTTTTTAATCCCTTGCTGCGGGCGAGGGTATGAAAGCAGGCCGCAAATGTCCTTAGAAACACAATCATCTTCAGTGATTCAGGCAGAAAAGTCGGGAAGGCAGCAGCCCTCCTGCTATGAGCAGGAGCAAGCCGCCCGGCAGCGGGCAGCGGAGCTAGAGCGGATCAATCGCCTGCTTCGGGAGAGTTCACAGGCTTTGGCGCGGGCACGAACTCCCCAGGACATCTTCGAAATCTTCCTGGTGCATGCCGTAAATGCGATGGAAGCCACCAGCGGCGGCCTGTTGAAGCGCATCGAAAACACAGAACACGAGTTTGTCGCGCTGGTGCGCGACGGCGTAGTCGTGCCGAAGACTCTTTGGCCGGAAGAACGGATCATCACGGAATCTCCTGACGACACCCGGCGCGACTCGTTCGGAGTGATTCGGTCCTTGATGTCCGGCGAGGACCGATGGATTCTTGTTGATGATGACTTCGAACGCTGGGCTCCGGGAACCGCGGAGTTTCATCGTCGTGCGGGAAACCAAGCAATGATGCTATGGCCCTTTCAAAATGCAGATGAGGTGGTCGGCTACATCGGCATCGGCTTCAATCACACGAACGTACCTTCTCAAATACAGTGCGAAACGCTCAAAGCCCTGAGTAGCCAGGCATCGCTTGCGCTCGAATTGAATACGATGACCGCTGAAGTCGAGCGGGCAGCCACACTCCGTGAACAGGAAAAAGCCGCCCAGCAGCGGGTGGCGGAACTGGCAAAAACAAACGAGGCTCTCAAGCAAACCTTGGATATTGTCGCGTTTGAGCCCGAGTTAAACAAAGTGCTCGGCCATATTCTAGCCTCCATCACAAAGCAACTGGAGTCTCCTTCTTCGGCGCTCTGGCTCCTGGATGGAGTTTCCGGCAGATTTCATGCCCACCTCGTTTGTCAGGAAGGCCGCATCATAGAATTCAATCGGGAGAACAAAAGCTTTCTCAGCAGCCTTTGGGGCTCCGGCCGCGATCTGGCGTTCAAAGATCATATTCATGATCGTCGGCCTGTGGTCTATCAGGTGGAAGATTTCAGATTTTCCAATGGTGCTGCCTTTGCTTTCTTCCGAAATCTCGGCGTACAAAGTTTATTGGGAATTCCCCTGCTGCTCGGCTCGGAAATCGTCGGCAGCCTGACCGTACGGTTCGACGTGCCGCGTCTCCTTAATCCGGAGGAACTGGAATTAACGCAAGCTATGGCGCATCAGGCGACTATGGCCATTCAATTAACCCGTTTAGCTGAGCGAGCGGGCGAGGCGGCGCTCAGCGAAGAACGGACCCGCTTCGCGCGTGATGTCCACGATACTCTGGCCCAGGGATTCACAGGTATCTTAATGCAGTTAGGAGCGGCCAGTCAGGTTCCGGGCAACACGCGAAGCGACATTCAGCCCCAACTCACTGCCATTGACGCTTTGGCCCGGTCCAGCTTGGCCGAAGCCCGGCGTTCAGTTCGGGCTCTCCGTCCTTCCCTGGCTTCGCCCGAATGTCAGTTGGATCGCACGGTCGGGCAGTTCGTCGAGAGAGTCCGGCTGCAGACCCACGCTGAAGTCTTGCTGCATATCAAGGGTATGCGCGGCAGACTCGCGCCACAAGTTGAAAATGAGCTTTGCCGCATTGTGCAGGAATCGCTGAACAATGCCGTGAAGCACGCCAAGGCAAACCGGATTCACGTGACCGTCGAATTTCAGAATCATGATGCCGTTCGCATTGCGGTGAAAGACGATGGGGTGGGCTTTGATCCTGCTTTACGGCCGGCGGCGGACAGCTTTGGACTGATCGGCATGCAGGAGCGAGCTTCTTCCATTGGAGCGTCCCTCACCATCATCAGCGAAGAAGGATGCGGGGCCGAGATCGTTGCCCAGTACCAGCCAAGGCGGTCTTAAAATGGGAGAACAAGATCTGATCCGAGTCTTGGTCGCGGATGATCACGCGGTAGTCCGCAGCGGCGTTGTAGGAATCATCAATGCGCAATCCGACATGAAGGTAATTGCCGAAGCCCAGGACGGTTCGGCGGCCGTTGAACAATTCTTTACTTATCAGCCCGATGTCGGCTTGATCGATCTGCAGATGCCGCGCATGGACGGCATTCATGTTGTGGAAACCATTCGATCCAGATACGCGGAAGCGCGGCTCATTATCCTGACGACATACGACACCGAAGAGGATATCGAACGGGCGCTGAAGGCTGGCGCGAAGGCTTACCTGCTCAAGGATGTTGAGCCGCAGGATCTGGTCCGGTGCATCCGCGACGTCCAGAATGGGGGAACCTTCGTGGCGCCCGCCGTTGCCGCCAAGCTCGTCACTCGCTTGAGCCGCGTCCAATTGACGATGCGGGAACTGGAAGTGCTGAAATCAATTGCCAAAGGCCAATCCAACAAAGAAATCGGAGCGCATCTTCATATTGCGGAAAGCACGGTAAAACTGCACATCAACACTCTGTTCGAGAAGCTCGGCGTCACCAGCCGCACCGAAGCGATGAAAGTGGGGCTGGAGCGCGGTTTGATTCGGTTGCATTGATTCTGTTAACACAGTGAGCACAAGCCTCAGCGCATGGTCGGAACGTTCAAAAGCGGCGGTACTGCCGGCCAACCCCTGTGAAACATCCGCCGCCATGATCATTACGCGCTCCGGGGTAATCCTTACAACGCTGTTGTAGAGGTGAGTGGTGCCGTACAGATTTCCGTCCACGTCAAAAACAAAATCATCCGGATTCAGTCCTGTCAGGAAGACTTCCGGCGCGCTTGCCGCATAACGGGAACTCTTTTTCAAAGCCGCAATTACCGCGCGAACAAGGCTGACGCTGGAAGCAGGATTCTGGCCGGTAATGAACTGGGCCCTACTCTCTACCTATCTCATTCTTCCCGCATGAGTTTAGCTGGATCAACGGCCAGTGCGCGCCGGACTGGAATGGCGGACGCTCCTATGCCTAGCAGCGTCATCATCAGCACCGCGCCGCCCAGGACCACAGGATCCTGTGAATTCGCTTGATACATAATCTGCCCTAATAATCGGCTTGCAAAAACGCTTGCAAGCAGACCCGCCGCCGATCCGATGCCAAGCAGTATCATTGGTCGTCCCACCGCCGCGCTCATCATCTGCGCTCTTCGCGCGCCCAATGCCACGCGAATGCCCAGTTCCTTCTTCCGTCGGCTCACGTTGTAAGCTGCCATGCCGGAGATGCCCGTCACCGCCAGCATCGCCGCCAGTAAACCCATAACGCCTAACGCCACGGTCGCTGCCCGGGCCGGGAACAGTTCAGATTCCAGCGCATCGGGCCAACTCTGCACCACAATCGGCGCATTCGGTGCAATGCCGCTTAATGTGTGTTCGAGCGCTGCTGCCATTTCGCTCGGCATCCGTCGCGACCGCACGATGAGAACCGTTCCGCTCTGCTCGCTTTGCGACAACGGCAGGTACACCGCCGGATGCGGCTGCTCCGCCATGTCGTGGTATTTGCCGGTTTCCGCTATGCCCACCACTTCCGTCAAGTTCCCCGCCACAATAAAGCGTTGCCCAATCGCCGGTGCATTGGCCCACATCTTCCGCGCGAAGGTTTTGTTCACAATCGCCACATAGGGCGTTCTTGCCGTGTCATGCCAGGAAACATCCCGTCCATCCAATAGCCGAGTGCCGGCAGCTTCCAGGTACCCCGGCGACATCTGAAACACGTACGCTGTTAAGGAAGAATTGTTCAGTTTGAACTCTGTTGTTCCTGGCCGAAAAATCGGAATTCCATGCAAACCGCCGGTCATTGGTATGCGGTTCACTATGCCTGCTGCGGTTACGCCGGGAATGTTCCGCGCCGCCTCAATCATCGCTTTCTTTTTCTCAACCGCCACGTCGCCTGCATATCCCATTTGGCTCAGGTCGAGATCGGACAGCATGGCGCCCTGCGGCTGGATGCCCAACGGAGTGTGGAGCGCGTTCTCCATGCTGCGTACTGCCGCCAGCGAAGCCGTCACCAGCAGCGTGCAAATAGCAATTTGTGCGCCCAACAACAAGTCCCGTAAGGCAAACCGGCGCAGATGCGTTGCCTCTATTGACCCGCTCTTCATCATCTGCAGCGGACTGCTCTGCCAGGCCTGTCGCGCCGGAACCATTCCAAACAACACTGCGCTTCCCAATGCCAATAACAACCCGACCAGAAACACACGCGCATCCACAACTGCGGCCAAATGCGCTTCTGCCGCTTGCGGCAACCGGTTCAGCACGCTTAACAGCAAGTCAGCAGTGATTAGTCCCGCTGCGCCGCCCATTAGCGATACCAGCACCGCTTCGGTGAGCAGTTGTCTCGCCAGCCTCCACCGGCTTGCCCCCAGCGCCACCCGGAACGCCAGTTCACGGCTGCGATCCGCCGCTCGCGCCGCAAACAAACTGGCTAAGTTCGCGCACGCCGCCGCCAGCACAAGTAGTGCCAGCACAGTTACGCTGTAAAGAAATACGCGAATCACATCTCCTTCGTCCCCAAAGAGTCCTGGATGAACGAGCCGCAGCGGTTGTCCGTCGTCGGCCCGCGGATATTCCTTTGCCAGCTCGGCCGCAATCGCATTCAGGTTCTCCGTCGCCTGCTGCGGCGTCACGCCCGGCTTCAACCGGCCAATCACCGTAACCGTGATGGATGTCCGGCTATGCAGGTAATCGCCACCCTCTACTTGCTGCTCATTAACGATTGGAATCCAATAATCGGGCCACACAAACCGCTCCGTGCCGTGAAACTGCGCCGACGCCACGCCGATTACCGTAAACGGATGCTTGTTAAGTTCCACGCTCGTCCCGATCACGCCCTTCTCGGCTTGAAACGCGCTTCGCCACAACGCATCGCTTAACACCACATACGGCGCTGAATTCGGGCCATGCTCATCGGTCGCATGAAAGAACCGCCCTGCTTCCGGCTGCACGCCCAGCAGATCGAAATAGTTGCCGGTGACTTCATCGCCGCTAACATTCCGCACCGTGTTACCCCAGCGCAGTGCCGCAGAAGAATATCCATAACTTCCGGCCATGCCGCTGAAAGTGGTGTTTCGTTGTCGAAAATCCTCAAACGCCGGGTACGAGGTAGTCAGTAGCCGAAAGCTCATCCACGGCTTATGGCGAATCTGATACAGGCTTTGCGGGTCGCTTACGTCGAGTGGATGCAGCAGCACCGCATTTAACACTCCAAAGACCACAACGTTTGCTCCAATGCCCAGCATCAGCGTGGATAACACTACAACCGTGAACGCGGGAGTTTTCCGAAGCACGCGAAACGCATACCGAACATCCAGCAGCAGATTCTTCAGAAACGGCAGGCTTTCTTCGGCGCGGTAATCACTCGGTATCGCAATCATGAGTTTATAAATAATGCCACAAATCTACTGAACCGCCCAAATTGGGTGCCTGCACTGTTTTTATAAGCGGGCGGTTAAACTTTGGTTAGTAATGCAAGCAAGCGAACAGGGGTTTACGCCGCGTTTCTGGGCTTTGATCGGAGCAACGTTTTTAGGCTTTCTGGGTATCGGCACGGTTTTGCCGGGCTTAGCTCCGCACGTGCGCCAGGATCTGGGCGGAACAGATCAAACAGTTGGTTGGGTAATCGGCACGTTTTCGTTTGTGGCATTAGCCAGCCGCTTTTTCTCCGGGCCGCTTGCTGATCGCAAAGGCCGCAAAATTACCTTCTTAACAGGCTTGGCAAGCTGCGCATTGGCGGGAACGGCATACCTGTTGCCATTAGGAATCGGCGGCGCTTATCTGGGGCGCGTGCTGCAAGGCTTCGGCGAAGCCTGCCTTTACACCGGCGCGGCAACCTGGGCAGTGGAAGCGGCAGGCGTGAGCCGGAGCGGCCAGGCGCTTGGCTACGTCAGCAGCGGCATCTGGGGCGGCATTTCCGCTGGGCCGGCTTTGGGGCATTGGCTTGGCTCGTTTGGCCGCGCGGCGATGTGGCAAACCGTGGCGGCGGCAACTGCTTTTGTTATTGCTTTGTTTGTGCGCGAAACATTTCAGCCCAACGCAGCGCGAATCAAACGCCGCTGGCTGCCCTCTTCCCTGCTCGCGCCCGGCTTGGCCGTCGGGTTCGTAAACGTGCATTATCCGGTGATTGCCGGCTTTCTGATTCTGCATCTGGCAAAACACGGCCATTCGGGGCCGGCCGCGTTTTCCGCTTATGCCTTGGTGATTCTCTTCTCAAGATTCTTTCTCGGCGGATTGCCCGATCGCATTCATCCGGGCATCACCTTCTATGGCGGCTTGGTGGCAATGGCGGCGGGTCTGCTGATCATTGCCACCGGCCCGAAGCCCGCGATTGCGATTGCGGCCACAGCTTTGCTGGGCTTCGGATTTTCATTCCCCTGGTCGGCCATTGCTTCTACGGTTCTGCGGCAAACGCCGGAATCCGAGCATGGGTCCACAGTCAGCATTTTGAGCGCGTTTTATGATCTGTTTGTCGGGGTAAGTTCGCTTGCTGCCGGAGCAGTGTCGGACCATGCCGGTTATCCGGCAGCGTTTGTGATGGCGGCAGCAGCGTTAATAGCGGCGGCAGTGGCAGGCTGGTTTGTGTTTCTTTCACCGACCGCAGCAGCAACAATAGCAGCGCACGAGCGCGTGGAAGCATCTGCTTGAAAGTTTCCAGCAACAATATACAATCGACAGGGAGCGAAGTGACTCGTTTGTATAAAAGATTGGTGAACAAGCTGCACAGAATCGCTGCGCCGGCTGGTATGCGTTAAAGAAGCGTTACGATGCCGCAACAGCAAATAAAGCGAGGCCGCCTGAAAATCTACTTCGGCTACGCTCCCGGAGTAGGCAAAACTCACCAGATGCTCGAAGATGCGCAGGAATTGAAAGCGCATGGCGTAGATCTGGTGGTAGGCTGCCTGCAAGCGCGCGGTCGCGCCGATATTCTGGATGCTGTTAAGCGTCTGGAAGTGATCCCGTTAAAACGCCTGCCTTACCGGAGCGGCACTACGGAAGAACTGGACATCCATGCCATTCTGCAGCGGTGCCCGCAAGCCTGCGTCATTGACGAGTTGGCGCATTCCGGCGTGGATCCCCTGCGCCATAAGCGATGGGAAGACGTGCAAGCGCTGCTTGAAGGCGGCATTGACGTTCTGACCACGATGAATGTGCAGGATTTGGCCAGCTTAAGCGACCAGGTTTGGCAAATAACCGGGGTGCGCGTGCGTGAAACCGTGCCGGATTGGGTTTTTCAAAAAGCTGACGATGTCGTGATGGTGGACGTAACCCCCAGAGCGCTCTTACACCGTTTGCAGCGCGGCGCGATTTATGCCCCGGAACGCGCTTGGGCGGAAGCGCAGCAGATTTTTCGCGAACCGGTGCTGGTGGCGTTGCGCGAACTCGCCATGCGGCAAACCGCGCAGGCTTTGGAAGCGCGGCAAACCGCCAGAACAAAGGAAGCAGAAGGGCGTGGTGAACGAATACTGGTGAACATCACGGCGGATGCCTCCACCGCAATGGTGCTGCGCCGGGCCAGGCGCGTAGCCGATTACCTGCAAGCCGATTGCGTAGCTGTCTGCGTTCACACTGAATCGGATTTCGCTCGGCTGCCGACCAGTGAGCGCCAGGCGATTAATCGCCATTTTCGCTTCGCTGATGGCCTGCGCATCCGCACAAACGTAGTGCAAGGAAGAAGTCGCGCCCGCGCCTTGGTGAACTACGCGCGCAAGAACGGCATCACGCAGATTTTTCTAAGTAGAACTTTGAACGCGCCCAAGAAACTGCTTTCCGGAGCGGATTTCACGCAGCAGGTGATCGAACACGCGCGCGGCTTGGCCGTGATGATCATCGCCGAGCGCATCCGCGACGGAAAGCCGCCCTCCGCTTACCCGGAAGATGAAGCAGGCAGCCTGATGCACTCCGGATATGTTTCGGTTCCGCCCGAAGCAACTGTGGAAGCCGCTTTGTCTGAAATGCGCCGCCAGGCCGGACAAGTGGAAATGATTTTCTATACCTACGTAATCGATGCATCGCAGCAATTGAAAGGCGTGGCTTCGCTCCGCCAGCTTCTGGCTGCGGAACGGGAGAAAACCGTAGGCAGCATCATGAACGCGCAATATGTCTCAGTTCAGGAAGATGATGATGTGGAGGACGCTGCGCAACTGCTGGTGAAGCACCGTTTATTAGCGGTGCCGGTGCTGGACCGCGAGCGGCGAATGTGCGGCATCCTTACCAGCGCCGACCTGGTCGGTATTGTTCAACAGGAAGCCGGTGAGGACATCCAAAAAATCGGCGGCATGGAAGCTTTGGATGGCCCTTATCTTCAAGTTTCGTTCGCGCAGATGGTTAAGAAACGCGCCGGTTGGCTCGCAATTCTTTTTGTGGGCGAGATGCTCACCGCCACCGCGCTCAGTTACTTTTCGGATGAAATTGAAAAAGCAGTGGTGCTGGCTTTGTTTCTGCCGCTCATCATCAGCAGCGGCGGCAATTCAGGCTCGCAAGCCACCACGCTGGTAATTCGCGCCATGGCGATGGGCGAAGTGCGCTTGCGGGACTGGTGGAAAGTGATCAGCCGGGAACTGGCCGCTGGATTGGCATTGGGGACGATTCTCGGCGTGATCGGCATTACGCGCATCCTGCTTTGGCATTCGATTCACGGCGCGTACGGTCCGCATTACGCGGTGATTGCAGCAACCATCGGATGCAGCTTAGTGGGCGTGGTGATGTTCGGCACCATTGCCGGTTCCATGCTGCCTTTCATTCTGCGCCGCTGCGGTCTGGACCCGGCCAGCGCTTCAGCCCCCTTCGTGGCAACATTAGTAGACGTAACCGGACTGATTATTTATTTCACGATTGCAAATCTCATTCTGCGCGGAACGTTGTTGTAAAGCGGAAAACAACTGAAACGTCAGATAAGTTGTCCTCTTGTTAGACGTTGTTGATAGGGCAGCAGTCCATTATTAGTGTGAGCGCCAAGCAAGCCGCATTCTGAAATTCGCTCGCTGATCCGCATTGAGGCTCGCTGAATTGCTGGAAGTCCAGCGCTCCAAACGAGCCTCGTGGCATATTGCCGCTTCATGAGTAATTTAGCAACGGCTTCAACAATCTAAGTGCAACCTGGGTTTGAATTCGCAGGATCACCCGTGTAGTCCGGTATTCCATCACAGTTCTCCTCTCCAAGCAAACGGACAAAGCCAATGGTGGATTGGGCATAAAAGCTTCCATAAACATAGGCGCTGCTTGTTCCTGATCCCTGCACTCCACCACTTAGCGACCATGCCACACCTGCATTGCAAGGCCCATTTTTAAGCCCTATGTTGACAGGCCCTAGCTTTAATGAAGGCAAGGGCTCATAGGTATTGGCACAGCTTTTGCAAGAGGCTGTGACATAGAAGGTAATCGAATCCAAATACGATATCTTATTTTCTCTACAGGCCGGGAGATTAGCGTAACCAAGATCAAGGCTGTATCGGCTACATGACAACGTGGTTGGATCGATGCTCCACACCGCTTGATTCTGCGCGTTTCCCTTCGGAGCTAGGGCAACCAAAGCTGCCGCTATTAATATCACAGTTTTGTAAATACCAAAATATCTGCTCATTTACATATCCTTTCGGTGAACGGTAGGGTAAATTTTTCCTTTAACTAATTTGGCTAGGTTTGTGACAACCCCTTGATATCCATATCCGGCTTCTTTCGCTTCACCTAATATGCAAAATACATAGAAAGCGCGCGCGTAATCCAGGCACTCCAGGTAGTCCGATGATTGGCCCGCCATAGCGCTGAAGCGCCCAGCCAAGTGGTGGATTTGGTTCAGGTCTTCCACGTTTAGGTGGATGTCCGGATTTCGGCCCAAGGCACCGTGAGCAAGCGTCAGGAGGACATTCGCGGCATCCTTTTCCGGCGTTTCGATAGCCGTTTTGAACACTTCGCGTTCCGCTTCCAGCCAAGCCTCCCATTGCTCAATCTGACGCCTGCTGTCGGGTCCTACAACAGTACCGTCGGCAAACATCACTGAATCCAGAATGATGTGAACACTTGTCTGCTGGGAGTAGAAACGGTGGAGACGGGTTACCATCGCTTCATCGCTACTATCCCATGTCTGACCATAAGCCACAAACGGATAAAGTGCAACAGGCTCCAGCTTTGCCGGTACCAGTCTCGTTCCAGGCTTCCAGGAAGAGAAGTTGAAGACAGCTCTAGTCTGCCGAACCGATTTCCCCGTGAAGTCGGTACAGTCCCACAAAACCGTGTAAGCAATAACTTCCTGAGGGGATTGATTTTGGATCACAACTGTATAAGGCGAAAGAACATCGTAGCCCTTCGCACGCCCTGGCTGAAACGCTTTCGAGTACAAAGGATGAGCGGACGAAAGCAGGAAAACACCGTGTTCTTCCAAGGATGAAATCTGTATGTTCGGTTCACTGGCGCTCATGATGGATGTTAAGGCTAACCCGCAGAAAAGGAGAGTTTTCAAAATCATTTTATTTCGTCCCTCCTGGCAGATATTCCGCCAAGTAAACGTCCCAAGCCAACCTACCGCCAGGATATTCGCGTCCGCCGAAAATGCGGGAACGATACCGGAAAACATTCCCAAAATCGTCCTTTCGCCGACTCAGGCTGTAAGTAAGGCTTATACTCGCAATTTCCTTTTCACGAAGCGTGAAAAGCTCATCCGGTTCTGATTTACCATTGTGGTTTTTGTCCACCCACAACCGGAGATCCGCGTAAACGGCGTCTGCTTCACTGATTAAACCGTCTCCGTTTCCTCCGTTTTCCGGTTGATCGTACACTGCCAAAGCCAGGAAGCCGTTTCTTTGCGCCCCGGTTGGCGGATCCGGTTGCGGCGTAAAATTCCCGAAGAGTTCTGTTCCGTTATCTATTTTCCCGTTTTTGTTCCTGTCCAACACGAGCCAGGCATTCTCAGAGGAGGCGGAAGTCCAGGCCACTTGGTGGGGTGTGTCGGTGTCGGTGATTGGAAAAGATACTCCGTTTTTTGCGTCAGTCAGACTGAAGCCCTTTCCGCTAAGATCAACAACAATAGGGGAATCAGCATGATAACAGCAGGTGCCATAAGTTTGTTGTCCTGTTGAGCAACCGGATTTATACCTGCAATAATCCGTTGAGCCGTCCCAACCGCAGTAGTTTCCGATGACGTTAGTGCAACTATCAGAAACGGTGCAAGTATCGGGACAGGAAGCCCCCGCAGGACATTGCGCAAACGCTCGATTCGAATGATCGAGCGTAGAAATAAGGCAGCAGACCGCAACGACAACGCCGAACTTCAGCGTAAGCCGCCTGGCACATGTCAGTCTCATATGAACCTCAGAGTGTGGTTTTGGTTTAAGGTAAATGCATCCGAGTCACAAATTTAGTGTAAAAAAACACTTGTCAAGTGAAATTACTGCCGCTCTCAGCTTGAATTTTGTTTAGTTTTAGTTTTGAGTTGTCAAACGATAGACACACGGACCCGATGTAGATTGTAGTGAAGAATTTTGAGTTGGACGGTGTTCCAGAGCGGAAGAAACGAAACTTTCGGAATGGCAGGACGTTTAAGCGTGTTTCTGTTCCACTGCCAATCGGCCTGCATCGGCAATGTGATCGGTGGACAATTCAGCATGAGGATCCACAAAAAGCCACACCACGGCTCCCACTGCGCACAACGCTGCGGCGGTCAGAAAAGAAGCGGTCCAGCTTAAATGATTAGCGATAAGCGGAGTCAAAGAGGCCGTTACTGCGCCGCCGATCTGGCCGCCCATGTTCATCAAACCGGAAACAGTGCCGGCGGAACTGCCGCCCATATCTGCCGTCACTGACCAGAATGAACTCTGCGACATATACAAAGCGCCCGCGCCGCCGGCCAGCACCAAACTCGCGATCTGCGCGCTGGCTGCCTGTGTTCCTAACGCGATGAACACGGCGCAGAAAGCAATGGAAGCGGCAGCCAAACCGCATCGGCCCACTCGCTTTCCGTATCGGCGCGTCAATCGGTCGCTGATCCATCCTCCGAGCGGCGAACCAATTGCCATCGCCAGAAAAGGCAGCATCGTGTAATACGAGCTTTGTTTTAAATTCAAACCACGCACGGAACTGAGATAAATAAAGAACCAGCTAAAAAAGATATAAGCCGCATAGCCGTAGGCAAAGTAACTGAAAGTAATCAGCAGAATATTGCGATTGCTCAGGATCGAAAACCACGAAAGCTGTTTTGTGGCGCTTGTTCCGGCTTTCGGCGCGGGCAAGCCCTGCTTGATATAGGCTCGTTCTCTGCTCGATGCCCAGGGATGCTGTGCGGGCGTATCTCTGGCGATCGCAAACCAGACCGCCCCGGCGATCAAGCCCAATCCGGCGCTGATCCAGAACGACCACCGCCAGCCATAATTCAACAGCACATAAGTAATTAGCGGCGGCGCAATGCCTGCGCCGAAACCCACTCCGGAAAAGATGATGCCATTCGCTACGCCGCGTTCAGAGGAAGGAATCCAGGACGACACAATGCAGTTTGAAGCGGGATACACCACTGCTTCTCCCATGCCCAAACAAAAGCGCACTGCCACCAACATTCCTACCAGGGCCGTGGTTTGCGCCGAAAACACAGTTATCAAACAAGTAAAAACACCCCACCAGATCACGCCCAACCCTAAAACAATGCGTGGTCCGACGCGGTCGGCCAGCCTACCGCCCGGCGCTTGAAACAAGGCATAACCCAGCACAAACGCGCTGAACACCGAGCCTAGCTGAACATTGCTGAGATGAAATTCTTTCGCAATCGCCTGACCGGCGATGGAGATGTTCACGCGGTCCAGGTAAGCAATCGCGCTCACCACAAACATCCAGCTAATCAGAATCCATCGAACTCGACTGTTTGCTTGTTGATTCATTTTGCTTCCGAATACGTCCCGTTAATCTTATCGTTTCCCTTATTCGGAATCCGGCTCAAAATTTAAGTGCTGCTGCTTGGGAGGAGGTTGCCGCTTTTCTTCCAAAGTTCGCCGCTGGTGCCGCAGCATCGCCGCAGCAAACTGCCAGGTAGGTCCCGGCGTGTCACGCCACGGCGCAGTGATCGTCATCAGGCAGTACATTCCGGTTTGCGGATTGAAGTGCGTTAATCCGCCGCTTGCTTCAATTAAGGATTTACGCTCTTCCGATACTTCTTTTCCGATCTCAATCAGTCCACATTCCAAAGGAACTTCATCAGTATCAAGCAGACCGGCCGGAGTCACGAAATAAAATTCGTTTGAATACCGCATACCGATTCTTCGTTTCAACGGATGGCGCATCTCGCAGAGAAAGTCGGCGCGAGATACTTTGATTTCGTAGCAAACCCGCCGCATGGCCTGATGCGGCAATGTATTCAACGCGAAAGCGTCTAAACGCTGCCCGCCCCGGTTCTGACGCCCAGTGCCGACCCGCAGCTCACGCAGAAACAGCCATTCGGATTGCCGGGCATGAAAAGCGGCTTCGAGCGTATCGAGTAATGCCAGCGAAGAAGCCGCATCCGCCGCCGCATTGCGCGCATCAAGGCAGTCAGTTTGTTTGGAAGCAAAGATGGCATCAGCTACGCCATTGGGGGAACTCACGTTTTCAGAATGCCATTATTCAGGCCAGGCCATAAGCAGTTACAGCATTGCGCCAGAAATATTTTTCGCACGCTTCCCTGCCCTTCGCCGCAAAATACTCGTGCGCTGCCTTGAACACGGTGTTGTATGGCGCAATCAGATCGCTCACCGGCCAGTTGCTTCCATAAAATAATCTGTTCTCGCCAAAAAGGTCCCAGAGTTCGTCCAGTGCCGGACGGTAGGCCGCAGAATTCTTTCCGCGACGCACTATGTTCGAAACTTTAACGAACACCTGTGGACGCTGCGCCAGTTCCCGCAGGGTGTCCGCCGCTGGCTCGTCAATTGGCAGATGATCAATCACGATACGTAAGTTCGGCACAAGATCGGTCAGTTTCAGAATTGTTCGGAGCAGCGCCGGATTCGGATTGGCCGTATCCATTTCCAATCCGAACTGCGCCAACAGCTTCAAATCAGCTATCACCTGCGGATGGCCAAGCTCCTCGCCAAGATCGCGGTTCCATAAATTGCCTTCGCGAATGCCGCGAAAGCGTCGGTTCCGGTGAAACCGCTCCAGGTGTCGAGTGAAGTCCGGTGTTCCGGGTTGTATGTTTCCGACTGTGCCCAGGATGATCGTCTCTTTTTCCGCTAAATCCAGAACCCACTGATTATCTTCCAACAAAGGGCTGGCTTCCACTTCAATCACACCGCTGATATTTAACGTTTTTGTAAGCTGCCGAAAATCCTGCGGCAGAACCGGGCGATACAGCACGGCATCCTCTTTGGGCGGCCACGGTACGCCTTGCGGTCGCCGTGGATCGTAAAAGTGAACGTGGGTGTCAATCACCCGGCTTGGCATCGCGGCTGTATCGACAAGCAGATTTGCTCCAGCAGCGCCGGCAAGAAACATACGGCGGTTCATGATTGCCGGAAAGCCACGACCCGCTGCTTCTGTTCGCCTAAGCCTTCAATGCCCAGCGCCATCTCGTCGCCCGGTTTCAGGTAGCGGGGCGGCTTCATGCCCAATCCCACTCCCGGCGGGGTGCCGGTTGTGATCACGTCGCCCGGCTCCAGAATCATGAATTGAGAAATAAAGGAAACAAGCCGCGTCACACCGGCCACCATCGTGCTGGTTGATCCGTTCTGCATTCGTTCGCCGTTTACGGTCAGCCACATGCGCAGGTTCTGAATATCCGGCACTTCGTCCGTTGTCACCAGCCAGGGTCCGAGCGGCCCAAAGGTCGCGCAACCCTTGCCTTTCATCCACTGCCCGGTGCCTTCAATCTGATAAGCGCGTTCTGAAACGTCGTTGCACACGCAGTAGCCTGCCACATGCTGGGGCGCGGATTCTTCCGTCACGTAAGAAGCGCGGTCGCCGATCACCACCGCCAGTTCCACTTCCCAATCTGTTTTTTCCGAGCCGCGCGGAATTATCACTTCATCGTTCGGTCCCACAATACAGGATGGAGCTTTATTGAACAACACCGGTTCTACCGGAACGGCCATGCCGGATTCTTTTGCGTGGTCGGCGTAATTCAATCCAACCGCAATGAAGTTTCGCACTCCCGCAACGCACGGGCCTAAGCGCGCTCCGCTTGGAGCTTCGGGCAACTCAGCGGCATTCACGGCGCGAAGCTTGGCAAGACCGGCGGAGGTTAGCGCTTGTCCGCCGATCATCGGCACAATTGCGGAAAGGTCTCGTATTACGTTGTTTGCATCAAGCAGGCCCGGTTTCTCAGCACCCGGTTCTCCGAAGTGGAGCAGTTTCATTCACGTTCCTTTGGTGGAAGATATCTTGGCAGCTAACGCTATAAGATAACAGTCCGCTCAATAGGTAGCGCGTCCGCCGCTGGCGTCGTAACACTGCCCGGTGACAAACGAACAGTCTGGGCTGGCCAGAAAATGCACCACGGCGGCGATTTCTTCCGGCTTGCCGGTTCTGCCCATCGGAATACGATCCGTCATATAAGAAACTTGCGCGGGTGTCAGTTGGTCGAGAATCGGCGTATGGACCACGGCAGGCGTGACGGAGTTAATACAAATGCCTTCGGTAGCTACTTCTTTCGCCATTGATTTCGTCATGGCAATAACGGCTGCCTTGGTAGCCGAATACGGGGCCATTCGGGGATTGCCTTCTTTACCGGCAATGGAAGCGATATTCACAATGCGCCCATATTGGCGGGAACGCATGTGCGGCAGGACGGCGCGGCAGAAATGGAATACCCCGCTCATGTTCACAGCAATAATCTGCTGCCAGTCTTCGTCAGTTTGTTCCCATACCGGCGCGGCCCGTCCGGCAATGCCGGCGTTATTCACCAGAATGGAAATCTGGCCGGTGCGATTTAAAATTTGAGCAACGCAGGTTTGCACCGATTCAAACAGCCTTACATCGGCTTGCACTGCGAAAGCCGAACCGGGAAGCGATCGCGCTACCTGTTCTGCCGTTTGCTCATTTAAATCAACCACTGCCACCGTTGCGCCTGCCTGGGCAAGACGCTCGGCAATAGCAGTGCCGATGCCTTGGCCAGCCCCCGTCACCACGGCTGTTTGACCGGCCAGGCTGAACATAATCCAGCCTAATTTCTTCCGGCAGGAGCTAGTCTTTGCACCAGTTTGTGTTCTGCTTCCAACCAATCGTTTTCGCTGGAGCCTTCCGGGCAACCGCGCGACTGCCAGATCTGATAAGCCAGCTTCTGGATCGCCTGCAGATGCTGTTCTTCCAGTTCTCTTTCCAGAGAACTGCTGACTACTTCACGGCTTTCCGCCGCACCCGCCTGAGCTAATACTTTCATAACGAATTCTCCTTCTAGTTACAAGATCGATTCGTGATCAACAATTTCGATGATTGTTCGCTTTCAAAAGCACACATGAAAGATGGCTTTCACTGCTCTGCGAACCATCTCAGTATAACTGCAAAAAGTACAATCTGCCTATCAGAAAATACGATATCCTGTATACCCGCAAACATACGGCAGGAAGTTAAGCAGCAGGTAGTCGTTTCACGATCACAGCGGTAAAGTCATCCGCAAAAGATGCGCTCTCTGACCAATTCCGAACGTCATTGACTAACTTATCCAGAATGGTTAGTGAAGACTCGTTCTGATGATCGGCCAGAAATGCCGCCAACCGCTCGTCGCCGAACTCTTCCATCATGTCGGGCTTGCGCGCTTCGGTGACGCCATCGCTGAAGAGGGCCAACATGTCTCCTGGCTCCAAGGTAATCTCGTAAGTCTGATAACGGATATCGGACACAAGGCCCATCACCATCGAGTGTCCCGGCAGTTGCACAAACGAGCGGTCGGCCCGAATCAGCAGCGGATGATTATGCCCGGCGTTGGCGTATTGGAACCGTCCGGTGACCGGATCAAGCACGCCATAGAAGAAGGTAATGAACCGGCCCGGCAGATGCCGTTTAGCGACATTCCGGTTCAACACGGTCAGCGCGTTCGCCGGGTCGGGGCTCGATTCCGCCAGCATGTGAACCCGCGCTTGCAGGCTGGACATCACCAGCGCAGCCGAAAGCCCTTTGCCTGCCACATCGCCCACCACAATAGCCAGGCGTCCGTCGCCGTAAGCAAGATAATCATAGTAATCGCCGCCTACTGTATGACAGGGTAAGTTCAGCCCGGCAATTTCGTAGCCTTCGTAGTTCGGGTTCTCGGTCGGCAGCAAACCGCGTTGTATCTCACTGGCTGAAGCCAGCTCCGATTCCATCAATTTTTCCGATTGTTCCACCTCAATCAACCGCGCTTGCTCGATGCGGATTGCGGCCACGTTCGCCATTACCGTGAGCAGGTCCAGATCTTCCTGCGAAAACGGTCTGAGCAAGTTGCCGGTGTCTACATAAATCAACCCGATTACCCGGTCGCCTGCTTGCAGCGGCACTGCCATCACGCTTCGCACCTTATGGATGAGAATGCTTTTCTGTTCCCGGAACGCTTCGTCAAGCTGCGCGTCGCTGAGCATGAGCGAGCATTTTTCGCGCAGAACGCGATCACGCACGGAAGTGCTGATGGTGAAGTTGTCTCCTTTGCTGGAGCGCAGGTTCAGTTCGCCTTCTTTTTCGAGCGTCAGGATCACGCCGCGCGAAGCTTCCACCGCCGATAAAGCCAGGTCCAGAATCACGTCAAACAGTTTGTCCAAAGGACGATGACTGGCGAGTTCCTGTCCGGCCCGGATCAGCGCGCGAACCACGCGGGCGGTGTTGAGGGTAATCTCCTCATACCGGCTCTTATGGAGGGCTTTGGTCTGCCCCAGAACCTTTTCCAGATTGGTGACCACCGTTCCTTTTTGTTCAAAAGGATTTTCCGGCGATGGAACAAAGGAAACAATGCTCCGCATCGAATCAGTCGGGTCAACGCGCACCTCAATGGTCAGATGCCCTGCATAGATTCGGTCTCCGGGCCGCAGCGAATGCGCTTCTTTCAACTGCATGGCGTTGACGATGGTTCCGTTACGACTGTCGCAGTCTCGTACGCACCATTGGCTACCCTGTTGTTCGAAGCAAAGGTGGTAGCGCGAAAGCCAGGGATCGTTCGGGTAGCTCAGGTCATTGTCCGACGAGCGGCCAAGCGACATGGCTGTTTTCTCCAATGCCACTGTTTTCGATTCGCCTTCCGGGCCGAAGATCACTAAGTCCATTGATTGAATTATGGCGCGGTTCGCCATCCTTTTATCAGGCCGGTTTGGTTCAGGAAATGAGTTTGGCAATGCCGTAGGCCGCCGCCGCCGCCAAACCTCCGGTGACGGTTGTGCGAAACGCGCTGGAGCCGGGCGCGGTGCCGGTAAATCGGCCTTTCAGATAGCCGAACACAAACAAAGCCGCCAGCGTGGCCGCGACCGAAAAAAGCAGCGCGGTTCGGGAGGCGGCGATAAGCATATAGGGAGCCAGCGGCACCAAGCCGCCCACCACATAAGAACAAGCAATAGTGGCCGCGCTATTTACGGCGCGTTTCGGGTCCGGTTCTTCGAGCCCTAATTCGAAGCGCATCATCCAATCCACCCAGGCTTTGTGGTCTTTGTGAAAAGCTTCAAGGATGGGTTGAATATTCTGGCGGCTCAAACCGTAGCCTTCCAGAATTTCACGCACTTCATATTCTTCGGCGGCAGTTTTCTCGACGATTTCGCGTTCTTCGCGCTGTCGCTCAGTTAGATAGTGTTCGCGATCGTTGCGCGCCGCTAAATAGCCGCCCAAACCCATCGCGATTGAGCCGGCGGCGATCTCCGCCAAGCCCGCAATCACGACGACCCTGGTGGTGTTCACCGCTCCCGATAATCCTGCCGCCAATGCGAAGGGCACTGTTAGCCCATCCGACATGCCGATCACAATATCCCGGACTACATCAGAAGCAGTGAAATGTTTTTCAACGTGAGGATTGGCAGGCACCCTTGTTTATTGTAAGGGGAAGGCAAAGTGAAAGTATGTTTCGCATCTCTGTTTCCTCTTGTCAAGCGGCTGTTTGTCGGCGGCAGCGCCGGGAACCGGATTGTGATCTCCCTTTTTGCCTCATTCCATCGCGCTGTTCAGAAATTTTTCGAAAATTTTCCGTTTTGTTTCTGTTACTTACCCGGTTTATTGGGTCAATTGCGATTTTGGCCGGGGTACACTCTGAACCGCATGAACCCCGAGCAACCCACGGACACCAGCCCGCAGAAACAGCCGAGCGCAGCCCGGCTCCGCGCCAATCGCGCCAACGCCAAAAAGAGTACCGGTCCCAAGACCGAAGCAGGCAAAAGCCGTTCCGCCCTGAACGCCACCCGTCACGGCATTCTTTCGCAAGTCATCCACCTGCCCGAAGAAGAACTGAACTCCTATCACCAGTTCACCGAAAGATATGTTGCTTCCTTGAACCCGGTCGGAGCCGTCGAAACGCAACTCGCCAATAGCTGCGCCGATCTCCAGTTCCGTCTTCATCGGCTCGCTGCTGCCGAACACAACCTGTTTGCCATCGGCCACGACGAACAAGGCGAACTCTGGCACATCGGCTATGCCGAATCTCATGCCGCTTTAACCATGGCCGAAACCCTCCGTCAGGCCGCCAACCCGTTAGCCCTGCTCACCCTCTACGAATCGCGTTTGAACCGCCGCTTCCTGCAAACCTTGAAACAGCTCCGCGACATTCAGAAAGACCGCAAGCAGCAGGAACAAGCAGAACTCGAAGAACTGCACCTGATGGCCTGCAATCACCCGCAACTCGCAGAAAAGATGGAGCCTGCGCAATTTGGCTTCGT
>CAXTWH010000019.1:0-87779 GCA_964247975.1 uncultured Bryobacteraceae bacterium | reverse complement strand
ATGCAGGACCAACCGCCAGTGAGCTGCGTGGGCGTGGGCGGGCGGGCGATCCCTGCCGAAGGCGGCAACATTTACGATCATTTTGAAATAAACTACGTTTACCCGAATGGAGTACGGGCGTTTCTGGCGAACCGCCAGATTGAAGGCTGCTACAACGAAAATTCGGATTACATTCTGGGAACCGAAGGTAGCTGCACCATTGGCCGGGGACCGGTGCCGCGCATTGAAGGAAGAACCAACTGGACCTGGAGCGGCGAAAAATACGACATGTACCAGCGCGAACACGATGTGCTGTTCGCTTCCATTCGAAAAAGCCAGCCGATTAACGATGGAAAACGCATGGCCACCAGCACTCTGCTCGCCATGATGGGGCGCATGGCCGCTTACACCGGACAGCAGATTACCTGGGACCAGGCGTTGAACTCACAGGAAAAATTGTTCCCGGACCACCTGGACTGGAACGGCTCCATGCCTGTGCCGCCGCGCGCTGAACCGGGCATTACCAAATTTGTGTAGTTTATCCCAATGAAAGCTCATTACTTCCGCGTTTCTGCTGTTTTCTGCCTGTTTTCAGCGGTCTTAGCAGCGCAAACCAAAGTTGACTTTAAAAACGATGTAGCGCCCGTGTTTGAGCAGAACTGCGTGCAGTGCCATCATCAGGGCGAAACCACTGCCGACCTGGAGATGACTTCGCGGAAAGACTTGTTGGAACAGCGAACGGTTGTTCCCGGCAATCCCGACAAGAGCATTCTGTACACGATGATGAGAGACGGTTTAATGCCGCCTGGTAAGCGCGTCGAAAATAGCCAGTTAATGATTGTGCGCAACTGGATTGCCCAGGGAGCGCCGTGGCCTGAGAACGTAAAACTAGTGGTGCGGAAAATAACCACGGAAAAGCCGGAAGCTTCTTCTCAAAACGCTGAACTGGGTAACGTGCAGGAAATTCGAACGCGTATTCTGGCCCATCAACAGGAAGCTGGCAAAGCCGCCGCTTACAAGGTGACGGTTCCCAACACAACTGTTGCTTACGATATGGTGCCGATTCCCGGCGGAAGCTTCACGATGGGCTCCGCCGATTCCGATCCGCAGCATAAAAAAGACGAGCAGCCGTCTCACCAGGTTCGTGTTGACCCGTTCTGGATGCAAGCGCATGAAGTGACTTGGGACGAATACCGGTTGTTTATGTTTGCCAATCAAGCCGGGGAGATTGCGCACAAAGACGACCTGGTGGATGGCGTGACCAGGCCGACTCGCCCTTATGTGGAAATGAGCTTCGGCATGGGCATCAATGGTTTTCCGGCCATCAGCATGACGCAACACGCCGCGAATAAATATGCCGAATGGCTGAGCGCAAAAACCGGTGAGTTTTACCGGCTGCCCACGGAAGCAGAATGGGAATACGCTTGCCGTGCGAACGCCACCACACCTTACTACTTCGGCAGCGATGCGTCACAACTGGGAGAATACGCCTGGTTTTCCACAAATAGCGGTGGTAAGTATCAGAAGGTCGGAACAAAAAAGCCGAACAACTGGGGGCTTTATGACATGCTGGGCAACGTCATGGAATGGACGCTCGATCAGTATCAGCCTTATCCTGCCGGCAATGCGAACGATCCCTGGGTGAAAGCCGCCAAGCCGTATCCTCATGCGGTGCGGGGCGGTTCCTGGAACGATGGAGCGGACAGTCTTCGCTGTGCTTCACGCGTTGCTTCCGATGCTTCCTGGAAACAACAGGACCCGCAGCTTCCGAAAAGTATCTGGTACGAAACCGATGCGCAGTGGCTTGGATTCCGGCTGGTGCGTCCGGCTACCGTGCCGAGCGCCGAGGAAATGTATAAATACTGGAACAGCGGTGTTGAACACGACGAAGAATAATCGGAACCGTCAACTGCTGGTTCTGGTTTTCTGCGTGATCACACAAGCTGTGTTGTTGACCGCGGCGGAATTGCAGCCGTTTGAAGCCGTGGAGCCGCACATGGGATCGCTGTTTCGCATCAAGCTTTACGCGGCGAGCGAGCAGGAAGCACAAGCCGGTTTTAAGGCTGCCTTCAACCGGATTGCGCAACTTGACGAGATTTTGTCGGATTACAAACCAAACAGCGAGTTGAGCCGTTTGTCCACCGATGCTGTGGACCATCCGGTTCGAGTTAGCGATGATCTGTTTCAAGTGGTGGATGCCGCGCAGAGGCTGGCTGCGGAATCTGACGGGGCTTTCGATATTACGCTCGGCCCGGTAATTCGGCTTTGGCGGGAAGCTCGCAAGAACGGCAAAGCGCCGGAACCAGCAGCACTGAAACAAGCCGGTGAGCTCTGCGGATATCGAAATCTTCTGCTGGATCCTGAGCGCCACACGCTGGAATTAAAGAAAACCGGAATGCAGCTTGATGTGGGCGGCATCGCCAAAGGTTATGCCGCCGATGAAGCGTTAGCAGTGCTTTCAAATCTGCATTTGAATCGCGTTCTGGTGGCTGCCAGCGGCGATCTGGCGTTTGGCGATCCACCGCCGGGAAAACGAGGCTGGCGAATTGGCGTGGATTCGTTTGACGCGGCGCAGTCTCCTTTCACTAAAGTGCTGGAATTATCAAACATGGCCGTATCAACTTCCGGCGACACGGAACAGCATCTGGACGTAAACGGAAAAAGGTATTCGCATATTATCGATCCGAAAACGAACGCGGGTTTAACCAGCCGCCGCACAGTGACCGCGGTAGCTCGGAGCGGCACGCTGGCTGATGCGTTAGCTACTACCATTAGCGTGCTTGGGCCGGATCGCGGGCTGAAGCTGGTTCAGAAACACGCGGACGCGGCGGTTCTGATCTTATTGCAGGAGCCGAATAACAACCGGGTAGTGGAATCTTCCGGATGGAGCAAATTCACTGCTGCACAGAACAACCCCTAGTTGTGGCATTTCCGGAGAGCGCGTCCCATATTCGAACACTAAGGAGCTTCAGCGTTCTCGCGCAACACGCAAGTTTACAACTGTTTGCCGCAGGGCGAATTTGGTGATTCAATTGCACAATACTGGAATAGGAGATGGTAAGCTTTTGTTGCCCGTGAATGCAGAGAAACAGCCCCGCCAATCTGTAATGGGTTTAAAACCGACGGAACGTCCGCGTATTCTGATCAGCGATGACCAGCACGATATTCTGGCCGCTTTGTCGCTTCTTTTGAAACTGAACAATTATGCCGCTGTGACGGTGGATTCACCCCAGGAAGCGATGGAAGCCGCGCGCAAAAGTACGTTTGATCTCTTTTTAATTGACCTGAACTATTCACGAGACACTACCTCCGGGCAGGAAGGACTTCAACTTCTTTCACAACTGCGTCGCGCAGGAATCACTGCCCCGGTGATAGTCATGACCGCTTGGGGCAACATTGAATTGGCGGTGGAAGCGATGCGCCTGGGCGCAAATGATTTTGTTCAGAAGCCCTGGGATAATCAGCACCTGCTTGCCGCCGTCTCAAAGCAGCTTCAACGCGCGGAATCGGAACGCAAACAATTATTGCGAGCGCGTTCAGAGCTTGAAATTGCTCGCCACGTACAGCAGAAATTGCTGCCGCAAAGAACAATACCGCTGGCACATCTGGAATATGCGGCTACTTGCTTACCAGCGCGGGAAGTGGGCGGAGATTATTACGATTTCTTTTCTCTAGGGCCGGGCCGCATGGCGGGTCTGGTAGCCGATATCAGCGGCAAAGGAATAGCGGCGGCGATTCTGATGGCGAATCTGCAAGCCTGCTTTCGCAGTCAACTGGATAATGGCGCTAAAACGGGCTTGGCGCTGCTCGAAACCGTGAATCGCCTTTTTCATGCTTCCTCGCCAGCCGAACAATATGTCACTTTGTTCTATTTCGAATATGATGACAATGGGCGCAGTCTGCAATACATCAACTGCGGCCACCTGGCGCCCGCTTTGTTTCGCTTTGATGGAAGCGTGGAGCGTCTTGACTCTACCAGCATTGTGATTGGTTTGTTTCCTGAATGCGTGTGCGAATGCCGCGAAGTGACGCTGCAAAATCAAGATGCGCTGGTGATTTTCACCGATGGAGTTACGGAGTTTCTTGATGTTAGCGGAGAAGAATTTGGCGATGACCGATTTCTGTCGCTCGCCGCGAGCGTATGCCAGCTAAGCTCGCCGGCGGCGATCCAACACATTACGGAGCGGCTGAGTAGGCTGAGTCATAGTTCCGAGCAGTCTGATGATCAGACTGTGGTGTGGTTGCGGGCGCATGAGTAAAACATCTTATCGTTTGATAAGCTGAAACGTAAATATATCCACAAATCCGGCGAAAAACCAGATTCCCACATTGCTTGCAAATTTTTCAGAAACGATTGGCTTTGCGGAAAGGCTTCGAGCTAATTAGCTTTTGTGCGTAGCGCACTTAATAAAATTTGACATGTCCAAGATGTTTGGTAAAGAAACGTCCGTCACACCATCTGCTACTGAACGAGTCAATGTGAAGCGGCTGAAATCAATTTCGTTACGCAGCTTTCTCGCATTTGCCATTTTAAGTTTCGGATTGTTTACAGTGGGAACAACAATCCTTTTAGTACTCATCTGTTACAGCCCAGTTCCTAACTATGACCAGTGGTCTATTATCGCATCGCTTGCTATTGAACCCAACCCATTCAGCCTCAAAATCTTGTGGGCGCAACACAATGAACACCGCCTTTTGATCGGCAGATTGTTGGAATACGCTGACCTGCTTTTATTAGGTCATCGGAATATCAGCCTGCTGATTGAAATTTTTCTAGTGCAGGTCGCCCAGGTAGCTGTTTTGGTGGGCTTTAGCCATTACGATGGACGTCTTCGCGGCCCTCTCCTAATTTCGAGCTTGGGATTTGTTGCGTTCTGTTGCTTTTGTCCCTTGCAGTTGGACAATTTTATCTGGGGGTTTCAGATTGTCTTTGTACTGTCGCAACTGGGAGCTTCGTGCGCTTTTGCATCCGCAGCATGGCACGCTATTCTTCCAGATCATGATAAGCGAAAGCGGATAGCATTACTCATCTGTCTTTTTTCTGCGTTCGTAGCGGAAGCTAGCCTTGCGAGTGGTGTATTAGTGTGGCCGCTTCTATTTATATTGGCAAGAGGACTCCGGTTCAGTCGAAGAAAACTTTGGATTATAGCTATAGCGGGAAGTTTAGCGATCGCCGCTTATCTTATCGGATACCACTCGCCTCCGCACGACTCCAATCCCATCAATTCGATACGACAGCCAGGACGTATATTAAAGTACCTAATTACGTACTTAGCTGTGAGTTGGGATGCATCTCTCCCGAATGTTTCATCTTGGCCCTTGGTATCTGAATCGCTTACTTTCTGCGCGATCGCTCTGACGATTGCAGGAATGATCTCAGTCTTTCTAAGAAAAAAAACGATAGCCCCTGCTGACACTTTTCTTCTCGCGAATATGACCTTTTGTGTTGGTACAGGTGCGATTACTGCGCTAGGGCGTTTGCGTTTTGGAAGCGGACAGGCGGTGGTAAGTCGATACCAAACAGTTGCGCTAATTTTTTGGGCATGTCTGGCGCTGTTACTTGCTAGACATGCGGCGAAACTAAAGAAAAAACAGATGATTGCCGCGCAGCTATTCACTTTACTGCTACTGGCATCAACAGTCGGTCGCTGGAAATTCTACAAAGAGTATGGCGTGACTCGCCGTGCGCTCCTTACTCAAGGGTGGGCTGCGCTTGTTCGCCATTCGTTGAACGACCCAAGTGTAGGAGCGGCCTTGTTCCCAGTACCACAGGCCCTGCCGCCGTGGTACCATTACCTTCGTTCGCATCATCTGGAACCAATCCCGGTAATTCAAAGCGCAGCCAGCGTTCAACTGGGCGGTAATCATATAATAGTTAAAGGATATCGAACTACTAACTCCTGTTTGGGTTCGATCAAAACTGTCGATTCACTTCAGCCCAATTTGCGATCCATACATGGTTCAGCGCTTAATCGCGAAACACAGTCTGTGCTATCTAAAATTGCTTTAGTTAATTCCCAAGGACGAATAGAAGCTTATGCCCCATCCAATGCATCGCTTCCTAATAAGCAACAAGATTACCTGGCAGGCAATGCCCAAAACAATGATTGGGCTATCACTGTGAATCTGCCCGGGCCAGGTATTTACTATGCATTTATTTTGGATAATACATCCAGAACTGCGTGTCCGCTTGGCAACGAGTTGCAGGTGGAGTGATTGGGCTTTCAATACGGGGAACTGCTGCATTTAGTTGCAAGCTAAATATATAAAATCTGTGTTTACTATGATGGAGTAATCAGATCTTACAATCTCTTTTACGAGAGTGTTTACGCAATCCAATTCATTTAGACTAACAGTATAAATCCCAAGCCCGGGTGGCGAAATCGGCAGACGCAAAGGACTTAAAATCCTTTTTCTCGCAAGGGAAGTGCGGGTTCAAGTCCCGCCCCGGGCACCACTCCTTTCATCTTGACGCGAACACGCTTCGCACCGGCGCGGGCGGGTCGCTTTTCTTCAACGCACGCCACAAAATATCATTTAACTCGTCATCATTGGCTTCGTCGGCTTCTTCGAAATTCAGCCGCGCCGAAGCTTCCGCGCCGACGCCAGTGTTCCCGTTGCGCTCGGTTAACGAGATTCTCGGTTTTTCGGCAGTGAAAGGCGTCGGATCAGCTTTGGTCGCAAAACTGCCGAACATGGTGGTGGCCGATGCATCAAACTGCGTCATAGGTTGCAAAGCCAGCACGGCTTCAATGGTGCGCAGAATGCTGGTCTGGTTATACATGGTGGAATCCACAATGCCGCGATGGGTAAAGGGTGAAACGACCCAGGCGGGCGCGCGATGCGAATCAACATGGTCCGGTCCATTCTGGGCATCGTCCTCAATGATGAAGATCGCGGTGGAAGGCCAGAACTTACTATGCGAAACGCCTTCCACAATCTGCCCTACCGCGTAGTCGTTATCGGCCACAGCGGAGCGCGGCCCAATCTTACCGGCAGCTAAACCGGATGTGTGGTCATTGCCAAGCCGCACGTAGGATAAATGCGGCGCGTCGTTTTTATCTTCAAACGTTTTCCAGTCGCGCAGAAATTCCTCCGCGCGATCCACATCCGGGTAGTTCAAATCAAAACTGCGATAATTCATGTCCGTGTAGGGCCGCAGCGCCGGATCTCTCACTTCTTTAATTTGAACGCCGTTCTGCACCTGGTCGAGCGGAAAATTAGTGGTCCATTCGCCGTAATTGCGCAGCGATTGACCGGCGGAAAGCGCGCCCGTCCAAAGGTATCCGGCAGGCGGCAGGTTGGCAGGTTCGCCGCCTTCATAATCGTAGGTTTTACGGCGGCCCGCGTAGCTGTTGGGCCACATCTTCACCGTGTAATCCGGCGCAATTGCCGCTGCCGCCCAGTTGTGGCCTTCCGCGCTGACGTCGGCGTTTTCATAAAAATTGTCATAGAGAACGTATTCATTTGCCAGCTTATGCAGATTCGGCGTTATTTCCTCACCGAACAAGGTGAGCGACTTGTCGCCGTTTCCTTTCGGCATGTCACCCAACACCTGATCGTAAGTGCGGTTTTCCTTAACGATATAGATCACATGCTGAATCGGCGAAGGATGGTTTGGCCCTTGCGCGAACACATCCACATTGCCGCCGCGAAACTGAGTGCGCAGATCGTCCGAAGTATAAGGCGAGCCTTCGAAAACCGTTCGCGTGTACTGCCGGAGCTGCTGCTCGTCAAACGGCGGAACCATCTGCACGGTTCCCTTTTGCATGCGGCCTACATACTGAACCACCTGCGAACCCTGGTGCGCTTGTTCCGGGCGCTGCAAAGGATTCGGTCCTTGCGGATTCGGCGCGCTGCCTTTGCCTTTCCCGTTTAAGACAGCAAGCTTGCCGTCAGGAAGTGTTGCTGCTCCAGTGGGATACCAGCCGGTCGGAATGAATCCAAGCACGCGCGAAGGAGCTTGCGAAACGTCCACCACCGCCACTGCATTGGCATCGGAGCAGACAATGTAAAGCCGCTGTCCGTTGGCATCGGTAGCCAGCGCCGTGGGTGTCATGCCGAGCGGTTGCAACGGCTTGGTGGCGGTGTTGATTGCTTCCATCTGTCGAAATTCACCGTTGTTGCCGACGCCGAATGCGTATACGCTGTTTGTGTTGGCCGCTGTCACAAACAAACGAGCCGAATAACTGACTTCGCCGGAATCTTCCGTTGCCGCCGGTTTATTCAGCCAGAGTAAATCGGTGGGATGCGGCGCGACCCGGATCACGCCCAACTGCGCTCCGGTTACGGCGTTGTAACGGTATACCGAAGCGTCGGCCCAACTGGAAACAAGCAGTGTTTGCCCGCCCGGCGGAATCAGAATCCGGTAAGGACGGCGACCGCACTTCCAGCGTTCAATCAGGCGGCCTGATTGCAGATTGATGACGGCAATCTGGTTTTCCAGCAGATCCGCCGCGTACAGCAGATGGTTATCCGAGGAAACCGCTATATCGCCAATAAACGAGTGTCCCGGATTATTTACATCCGCTATCGCCGCCAGTTCGCGGGCTGGAGAAAGTTGGCCGGTTTGCGGATCGAAGTTCAACTGGTAAACACGCGCTTTGCTGCCGCCGCCCACATAAACGCTGTTGCCGCCAGGAGCAAATGCCAGCCCCATCCAGGCATCAGGAACGGGCGCGCGATGCGCTTCCCGCTGTGTTGCCAAATCAATCACGCTGACCGAAGGAGGATCATAGCCGCCGTTCAACACTAACAGGTATTTGCCGTCGGGCGACAGCGCGCTCCGCATGGGAAACGTATCCACATCAATCTGTGTGCCTGCCGGATGAATGACCCAGCCGCTGTTCAGCAGAAAACCACCGTCGTCCAAACGCCCGACATGTTCAATTTGAGTTTTTTGTGAAAGCAGATAAACGCAGGGAAGAATTGTGAACAGGGCAATAGCAAGTTTTAATTTCATTCAATGGACCTGGAAGAACGAGAAGAAGGATGATAAGCGCAAAGAACAAGTTCCTGCACCAGGATAAATAGCTGAGTTAACCGCCAATGGAATACATGGGGCGCTGCGGCGCGAGAAAAGCGGAACCGTTGATGTCGTGCCCACGCCATTTTCTGAGAACCGTAGAGCGAATCACCGAAGCCAATTGCAGTTCCTGGTTCGCGCCCAGGTACGGGGCAACATCAGTTTCTTCCCGCGCAAACAGGCAGTAACGCAGTTTGCCGTCAGCAGTCAGCCGAAGCCGATTGCAGTTCAAACAAAAGGGACGGCTTACCGAAGCGACGAATCCGACTCGACCTTTGTCATCAATAAATTCGTATTCCGTAGCAGGGGCTCGCGGATCAGCATCAGACACCGGCACGAGCGGACCAAATTCAGCCGCTAAAAGGGCGATCATGTCATCCGCCAGCAGCACGCGCGAAGAAGTCCAGAGATTTTGCGCGTCGAGCGGCATGAACTCGATGTAGCGGATTTCCATTCCGTGCTCCCGCGCAAACCGTGCCAGCGGAACAATATCCGGTTCTGTCAGGTTATGAATGGCAACGGCATTCAATTTGATGGAGGTGTAGCCCAAGGCCAGTGCCGTTTCAATGCCATCGAGCACTTGAGGAAGATCGTCACGCCGCGTAATCTGGCGGAAACGCTCCCGGTCGAGTGAGTCCAAGTGGATGTTCAATCGTCGCAGTCCGGCGTCATATAGCGGCTTGGCGTATTTCGACAGCAACACGCCATTGGTGGTTAGTGCCAAATCGGACAAGCCGTTCATGGAAAGCCGCTCCACCAAGTCCGGCAGATTGCGGCGCAGCAGCGGTTCGCCGCCGGTCAGTCGTACTTTGCGAACTCCCAAGCTTTGAGCTACCGAAACGAATTGAACTATCTGATCGAACGTTAACTGTTTGCTGATTGAGCTAAAATCCGAAGCATTCTCCGGCATGCAATAAAAACAGCGAATGTTACAGCGATCCGTGACGCTGACCCTCAGATTATCGTGAACGCGCCCGAAGGTGTCAGCCAAAGGTCCTTCCAGAGAATGAGTCATAGACGCGTCAATTAAAGGCGACGGGGAAGGGAAAGCATTTAACTGAACAAGTTGCGACACGTTGATGAACCGTTATCTTACGGCCAACATGCGTTCTATCGGCAGAAGGGCGCGCTCCATTAAATCTTGCGAAAGCTCAACACGCGGCTGCAACGTTTGCAGGCAAGCTAACACTTTCTCCAGCGTGTTCTTGCGCATATAGGGACATTCACTGCAATTGCAGTTTTCATTCGCTACGAAATAGAATTTTTTGTGAGGCGAAAGCTTTTGCAAAGAATGGGAAACGCCGCTTTCGGTCATCACAATAAATTCATCAGCGGGATTGGTGGTACACCAGTCGATCAATGCCGAAGTGGAGCCAATGAAATCCGCCATGCTCAACACATCCGGCGGGCATTCCGGATGAGCCACCACCAGAGCATTCGGGTGTTCCGCGCGGGCAGTCACCAAACGCCGGGCCGGGAAAGTGGCATGAACAATGCACGCGCCCTGCCAGATTTTCATGTTCTCGCGGCCTGTCTGCTTCTTCACGTAATTGCCGAGATTGATGTCCGGCAAAAACAGAATCGGCTTCTCCGCGGGAATTGAGTTGACAATATCGACCGCGTTGCGCGAAGTACAAAGAATATCGCTTTCGGCTTTTACTTCCACTGAGGTATTAATGTAGCTGACAATTACATGGTCGGGATGAAGCTGTTTGTATCGGCGCACCTGTTCAGCCGGGCAGCTATCCACCAGACTGCACCCGGCGGTTTCATCGGGAACTACCACGATCTTAGAGGGGTTCAGCACTTTGGCTGTTTCCGCCATGAAATACACGCCGCAGAAAACAATCACTTCCCCTTCAAACTGTTTTGCTTTGCGCGATAATTCCAGGCTGTCGCCAATGATGTCCGCCATCTCCTGAATTTCCGAATTCTGGTAATGGTGGGCTAAAAGGATCGCCTTGCGTTCCTGCTTTAAGGCAACAATTTCTTCCGCAATAGTAGGGGTACTAAGCATGTCGGGGAGGGTACCTGCTACTTCAATTCTAGCAATCTTAAACCTTTTCTTGCGGATTTCCCGAAGAATCTGCGAAGAAAGGTGGAAACTTGAAAAGTTTCGTGTAGTCTTAGGAGTATACAGTGCAGGCAACCTCCGAGTCTGCACCACCCTAGGAGCCAACCGCGCGAGAGACGGTCTGGCTCCTTTTACTTTTCAAGGCTTGTGATTAGCCAAGGGTTTGGTTGACGACCGTGAAAAACTCATCAATGTCAGATTTCCGGGTGTGAATGTGGGAGGAAAGCCGGACCTTTTCTCCTTCCACCACCCAGATCTTCTTTTCTTTGCAAACCTTCCATAACTGTGTTGGATTGCCCTTTTTAAACTGGATCGAGACTAGAGAACCGTATAAGTTATGGTCTTCCGGCGTGAGCAAAGTCACATGCGGACATTCATTGGCTTTAGCGTAAGTGTAGCGGCCTAACGAATGAATGCGTTCGTAGATGCGATCCGGCCCGATCTCTTTGGCAAAACGCAGACCGGCCATCATGCCTTCGAAGATGGAGCGATTGTTAGTCCCGACCATCATGAAGCGCGCTGCTCCGATTTCTTGATGGTCCCAACGCGCGCTAACCACCGTGGGCCAGAGCTTAGTTAGATTTTCCTCGCGGATATAAAGCAGCCCTGAACCGGCCGGCGCGAACAGCCATTTATGCGGACTACCCACATAATAATCACAACCTAGCTCAGAAAGCCGGATGGGAATCTGGCCGTTGATGTGTGCTCCGTCCACAACCGAGATAATGCCTTTGGCCCGCGCCGCCGCGCAGATTTCCTTGATCGGCATAATCAGCCCGGTCGGCGAAGTGATGCCGCTGAACGAGACCACACGGGTTTTCGGGCCGAATGCGGCCGTGATCCGGTCCGCTAATTCCGCCGAGCTTTTCGGCGGCAAAGGAATTTTCACTTCCCGGACAGTCACGCTATGCCGGGCTTGGCGAACCATCCAGCCGGAGCGTCCGCTGGGGTGTTCCTGGTCAGTGATCAGAACTTCATCGCCGGATTTCAGGTCCAGTCCGGCGGCTATGGTGCTCAGGGCTTCGGTCGCGTTGTGGGTAAAGGCCAATTCTTCTTTTTTGCAGCCGAGAAAAGCGGCCATCTCGGTCCGGTAATCATCCAGCGTTTCGTAGCCCCAACGCGGATATTCTTCCACGTTCAAGGCAGCGGATCGTTCCAGGTAATCCGTAACGGCTTTCAGCACGGGCCGGGGTGCTACGCCGAGGCTTCCGTTATTCAGGAACACGCGCCAGTTGGGCAGGTAAAACTGTTCTTCTCTCAACTGAAGCCAGTACTTGTCGGGATTGGAAGCGAACAACTCGTTAGAAGGTAAAGACTTTTCGGTTTCGCTCGACCAGGAGGGACCGACACCGTAGAGCGCGGCAGCAGCCACTGCGGAAGCGCTACGGAAGAGACTACGTCGATTGAGGGGTAAAGCCATAAAGCTCCACTTCTTCAAGAATAAGGATGGGTTTAGTGTACCGTTCCTTTACACCGGAAGATAGGCTTTCAACGGCGAAAACAGGGCTTGCACGAAAGAAATGGCGGCGCGGCTTGCCGATTCCGGCTCGGTTTCAGATACAGGCACGACCACGCGAACCAGCGAAGTGTCGCTGCGATGATAGCGAATCGAATCGAGAACCGTAAACAGCTTGGCCTGGTACTCGCTGGCGACGACTCGCCCATGCCCTTGATACCAATACAGAACCAGGCTTTGCGTTTGGCCGCGACTTACGACATAGCGGTTCACGACGAGGGGCGCAGGTTGCCCGTGCACCGAAATCTGAATCGTACCCGATTCACTTGGCACCCAACCGCTGCCGGGCAGACAGTTTTTAGGGGAATGCGGTGTTTTGCCGGTCCGCTGGGTGGAAAAATAAGCCACGAACAGGTCCAACATCGCATTCGTCTGGATGTTCCGGTATACCCGCGAAAGCGTATCGTCAGCTTTCAGAATATCCAGTGTTTCCTGGTCAAGCGGTTGGTCCTTTACCGGCAGCCAGTCGGGTGTGGAAAGAGAAAAATCAACGAGCGGCTTGGCCGCCGGCACTTGCTCTCCCCGGGAGAATCCGTAAAATGCCGCTGCTTGCAGGAGCAGCACTACCGTAAGAACGCGTGAAGCCTGTTTTTCTAATAAATTTTTCATCAGCTACCTGCTTCCTGTTTGGCCGGTTTGCGGTAAGCCACCCATCCGAAGAGCCGGTGAGTTAACATCAACGCCAGCAAAGCAATCAGAAACACCAGGTAGCCCTCAATTTCGTGGTAGATTCCTTGGGCGAGCATCGTATCCACTTGCGTCAACAAGCCGGTGATTGCCACGCGAATTGCATTGGCCGCAATCGCAATCGGAACCGTCGCCGCCAGTAAAGCCCAGCGCATCCAAATCCGTTTGTCGGTGAAATAAGCGTAGATCAACGAAAGAAAACTGAGCGAGATCAACGAGCGTATGCCGCTGCAAGCTTCCACCACGTTCAAAGTCTGATGCGGGAGTTCCAGAATGTTGCCGGTGCGAATCACAGGAATGCCGGAAATAGTAATCAGGGTTTCCGCCAGTTCACTGGCCAGCAGTTGAAGATTTAACGTCAAACGGGCATAAATAATCTGCGGAATCGGAATCATGAATAAAAGCAGAACCAGAGGAAAGCTGAGCGCTTTCAACCAGGCAGTGCCGCCCAGATACCAGACAATTCCGGTCAAGGCCATCACAAAAGCCAGCCGTGCGGTAAAAAGCTCGGCTCCTAGAGTCGCAGCTAAGGCAATCAGGCCCGCCGCAATCACCAGCAGCAAACCCCAAGGATTAGGCTGACGGGGAAGATCGGCCAGAAAACCACGGCGCTGCCAGACAATGAAACCGGCGATCAAGGGAACAAAGAACCCATGCCCCATATCCTGATCGGTGGTCCAGTTGAGAACCAGCCGGTACAGAATCGGGGCGTAACAAACCAGCAGCAGCGCGCCGATCCAGAACACCACGCGCCACGGCGGACGCACAAACCCCAGGCCCGCCGACGGCGAGGCGATCCCAGACGCTTGAGTTTCTCGCAATCCTTTTAGTAAAACACGAACCTCGGCATTTCGCGTTTCCCGCTGAAAGTCTCTACAATGGAATTTGTGAGCAACTGCTCGCGTGTTCTCTCCAGCTTCGTTTTGCCGGAGAACGCTCTTTTCAAAAGCCGTCGCGCTTTCCAAAATCATTTCAATTGGTGTTTGGCAGACATCCCGGCATGAAAATACTCTGGGTGAAATCCGATTATCTTCATCCCGCTACGCGCGGCGGCCAGATCCGCACGCTGGAAATGCTGCGCTGCCTTCACGAACGGCATGAAATCCATTATGTTTGTTTTAACGACGGAATGAACAGCGAAGGCCCCGCCCGAAGCGGGGAATACTGCACCCAGGTTTACCCGGTCCGGCATTCGGTTCCACCCCGGCGGTCAGTTCGATTTGTCGGACAGCTTGTTGCTGGTTTATTCTCGCCTTTGCCGGTGTCGGTGGCTCGCTACCGGTCTGCGGCCATGAAACGACAGATCGAGCTTTTGCTGAAAGCGCATCACTTTGACAGCATAGTTTGCGATTTTCTGTTTCCCGCGCAGAACATTCCGGATCTCTCGCAAGCCGTTCTATTTCAACACAATGTGGAAGCGTCCATCTGGCAGCGGCATTGGGAACAGGCTTCCAGCCCGGCAGCGCGGTTTTATCTTTCGCGGCAAGCCAAACGAATGCAGAAGTATGAGAAAGCTGTGTGCCGCCAAGCGGGTTCTGTGATCGCTGTTTCGGATCTGGACCGCGATGCAATGAGGGCCAATTACGGCGTGGAAAGAATTACGAGCGTGCCGACCGGAGTGAATATTTCCTACTTCGAGCCCACGGCTGTTCAGCCGCCCCAAGCCGATCTGGTGTTTGTCGGATCAATGGACTGGCTGCCCAACATTGATGCAGCCAAATTTTTCCTGGACCAGATTTACGGGCGCATTCTGGCGCGAATGCCGAATTGCAAAGTTGCTTTCGTGGGCCGAAACCCGGAGCCTTGGCTCGTACAAGTGGCAAAACAGCAGCCAAATATTATTGTGACCGGCACCGTGCCTGATGTGCGTCCCTGGCTATGGGGTTCAGCGGTTTCTGTTGTTCCTTTGCGGATCGGCGGCGGAACCCGATTGAAAATATTCGAGGCGATGGCCGCCCGCATTCCGGTAATTTCAACCACGGTCGGCGCGGAAGGATTGCCCGTTCAAAACAAACATCATCTGCTGATTGAGGACGATCCGGCCCGGTTTGCCGAGCTTTGCGTTCAATTGTTGAGCGATCGAAACAGACGCTGCCAACTTTCTGACAATGCTTTCGCGCTCGTTGCCGGTCAGTTCTCCTGGAAAGCGATCACCCGGCAGTTTGAAGCGATACTGGCAGCCCACGCTTTACCGGCCCGGCTGGAGATTCCCATCAATGCGGCTTGATGTATGGGGAAGCGAATTTTGAACCTAATGTTTCCGCAGATTATGCTCGATAAACTGAAGTAGATTGATGCCAGTTCCTGTGAGCGCCACACAACCGGTCGAACAACAAGAGCGCGCCACTGCTGCCGCGAAAATCGTAGCGTTGTACGTTTTTCTTTTGTTCTGCCGCATTCTGGAAATTTTGCAGGTGATGGGGCTGGCCCAGCTTCGGCTAATGATGCTGGTGACGATTGTGGGGCTGGTCAGCGTATTCATTACCGGCAATCTGGTTCGCGCCCTTAGAACGCCGCTAGGAATTTTATTGATTGCCTGGACCGCTTGGATGGTGGTTTGCATGCCTTTCAGTACCTGGCGCTCGGAAACCTTAAATCAATTCCTGAACAACTGGTTGAAGTCGTTCGCCGTGTTTTTCATTGTGGCCGGCTTGGGCAGCTTCACAATCGCCTACCGAAAAACCATGTCCGCGATGGGATGGGCGGCGGCGGCGGCCTGCTTATTGGTGCTGCCCGGCATCGCGGCGGCGGGAACCGGCAACGGGGTAAACGACCGGCTGTTGGGCATCGGAACGTTAAGCAATCCAAACGAGGTGGCCTTTCATCTATGGCTTGGAATGCCTTTTCTGTTGCTGCTTGCTTCACGCAGCGGGTTGTTCAAGAAGTTTTTTCTGTTGGCGATCTGCTGCTTTGAACTGCTGCTGATTTTGAAAACAGTTTCCCGCGAGGGTTTGCTGCTGGCGCTAGTGCTTTTCGGATTTGCGCTGGTGCGGGTTTCCTTTGCCAATAAAGTGAAGCTGATCGCAGTGGCGTTTTTATTATGCCTTGCCGCTGTGTTTACGCTTTCTCATGAATCGCTGGACCGTTATCTCACTTTATTTACTTCGAACGTCAGAAGCGATGCCGCTATGTCGGCTGAGGCGTCTTCCCGTATGCGGCATCAGAAATTGATGGAAAGCATTGAACTCACCCTGCGACACCCGATTTTCGGCGTGGGCATGGGCGTTTTCATGCCTGCCTCGGTGGAAATCGCCAAGGAGCGCGGCAACCACATCGATTGGGAAGTGAGCCATAATAGCTACACCCAGGTGTCGAGCGAGTTGGGCTTACCCGGTATTCTGATGCTGATCGCTTTATACGCCACGGCTTTCCGTGAAATCTGGCGCATTGACCGGGTCGCCAAACGACTCGGGCGCGAGGACATTCGACAGTTTTCGCTGGTGCTGATGTCTGCTTTGACCGTGCTCTGCGTTCATTTTTGTTTTGACAGCATGGCGTATGTGTTTTACATGCCGCTGGTGATTGGCTTAGTGGCGGCTTTCAACACGGTCTACGATCCTCGTATTTTGTTTGAAGCGGAAACCGCGCAGCTTGAACCTGCTTTCACTCCGCCGTTAACGCGTCAGCCTCAGTTTGCTTATCGCCAGACTGTGAAAGCAAGTGCTGCGATTCCTTCCGCCGCGTCCGCCACGCGAAATCCCTACCGGTTTGGCCGTCGCCGCTAGGCATCCGAGTAAACAGAATTAAACACCATTTCCGCTGCATTCGCTACAATAACCGAACAATCGCAGAACGAGGAGTTCGAAATGAGCGTGATCGGCAAGGTGGAAAGCCTTTGGCGGTATCCCGTTAAAAGCATGCGCGGCGAAAGATTGGCAGAAGCGTTTGCTGGGTATGCCGGCGTTTACGGTGATCGTTTGTACGCTTTCCGAAGTTCGGCGGCGCCCAAAGGATTTCCGTATCTGACCGCGCGGGAACAAGGCCAGATGCTCTTGTACTGCCCACGCTACCGCGATCCTGAGAAGGCCGCTCGACCTTCGAATTTGGCCGAAGCGGAAGCGCTTCCTCCTGGAGTGACCCCGCTTTATTCGAGTTTTGCGGAACTCATGCTGGATGTCCAGACACCTTCGGGCGAGATGTTTGCGGTGGATGACCCGGCGCTGCTCAGTCGGCTTCAAGAAGGCATCCGCGAATCGCATCAGTTGAACTTGCTTCGGTCCGAGCGGGCCATGACGGATTGCCGCCCCATTTCGCTTTTCTCGCTGCAAACAGCGCAGCAGCTTGGCGAAGAAGTAGGAATCGAGATGGATGCGCGGCGTTTTCGCGCCAACATTTACCTTGACTTGGCAACAGCGGACGGCTTCAGCGAAAATGAGTTTGTCGGACGCAGGTTGAAAATCGGAGCTAGAACTGTGATTGCGGTTATTGATCGTGACCCTCGCTGCAAACTGATCACTCTTGATCCTGATACGGCGCAGCCCAACCCCGAAATCATGAAGCGTGTTGCCCGCGCCCATGACGGCACCGCCGGAATTTACGGAGCAGTGTTAGCTGAAGGCACAATTCAACCAGGCGATGCGGTGGAGCTTTTGAACTGAACCCCAGAATGGGGAAACCCACAATACACTTCGTCAGAAATTTCTGAGCAGAATATTTCAAACAAGCGACGTACTGTTTGGGAGAACGGCTTCTCCTGTCTCTTGTTTGCATCGCCTTGCCATGATGAAATTAATATTCGCTGATCCGACCCTCAGAAGAACAGTTGATTCCAGCACAGCCTGGTATCAGTATTTGATTCCAGAACTGCAAGTTTACTGGGCTGTGCCGGTTGTTTTCGGTCACCAAGAATATTCCCAGGCAATGGAAAAACCGCTGGTTCTCAGCGAATATGGCCAGTCAGTTCCAACTGCGCTTCCCATAACAGGATTGTTTCCAAGCGATGGCCGCACCTTTCTGAAGCAGGAGACAGCTTCGGAGTCTTTTGCGCAATTCACGGCTTTGGCGGCGGAAGCTCACAGTGCCTTTCGGGAAATGGTTGAAATCGGGCCGCAGGATTGCATTTACGTTCGGGAAGCAAGCCTGCCGTATGCTCATGGCGCGATTTCCTGGTTGGAACAGTTCGCCCACGCCGCTAGGCCAAAGATGATCATTCAACTCTCCGCTTCAGGGCTGGAAGACATAATCGCCGGAGCGGAAGACCCGTCATTGATTCATCAGCCGGCAGCACAAATCAGAAACATTCTCGCTAGCGGTATCCAAACGCATCTGAAATTAGTAGCCACGGATGCATGGACAGCTTCCTATTTTGAAACCTTGTTCCAGTCTCCGGTGGAGCGCTGGCCAGATCCTCAGATTTTTTCTAAAAAGAGTACGGACAACCGGGGCGTGGCAAAAGGGCGGCTAGTTGCATTTCTAGGAAATCAGTCTTCAGAAAAAGGCGCTGGCCTGATACCTGAATTGGCGTCTCTGCTACTGAAACAGCATCCAAACGCCGCGCTGCTGGTGCACGACGGGTTGAATGAAAACGCGCTTGGCCTGGCAGCTTTCCTTCAAGGATTGGAAAGCAGCCAGAAACGCCTTATCTTCATGCCGGGAGCGGTGCCGTTCGATCGCTGGAAGCAAATTCTTTCCTCCATTGATTTGGCTATTCTGCCCTACGATCCGCACGTTTTCAGACATCGTCAATCGTTCCTGCTTGATGAGCTTATCGCCAACGGAGTTCCGTCCATTGTTCCGCGCCATACCGCCTTGTCGACTCGCCTGGAAACGTTCGGCTTATCGGGTCAGAGCTTCGAAACCTACACCGCAGATTCAATCTGCGCGGCGGCCGGCGATGCGCTTTCCCGCTACGATGAGGTACTGGGCAAAGCACGGTCAGCGCGTGAACAATGGGCGCAAGTTGAGGGAGCCCATCATCTGGCCTTGAAAATCCTGTGCTGGTTTCCCGAAACCAAGCCCTACTGGAAAGGCTGGTCCGGTATCGCGCAGGGACCCAACACAGAAAGCAATAAAAATCGTTCCAAACGAATATTATTAAGCTGGTCTGTGGATTCGGCCTACATACCCTTTCCGCAGCTTTCAAATAACCAGATCACCGTCGGTCCTCATCCTCTAGCTACCGCAAAAAACTGGCTGCTTCCGAATCGACGACGGAGCTTTGACGCCTACACTCCTTTCTTTCACACTTATGATCTGAAGAAAACTCTGGAGCTGCAGGGAATCACCGGCCCCTTCGATCTGGTGGTTGTTTTTACGGAAAGCGCTTTCGGCAATCTGCCGGTGAATGTGGGCGCATTCGACTGCCCATCCGTGTTCTATGCTGGCGACACCCACTGGGGTCATGCCGTGATCAAAAGAATGATGGATTACGCGGTGGGCGGCAAGTTCGATTATCTGATGACAACGTATAACCGCCAGCATCTGCACTGGTACAAGCAGGTGGGCATTAAACAGTTAGCCTGGATACCTGCTCTAGCCGCCGAACATCATCCACAGCCTTTCCGCGCGCAAAAAGAAAACCGAATTGCCTTTTCCGGCCAGACCACGCAAGGCCTTCATGCCAGACGCGCGCGGCTGATTGAGAGTTTAAAAGAGAATGGGCTTCCTGTTTATGCGCAAAGCAGCACCCGCTCCGAAGCAGCCGCGTTATACAACTCCTCGCTCATGTCTTTCAACGCCAGCATGAACGGCGATCTGAATCTGCGGGTTTTTGAAGTGATGTCGGCGGGCGGCTGCCTGCTGACGGATCGGCTTGCTCCTGAAGCCGGCCAGGAATTATTGTTTGAAGAAGGACGCGATTATCTGGGTTATTCCAGCGAACAGGAACTGCTGGAAGTGGCCCGGTGCTGCCTAGCCGATCCTGAAAAAGCTCTTCGCATGGCGCGGAACGGCAATGCGATTTATAACGGGAAATTTTCGCCCGGACAACAGACCGGCGCATTCCTCGATTGGATTTTTTCCGGCGAGCTAAAACCTGAATACGGCTCCGATTGGGACGTGAGAACGCAGTTAGCCGCCGCTCATCCGTTGTCTTTGCCGACCCGTATGGCTATCTACCAAGAATTGCAGGACGCCCACCGCGTGGAAGAAACTGTGCGGGTTCTCGTGGGTCCGGGCGTACCTGCTTGTGTGGTGGGCGATATGATCGACCTGCCCCGGATTGCCTGCACGGTGCTCGAAGGGGAGCAAACGCTGAGGCCGATTCTGCGGCGCTTTGGTTTAGCGGATCGCGTCCGTTATCTAGACTCCCGTAAACACGCCAAAACAAGCGATACATGGAATTATCTGATTACCACTGGTGAAGCGGCTCCGCTTGAAGCAATTATCCCGCATAAGCAATTGCTCCACATTGATGGACTTCAGAATCTGCAAAAGAAGGCCGGATCAAAAGTCCACAATCTGCTGCAAGCCTAAGCGGACCGGAAAACCGGTCCGTCATATTTGAATTCTGTTCTGATCCCAATCCGGTCCGCGATAACTGAAGTTCTGAAATCGCTCGGAGATGCCAAAGCAGTTCATGTCGGCGGTAGTGGTGGTCTTCCAAATAGTCAGGTTGGAAAAGCCTCGGCGCGCCAGCTCAGTATGCAGACGATCCTTTACGAACTGAAGATACAGGGGAGCCGTGTTGGTTCGGCACAAATAACCCTTGTTTAAGCCGCATAAGAACAGGTGCAACTGCAAGGGATGCTGTTGCAGCCATTGAAACACGGCTGCCGTAATCTGCGGGTAACCCGTAGAAAAGAAATCATCCAGTACAAGGACACCTTTTTCGTTTAACAGCGCATTGGCAATATTCAGATCATTCATGATGGCCGGTCCGGAATGCTCGCCGTCGATGTGTATCCAGCGAAACGTGTGCGCGTTTGTTGTCAGCAAACCTGTTCGCAGCAGTTCTGTAGAGTATTTTTCGGCGTAAACCACGTTCTCCGGTTTAATTCCGTCAATCAGCGTTCGAACTTCGTTCGGCATAAAAGGGTCCACCAGAATGCAGCTTTCATCCGCTTTCGAATGAAGCGTGGATAAAGCAGCCGACTTACCCCGCCACACTCCAATTTCCAGGAAATTACCGGACATCTGAGTTTGGGTTTGATGGGAAAGCAGGCAATCCCAGATAGCTGCTGATTCCGGCGAAAACCAGCCGTCCACCGCAGAATACTCCGCTAGGTAGCGGCCTAATTGAGAAGAACTCAGTTTCGGATCTTTACCCAAGGTAGCTGCATTCAGTTGAAGTAACGACGAGGCTGGTTTCCCGCTGATCGGAATGATGTTCGCAGCCATATTGAGCGGCTCGATTTCCGGATTGTGCTGGTTTTCCAGCAGATCACGACGCACGTAAGTCATCTGGCCGCGATGCGCTTGCATGATGCTGCCCTCGTAAAGCTGGTGCGTCGGGCAGAGCAGGTCGTCCAGTTCCCGCCGATCGTTTTCTGAGTGAAATTCCAGGTAAATCACTTTAATGCCGTCAATTGCTTTGCCGATGCTCCGCAGAATCGCAATCTCGCAGCCTTCGGTGTCTATTTTTATGATGTCAATCGCGCCGATTTTACTATTCTGCAGAACGCTTCCGGCATCCTTTAAATCTATGCTGTAGTTGGTGGCCGATGAATATTTATGCGAATGGATGGAGCTATGAACCGTGGAAGTTTTTCCGACAAAAAAATCCTTAGTGCAATCTTCGCTGTAAAGTCCAAAGGGATGAAGCTCGATTTTGCCGATAGCTGCGGCATTCTTTTGCAGAATAGTTAACGCCCGGGGATCAGGTTCAAACGCAAGAATGGAGGCCTGCGGGTAGCTCAAACGGAACCAGGCCGAAGCAATGCCCATGTTCGCCCCGATGTCAACGATGGTCTTAACTTCTCCAATAAACGGCACCAGTTCGTAACAGTGTTTGTTGAAGATTTCGTCCAAAACATAGTGCGAGCCGTCGTCGAGCAGAGCCTCAAAGCTGAGTTGCCGGCCGTGGGCTGCAAGCGTGACGGTCTTAGTGGACGAACCTTGTTCGGTGGAAGTCATGGAAGTAAGCAGATCAGTTCCCTTTAAAGTTCAAGTGAGAGGACCAATCAACTTTTCTCAAGCAGCTTCGTGAGCTGGTTGGGAGGTGATGAAATTCCTGTTTTCCTGAGAATTAATAGTGTTTCTGCTCATACAGAAGCCGAAAATCGTGTTATCCTGGAAAAGTCCTAATTCGCGGCTCGTGTCTTCGTTGATTTTCCTTCGTCGTTTCCTAGCTGCTTTAGAACATACTTTTTAAGCAGCAGGAGTCATTTATGACTAAATTATTTGTTGGAAATTTAAGTTTCCAAACGACGGAAGATGATCTCACTTCCCTTTTTTCGCAGCATGGCACGGTGGAAAGCGTGAGCGTCATCACCGACCGTATGACTGGTCAGCCGCGCGGTTTTGCTTTTGTAGAAATGTCGAATCGCAACGAAGCAGAAAATGCGATTTCCTCGTTAAACGGCACTGATCTTTTGGGCCGCACTCTGAACGTGAACGAAGCAAGACCGAAATCTGATTCTCCTCGTGGCGGCAGCGGTGGCGGCGGCTATGGTGGTAATCGAGGTGGCGGCGGCAACGGTGGCGGGTACAACAAGAAGTCCCGCTGGTAAGATTTTTCCTCACTGGGGCTGCAGTCATAAGCAGCCCTTTTCAACCGTTCCATCCTTCCCAAAAACTTTAATCAGGCGCTCCTTGATGGATACGTCCGTTTGCGCGGATTGCTTCTCTTTGTAAGTGGTGTCTTTAGTAACTAGTGACCCGACACGCGGCAGCCTAATATGAGCCCGCGAATTGACAAATGAATAAATTTTCTGAATTCTCTTTATCTTCAGCATTGAAACAGAACTTGCAGTTGCAGGGATTTATCCAGCCGACTCCTGTTCAAGCGCAAGCCATTCCGCCGGCCTTAGAAGGCTCCGATGTGGTAGCTACCGCGCAAACTGGTACCGGCAAAACACTGGCCTTTGTTCTGCCGATTTTACATACGCTGGCCGCTAAACCTCCCGTTGGCATCGGGGCCGTTATTTTGACCCCGACCCGCGAGTTAGCTATCCAGATTCATGAGACCTTTAATAAACTGGCCAAGAACACCGGCATCTCGGCTACGGTAGTGGTCGGCGGTTTGAATGAAGCCGCCCAGATCCGCGACATTAAACGCGGTGCGCAGGTTGTAATTGCCACCCCAGGCCGTTTGTTCGATTTGATGGGCCGCAGGCTGGCAAAGCTCGGTTCTGCCGGTATTCTGGTGCTGGACGAAGCCGACCGGATGCTTGATATGGGCTTTCTGCCCACCATCGAAAAAATATTGTCGGCCCTGCCCAGTTCCCGTCAAACGCTTTTCTTTTCGGCAACCATTGAAAAGTCAGTGGCTCCGCTGATTGAAAAGCACGTGAAAAATCCGGTTCGTATTACTGTTGGAGCGGCAACCAAGCCGTGCGACAGCATCGACCTGCATGTGTATGAGATTGAGCATGGTAAAAAGCTCGGCTTGCTTCGTTCACTGCTGGAACAGGAACAAGGCTCCTTCCTGGTGTTTGCGCGTACAAAGCATGGCACAGACCGGCTGGCAAAGCGCCTGGTTCGCTCGGGCGTAAAGGCGGCAGCAATTCATGGCGACCGTACCCAGAACCAGCGTAACCAAGCTTTGAATGGCTTCCGCGAAGGTTATTATCGCGTTCTAGTGGCCACCGACGTGGCGGCTCGCGGTATTCACATCGACAGCATTGCGCATGTGGTGAACTTTGACCTGCCGCAGGCTCCCGAGGATTTCATTCATCGGGCCGGCCGTACCGGGCGCGCTGGCCAGCGGGGAACTGCTTCTACGTTTGCCACTGCCGGGGAGCGCGGTGATGTGCGGCGAATTGAACGCGCCATCAGCGTTCGTTTTGCACGTCAAACTGTTCCTTCCAATATGCCGGTAGACCCCGCTGAAGGTCCATCTGATGATTTGATGCCGACGGAACGTGGCGCAGCAAGCCGGCCTTTTCGAGGCGGCAGACCATCTGCCGGACCAGCGCATCATTCTTCGTTTAGTCCTTCTTCCAACCGGGAACGCGGGAACCGTTTTGAAGGTGAGCGAAAAAAGGCGAACCGCTCTCAGATGGGCGCGCGCAAGCATTCCTCCGAACGTCCGCGCAACAGCGCCGGCAGCCAACGCCATGCTGAACTTAAATTCGTCGGCTAAGTTGTTGTGGTAAAACGGGTGCACGGCGGCTCATAAAGTAATGCCGCCGTCCACTTGAATCACTTGGCCGGTGATGTAGCTATCAGGCTTCAATAAAAAACCTACTGTGCGGGCAATATCTTGAGTTTTGCCGTACCGCGCAATCGTGTTTTCGCGCAGATACCGATCATATTTACCGGAAGCAATACTCGTTTCCGCCATGCCAGCGGCAATAATGCCGGGTGCCACTACGTTTACATTAATATTCCAGGGTGCGCGAAGCTCTTTAGCCAGGATTCTGGCTCCATGAATTAACGCCGCTTTGGCTCCTGCATAAGCTGTGGATCCGGGAAAAACTCCGACCGCTTGCATCGTAGCAAGCAAAACAATTGACCCGGTTTCTGCTTCCTGCTTCCAACGCTCAGCCAGCTCCCGGGCCAGCAGAAGTGGCGCCACATAGTTGATTTGATGCGAGATGTTTATTTGTTCTTCCAGCTTTTCCGTTTCAGTCACACGAGCCGGAGCGCCGGAAAACACTGCCATTCCGCTGATTTTTCCGGCCTGCTGAAGTAATCGGGAACGATGTTCGGGCAGGGTGATATCAGCTTGCACGATCTGGCCTAAACTCTGTAGCTGCTTGGCGCGTTCCTCCTGGCGACAGTAGCTGATTGTCAGTTCGCTTCCTTTCGCCGCCAGCCATTCCGCCGCTGCTCGCCCCAAGCCACCGGAACCGCCTACCAATAAAAACCGCGAGTGCTCCCAATCTGATTCCATAAAGTTTTTAGGTTTGGTTTGGCTGAACCTTCTTGACCTGATAGATGGCCGCATAAGCGAGCGCCACAACCGTCACGAACATCATCAAAACCTCGCTGTCGCCCAGGTTGAATTCCGCAAACCCTTCCACTAAAATCGCCAGAATAAACGCAATTGACCCGTGCAGGATGCAGCGTTCCTGTGTTCTGCCGGGCGGTAAGATTTTCAATGCTTTTGCGCAATCCCATAAGGCTAATCCGATAAACCACATCATAACCAGCATGGCGGGAATGCCTCGTTCAGCGGCATATTGCAGATAAATATTATGAAGATGGCCGTAATAGCCGGTCGGCAAAGGGCGGGGAATCGCGGCCGGCACATACGATTGAAATTGCTTTCCAGTCTGTTCCGGACCTACCCCGAGCAGAGGGTGAGCTTTGATCATTTGCAAGCCAGTCCAGAACGTCACAAACCGGTGGCGATTCGAATCGATGTCCCCATGCGGATTCACCAAAGAATTGAGCCGTTCGGCTGTTTCGCCCGGTGCAAACGCGAAGATAAGAGCCATGAGCAACGGCGCAATCCAGACCAGTTTAGGCCGCCAGAACCAGAACAGATACAGCACCGAAGGCACAGCCGCTACCCAAATGCTGCGTGTCCACCCCAGCACAATCGTACAAGCAAGAACAAGCAAGCTGGCGTAACACCATTTTGGCAGCCGTTTCCGAGCGAAAAAAAGTTGAGCCAACAATAGCAGCAGTACACCAAGCTGAAGCGCCCCGAACGTCATCCAATGGCTTTCAAAGCCGGTGATCCGAGCGCCGGTGTAGGCAGAATAAAAGTCCTCGCCGGAAATCTCCGCATGATGGTACCTAAGATAAAACTGAGCTAATCCCCAGATTCCTGACGCTGTAGCCGTAATTGCCCATCCGGCAAAAAGGTAATAAGAAGCTGCGAAGTAGCGGGAAAACACACCATAAATGAGCGGAATTAGGAGAAAAACGAAAAACTTGCGGATCTGCGCCCTGCCGCCCCAAGGGTCCACGGAGGTCAGTAAGGAAAGCAATGTCAAGCCGAAAAAAATGATTAAAGGAAGCCAAATGCGCGGAAACGGCAGGCGTTTCCAAAATAACAGCATCAAGAAAACGCCCACTCCCAGCAAAATCTGGCTGGCTGCGATGGACACATGAATCAGCGCTGCCGCCAGTACCGCTGTGGTGAGCAAGGTGCGCTCCTGTTTGTCGGAAACAGAAAACATGAACTTTCCACTATGCCAGAATGGAAAATTAAATCTCAGATATGCAGGTTTACTTGCTTCGGCATGGAATTGCAGAGGAAGGTCGACTCGGCAGAAGCGACGCGGACCGTGAACTCACCGCAGAAGGCCGCCGTAAGCTTCGTGACACGTTGCGCGTTGCCTCGCGCGCCGAAGCGCGTCCTTCGCTGATCCTAAGCAGTCCTTTGACGCGCGCTGTGCAAACCGCCTCTATTGCGGCGGAAGTGCTCGGCTACCAGGGTAAAATTTTACAAACTAAATTGCTGCTGCCGAATGCTAAATATGAGCAGGTTTGGGATGAAATTCGCGTTCATAAAGACGAAAGCGGGTTGATGCTGGTCGGCCACGATCCCTTATTTAGTTCTTTGGTCGGGTATCTGCTGGGCTGTTCCGATTTGCAAGTTGATTTTAAGAAGGGCGCTATATTTCGGGCGGATTTGGAATCCTTCGGTCCAAAACCACGCGGCATCTTGCACTGGTTTATCACTGCCAAACTGTCTATTTAAAAGTTTAATCCCGAACTTTCGTTCAATAAATCTGCTTTAGCAGGTTGTCGCCCAGTAGAAGTAGTCCCACGCTGGCACAAATGAAGCCGCAAGCGTAAAAACAACGCAGAACGCGAACCGGAACACGGCGAGACAGCTTATGTGAGATGGAATGAAGCAGAATTCCGCTACCCAGCGCCAGTGCAGCAAAAAAAGCGAAGATAAGAGGATCAGCCACAGTGTTCATATGCTTCCACTGAAGCTATCGGCGGAGTGAACACGAGCGTACGTATCAGAAAAATCTGTTGGGAAGAACCAGCAGTTCGGCAATCCCGAAAAGGCGTTTGAACGGAAATAATGCGAAAACTGAGAAACTCAGTGACACTAAAGTTTTAATGTACTAAGAATGGGTGAGTGGGTTATTAATTTGCCAATCTAATTTTGCCGATAGTTTATTTAGAGCTAACTCTAACGATGGCGCTTAGATCAAAAATCTCGCTCACCCTCCTGGCGTTTATCCTGGTCGGCTTTGTTTATTTATTCGTTTCTTCCGGTGAAAATCGGGAAATGTCTATTGGCGCTTTGTTGAAGAAAAGCGCTTCGGAACGGCAGGAGCGCGTTCGTTGTTCAGGGTTTATCACTGTTGTTGACCAAAATTCCAAAACCATTTATCTGCAAGATAAGACCGGAGCAATCCGGGTGCGAGTTGCCGCCTTTGATGGCTTGCCTGCTCCTGGCAACTATGTGGAAGTCAGCGGTTTTTTCGCTAATAGCTGGCCTTCTCCCACCATTGTGAACCCTTCGTTCAAGATTCTGCCAAAACCTGAAAACGCGTTTTATCCTCAACCGGTTGCAGCCAGTGTTGCCGACTTGAAATCAGGAAAACAACAGTATCACCTTTGTCGGGTTCGAGGCGTTATTCGAGGTGTGCGCTCAGAAAGCTCTAGTCTGCCTGTTGCTGAGTTGGCGGTTGAGCAATACCGTGTTGATGTACGTGTTCCCGAAACGGATTATTTGAAGTTACGGGATTTAACTAATGCCAAAGTCACGCTGGAAGGCGTGGCTGACACTGGCTTCGATTTAACCAGTCAAGCCGTTGGAGTGACGCTGTTTCCGATTAACCAAAACTACGTTCAAGTGGAAAAACCGCCGGTTCCCGTAAATGCTGTTCCGGAAATGACGATAAAGCAGATCTTCCAACCGGACTTCAACGAACTGCCCGAACACCAGATACGGATTCATGGCACCATTGTTCAGGACAATAGCGGCACCGGATTCTTCATTTCTGAAGAACAGCATCGGCTTCCGATCCGAACCATTCTGGAGAACACGCTTCCCGTAGGAGTTACGGTGGAAGCCGTTGGTTTTCTAGACAGAGTCCACGGCGTTGTGTCGCTCGATGACGCTTTCCTAACTGAGAGAGGAGAATCTCAGGATCATCCGAACACCATCAACACCGTACAAGGCATTAAACGATTACCGTTTGCCTTAGCCGCTTTGGGAATTCCTGTAAACCTCCAGGGAGTTGTTACCTATTTTGAGCCGACTGATAAATCCTTGTTTGTGCAAGATGCCACTGGCGGCATTTTCGTTCAATTGGCTTATGACTTCAAAACCGATCTGAAACTAGGTCAACTGGTCAGCGTTCAAGGCGTCACTGATCCGGATGATTTTGCGACCTCCATTAGAAAGTCCAAGGTAACGGTGATCGGCTTCGGCAAACTTCCGGAAGACCGAGTTCCTGATTATGATCTGGTGTTTTCCGGTGCGGAGGACAGCAACTGGGTTCAATTGCCAGGCGTAGTGGAAGCTATTGATAATTCACTTTCTATCCCGGTAGCTTATATCCGGGCCGGTAAAGCGAAATTTAGAGCTTACCTTGCCGGAAAAAAACCGTTTCCTGAATATCTTGTGGATAGCCGGATCAGTATTGCCGGCGTGTGCGGTTCGACCTATAACAATCTTCGACAGTTCCTTGGGATTGATATGTATGTGCCGGACCTATCATTTATACGCATACGGGAATCGGCAGTGCCGGTTTCACAATTGCCGGTTCTTAGCATCCGAAAGCTGCTGGAGTATGCGCCGCAAAGCGCGATCGGCCACCGAGTACGAGTCAAGGGAGTTGTGACTTCCAGTTCTCCTCAAGGCCCAACTACCTTGCAGGACGCCAGCGGAAGCGTAACGATCCTTGATCATAATCACTCGTCGCTGGTTCCGGGCGATGTGGCGGAAGCGGTGGGATTTCTGCAGATAGGAGAATTATCGCCCATCTTGGAACGCGCTTCGGTTTCTGCTTCGCTGGGAAAAGGTTCAATCGCACCCAGAATAGTAATAGCCGAACAGATTCTACAGCAAAAACTGGCTGCAACGCTCGTTCAACTGGATGCGCAGCTTCTAGACCGAGCTAAAACAACCAGTGGCGAAGTTCTAAGCTTTCAATCAAACGGAATCAACTTCCAGGCTTATAACAGTGCTGCGCTTCCGCTTGCCCATTTCCGCCCGGGATCTATTCTACGGTTGACGGGAGTTGCTGTATTCGACCCGGTGTTGAATCAGAACGCTATCCCGTCTTCCTTTACGTTGAAGCTCCGCAGCGCTGACGACATACAAGTGTTGCGGAATGCTCCCTGGTTGACCTTTGAGAAAACGCTTCAAGTCGGCTTTGTTATTACGCTGATCTTTGGAGTGTCCGCTCTATGGATTTCTCTGTTGCGACGGCAGGTAAAACAACAAACAGCAATCATCGAAGAAAAGCTGGCGCGGGAAGAAGCACTGCGAGAAGAAGCCGAGCAGTTCAGTCGTTCCAAGAGTGAGTTTCTGGCTAACATGAGCCACGAAATACGAACGCCAATGAATGGAGTGCTTGGCATGACCGAACTGGCATTGAATGCTGAGATCAACCCTGACGTGCGCGAATACCTGGCAATGGCGCATTCTTCCGGTGAACAGTTGCTTGAAATTTTAAACGATATTCTCGATATGAGCAAAATCGAAGCCGGGCACATCCGCTTTGAAAGCACATCGTTTTCCCCGGTTGAGATAGTAACCGAGGTAGCCAGAACAGTAGCGAAACGGGCGCAAGACAAAGGTTTGGAGTTAATAATTGATGTGGAAGACTCCGTTCCCGATCTGGTGGTAGGAGATCCGCACCGATTGAGGCAGATAATTTTAAATCTGGCCGGAAATGCCGTTAAGTTCACCGAAAAAGGTGAAATCGTCATTTCTGCTGTCGCTGAAGAAGTGGATCCGGCAACCTGGCTGCTGCAATTTAAGGTGAAAGATACCGGCATTGGAGTTCCCGCCGACAAAACACAGCAAATTTTCTCCGCGTTTACGCAGGCTGATGGGTCGACAACGCGGAAATACGGCGGAACGGGCCTGGGTCTTTCCATTTGCAAACAATTGGCCGAGTTGATGGGCGGCGAGATTGGGCTGAATAGCGCTGTAGGCCTTGGCAGCGAGTTCTGGTTTACGGCTAAGCTCCAAAAAACTTCGGTCCAGGCTTCTGACTCGCTCTCACTCGATCCGGTTCCGTTGAAGGAACTTCGCGTTTTGATTGTGGACGATAACGCCACAAGTCGGCACATACTGGAAAAAATAGTTTTAAGCTGGGGCATGCGGCCAACCTGTGCTGCCGGAACTGCTGTTGCGTTGGAAGCGACTCGCAAAGCTTGGAGCAAAGAGCAACCATTCTCGATGTTTTTAGTGGATTGTGAGATGCCCGGGCAGAATGGCTTTACTCTGGTTCAGGCTCTGCGTGAAGAAGGCTTACTGGGCAGTGACTCCTCGGTGCTGATGCTGAGTCCGCTTAATAATAGCTATGCTGTTCAATGCCGCGATCTTGGCTTAGCACAGCACCTCGTAAAACCGGTATCGCGGAAAGTGCTGCTTGAGGCTGTCGTCAATAATTTAACGGGCGCAGAAACAAAAGCCCCCGCAGTTTCTGCGCATAATACGGAGAATTCAGTCTTCCTTCCTGCCTTAAATATTCTGTTGGCGGAAGATAACCGCGTAAATCAGATTGTGGCGCGCCGTTTCCTGGAGCGGCAAGGCCACCATGTCACCATTGTGGACAATGGGGCAGCCGCCGTGAAAGCAGTTGAGAACGGGCATTTTGATGTAATTCTGATGGATGTCCAAATGCCTGAAATGGACGGCTATGAAGCTACTCGCTGTATTCGCGCCATGTCTTCCGAAACGCGCCGGCAAGTGCCCATTATCGCGCTCACTGCTCATGCTATGGAAAGTGATAAAACAAAATGCTTGGCTGCCGGAATGTCGGATTTCTTAACCAAGCCGCTGCAAGCCGATGCATTGTTCGAAAAATTAAAAGGTTTGGCCGTAGCGCCCGTCTAATTTCCGCCGTGCTCCGCGTCTACCGAATACAATTCCATGCAGTGGCTTTACTGGTCTCTTCTTTCGGCGCTGTTTGCGGCTGCCACCGCTGTGCTGGCTAAAATCGGCGTAGCCGGAGTCGATTCCAATCTGGCCACCGCCATACGAACCAGCGTAATTCTTGTTTTCACTTGGGCTATTGCTTTCAGAACAACAGGAATAATTTCCGTGGAACACCTTTCGACCCGCACCTGGTTGTTTCTGGTTCTTTCCGGCATTGCCACAGGACTGTCCTGGATTTGTTATTTTCGCGCTCTACAGTTAGGCCCAGCTTCCCGAGTTGCGCCGGTTGACAAGTTAAGCGTTGTGTTTGTGATTCTTTTTGCTGCTTTATTTTTAGGCGAGCGCTTTACTTTGGCAAAGCTGGTCGGGGGCTTATTGATCGCTTCAGGCGCGATTGTGCTTGCTTTGGCATAACAACGGGACGTACTCTGTCCCATGATCTGATATAAAGATCGTTCTATCGGATATGAAACAGCTTTCTTTCCTGATGCTTTGGTGTTTCCTGGTTTATTCAGCTCATGCGCAAACACATCCTCTGGAGCAATTGATCGAAGCAGCGCGCCAGGGCGCTGATGCGCCGGAGCTTTCCAGTTTAGTTGCCAAGACCCTCACCCCGAAGGGCGGCGTTGCTGTTTGGGGCCAAGATTACTTGTTCGTAACTGAATCCACGGCGGCAGTCAGTGTGTCCATCGACGGGCAGGCAGCGGTGCCGATGGCGAGAATCGGTTCCTCCAATTTATGGATGCGGCTTATCAAAATGCGCGTAGGCGTCACGCACGCTTACCAATATTATGCTGACGGAAAGCCGCTCGGTAACCGCTCCGATGTTTCAGGCTACAACCCGGATTCCTATCCGAAAGCAGGTATTCCGCAGGGCAAGTTGAGCGACAAACATACGATTACCAGCAAAATCTATGACGGCATGAAAGCTGATTTCTGGTTCTATGCTTCGCCGGGCGTGGACGCAAACACGCCCTCGCCGCTGATGATCTGGCAGGATGGACAGACCATTATCGCCGGTGATCTGGCAAAGCTGCACTTGTTTACAGTAACGGAAAATCTGGTGGCGCAGAAACTGATTCCACCCATGATCCATGTTCTTATTGCGCCCGGATTCTCGCCCGACGGCAAACCGATGAGGTCAGTTGAATACGACGCCGTAAGCGATCGCTATAACCGTTTTGTGCTGAAAGAAGTGCTGCCCGAAGTGGAAAAAACTTACAAGCTCCGTTCTGACGGGTACAGCCGGGGCATTGCGGGCGAATCTTCCGGCGGAATCTGTTCTCTCAATTCTGCCTGGTTTAACCCGGATAAGTTCAGCCGCGTACATTCCACCATCGGCAGCTATACCTCGATTCAGTGGCATCCGGAAGAAAAACTGGACGGCGGCAATCTTTATCCCTTTATGATTCGCAAACTGCCGAAGCGAAACATTCGCATCTGGATGAGCGACGGCACCGATGATCTGGAAAACAATCATGGTTCCTGGCCGCTTCAGAATATCCAACTGGCGAATTCATTGAAGATGCGGGAATACGATTATCACTTCCGCTTCGGCAATGCCACCCACAATTCCGCGCAGGCTGCTATTGATCTGCCGGAATCTTTAACGTGGTTGTGGCGCGGATATGATCCGCAAAAAACGTCACAAGAGTTCACAATGGATACCGCTGAAAAAGACAAGCCGTATTACCGGGTGACGATTAGTAACCGCGATTCCTGGTAATTCTCAAGAGTGTTCTTCCGTGCAACTCTATTTTGCAGCCGTCTTCAGTTCCGCACTGCTAAAGTCCGTTCGTTCACAGGAACAGAGTCAAGCGACTCCGGCGCGAATTCTTGACAGAAACCGGAAAACGCAAGCAGCGAAAGTACGAACACCAGAATAGAAGACCGGTTCATAGCGGTTAGGCCAACCGACGCTCCCCGGCTGTTCACGGTTTCCGGCCAGGAAAAAGCTATTGTTTAAACTCTGCGCTCTGCGCCGTGGCCGGTTCCTGTCCCCAGTTCTGGTGAACCACCAGCGTTTGATCGGAAAAGAAGGTGCGGCGGCCGCTGCTGCCGAACGCCTTGGGAACGGCAGTTACCGTGTAGCCCGTAGGCGAATTTTGTAAGGCAAATACATAGCCGGTGTTTTCGCCCTGGGCCAAGGTCGCGGGAATCAAATCTGCCGCTGAAGGACCGGCTGAGCCGCCGCCGGCGGGCGGACCTAATTCAGCCAAAGTGGTTGCATAGCGGCCAAATTGGGAGTAATACTGCGTTTCAGCCTGGTGAATGGTGGTAATCTGCCGGATTGCCGCAGTTTCCTGGGCATTCATGCGTGCTTGGTTGAACTTCGGCAGGGCAATCGCCAGAATGATCAAAATAATGGCAATCACGATCAGCAACTCAATCAACGAAAAGCCGCTTTCACCCAATCGCCGGTTGCGCTGATATAAAACGGATCTCATACGATTCACATAATACGACGAACGAACTTTAAATTTCGTGGAAAAAGAGTACACTCAGGGTATTCCGGCCTTCACCAGGGCATCAATCTGTTGCAGGTGCCGGTAAAGAGAAGGCAATTGATCAAGTTGTATAGCATTGGCGCCATCCGACAAAGCGCGCTCCGGCGCTTCATGCACTTCCACGAATAAACCGGCAATTCCCACCGCCGTGGCTGCCTTAGCTAATGGGGCAATGAACTCCGGCTGTCCGCCCGAAGCGTTGCCAGCCGCGCCCGGCAGTTGAACGCTGTGGGTAGCATCGAAAACCACCGGATAACCCAGCCTCGCCATGATTGGCAAGCCGCGCATATCCACCACTAAATTGTTATAACCGAACGAGGAACCGCGCTCGGTCATGATGATTCTTTCGTTTCCGGTACCGGCCACTTTTTCGGCTGCCTTACCGATGTCCGATGGCGAAACAAACTGGCCTTTTTTAATGTTTACCGCTTGGCCGGTTCGTCCGGCGGCGATGAGAAGGTCGGTTTGGCGGCAAAGAAAAGCCGGAATTTGGAGGATGTCCACATAGGGCGCGCACTGTTCCGCGTGTGAGGGTTCATGGATGTCGGTCAGCACCGGAATGCCGAGCTTGCGCACTTCACTCAAAATGCGAAGCCCCTCGCGCAGACCGGGGCCGCGATAAGAATTGCCGCTGCTGCGGTTCGCCTTATCAAATGAAGCCTTGAAAACATAAACACCGACCAGCCTGCGAATCTGCCGGGCAATCCAGAGAACATGCTGCTCACTTTCAATTACGCAAGGGCCGGCAATCAAAGCAAGTGGATGGTGATTGGCAAAGACAACTTCCGCTGTACCGGAACCAACGCGAACTTCCTGGGTCATTGCGCGTGCGACAATGCCGGGACGGTTTTTTTTTCGCTTTGCCGATGCATTCTGTGATCGCGGTGCTTCAAAGCCGCCGCTAAAAATGCGGTGAACAAGGGATGGGGCTCCAGCGGCTTGGATTTGAACTCAGGATGAAACTGACAGCCGAGGAACCAGTGATGTCCCGGCAGTTCGCAGATTTCCACGTAAACGCCATCCGGGGTCTGTCCGGTTAAGCGCAGTCCATTGGCCGTCAAAACAGGCTCGTATTCCCGGTTGAACTCATAACGGTGGCGATGCCGTTCGCTGATATGCGTTTCCCCGTAGGCTTCCCGCGCAAAACTATGGTCAGCCAATTGGCAGGGGTAAGCGCCTAAACGCATGGTGCCGCCCAGTTCATCAACGCCTTTTAACTCGCGCAGCTTATAAATCACTCGATGCGGCGTGCCGGGATCGAACTCCGTGGAATCCGCGTTCGCCAATCCGCATACGTTCCGGGCAAACTCAATCACCATCGTTTGCATGCCGAGGCAGATGCCGAAGTAAGGGACTTTTTCCTCGCGCGCGAAGCGAATGGCGTTCAACATTCCGGCAATGCCGCGTTTGCCGAATCCGCCCGGCACCAGAATGCCGTCGAACTCCCGGAGAAACTCGCGGCAGTGCGGCCATTCCAAACGCTCCGATTCAATCCATTCTATGTTGACCTTAGCCTGATGCGCGATGCCCGCATGAAGCAGCGATTCTTTCAAGCTCTTGTAGGAATCTTCGTATTCAACGTACTTGCCCACCAAGCCGATTTTCACTTCGCTTTGCGGGTTCTGCATACGCTCCAGCATTTGAATCCAGCGCGTCAGATTGCGCGGACCGGCTTCCAGCCGGAGCAGTTTCAGAATCGTTTCATCCACGCCTTGTTCGGCATACGTCAACGGTACTTCATACACCGAGCGAACATCTTTGGCCGTAATTACCGCGTCCACGTCCACATCGCAGAAGAGCGCGATCTTTTCCTTCATGTCTTCCGGCAGCGCGCGCTCCGAGCGGCACAACAAAACATCAGGCTGAATACCAATCGCGCGCAGTTCTTTCACACTATGCTGCGTCGGTTTGGTTTTTAGTTCCTGGGCGGCGGCGATCCAGGGAACCAGCGTCAAGTGAACGAACAAAGTATTGTCGCGGCCTTCTTCATGGCGCATTTGGCGAATTGCTTCAATAAACGGCAGCGATTCGATGTCGCCCACCGTGCCGCCGATTTCCACAATCGCCACGTCCACGTCGCCGGATACTTTGCGGCAGGCGGCTTTAATCTCGTTGGTGACGTGCGGAATCACTTGTACGGTTTTGCCCAGGTAATCGCCGCGCCGTTCGCGGGCAATAATGTTCTCGTAGATGCGCCCGGAAGTCAGATTATTGCTTTGCGTGAGCGGCGTATGGGTGAAGCGTTCGTAGTGTCCCAAATCCAGATCAGTTTCCGCGCCGTCATCGGTGACGAATACTTCTCCGTGTTGAAACGGGCTCATGGTGCCGGGATCAATGTTCAAGTAAGGATCGAACTTCTGAAGAGTGACGCGCAAGCCGCGGCTTTCAAGCAGGCAGCCGATGGAAGCTGCGGCGATGCCTTTCCCCAGTGACGACACAACGCCGCCTGTCACAAAGATGTATTTAGGCATGGCTCCTCGTTTGCTTCAAGCTTTTGGGGTCACCTTTCTGATGCAATGTTTCCGGTTTTCAATCAACGTCATACCCGCCGGTTGTTTGTTCAAACAGTTTATTTACTCGCTTCAAGTCTTCGGGCGTATCTACCCCGATCGATTCATAATCGGTTTCAGCCACGCGAATGCGATAGCCGTTTTCGAGGGCGCGCAACTGTTCCAGCCGTTCGGCTTGTTCCAGCGGACCGACATCTAAATCAGGATAGTGCAACAGAAAATCGCGGCGATAAACATACAAGCCGATATGTTTGAAGTAGCATTCCGCCGCGCCGGAGTTGTCCCGGTAATAAGGGATGGGACTGCGCGAAAAGTAAAGTGCGTCGCCGTTCAAGCCCGTTATCACTTTCACTATGTTTGGATTGGCAATCTCCGCCGGTTCATGGATACGTTTTTTCAGCGTGCCCATCGAAACCGATTCGTCGCCCAGAACCGTGAGGATGGCGGCGTCAATGGCTTCCGGGTCGATCAGCGGCTCATCGCCTTGGATATTAACGTAGAAATCCGCTGTTTCGGCGGAAGCAACTTCGGAAAGCCGATCGGTTCCGGTCGGATGGTCGGCGCGCGTCATTCTCGCTTCACCGCCGAAACCGCGGACCACAGTGGAAACCTGGTCATCGTCGGTTGCCACCAGCACTTTCCGTAAGTAGCGCGATAAGCAGGCGCGCTCGTACACATGCTGAACCATCGGCTTGCCGGCGAGGGTAGCGAGAACTTTACCAGGAAATCGAGAGGAGGAAAACCGGGCGGGTATGATACCCAAAATCCGCGTCGGCACGACTGAGTATAGCACGGCAACCAACGATACCGTTCTCCTGACTGCTGTTCCGCTAGGCCTCAACTCCAGTGTTATGATCGTGGCAGAAGGCGCTCTCGCTGCATGCTGTTGTGCTTTTTCAAACTGTTCGCGAGGCTCGCTGCCATTAGCGTCCGGCACGCTAAGAACCTAACTGCCGCCACGCTATTATTTCTGCTGCTGTGTTCGGCCAACTGTTTTTCGTGGCCTGCCCCTCAATCTACGGGAGCAGATCAGCCGGACGTGCCCACTACGGCTCCCGCGCCGCAGGTAAATATTGACACCCGCAAAAAACAGGACGGCAATTTAAAGGTAGAATCGCGTCCGGCTGACATTAAAGTCACCAGTACCCTGGTGCTGATTAACGTAACGGTAACTGATCCGCTGAACCGTTTTGTGACCGGTTTAGAGCGCGACAATTTTCGTTTGTTTGAGGATAAGAAAGAACAACAAGTGAGCGCGTTTTCGAGCGAGGACGCGCCAATCTCGATTGGGCTGGTATTTGACACTAGCGGCAGTATGGGCAGCAAACTGCAGAAATCACGCGAAGCCGCCGCCGATTTCTTTCAAACTGCCAATCCCGAAGATGAGTTCTTTCTGGTTCGTTTCAATGACCGGCCGGAACTGGCTATCCCATTTACAAAAGACACCGACAAAATTCAATCGGCTCTGACGTTCACCCAGTCTAAAGGAAGAACCGCGCTGCTCGACGGCGTTTATATGGCCATGAACGAGATGAAAAAAGCCAAGAACCCGCGTAAAGCGTTGTTGATTATTTCGGATGGCGGGGACAACAGCAGCCGTTACACTGAAAGTGAAATCAAGAATGCGGTGCGCGAAGGAGATGTGCAGATTTACGCCATCGGAATTTTTGAACCAATTGCCGGCCGGGGACGAACGCCGGAAGAAGCGATGGGACCTGGCTTATTGAACGATCTGGCGGAACAAACCGGGGGCCGGGCTTATGCGGTGGAAAATCCTACCGAATTGCCCGACATTGCCGCAAAAATTGGGGTGGAACTGCGCAATCAGTACATTCTTGGCTACACTCCAAAGAACCAGGAGCGTGACGGCAAGTATCGGCGAGTGCAAGTGAAGCTGGTGCAGCCGAGAGGCTTGCCGCCGCTGAAAGCGATTTACCGGTTGGGATATTATGCTCCATCTCGATAAACGACCCTTCTATGCTGTTGTTCTGCTGCTGGCCGCCACCGCGAGCTTGTGCTGGTCGCAGTTTTCGGCTGAAACGCGGCTGGTGGTTCTTCATGCCAGCGTGATTGATAAGCGCGGCCATCTTGTTCCAGACTTAAAGGAAAAGAACTTTAAAGTTATGGAAAACGGAGTCGCGCAGCCAATTAAAATTTTCCGGCATGAGGATGTGCCGGTGTCGATGGGCTTGCTGGTGGATGATAGCGGCAGTATGCGCGATAAACGGGCGCGCGTGGAAGCAGCGGCGCTGGCGCTGGTTCGGGCGTCCAATCCGCAGGATGAAGTTTTCGTGGTTAATTTCAACGACGAAGCATACCTTGATGTTCCGTTTACAAACGATATTAAAAAAATGGAGCAAGGGCTGGCTCGCATTGATGCTCGCGGCGGCACGGCCATGCGCGATGCCATCAACATGTCCATCGACTATTTGAAGAAAAACGGCAAGCGCGATAAAAAGGTGCTGATTATTGTGACCGACGGCAACGATAACGCGAGCGGCACATCGCTGGAGCGCGTGGTGCAGCGTTCGATTCAAAGCGAAGTTCTGATCTATGCCGTGGGCCTGCTCAGCGAAGAACAGCGCCATGAAGCGGCCAAAGCCAAAAGAGCTTTGAAAGAACTGACCACGGCCACGGGCGGCGTTTCTTTTTATCCTAAAGAGACTAACGAAATCAACGGCTTGGCCCTGGAAATTGCCAGCGACATTCGAAGCCAATACACTTTGGCCTACACTCCAACTATTCCCGATGATGGCAGCTACCGGCAGATCAAGGTGGAAGTAAACACAGCGGGCCATCCCCAGGTGCGTACCCGTTCGGGTTATTATGCTGGTGGCAGCCAGGCTCCGGCAGCGGCCACGGCCAAAGGGGCAGCCCAATAAAGCTGTGCTGCGTTTTCTCTGGATTGCGAGCGCCGGATATCGGTTGCAGCCCTGGAACTCCCCTTATCTGCGGTGGCGGATTGAAACTTACTCCGGCAAAAAAGCGGAAGACATCAGCTTCACCCATTTCTGGCAATTTGTTTGGCGCGAACGTCGAAATCTGCTGCGCTATCTCGATTGGGTAGAACGAAACAGTTAATATGCCATTGGACCCGAAAGCGCAAGAATTCCTCGCCCTTACCGAAAGCTCAGGTGCTGCCGGTGTCGGTGATCTATCGGTTGCTGAAGCCCGTTCGATGGCGTTAGAGCGCATCGAGCTATACCGTTCTCCGTTAGTTCAACTTGGTTCGATAGAAACCCGCGTGATTCCCGACCCGCATAACTCCATTCCGGCTCGAATTTATCGACCGAAAGTTTTAGGCTCGCTGCCGGTGATCCTGTTCTTTCACGGCGGCGGCTGGGTAATCTGCAATCTGGACACGCATGATGCTGTATGTCGGGCTCTGTCCGCCGCCGCTAAGTCTCTGGTGATTTCGGTCGATTACCGACTGGCTCCTGAATGTAAGTTTCCCGCTGCCACCGACGATTGTTTAGCCGCCACGCGCTGGGCCGCCGAACATGCGCCGGAGTTTGGCGCTGACCCGCAGCGAATGGCGCTCATAGGAGACAGCGCGGGCGGCAACCTGGCAGCGGTTACTGCTTTGCGCCTTCGTGATGAGGGCGGGCCGGCACTGCGGGCGCAGGTGCTGGTGTATCCGGTGACGCAATATTATTATCCCGGCACGCCTTCTTATTTCGAATTCGGTGAAGGCTACACGCTGACCCGCAAAGCCATGATCTGGTTTTGGGACCATTACCTCGAAAGCGCGGAACAAGCCGCGGACCCAAAAGCGGTGCCGATGAAAGCGCAGAGTTTAGCTGGATTGCCGCCGGCTTTAGTGATTACCGCAAAATACGATCCTTTGCTGGACGAAGGCGAGCAGTTTGCCGGCCGACTGCGCGATGCAAACGTAGAAACCAAACTGATTGCGTTTGACGATATGATGCATGGCTTCTTCAGCGGAGTCGGCTATTTCCGGCAAGCTGACGAAGCGGTGCAGGCCGTAGCGGGATGGCTGCAAGAAAAACTTGCTTAAGGCAAGCGCGAATCCGTATTTCCGATTTTGATTCGTATAGCGCGTGACTTGTGACCGCGCACCAATTCAAGAGTTAACTCGGATTGGCCGGGCTGCCGGTTCTGCAAGGCTAGTGCAATGTTCCGCGCTTCCCCGGTGATCTTTTCATTCACTTTCACAACCACATCGCCGGCTTTCAGCCCGGCTGCTCCCGCCAAAGAGCCAGGATGCACGTAGCGAATTAACACGCCCTGTTTCACTCCAAAAAAATCGGCCAACTGCGAATCAATGCTTTCGTATTCAACCCCTAAGAGACTGTTGCGCCAGCGCAGTGCTGGACTGGGCATGTCTCCAAAAAACGGCCCAGGCGTAAGAATTTCAATGCGGGTAGGCGGTTCCGGCGAACGTGGCACACCAGAACGCGCCCCAAGAATGGCTGTAAGGGTAATCTTTTTGCCGTCGCGGATAATGGCGAGTCGTACCTTGTGATGCGGCGCGAGATCAGCCACCAGTTGGCCGAACTCCACAATACCGCTGATCTGCTTATTGTTCACTGCCAGAATCACATCGTCAGGCTGCAAACCGGCTTTCGCGGCGGGCGAGTCCGGCCAGACGCCATGAACGAGGGCTCCTTGCGTGTTGGAGAGACCTGATTGTTGAGCAGTCTCCCGATCCAGGGAAGCTACCGCCACGCCCAGGTAGCCAAGCTGCTTGACGCTGTTCTGATCATTCGCGCTATGAGCGGCAACGGTCCGGCCAACAAAGCCCGGCAGGGTAAGAAAGATAAGCGGTGCTAGCAGAAGAGTACGCAAGGCAAACATGAAAACAGAAAGGTAACTGTTGTCTGTTTAGACGAACGGGCAGGCGCAATGTCACGTTTTCAATAAACTTGAACGGCAGCGCCGGGCGATTGAAGCGCTTGCCGGCAGCGCATACGGATGTACTGATCGGGATCGGAGCGCATCAGCGTTTCAAGCGCGTTTGCTAATTGCGGGCTGAGTTGAGCATTGCTGTGAGGCGGCGCAAGCAGATCAATTGCCTGCGTGCGAACATCAGGGTTCTGGTCATGCGAAAGAACAGAAATCAGCGTGCGGCGCGTGTTCGCGTCAGCGGGGAAACTGGCTAATGCTTCGAGCGCCTTCAAGCGCACGCCGGCATTGGAATCATGTTCCACCGTGTCGAGCAGAGCCGCGCGAACATCTTCGCCTGCTGCATCCTTCAAAAGGGAAACAGAATCTACGCGGATCGCAGCGTCAGTCGGGTCCTTGGAAGCGGCTAACAACAATTCTTTAATGCGTCGGTCGTTGAGGCTGCCGGAAATGACGTGTTCCTGTACTTCGTCCACCACCAGATGAACAGTATCGTCGCCGCTGGGTTCAATGACGCGAACGTGAGCCCTTAAAGGATTAAACAATTCCATGTTGGAAGCGGTATCAACCGCCACGCTAGGACCGAGCAGTTGATGGCGTTCCACTAACTGGCTTATGCCGAAGCCCAAGCAAATCAGTAATGATGCAGTCGCCAAGCGCATCGACCAGGAATTTGAACGAACGCCTAGACTATCCAAACAGCGGACCCACAAGGAAGGCTTTGCTTCCCGTACTACATCTAGGGAATCACGAAGCTCTTCGCGGCATTGGGACAATAATTCCAGCGGCACTTCCGCCGGTTCCGAACCCAACGCCCGGTGCCATTCGCGCTCTTCCGCTAATGTGGCGCGGCATTCCGGGCATTCGTTCAAATGCTGTTCAAAGAATTCTTCTGTATTAAAGTCAAGCTCATTGTAAAGATACAGCGACAAATGCTGCCGGACTTCGAGGCAGTTCATACAAAATCCCCAAGCGCGGCACGCATTTTCTGCGTGGCGCGGAACAGGCAATTTTTAGCAGCCTCTTCGGTAGTACCTAACGCTTCGCCAATCGCGCGCAGGCGTAGACCCTGATAATGGCGCATCTCAAAAACAAGCCGCTCGCGCGGGCTTAAATCTCTTAAAGCTTCTTTAATGCGGCTGCTCAGTTCGGCACTAATGCATTGCCGCTGCGGATCAGTACCGGCGCGATCTTCCACAATGGTGTTCAAAAGATCGAGGTCCGTTTCGCCTACGATTTTGGTGGTAGATTCTTCCCGGCGAACTTTGCGCTTCCGCAACTGGTCAAGGCAGAGGTTGGAAACGATGCGATACAGCCAGGTATGGAAGCTGCAATCAAACCGGAATGACGGCAAATTGCGGTACACCCGAAGAAACGTTTCCTGATAAACGTCCTTTGCATCTTCCTGGGAATGGAGCAGATTGTAAGCCAAACGGAGCACCGATTGGTCATAATTGCGCACCAGACGTTCAAAAGCGTTCGTGTCGCCTGCTTGCGCTGCCCGGATCAGCGCTGCTTCATCAGCTAGGTCAACGGTGGGGCGGGTCGCAATCCGCCGATCCAGGGTTTGAGCTTGGGAGGTCACCGCTTATTTAGACGCAGCCCATAGCAATAGGTCGCGCTTACTGCAGAAGTTTTCTGGAGAACAAACGAACCCAAACCAGCAATAAAACTCTTGCCGAAAAGCGAAGAAAAGGAGAATATAGAGAGGAGGTGTTTCATGGCTGCTTCTGCTTTCCCCTTGGTAGGAATCGCTAAATCCGCTGCTGAAGGGCAAGTGCTCATTCAGAAACGGCAAGTCCAGTACCGGACTTTAGCTGTTAAGAAGTGGATTAGTCGCTGTGATTCGCCGCGAGTACCTTTTGATTGGACCCTGAACCCTTACCGGGGTTGTGAATTTGGGTGTAAGTACTGTTATGCCCGTTACACTCACGAGTTTATGGACCGTTGGGACAGTGCCGCTTTTGAACGGGAGATTTACGTCAAAGATTGGAACGCGGAAGATTTTCGCGCCGAGTTAACCAGAATTCCGCTTGGGCAGTCCATTGCCTTAGGGACCGCTACCGACCCATATCAGCCAGCCGAACGCCATTCGGAAGTTACTCGAAATATGCTGCAAGTTCTTGCTACCACCAGTGGACGGCGCATTTACCTGACTACCAAGTCTGATCTGGTAGCGCGTGATGTTGATCTATGGAAAGAAACGGCAAAACGGAACCATGTTTCCATTGCCGTGACCGTCACCACGACCGATCGGGTATTGGCGCGAACTCTGGAGCCGTATGCGCCCCGTCCCGATCTGCGCCTTCAAGCGGTGCGGGAACTGGCCCAAGCCGGTTTGCGGGTAGCTGTAACTGCTAGTCCGGTGTTGCCGCTCATTAGCGATAAAAGGGAAAACCTGGAAGCGGTTGCCGAACAGGCAAAACTTGCCGGGGCAGTTGCTTTTGAGGCATACGTGCTGTTTCTCACGCCTAGTTCTCTGCGGACGTTTTTTCCTTTGTTGCGCGATCAATTTCCACATCTGCTGGAGCGCTATCAAGCTAACTACGAACATCATGCCTACCTGGAAGGCACTTATCCGGAGCGCATTCAAAACATGGTGGAATCGATTCGCCAGCGAACCGGATTGCTGGCCAGAGATGTCGGAGAGATGCCGGCGAAGTGTGAGGAAACTCAGCTCCGGTTGTTTTAAACCTGCATTGTTTAAAAATGTGAAAAGTACATATTCAGCTAAATTGGAAAATAGTTTTCAGGTTTGCGACGTAGTTCTCGCATTATTGCGGGTGATTGTGTTTGATTCATGTTGCAGAAACGCAGCGTCTAGTGTACGAGGAGAATTGAAAATGAATCGCTTTGTACTTAGCGCAGTTTTGGGGTTGACCTCCATCGCCGCTTTCGGGCAAACCAGTGCTGCCGACAAGATGGGTCAGGATGGCAAAATGGCCGCTGGGAAGATGGCAAACGGCGGCAAGATGGCTGCTGACAAAATGGCTGATGGAACTTTAAAAGGCCCTGACAAAAAATTCGCTATGACCGTGGCTCAAACCGATATGGCGGAGCTTCAGGTCAGTAACATGGCTTTACAGAAAAGCAACAACGATGATGTAAAGAAATTGGCTCAAAAGCTGATTGACGATCACACGAAAACTACAGATGCCATGAAAGAGATTGCTTCTCAGAAAGGCATGACTCTGCCAACGGACACCGATCCTAAGCATAAAGCTTTGGCGGCAAAGCTACAGAATGAGTCGGGTGATCAGTTTGACAAAGATTATATTGCTGCCAACAGCACGGATCACCATAAAGTAGTTGCCATGTTCCAGAAGGAATCTGCCAGCGGAACGGATCCTGATATTAAAGGGTTCGCCACGAAGTTCTTGCCTGCTATTCAGGAACACACGCAAATGATTGATGACGCAAAAAGTAAGATGGCGAAGTAAGTATCAGTTTGACAATAGCGGCAGTCGATGTTGATCGGCTGCCGCATTTGTTTTTAGGGGAGCTATTTTGACTTACGAACATCTTGGCGCTTTTGAAAGTACAAACATCTCTGGTAGCGGACAAGATGTTCTGGGTACAACCCGACACATTCAGAATTGGCGTAATGATCTGGAAATGCTGCAAACAGCCGGAATCCGCCAACTCCGTTATCCCGTTCCCTGGCATCGTATTGAAAAAGAACCCGGCAAGTGGGATTGGCAATGGTTGGATGGACCGATGCGGTTCATGCAGCAGGCCGGTTTAAAGCCAATTCTTGATCCTTTGCATCATATTTCCTTTCCGGCGTGGTTGAAAGATGGGTTTGCTAACGTCGCTTTTCCGGAGCTTTACTGCCGTTTCGTCACAGAAGTAGCTACCCGTTACGAATGGGTGGACCAGTATACGGTGTTCAATGAACCTTTACCGACCTTGGTTCTTTGCGCTTTGACCGGCGACTGGTACCCGTACTGCCGGTCGGAACAGCATTTTGTCCGTATGTCTTTCCACGCGGCGCAGGCAATTTGCCTGGTTGCATCCATGCTGCGGCATAGAAACAAAAATGTGCGATTAGTGCAAATCGATGGCTGCGAACACCATTCTGCGCTCGATGCCCAGGCAATTTCCTGGGTGGACCATTGCAATCATCGCCGTTTTCTGTTTTACGACTTGGCCCTGGGGCGAGTGGATAAAGGGCATCCGCTGCTGCCTTACCTGCTTGAACATGGCATGAGGAACGACCAATGGCGATCCCTTCGCGACCATGCTGTTCCTTTTGATGTGATGGGGCTTGATTACTACCATCACTCAGAAATTAACTGGATCTGGGACCGGGAAAACAATCGTCCCGTGCTGCGCTTTCCTGTGAGAACGCGCGGGGTTTTGCTGCTGTTGGAATGGATTATTGGGAACGTTACAGTCTGCCGCTGCTGCTTTCAGAAACCAACATCGGCGGCACTGTATTTGACCGCCTAACCTGGCTTAAACTGATGGAAGAACAAGCCGAAACCCTGGCGCAAACCGCTGATTTTCGCGGCTTCTGCTGGTTTCCTTCCATTGACGCAACCGATTGGCAGTCGCTTTGCACCCGGGCTGAAAATCGTGTCAGTCCAATGGGGATCTGGTGGTTGGATGAGAACCGCGAAGAGCGGCATTCTTCCGAACTGTCTTATTGGTATACAAAGCTGGCCCAGAACAAAGCAAAAGCCCGCGACTTGCCCGCTTACCGTTTTGCTTCGCCGCTTGATCGCGACCTGCATGGCCACATGCACCTGATGTCGCATTGGCCAAATTGGCAGGACCAAATTAAGCAAACTGCTGCATAGAGCTTGTGGGAACAGTTCGGCTGGCCTTCAGAAGAGTGCCTGACTGGAAACGAAAATCAAGTGCTATAGCATAGTGTTCTGTATCAAGAAGAAACATTCCTATGACGCATCAATCCCGCCGCACATTTTTGCAGGCTTCCGCTCTGACGGCTATCGCTGCCACCCGAAGCTGGGGCGCAAACGATCGCATTAACATTGCCGTGGTCGGCACCGGCAGCCGCGGCCGCGATCACATCCGCGAATACTCGAAATTATCCGATGCGCGTATCTACGGCTTGTGCGATGTAGATCAAGCGAACCTTGAACGGGCTACCGCGCTTGCTCAGCAATTAACGGGCGAGAAGCCGAAAAATTATACCGACATGCACCAGGTCTTTGCCGACAAGGATGTTCATGCCGTTTCCATGCCGCTGCCGAACCACTGGCACGCGCTGGCTACGGTCTGGGCTTGTCAGGCCGGTAAGGATGTTTACGTCGAAAAACCCGCTTGCCACGACCCTTACGAAGGCCGCCAGATGGTAGCTGCCGCTCGTAAGTACAACCGTATGGTGCAGGTCGGCTCGCAAGGCCGCAGCATAGCCCATAAACGGCGTGCTGTGCAAATGCTGCAGGACGGCGTGATCGGCGAAGTGTACATGTCCCGCGGGCTTTGCTATAAGCGCCGGAAGTCGATTGGTCATACGCCTACCGAACCTATTCCGCCCGGCGTGGATTGGGACAAGTTTTTAGGACCGGCGCCGATGATTCCGTTCAGCAAAAACCGGTTTTTGTATAACTGGCATTGGTTCTGGGACACCGGCAACGGCGATATCGGCAATCAGGGCGTTCATGAAATGGACATCGCCCGTTGGGGCTTGGGCGTCGGCCTGCCCACTTCCGTTGTGGCGGTAGGCGGCAAGTACGCTTATGACGACGATCAGCAAACGCCGAATACCTTGTTGGCTCGCTTCGATTACGGCAACAAGCAACTAGTGTTTGAAGTGCGCGGACTGCCCACCGGCCATGAAGCGGATCTATCCAAAACCGATCCAAACTGCATCGGCAATCTGTTCTACGGCAGCGAAGGTTGGATGGCGCTCGATGCGGAAGGCTATCGAGTCTACAAAGGTGAGCCGGAAAAAGGCGAAATTGAAGCCAAAATCGTTCAGCAAGCGAAGTATGAGGAATTGGCTAAAACGGCTACCGGCCCGCACATGGCGAATTTTCTCGCTGGCGTGCGCAGCCGCAAGTATGACGATTTACATGCTGATGTCGATATCGGCAGAATCTCCGCTGACCTGTGCCATCTTGCCAACATCAGTTATCGCCAAGGTGGAAAGCAGTTAACGTTTGATCCAAAAACTGAGAAGTTTCACGATGAAGCAGCGAACGCGCTGGCTCATCCCAAGCATCGTTCGCCGTATACCATTCCGGAAATTGCTGCATAGATTACGCTTTTGCTGCTGAAGCCAGCTCCAGCGCCACTTTGATCCAGCCGCTTTCCCGGTGGTCAAAATGCTTGTAGGCTTCAATCGCGTCGGTGAGCGGTTCTTCCTGCGTGATTACTTTAGAAGGATCAATCACGCCGGCTTTTACCAAGCCAATCAATGTGGCCGCGTAGCGAACGTGATTGCAGTTGCCAGCCCGCACGGTGAGATTCCGGTTCATAATTTTTCCGATGGGAAATTCGTTGGCTTTTTCCGGGTAAACGCCGATGATCGAAATGGTTCCGGCTTTTGCTACGCCTTCCGCCATCCAGTTCAACACTTGGCTGGGCGCGTCGCCCGGCTGCCATTGCTTGCTGGTTGGGTCGGACGCCAAGCCGTCTTTGCCGCCGGTTCCGCCCGGCTTATTTGCGTCCACGCCTACCACGTCGATGGCCCGGTCAGGACCAACGCCGTTGGTTAACTGCTGCATCACTTCCACCGGATTTTCGGCTTCGAAGTTGATGATTTCCGCGCCCAGCTTGCGCGCTGCTTCCAAGCGCGAGGCGATCCGGTCAATCGCAAACACCCGGCGCGCGCCCATCAGATACGCGCTGGCGATGGTGAATAATCCCACTGGACCGCAGCCGAACACCGCCACTACGTCGCCTTTTTGAATTTCGGCCAAGTCCGCGCCGAAGTAGCCGGTAGGGAAAATATCGGAAATCAAGATCGCCTGGTCGTCGCTCACTTCGGGCGGAAGCGGAACCAGCGTGGTAGCGGCAAAAGGGATGCGCGCGTATTCGGCTTGCAATCCATCAATGGGGCCAGTTGTTTTCGGGCCGCCGAAAAATGACGTGCCAGCATTTTTCCCATTGGGATTCGCGTTATCGCACTGCGCGTTGTAACCGGCCCGGCAATACGAACAATAACCGCAGGCAATGGTAGAGGGAATCAACACCCTGTCCCCGCGTTTGTAGTTGCGAACCGCTGAACCCACTTCTTCCACAATGCCCACGCCTTCGTGGCCCAGAATCGTTCCTTCCTGCATGCCGGGCAGGGTGCCGCGAATCATGTGCAGATCGGTTCCGCAGATGGCGCTGGTGGTCAGCCGCACAATCGCGTCTTTCGGATCTTTGATCTTCGGTTCCGGGACGTTATCCATCCTGATATCGCCCACGGCATGGAACACAACAGCTTTCATTGTTTTCTCCTGCCAAATGGGACTATGGCCCAACCACTTGGTTTTGCCGGTAGCATTTCCAGGTACTTGGGCCTGATTGCTAAGCTTGAAATTCAATGGCCATTCAAACGCTATTCGGCTCGGTGCCGCCGGAGCCGAATCTTCTTGATCGCTTGCGGTCTGGAATCGAGAAAACCCGTTCCGGGCTGGTGGATCGACTGGAAGATGTCCTGGCAGGAAAAAAGCAGATTGACGCCGAGCTGCTGGAAGAATTGGAATATACGCTCATCACCGCCGACTTAGGCGTGCGCACGGTGGAAGACATCCTGGAACGAATTCGCCAGCGGGTGGATCGCAGGATGGCTGGCGACGCAAGCGAAGTGCGCGGCTTAGTTCGGGAACAATTGCTGGAAATTTTGCAAGGCTCGGAAACGCCGGTTCACGTCCTACGCCAGCCTCCGGCAGTAGTGATGGTGGTAGGCGTAAATGGGGCCGGGAAGACCACCACAATTGGCAAACTGGCGAATCGTTTTCTGAGTGAAAAGCGCAAAGTGCTGTTGTGCGCCGCTGATACGTTTCGCGCGGCAGCCATTGAACAATTAGAAGTCTGGGCGCAGCGCGCCGGAGTGGAAGTGGTGCGGCAGAAAACAGGCGCTGACCCGAGCGCGGTGGTGTTTGATGCGTTGCAAGCGGCGAAAGCCCGGCAAGTGGATTATGTGATTGTTGACACCGCAGGCCGCCTGCATACCAAAGAAAACCTGATGCTGGAGCTGGAAAAGATGCGGCGCACGGCCGCGCGCGTGATACCGGGCGCTCCGCATGAAGTATGGCTGGTGTTGGACGCCACCACCGGGCAGAATGGCTTGGACCAGGCGCGGAAATTCACCGAATCGGCGGGAATTACCGGCATTGTGCTGACTAAGCTGGATGGAACGGCCAAAGGCGGCGTGGTGGTGGCGATTGCCCGCGAACTGAATTTACCCATCCGGTATATCGGAGTGGGCGAAAAGATTGATGATCTGCTTCCTTTTGAGCCGGAAAAATTCATTGAAAGTTTATTTGATTAGGTGAAAGCATAAGTTGGCATGGCACAGCCGGATTACATGCAGGAGGCGTTAGAACTCGCTCGCGGGGGATTGGGACGAACCAGCCCGAACCCGGCGGTGGGCGCAGTGATTGTAAAAGACGGTAAAACGGTTGGGCGCGGCTTTCACACCTGGAACGGCGTGAAACATGCGGAGATTGTGGCTTTGGAAGAAGCGGGCGAACGGGCGCGCGGCGCGACATTGTATGTCACGCTCGAGCCTTGTTCTTTTACCGGACGCACGCCGCCCTGCGCGGAAGCCGTGTTGCAGGCCGGGATCACGAAAGTGGTCGCTCCGATGCGAGACCCAAATCCGCTGGTGTCCGGCAATGGATTTCAGCAACTAATGGAATCCGGCGTGGAAGTTGTGTTGGATGACCGCTATACAGCAGAAGCGGAAAAATTGAATGAGCCTTTTGCGCATTTTATGAAAACCGGCCTGCCGCTGGTGACCGTAAAATCTGCCGTGACGCTTGATGGGAAAATTGCCGCTCCGCAGGATAATGACGGATGGATCACAAGCGATACGGCGCGCCATCACGTACAGCAGTTACGACACCAAGCCGATGCGATTTTAACTGGCATCGGCACCGTGCTAAACGACGATTGCCTGTTAACTGACCGTTCGAAATTAGAGCGGAGCCGCCCGTTGTTGCGCATTGTGCTTGATTCACAGTTGCGCATTCCGCTTGATTCGAAGATGGTGATAGGCGTGCGGAACGATCTGCTGGTAGTCGGCACATCAGCCGCGCCGCCGGAACGCCGCCGCCAACTCGAAGAACGCGGCGTGCAAGTAATGATTGCCGATGATGCGAAAGGCCGCACGGATATTCGCGCGGTGGTCCAGCGTTTAGCGGACGAGCGTTACCTGTCGCTGATGGTGGAAGCGGGCAGCAAAGTGAATTGGGCGTTTCTGGACAGCGGCGTGGCGGACAAAATTTTTTTTTATTACGCGCCGAAAATTCTGGGCGGATTGGAAAGCTTGCCGGTAGCAGGCGGCATTGGCCGTCGCAAACGCACGGATGCAATTCTGCTCGATCATGTGACGCTGCACCCGATCAGCAAGGATGAGTTTGCGGTGGAAGCTTATTGCGCAAAAGGCAAAACGTAAGCAGCAGTAATTACCGATGAGCAAAGCAGGGAAATGCAAGGATAATAGAAACATGCAGTTGACACTGCCCGATACTGTCACGATCCGCATTGAAGCCGCCGACGAAGCAGACGCGCTGTTTGAAGAAGTCTGCCGACAGGCTTCCGACGCCCAGCGGGTGGAACAAACTAAAGAGGGAGAAATCATTGTGATGCCGCCCGCCGGCAACGAATCCTCGTTTCGCAACAGCGATATTCTTTTTGAACTCGTGTTGTGGAACAAGCAAAAGCAGTCTGGATACTGCTTTGGACCGGACACGGCGTTTGTGCTGCCGGATGGCAGCAAGAAAGGACCGGATGCGGCCTGGATCCCGAAAGAAAGCATTGCTGCTCTCGCCCCAAGCGATAGGGACCGGTTTATGAGGATCGCGCCTTGGTTCGTGATCGAGCTGATGTCGCGGACCGATCGATTGCCGCGCGCGCATCAGAAAATGCGAGAGTGGATTGAAAACGGCGTGTCGCTCGGCTGGCTGATTGATGCGAAAAGACGTCGTGTCTGGATTTACACGCCAACCGGCGTGCGCGACTTCATTAGGCCCGACGCGCTTGAAGGCGAAGGACGTTTAAGCGGCTTTCGGCTTATCCTGGCCGAAGTGTATCGCGGCTTGGCCTGAACGTAGCCTGGCGAAGAAAAGTTATGTTTACCGGAATTGTGCAGGAGCTAGGACAGGTGATTGCCTTGGAGCCGAACCCGACCGGAGCGCGTTTGCGGGTAGGCTGCCAGAAAGTTTTGCGCGACGCTGCCATCGGCGCAAGCATTGCCGTAAACGGCGCGTGTTTAACGGCAACTCAGATTGACGAAAACAGCTTTGCCGCCGACCTTGCGCCGGAAACACTGCGTCGCACTAACCTGGGCGAGTTAAAAGAACAATCAGCGGTAAATCTGGAGCGCCCGTTAGCTGTTAACGCACGCCTGGACGGGCATTTTGTGTTAGGGCATGTGGACGGAACCGCTGAACTGATTGCTTCCAAGTCTTTGGGAGATGATAACTGGTGGCTGACGCTGCGTGTGCCGCACGAACTGGAGCGATACATCGTCAGCAAAGGATCGGTGGCGGTGGACGGCATCAGCCTGACAGTGGCGGAAATCGTGGGTGATCTGGTGAGCTTCACCATTATTCCGCACACCTATGAACACACGACTTTATCGCAGTACCAGCCGGGAGCGCGATTGAACCTGGAAGCCGATATTCTGGCTAAGCATCTGGAAAAACTGGTTCGGCCTTAGTTCTTCAGTTCTTCGCGGATTTCCGCCGCTGCTTTTCGCGCTTCCGCCACCGCGCCGGTAGGAAAGCTGATCGCGCCCACTTTGGGGTGTCCGCCGCCGCCGTAGCGTTCGCAGATGGTAGCCAGGTTGTGGCGCAGCGGTTCGCTTACCCAGGGATTTGAGCCGACCGAAACTTTGGTGCGAAAAGTGGACGTGGACACCGAAACCGTGTAAGCGGAATCAGGAAACAGGTAATAGGGAATAAATTTGTTGTAGCCTTCGATCCCTTCGTCCACCAGATCGAAGAAGATCACGCCTCGATCGCAGGAACCGGTTTTGCGGATAATGTCGATGTTGCGCAGATGGTCAGCATAAAGGCGGCAGTACTCGGCTTGAACTTCCGGGTCGTTTAGAATCTGCGAAAGCGGCTCCTGCTGCATTTTACGGATGATTTTCTCAACCAGCGCGTGGCCTTTTACGCCTTCAATCACCAGCGTCAGCTTCATGGCCGCTTCGTTCATTTCCACGGCGGACTTCGCATCTTCATACATGGCGCCGTCCACAATGTCGGCCCATTTCACCAGTTCTTCTAAATCGGTGGGCAGATAGCTATAGTGCGTTTCCGCTACGTGGGCGATAAATTTTGTGCAGGAGCGAAAACTGGGATCAAACATTTTCCGGCCGCTTTTATCGTGCCGGAAATGTTCGGCATCGGCGGCGCTTAGAAAGGCGCTCTGGTGATGATCAAACCACCAGGTCAGGTTTGGATGCGTGGCGTATTTGAAATCCACAATGACGTTCGCATCACCGTCGAAAAGGCTGTCTTCGAAGAGCTGATCAGCACGATGAGCCAAACCTGTGTACAGAAATTCGGCTTCCGGATAAAACCTGCTTTGGAGAAAGCGGGTGATATAGGCTGCTGATGCTGCCCCATCGAAACAATGGTCATGATGGAGGACCCGCACTTGCATTCGGTTGTTTATTCGCTCCGAAAACCTTTAAGCTTGCTACAGGTTTGTGCGAAATGCAAGACAATTTGGAATTTCGTTTGTGCGCGCAGCAGGCAGGATTTTTCCGAGCAGCATAAGGCTGATTGTCAAGCCATTGAAAATAAAAGCTTTCTGGTAAAATAATTTTGTCCGCTGTTGTTTATTTGCGCCTCTGGATTCAGAAAAGTTATTGTGGAAGTTTGGCTTCTATATTCATGTTGAAAACCAAAGAAGAACGCTTGGCGGACTTGAACCCGCAGGAAACGTCGGAATGGCTGGAAGCGCTGGAGCAGGTCATTGACGAAGCGGGGCCGGATCGGGCCTCTTATCTGCTGCAAAAGCTTTTTGAGCGCGCTTCCGCCTCTGGAGTAAGCGCTCCGGCAAAGATATCCACCCCCTACCTGAACACAATCCCGGTTGAAGAGCAGGTTCCCTATCCCGGCGACCGCGCCCTGGAACGTAGGATAAAAAGCCTGATCCGCTGGAATGCGGCCGCAATGGTAGTGCGGGCCAATAAGTACGACCCGAATATTGGTGGACACATCTCCACTTTTGCGTCGCTGGCGGGCTTAGCGGAAGTAGGGTTCAACCACTTTTTCCGTGGCAGCATCGGCGACCAGCCCGGAGATTTCTTGTACCTGCAAGGCCATGCTTCGCCGGGATTTTATTCCCGCGCGTTTGTGGAAGGCCGCTTAACAGAAGACCATTTGAAGAACTTCCGGCATGAGTTACGGGACCATCCGGGCCTTTCGTCGTACCCGCATCCGTGGTTGATGCCGGATTTCTGGCAGTTTCCCACGGTGTCAATGGGCTTAGGCCCAATCAATTCGATCTACCATGCCCGGTTCATCCGGTATTTGGAAAATCGCGAACTGATTCCGCGCACTAATCGCAAGGTGTGGGCTTTTCTGGGCGACGGCGAAACGGACGAGCCGGAATCGCTCGGAGCGTTAACGGTTGCTTCGCGGGAAAAACTCGACAACCTGGTTTTCGTTGTGAACTGCAACCTGCAGCGGCTGGATGGCCCGGTGCGCGGCAATGGCAGTATTGTGCAGGAACTGGAAGGCGTGTTCCGGGGCGCAGGCTGGAACGTCATTAAATTGCTTTGGGGATCGGAATGGGATGAATTGTTCGCCAAAGATCCGCAAGGCTTGTTGTTGAAGCGCATGGAAGAATGCGTAGACGGCGATTACCAGAACTTTAAAGCGCGCGGCGGGGCTTATGTTCGCCAGGAATTTTTCGGCAAATATCCTGAGCTGTTGAAGCTGGTGGAAGATAAAACCGACGACCAACTGGCGCGGCTGGCGCGCGGCGGCCATGATCCGGTAAAAATTTATAACGCCTTCAAACGCGCTACCGAAAGCATTGATCAGCCAACGGTGATTCTGGCAAAAACAGTAAAAGGCTATGGGTTGGGTGAAGCGGGCGAAGGCAAAAACATTACTCACCAGCAGAAAAAGCTGAACGAAGAAGAATTGGCGTATCTGGCGAAACGTTTTGATCTGGATTTTGAACAAACCGTAGTTCACGATATCCACTTCGTGAAGCCGCAAGCAGGCAGCCCGGAACAAAAATATTTAATGAGCCGCCGCGAAGCCTTAGGTGGATCTTTGCCGGCCAGAAAGCCGAAGAAAATCGAGTTAAAAGCGCCGTTGATTGAAACCTTTGCGGAATCACTGCAAGGTTCGCGGGGCAGGGAAGCGTCCACCACTGCCGCTTTCGTTGCGATTCTGAAAAACCTGCTGAAATCGCCGGAACTGGGTAAATACATTGTGCCGATTGTTCCCGATGAAGCGCGCACTTTCGGCATGGAATCGATGTTCCGCGAACGCGGTATTTATGCTTCCCACGGGCAAAGGTATAAGCCGGTGGATAGCGACGTGCTGATGTATTACAAAGAAGCGCAGAACGGGCAGATTCTGGAAGAAGGCATTACCGAAGCCGGTTCAATGGCCTCGTTTACAGCGGCTGGCACAGCTTACGCCAACCTTGGCGTGCCAACCATTCCGTTCTTCATTTATTATTCGATGTTCGGCTTTCAGCGCGTAGGCGACCTAGTCTGGGCGTTTGCCGATTCGCGCGGCAAAGGCTTTATGCTGGGCGGCACCGCTGGCCGCACTACGCTGCTGGGCGAAGGCTTGCAGCATCAGGACGGGCATAGCCCGCTGTTAGCAAGCACCGTTCCAACGCTTGCCACTTACGATCCTGCTTACGCTTACGAAATTGCTGTAATTATTCAGGACGGCATCCGGCGCATGTATGAACTGGGTGAAGATCGGTTCTATTACCTGACAGTTTGCAACGAAAACTACGTTCAGCCACCAATGCCGGAAGGAAATATTCAGGAAGGCATTCTGCGGGGATTGTATCCGTTTAAACGATCGGAACAGGGACCGGCCCAAGTCACTTTATTCGGTAGCGGACCAATTTTCAACGAAGCTTTAAAGGCGCAGACCATTCTGGCGGAACAGTTCGGCATTGGGGCGGATTTATGGAGCGTGACTAGCTACAACGAACTGCGGCGCGATGCTCTGGAAGTGGAGCGCTGGAACCGCCTTCATCCGGCGGAGCCGCAGAAAACGCCGTATCTGCTGAAAGCTTTGGGCAACCTGGATATGCCGGTGGTAGCGGCAACCGATTACATGAAGATTGTGGCGGACCAGATTGCGCCGTGGCTGCCGGGAAGGTTGTGTTCGCTCGGAACTGACGGCTTCGGGCGGTCAGACAATCGCGAACACCTACGACGGTTTTTTGAAGTGGATGCTGCTTCGATTGCGGCTGCCGCGCTGTCTTCCTTAGCCAAATGGGGACGATTTGATGTCCAACGGGCGCAGGAAGCGATTCGGAATTTGGGGATTGATCCGGAAGCAATTGATCCCACAAAACGTTAGGAGTTTGTTTGGAAGATTGAACCGCTTTTTGTAGAACAGCGGTTCAGTTTTTCGAAAGAGCGCGCAGCCAGGCTGTTTTTTGTCGCAAAAGTACGTAGTCCGAACTTTCTTTGACTTCGTTTTAGGACCACAACCACATCTGCGGCGCCCCATTTCCGCGCTTCGTTGGCTGATGAAACTCATACTTCAGCCATCAGACTGTCAATTCGAAGCGGAAGATGGCGCAGCCGCCGGCCCGTTGCGTGACAAAGGGCATTAGCGAGCGCTGCGGCTGTGCCCACGATGCCGATCTCGCCGACGCCTTTGATGCCAAAGGGATTGATCAGCTTGTCTTCTTCCGGCACCATGATGATGTGGACCTCGCCGACATCGGCGTTTACCGGCACCAGGTAATCGGCAAGATTGGTATTGACGTAGCGTGCCGAGCGCATATCAATCTCGGTCTGCTCGTGGAGTGCCGAGCCGATGCCCCAGATCATGCCGCCCATATACTGGCTGTGCGCCGTACGCGGGTTCATGATCCGCCCCGCAGCGAACGCGCCAACCATGCGCGGCACCCGGATCTCACGCGTTCGCTCATGCACCCGAATCTCGACAAACTGCGCTCCGAAGGCGTACTGGACCCGATCGGGCAGGTTCGCGCCACCTACCAACCCGGCACGGCCCTGGTAAAGCGTTTGAACAGCATTTTTCGGTGCACCATAGGGCATCCATTCGGCAAGCTCTTCGATCGAACCCATGCCGCGCTCCTTGATTGCTTGAATGATGTCGGCGGCTGGTGCGCCGTTCTCGCCGAGACGCGCCCGGATAGCGTCGCAGGCTTGAGCAATAACCGAGCAGATGCTAGCAGTCGAAACGGCACCAGCCGTCATAGGCGCGGGCGGGAGATTGGTGTCGCCCAAAGCCACCGTGACCTTCTCAAGCGGCACGCCGAGTCGCGCCGCAGCGGTTTGAGCCGCTACCGTATAGAGTCCCTGGCCGATTTCGTGGCTGGCCGTTTCCAAATGAGCGCGTCCATCAGCGAACAGCCGCAGGCGGACTGCGGCTGCCGCCGCTAAGGTTGGATGAGCCGAGGCCGCGCAGCCCCAACCGATATGCCACTCACCATCGCGCATGGCTCCGGGCCTCCGGTCGCGTGCTTTCCAGCCGAAAGCCTCCGCAGCCTGGTCGAAACAGGTCATCAAGGAGCGGCTAGTGTAAGGCAAGCCCTTGATAGGGTCTTTTTGCGTGTCGTTGATCCGGCGAAGCTCGATCGGGTCCATGCTCAGCGCGATTGCAAGCTCGTCGATGGCGCTTTCTAGCGCATAGAAATAAGGCATCTCAGGGGGAGCCCGCACGTAGCCGGGAGTGGAGCGGTCGGTTCGAATAATCGTTACCTTGCTTGAAACGTTCGGGCAGGCGTAGATGCGGGTGGTGGACTCGGTGCCGGCAACAGCATAGGGATCGGCGCGCGAGGTGACTTCGAAACCCTCATGGCTGAGCGCTTGGAGCTTGCCGTCGCGGGTTGCCCCGAGCTGGATTCGATGCCGCGTTTCCGCGCGATAGGTCGCAATCGTGAACCCTTGTTCGCGAGTCGGGACAAGCTTCACCGGGCGGCCCAGCTTGCGTGCCGCAACCGCTATGAGGGCGGTGCGCTGCGTTAGAGCGCCCTTTGATCCGAAGCCGCCGCCGACGTAGGAGCTCACCACCCGAATTTGATTCGGATCCATGCCGAGCTGCCGGGCAAGCCCGAACTTCTTGCCGTAATTGTTTTGGCTCGGCTCGTATACCGTCAACTGTGGTCCGTTCCAGACGCATGTGGTGGTAAAGAGTTCAATTGCGTTGTGGTGCTGAGTGGGCGTCGAATAGCTGGCATCAATCTTGATCGGCGCTGCCGCATAAGCAGCCGCAAAGTTGCCTACTGCCGGATCATTGTGTGATTTGCTTTGCCTGTTGAGCGATTGATCAACCGCGCCCGGTGAGCCGAAGGTTGCCGAGGGCACTTCCTCGTCGTAGTTGACCACAATGCGATGGGCGGCATCGCGGGCGATTTCGTAAGTTTCGGCGAGCACCACAGCGATTGTCTGGCCCGCATAGGCGATGGCGGCCGAACCGAGCAGGGTGATGGAATTTGACACTACGCCACCCTCACAGATGTGCTTCGTCGGGCAAACGCTGCTGCCGATTGTCTCGTAAGTCAGAATGTCGATAACACCGGGCAGCGCCTTTGCTTCACGAAGGTCGAAGAACTTGATGCGCCCTCTGGCGATGCGGCTTCCAAGCAGGTAAGCGTAGGCAACGCCGGGCAGCGGCTCGTCGGAAGCATAAACCGCAGCGCCTGTAACTTTCGCCCGCGCTTCATAGCGCGGAACAGGCTGGCCCATATTACCCTGGGGAGCGGGTGCGGCTGGATCGATCATGGTTCAATTTTCCTTAGCGGCTTGCAGGAGCGCGCGGACCAGCGTGGCCTGCCCGAGCGCGATTTTGAAAACATTGTGAGTGCGCGGGACAGCGCCTGAAAACGCGATGCGCGCGGCATTACCCGCGCTCGTCTCGTCCAGCGGCTTGCCAGCCAGCGCGGCCTCAGCCTCTTTTGCTCGCCAAGGTACGGCGGCAACACCGCCCAACGCGATGCGCGCCTGCCGCACCGTGCCGCCTTCCAAGTCAAGCGCAACCGCCGCCGATACCAAAGCGAACGCGTAGGACTGCCTGTCGCGGATCTTTAGATACAGCGACCGCTTGGTCCACGGTCCGCCCGGAACATGGAAGCCGGTAATCAACTCGCCCGGGAAAAGCGTGGTTTCGATGTTCGGGGTCGAGCGAGGCGGACAGTGCAGCGATGCAAAGGGAATACGGCGGACGCCGGAGACTCCGAGAAGGTCCACGGTGGCATCAAGCGCGATCAAGGCCTGTGCAAAGTCGCCCGGGTAGGCGGCGATGCAATCTCCACTCCCGCCCAGCACCGCATGTTGGCGGTTACTCCCTTCCAGGGCGGCGCAGCCCGAACCAGGGTTGCGCTTGTTGCAGGATGTCCAGGCGGTGTCCCGGAAGTAAGGGCAGCGGGTCCGTTGAAGAACGTTGCCGCCCAGAGTCGCCATATTACGGAGCTGCGCGCTGGCGGCGAGTTGCAGGCTTTGGGCAATCACAGGATAATTCTTGAGAATGTCCGGGTGGTCAGCGGCCGTCGACATCCTGACCAGAGCGCCCAGGTACAGGCCGTCTTCGGAAATCGTGATCGCGCGGTGCGCAGCACCGATCCCTGTCAGATCCACCACTTTGACCGGCTGCATCACGTCGAGCTTCATCAGGTCGAGCAGCGTGGTGCCGCCCGCCAGATATTCGACGGGCGCTCGGCCCTGGATGACCGGCTTTGGGGGAGCGGCGGTAAAAACTTTCGTGGCGGCCGGTGGGGTCGCGACGCGTTCGTAGGTAAATGGACGCATTAGTCAGCCCCTATCTGTGCTTTGGCCTGGCGCACGGCAGCCACGATATTCGGATAAGCGGCGCAGCGACAAAGATTGCCGCTCATATATTCACGGATCTGGTTGTCGCTGCCGGCGTGACCCTCTTTCACGCAGGCGATCGCCGACATGATTTGGCCGGGCGTACAATAACCACATTGAAAGGCGTCGTTGTCGACGAAAGCCTGCTGCATCGGATGCAGTGGCTCGTCGGGGCCGGCCAAACCCTCAATGGTGGTTACCTGAAGGCCTTGAGCCGCCACCGCAAGCGTCAGGCAGGACAACACACGCTCGCCGTCGAGGTGCACCGTGCAGGCACCGCACTGGCCTTGGTCGCAGCCCTTCTTGGAGCCGGTCAGACCGATATGGTCACGCAATGCGTCGAGCAGCGTGGTGCGAACATCAAGGCTCAGGCGGTAACGTTTGCCATTCACCGAAAGGCCGATCGGGACCGGCGCCTGCGGATCGGGCGGTAGGACGATCGGCGCTGAAGCCTTAGCACCCTCAACGCTCACGAGCGGCAGCGCGGTGGTTTTGGCTATTGCGCCAAGAAAGCTCCGTCGACTGCCCGATTGCGGAAATTTGTCGTCTCGGTTTGTTGGCATGGTTCTTATGACCTCATTTTGCTAGGTGCGCGTCGAAAAAGCGTGCGATCTCGCCGAATGCTTCTTTCGTCACTGGCGCAGTGGGATCGGAGTTGAATTGCGCGTGCGACAGTCCCTCGTAAATTTGTAGATCCGCCGCGACGCCGGCCTTGCGAAGCTTGCGATGCGCCCGAACCGTGTTGGACAGGAACAGGTCGCGGGTGCCGGCCGTTAGGATGGCAGGAGGCAGGCCGTGAAAGTCCCCGTAGATGGGTGATAACTGCGGATCTTTGAGATCGTGACCGTGAGCGTAGAGTTGGGCGGCGCGGCTCAGATATCCGTTGTAGCTGACGAGCACATTATCGATCCACTCATTGGTTTTGTAGCTGTCGCCCGTGTCCGTCATGTCAGACCAGGGGGAACCAGGCGCGATGGCTGCCGGGAGCGGTAACCCTGCCGCCTTCGCCCGCAGCATCAGCGCAAGCGTCATGCCGCCTCCCGTTGAAGTGCCTTCAACAGCAATGCGGCGCGGATCTATTGTCGCCACGAGAGCCCGCCACGCAGTGGTAACATCGTCCATTGCCGCTGGATACGGCGCATCGGGAGGCATTCGGTAATCGATTGCCAAAACCTTGTAGCCGCCATAAACCGCCATCAGCATAGCCTCGCCGGTGCCAGCCTCACCCGGACCGAATACGTAGCCTCCTCCGTGAATCTGAAAAACAACCTGGTTTTTGTGCGCTGCCGGGATCTCTTTGGGAGTCAGTATGTAGGCATTAACACCATTTAATGTGGTTGGCGCAATGGAAACACCCAGAGCCGCCCGCTCTTGGGCAAGTTTCGGCACAGTCGCATTAGCGGCCCGCGTTACAATTGCTTGCCAAGCTGCCTCATTCGGCGGATTCAAATCCCAGAACGTTGAATAGGGCGCGGCCACCAGCGCCGCCGTAGCGGGGTCAAGGTATTTAGGCACGGGGATCACCCTAGTGGGTGCCGTGCGCGGGCCAGGTTTATTGTTGGCTTCTCTCTGCTTATCTCGAAGCACTGCATAATCAGGGTTCTGCGCTAGGGCAGTCACCGCAGCCGCGATTCCGAACGCGAGCGCTGTTTTGGTTACAGCTTTCACTTCAAAGGATCTCCTAATTGTTTAACGCTTTGACCTTGCCGCTCATAGCTGGGAACCGCCGCCGTCCACGACGAGTTCGGCTCCTGTTGTATACGTCGCCTCGAATGCGAGAAAGACCAAAGCATTGGCGACCTCCTCGGGACGACCGAAGCGCTTCATCGGATTGTTCCCACTCATCTGGTGCTTCGTTTGTTCAGCCGCTTCCCTGGGCATCGCTTTTTCAAGAATCCCGCTATCGATCGGACCCGGGCTGACCGCGTTGACACGGATTCCACGCGGCAACAACTCGCGCGCCATTGAGCGGGTCATCGAGCGGAGCGCAGCTTTACTGGCAGCGTAGGCGCTGATCATCGGAATGCCGAGCACGTTCGCCACCGACGTGATGAAAACTACCGCGCTGCCTTCGGTCATCAGCGGAGCAAGCTTCTGCACAGTGAAATACGCGCCTTTCGCATTGACTGCGAGCAACTCGTCATACATTGCCTCGGTCACGCCTTCGAACGGAACGAAGCGCGTTTGACCGGCGCAAACCAACAGCGCGTCGAGTGTTCCGAATTCGGATTTCACGCGATCGGCAAGCGTGTCGATTTCGGCAAGCGAAGCTGCATCATTCTCCATCACGATCGCGTTTTTGCCGAACTCTTCACGAGCCGAATCAAGGGTTGCCTTTGTGCGTCCGGTAATCAGCACTTGAGCTCCCTTACTGACCAGAAGCCTTGCGGTAGCAAGCCCGATTCCGCTTGATCCGCCTGTAATAACCACCCGTTTTCCTTTGTACCGTCCCATGTTTACTTATCTTCGTGAAAACCTGTATTGTCTTTATTCCTCGTTGATTTGACCCTGGACTTACAAACAGTGCCCGATGCTTCCGCTTTACTCCGGAACGTTGGCGCCACACTGAACTAGCAACGGGTTCTTGATCACGAGTGCGTCCTACCCTAACTAATGGCAGCTTAGGCGATTGGGATAGTACAATCTATGCTGTAGCGTTCGTATTATCTTGGTGATCGTTCGGAGGAACTCGTGGACGCGCTTTCAGATGTTCTCTCGCTGCTGAAACCGCGCAGCTATTCATCCGGCGGCTTGGACGTAGGTGGAGAATGGTCGATTCAGTTCCCCGCTTACCAAGGCATCAAGTGCTACGCTTTGGTTTCAGGCCAATGTTGGCTGCACGTGGAGGGGGAACCTGAAAAAGTGCGCTTACAGGCGGGCGATTGTTTCCTGCTGCCTCGTGGACTGCCTTTTCGCTTGGCCAGTAATCTAGCTCTGCCCTCTGTTGATATCCGCACAATTTATTCCGCCCCACTAGATGGTAGCGTCGCCTCACACAATCAAGGTGGAGATTGCTTCTTTGTCGGCGGCTACTTTGTGCTGACCGGCAACCATGCCGGCGTGCTGTTAGAGGGGCTGCCGCCTATTGTGCATATCCGGAAGGAATCGGAGAAGGCAGCACTGCGCTGGTGTCTAGACCGTATGAGGCAGGAGTTGCGCGAACGAGAGCCGGGGGATTTTCTGGTGGTTCAGCAGCTTGCTTATACGATGCTGATTCAGGCGCTCCGGCTGCATTTAGCGGACGAATTGAAGGGGGGCGTCGGATGGCTTTTCGCTCTTGCTGATAAGCAAATGAGTGCCGCAATCAACGCGATTCATGACGATCCGGCGCGTCGCTGGACATTGCAGACATTAGCAGAGAGCGCCGGCATGTCGCGAACAAACTTCGCTTTAAAATTCAAAGAAACCGTTGGAACGTCGCCGATAGAATACCTGACGCGCTGGCGCATGCTGCTGGCCGGGGATAAATTGACCAATTCCGGCGATCCCATTTCTATCATTGCTTTGTCGCTCGGCTACGAGTCGGAAAGTGCTTTCAGCACAGCCTTCAAGAGAGTAATGGGCCGTTCGCCACGACAATATAGCCGTGGCCGGAATCCGGCTTCGGCGGCACACGAAGAAGGGGAAACTGCCCGCAACAGTCGGCTCGAACTTGTTGAAAGTTAACAGACCCGCAGTTTGACGCAAAAGCCCCGGAACTGCCATTCGGCATCCGGGGCTTTTGACTATTTGGTAAGAGAACTCTTATTCCTGGGCAGCAGCCTGCTGGTCCACATCGCGCCAGGCGCTGATCTTCAGCCGACGGCAAATCCAGCACAAATCCTCTGACTGTTGGGGGCCGCTCATCGGCGTGTAGTTTGAATTGCAGACTGCGCATTGTTTCGGTGGATGTACCGGGCGGTCAGTCTCCACCGATTTCCGCGCCAACTCCATCAGTTGCTCTGGAACAATCGGCTCAGGAATCGGTTGATTTTTCTTTTTCATAACTTGTTTTCACTATAGAACAGGACGAACAACGTTTTCTGCTCAGTTTTCCCTGTCAACACGTGGACGAAGCCGGTAAAAATTACGCTTGGCAGCGAACGTCCTCTTTTCATCTGCTAGAGAAGACGTCGGAAGACTCCGTTCAGATGCAGTGTTTCTTGTTTTATTTGCCGCATTTATCGAGCACACTAAAATCGGAATATGCAATGTGACCAGATAAGCGCATTGCTGTTTCCTTAAATCATGCCTAACATCGCATTTTTGTTTCCAGGCCAAGGCTCACAGCATCCTGGCATGGGAAAGCTTCTTGCCGATCATTCCGAAGCCGCCCGCTTCACGTTTGAAGAAGCAGACGAGATCTTAGGATTTCCTCTTTCGCGCTTGTGTTTTGAAGGACCGGAAGACGAATTGAAGAAGACCGAAAATACGCAGCCTGCCCTGCTTTGTGTTTCGGTCGCCGCGCTGCGAGTGCTACGCCAGGCGGGACACACTGCTGAAATTGTGGCCGGGCATAGTTTGGGGGAATATTCGGCGCTGGTCGCTGCGGAAGCACTGTTATTTAAAGACGCGCTGAAGCTTGTGCGCAAGCGCGGCCAGTATATGCAAGCAGCGGTTCCCCAAGGACAAGGCGCAATGGCTGCTTTGTTGAAACTGCCTTTAGAAAAGTTGCCGGAGATTCTAGCGGAAGCGGCGCAAGGCGAAGTAGTAACGGCGGCAAACTTAAACTCGCCCGACCAGGTGGTGATTGCGGGACACGCCAACGCCGTACAGCGGGCGATGGACTTAGCTAAGGCAGCAGGCGCAAAGCGAACGGTTCTGCTGCCGGTAAGCGCTCCGTTTCACTGTCCGCTGATGAGGCCCGCGCAGGAACAATTGAAAGTCGATCTTGACCGGACTCAGTTTAAGGATCTGATTGTGCCGTTGGTGAATAATTGGGAAGCGCGTTCGGTAACAACCGCAATGGAAGCGCGCGAAGGACTACACCAGCAAGTGCCAAATCCGGTGCGTTGGACTGATTCGGTTCGCGCCTTGGCAGCACTGGGAGTTGAGCGATTTGTGGAAGTCGGTCCGGGGGCAGTATTGACTGGACTTTGCCGCCAGATTGATCCGCAACTGAAGGGCGCAAAATTTGGTGAGCCTGCGGATCTGGAGAAGTTACACAATGCGCTGGCCTAAGAGCGTTCTTGTCTGCTGTTTATGGTGGGTAGGAACTTCCTGTTCGCATCAAACGAAACCGATTGACGTTGAAAAACTGATACAGGATTTTATCGGCGCTGATCTGGCGATGTCGCCCGCTACTGCCACGCAGATTGGTTTTCACAACTATGAAGGCGTGAACCTGGACAGCATTCTGGACGACTTCAGCGAACAGGGCATACGCGGCTATCGCATCTTTTACAACACGATGCATTTGAATGCCGATAAGTTGGACTCAACAAAGCTGCCGCTTGAAACCAGAGTGGACTTCGATCTGATCCGAAAAGACTGCGAAGAACAGCTTTTTGAAATTGACACGCTGCAAACCTACCGGCATAATCCGACGCTGTATGTGGAGTTGATTGGCCAAGCTTTAAATGGCCCTTTCACGCTGGAATACGAGCCGCTTCCTAAGCGTACTGAACAGTTAATGGCGCGTTTAGGCAACATTCCCAAATTTCTCGACACAGCGAAGACTAATCTGGTCGATTCGCCGGAAATTTGGAACAAGGTGGCGCAAGCGGAGAACGAAGGCACCATTAAGCTGATTGACGAGCAGATACGGGCGATTGTGCCGGCTTCTCTCAAAACCAGGTACAACACGGCGGCTGGCAATGCGATTGCTGCTTTACGCGGCTTCAACGAATGGCTCCGAACCAACTTAAGCCAACATACAAGCGATTGGCGATTGGGCCATGATCGATATCAAAAAAAATTCAAACTCCAGCTAGGCATCACCCAAACACCGGAACAAACGCTTTCTGCCGCTACCGCAAAACTGAATGAACTTCGGGAACAGATGCGATTGGAAGCCCAAAAGCTTTGGCCGAAGTTCTTTCGGGGACGGCCTGTGCCGGATGACACGAATGTGCTGGTGTCAGCCGTGCTGGGCAAGATTGCGCAACAGCATACTTCCACGAAACATTTTTTCGATGCAGCCAAACAGGACATTCAAACTGCTACTCAGTTTGTGAAAGATCACCGTTTATTGACGCTGCCTGCGACCGATAATCTACAGGTGATTCCCACTCCTGAATTCATGCGCGGCGTTTATGGCGTGGCCGGTTTCCAGCCGGCACCGCCGCTGGAACCGAAGCTAGGAGCGTTTTTCTGGATTACGCCGTTCAGCTCGCAGATGTCCGCCGAGGATACGGAATCGAAGCTGCGCGAATACAACCGATACGGCCTGGAAACGGTGGTCATTCATGAAGCGATGCCGGGTCATTTCGTGCAGGCTCAGTTTGCTAACCAGGTGGACCCGCGTTCGCGCGGGGTGTTGCGGCAGATACTGGCGAACGGCCCGTATGTGGAGGGATGGGCGGTTTATGCCACGCAGCTCATGATTGATCAGGGTTTCGATGCTTCGCCGGAGATGAGATTGACGTTCGATAAACAGATGCTCCGGGTAGTGGCAAATACCATTCTTGACATTGAAATGCAGACACAAGGGATGACGGACGAACAAGCGCTGGACCTGATGATCAAACAGACGTTTCAAGAACGGGAAGAAGCCATTTCCAAAGTGCAGCGGGCCAAACTGACATCCTGCCAGTTGCCGACATATTTTGTGGGCTGGCAGGCTTGGCTGAAGCTGCGCTCTGATTGGCAGCAGAAAACAGGACGGAGCGCCAGCTTGCAGCAGTTTCACGATTCGGTCCTGCGCGAAGGCGCGCTGCCGATGGCTGCGGTATCGCAGTTGCTGTTGAAATGACGTTTCGCGGAACGGCTTCATGACTGCACGATTACACTGGAGTTTTCCACTTATGAAATTCTTTTTTCTACCGGTCCTGGTTTTGGTCGTGGGTTTAGCACCACTATGTGGCCAGAACGCTGAATCCGCTCCGCCCTCGCAGAGCGGTCTTGATATCTCCGCGATCGACAAAACTGCTGATCCGTGCGCTGATTTCTATCAGTACGCCTGCGGCAACTGGGTGAAAAATAATCCGGTTCCCAAAGAAGAATCGCGTTGGGGGCGGTTCAGCGAACTGCATGAGCGGAACCAAAAGATTCTGCGCCAGATTGCGGATGACGCGGCGGCGCATACAGATCGTTCACCGCTCGATCAGAAAGTCGGCGATTTTTATGGATCGTGCATGGCGGAAGAGCAGATTGAAAAACTCGGCGCTCAACCGTTAAGCGATGAACTTGCCCGGATCAACTCCATTCAATCACCCAAAGATTTAGTAGACGAAGTGGCTCGGCTGCACAAACGACAAGTGAGCGCATTTTTCAGTTTCGAAGCCACGCCCGACCCGGAAAACGCGAAAATGGAAATGGCGCAGATTGATCAATCGGGCTTGGGCCTGCCGGAAAAGGATTATTACTTCCGCTCGGATGCTACCTCAGTGGAGTTGCGAAAAAAATACGTCGCCCATATTGCCAGGATACTTCAATTGGTGGGCGTTCCGGCGGCAGATGCCCAGAACAAAGCAGCCGGCATTATGAAGCTGGAAACGGAGTTGGCGAAGGGATCGCTGGACGTAATTCAGCGGCGCGACCCGAAGAATTTAGTGCATAAAACGAAAATCGATGAACTGGCGCAGATGAGTCCCGTTTTTGATCTGCGCGAATATTTTACGGCTCTGGAAGGGCCCTCTTTCAACATCATCAACATCACCGCGCCGGAGTTCCTTAAAACAGTGAACACGGTAATTAAAACGGACGGCAACGGCGTATTGAAGGATTACCTGACCTGGCGCTACGTGAGTTCCAGCGCCAGAGCGATGCCGAAAGCCTTTGTGGATGAAAGCTTTGCGTTTTATGGCAAAACGTTGACCGGCGCGCAGGAGCTAAGGCCACGCTGGAAGCGCTGCGTGCAGATGACCGATGGGGAACTGGGCGAGGCAATCGGCCAGAAATATGTAGACCAAACCTTCGGCAGCGAAGGCAAAACCAGAACGCTGCGCATGGTGGAAGAGATTGAGCATGAAATGGGCGTGGATATTGAATCGCTCACCTGGATGACGCCGGAAACCAAGAAGCAGGCTTTAATTAAGCTGAAGGGGGTAGCCAATAAAATTGGCTACCCCGATAAGTGGCGCGACTATTCTACGCTTGATGTTGTGAAAGGCGATTACCTGGGCAACATGTACCGGGCAAATCAGTTTGACACCAAGCGTGACCGCAACAAAATCGGCAAGCCGGTGGACCATGCGGAATGGGAAATGACTCCGCCGACCGTGAACGCTTATTACGATCCGCAGGAAAACAATATTAACTTTCCCGCCGGAATTTTGCAGCCGCCATTTTATTCCAATAAAGCTAAGGACGCGGTGAACTATGGCGGAATCGGAGCGGTAGTGGGCCATGAATTAACGCATGGCTTTGATGATGAAGGGCGGCAGTTTGACGCGGACGGCAATCTGCGCGACTGGTGGCAGGCAAAAGATGAGGAAGCTTTCAAGAAGCTGGCCGATTGCGTTGATGAAGAATATTCCAGCTTTGAGCCGCTGCCCGGAGTTCATATTCGCGGCAAACTGACGCTCGGCGAGAACACTGCCGACAACGGCGGACTGCGTTTGGCTTATATGGCATTAATGGATAGCCTGGCCAAACACACAGAAGATAAGACTACGAAAGAAGACGGTTATTCCACCCTCCAGCAGTTTTTTCTGGGATGGGGGCAGGTGTGGTGCGAAAACGACCGGCCAGAATCGGAGCGGCTGCAAGTGCAAACCGACCCGCATTCACCCGGCAAATATCGCGTGAACGGCGTAGTGAAGAACATGCAGCAGTTTACAGATGCCTGGGGCTGCAAGCCTGATCAATCGATGTTTGCCGCGCCCGGGAAGTCGTGCCGCGTCTGGTAGGAAAATAGTGTTTTGGAAATAATGGGAGAACGTGTGGCAATCGAGAGCTTAGAAGAAAAGAATACCGAAAACCCGCTGTTGAAAGAACAATTTCCGATTCCGTTTCACCTGATTCAAGCGGAGCAGATAGAGCCGGCGGTGAACGAACTGCTGGAACAGATGAAGAACCGAATTGAACAGATTGCCGGAACGGAAACGCCGCGGACGTATCGGGACATTCTGCTGGCGCTGGACCGGGCGACGGAGCCTTTGGATTATGCGGTGGGGTTGGTGCGGCACCTGGAATCGGTGGCAACTACACCAGCTCTGCGCACGGCGCACAACAATATACAAGGACCGGTAAGCGCATTTTATTCTTCGATTCCGCTGAATGAAAAGCTGTGGACGGCAGTGAAAGCGGTGGATGAAAGCGACGCGGCAAAAACGCTGACGGGCGTGAACAAGCGTTTTCTGGAGAAAACCGTGTCCGGGTTCCGGCGCGCGGGCGCTAACCTCGATGCGGCAGGCAAGCAAAGACTGGAAGCAATCGATGTGCGGCTGACCGAGATCACAACCAAGTTCGGGGAAAACGTGCTGGACGCTACCAACGCGTATGAACTCCTTTTTACAGGAGAAGCAAAGCTGGCCGGATTGCCGGAATCAGCAAAGGCGGCAGCGCGGGAAAGCGCGCGCGCCAAAGGCAAGGAAGGCTGGCGATTGACGCTGCAAGCCCCAAGCTATATTGCGGCTATGACTTACCTGGATAATCGCGCGACGCGCCAACAGCTTTGGGAAGCATCAAACAGTCGCGGCACGGTTGAGCCGTATGACAACAAGGCGCTGCTTACGGAAATTCTTCAACTGCGGCAGGAGAAAGCCCGGTTATTAGGATATGCAAACTTTGCGGATCTGGTTTTAGAAGAACGCATGGCGCACAAAGGAACTGAAGCACTTCGCTTTCTCGACGATCTGCGGACGAAAACGGAAGCGGCGTTCCAGCGTGAAAACCGGAGCCTGCAAGAATTTGCCCGAACGCTCGGTTATCAGAACGTTGAGCCATGGGATGTGGCTTACTTAGCCGAAAAACAAAGAGCGGCTTTGTATGAATTTGATGAAGAAGAACTGCGCCCTTATTTTCAGCTTGAAAACGTGGTGGCTGGAATGTTCCAGATTTTCTCGCGCTTGTTGAGTATGAAGGTGACGGAAGAACCGGCGGTAGAAGGATGGGACCCGGCAGTGAAGTACTACCGGGTTGAAGACGAGAAAAGCGGACTGCTGCTGGGCGGGTTTTATACGGACTGGTATCCGCGCGAAAACAAACGCGGTGGAGCCTGGATGGATTCATTAACCACAGGCAACCCGGACGAACATCAACCGCATTATGGGCTGATGTGCGGCAATCTGACGCCGCCGATCGGCGATACGCCGTCGCTGCTGACTCACCGCGAAGTGGAAACCATTTTTCATGAGTTCGGGCATCTGTTGCATCATGTGTTGAGCCGCGTTCCGGTGCGGAGTTTAAGCGGCACCAGCGTGCCTTGGGACTTCGTGGAACTGCCTTCCCAGATCATGGAGAACTGGTGCGCCGAGCGAGAAGCGATTGATTTGTTTGCGCGGCATTACCAGACTGGGGAACGCATTCCGGAAGAGTTATTTCAGAAAATGCGTCGTGCCCGAAACTTCCGGAGCGCGAACTTGCAGATGCGTCAGCTCGGTTTCGGGATTACGGATTTGAAGCTGCACAGCGAATACGACCCGGCCCAGGAAGGCGATATGTTGGAATACAGCCGCCGCATTCTGGCTGCATTTGCGCCTGCGCCGCTGCCGGAAAAGTACGGCATGATCGCCAGCTTTACCCATCTGTTCAGTAATCCGGTTGGCTACGGAGCGGGTTATTATTCCTACAAATGGGCGGAAGTGCTGGACGCGGATGCCTTTACGCGCTTCAAAAAAGAAGGAATCTTTGCCGGTGAAACCGGACTGGCCTATCGCCGGGAAATTCTGGAAAAAGGAGACAGCGAAGATCCGGCCCAGCTTTACCGCAACTTTATGGGGCGAGACCCGGATGCGCGGGCATTGCTGGAAAGATCAGGTCTTCTCACTGCAGCATGATCGATAATCCTGAATTGCGCGTCTAAAGAGTAGCAGTGTAAATCTCGCATTATTACGAGTAAGTCAGAACGATCAGGAAAGGTTTGTGATCACGCAATGGGCGCGGCTACCAGAGTCGAAGAAGAAACAGAGCGCCTGCGTCGCGAAAATCAGGAGCTGCGGGCTAAGCTGAGCGATTTTGAAGCAATGATTACGAAACTGCCGGTTCCGATTGTTATTTCGGATGATCCGGTAGCAGCCCGGATGGAAGCGAATCCCGCTTTAGCTGTTCTTTTGGGCCTTAGTACTGATAAAAATGTGGCAATTACCGGCCCGGAAATCGACAGACTGCCGTTTCATTTTCTGCGTAACAACAAACCGGTTGCAGCGGAGGATCTGCCGTTTGAGCGGGCTGCGGCAACCGGCGCAGAAGTGCAGGATGAGCTTGAAGTGGTTCGGGAGGATGGAAATCGCTTTCATTTATCAGGAAACGTAAAGCCGCTTTTTGATGAAGCCGGAAAGCTGCGAAGAGTTTTTGGCGCATTCATTGATATCACCGAGCAGAAACGTGCCGAAGCTGCGCTGGCGCAATCGATGCGCGCTTTGCGTAAAGCCAACGAAGAATTGCAGCAGTTTGCTTACGCCGCCAGCCATGATCTGCAAGAACCGCTGAGAACCATTGCCAGCTATACGCAATTATTGGAGCGCCGCTATTCAGGAGACCCGAGTGCTTCTGAATACACGGCTTTCATTGTAGAAGGCGTAACCCGGATGAATACGCTGATTAGCGATCTGCTCACTTATTCACGGGTCGGAGCCGCTGCAGAACTGAAGCGAACTCCGGTGGAGTTAGGAAATATGCTGCAATGGGCGCTGTTAAATCTGGATCGCTCCATTCGTGAGCAGGAAGCGTCTGTTACCCGTGGTGATTTGCCGGAAGCTATCGCTAATGAATCGCAACTTGTGCAGGTGTTTCAGAACCTGATTGGGAATTCTTTGAAATACCGGAGCAAAGAACCGCCTGCTATTCACGTGAGCGCGGAAGAAGACGAAAACGAAGTCACTGTTTCTGTGCGGGATAATGGAATCGGTATTGAGCCACAATACGCCAAGCAGATTTTCGGCGTATTTAAACGTTTGCATGGGCGCGAGATTCCGGGAACAGGAATCGGGCTGGCAATCTGCCGCAAGATAATTGAGAATCACGGTGGACGCATCTGGGTGGAAAGCGACGGCAAAAGCGGCTCGACCTTTATTTTTACGCTACCCCGCTAAATGCTGTCTCCGGTTTTTGGCTTTGATTTTGGCACCACCAACAGTTCGCTGGCGCTTGTGTCGGAAGCGGGCGTAAAACTGGCGTGTTTTCGCACAGCTAGAGCCAGTACAGAATCGTTTCGCTCACTGTTATACCTCGAAAAAGGAGAAGGACCGGGCGCGAAACCGATTCAAGTGTGGAGCGGACCTACGGCCATTGAAGCTTACCTCGAAGCGGAAACCAAAGGCCGGCTAATTCAGTCGCTAAAATCGTTTCTAACCAGTCGAAGCCTGCGATCCACTGAGATTTTCGGACGGCAGTACACGCTGGAAGATTTAGTGGCGCGCATTATCAGGGGCGTTCGGGAAGAAGCAGAAAGTTATTGGGGAATACCGGTGCGGTCGGCAGTGGTGGGCCGCCCGGTTTGTTTCGTGGGTGGAGAAACAGAAGAAGACAACGCTTATGCTTTAGGGCGATTAGAAACTGCTTTGCGGCTGGCCGGTTTCGAGCAGATTAGCTTTGAATTGGAGCCGTTGGGCGCGGCTTACCATTACCAATCCACGCTGGACCACGAAGAACTGATTTTTATTGGCGATTTCGGCGGCGGCACAAGCGACTTCTCGGTGCTGCGAGTTGGCTCCTTGAAAAACGGAGCAGCGCGCCAACTGCTAGGCAACAGCGGCGTAGGACTGGCGGGTGATAGTTTTGACGCTAAAATCATCCGGCATCTGGTTTCTCCCAATTTCGGAGCGGGTTCAGAGATAAGGTCATTTCAAAAAGTACTGCCGGTTCCGCAGTGGGTTTACAGCAAACTGGAGCGCTGGCATCACGTATCGCTTTTGAAAAGCCGAGACACGCTGAACATGCTGCGCAGCGTACAAGCGCAGGCGCTGGAGCCGGAGAAAATACGGGCGCTGATTACGCTAATCAACGAAGACCTGGGTTATCAGTTGCACGGGGCGGTACAAAACGTAAAAGTGCAGTTGTCAACGGCGGAGCGCGCGCATTTCCACTTCGACGATGAGGTGGCCGTGATTGACGCCGAAGTGGATCGCCGCGAATTTGAAGACTGGATCAGCGATGAACTGCAAATGATTGAATCGTGCGTTGACGGGCTTTTACAGAAAACCGGAGTAAACCCGAAAGATGTCGATGCCGTGTTTCTGACCGGCGGCAGTTCATTTGTGCCGGCAGTGCGCCGGATTTTTGAATCACGCTTTGGAGCGAACCGAGTGCGGTCCGGTAACGAGTTTACTTCGGTAGCGCGCGGACTGGCTTGGCGGGGGGTTGCTGATCGCGGTTTAAAGTAGGTAAGCGGTTACAAGTTCACTCGATCCGCTAACCGTCATTTCAGCTTTAGTTTGAATCTGCTCCCTACGCAGGTAAGCAAGCGCGGCCACTTCGTTTAAAACCGGAGAATAAGCAGCAGAAGTAATCTCACCGATGTCTTTTCCTTCCATGGCCAGCTTTGTGGCGGCAGGCGGAACTACGTTTGTGCGCAGGCGAATCGGTGTCAAAATCCGGTGGATCTGCGCTCGCGAACGAACGCGTTCTACGATTTCCTGACCGAGATAACAGCCTTTTGCAAATGAAACGGCCTGCATTTGATTAGTTTCCTGCGCCAGATAACGCTCGGTGATGTCTTCGCCGTAGCGGGGTTTGCCGTGTTCCAGCCGCACTGTTTTTACTGCTAGTGCGTCAGCTTCCGGTACTCCGGCGGCTTGCAGTTCTGCAATGAGCGACGGTTTCTGCGCGACAGGCACGAACAACCGAAAGCCCAATAAGCCGGAAGCCGAAACCGCCGCCACAAAACCATCGCGCCAGGGAAGTGTATTGAAAGCCTGCTCCGGGATCGGCACAGGGAGCGACTTCAAAGCGTCCTCGCTGTTCGGGCCTTCCACGCTGATCGCTGCCCATTGAGATGTTTCGTCCGATAGCATCACGTCATCCGCAATGATGTATTTGTCGATATGCTCAAACAGTTTGGCGGTGAGTTCCGGTTCCACATCGAGCAGCAGCGAATCACCAGGATTGAACACATTGGCGTCGCCCAGAATCCGGCCCTGCGCGTTCAGAAAAAAAGCATAACAGCCGCTTCCGGCGGCGAGACCCTGAATATCGTTGGTCGTAATGGCGTGCAGCAGGCGATGGCGGTCCTCCCCAGTTAAGCGTATTTTGCCGCGATCCGATAAATCAAGGAAGGCAGCACTGGACCGCAGTGATTCGTAACCGGTCATAAAAGTGGTTCTACTTGTTTGATGCAGCGGGAGCAGGTTGGGAATCAGGAGTGATTACCGCATGACCGGCGATAATCTGTGTATGGCCGGTCAGATAGCGCATATAATTTCCGATTAAAATCGTGGTGAACCCGACAATCACCAAGCTAACGAGGCGGCGCTTCCCTTTGCCGGCTGCGATCACGTCGCCATAAGGAGAGGTAGCCCAGATAATAGACACGGTCAGAATGTGGAGCACCAGCAACATTTTAATGCCGAACCACATATGCCACTGCGGACTATGGAGCGGGGCGCCCGGACCAAAGCCATTGTAAAGTCCTGATGCTGCTGAAAGAAAAAGCATGGCGAACAGAACGCCGCGAAACTTTGTTTGCGCGATCTGCGCCGCAGTTAAGCGTTCCGGTTCGGAGACTGCGTTCAGGGCCGGAGTAGCCGCCAAACGAGCGTACAAGATGCCGCCTACGATTCCCGCTGCCGAGCCCAGGTGCAGAAAGCGAACCAGCACTGAAAACAAACCATTCATTCCCATACCTTCCCGAGTATAGCGACCAGTGCGCGGCGTGAAGGCTATACTCAGGGCGTTATGATTCATGAGATTTTACCGGTGGGCGTTTTGCGCTGCAACTGCTCGATATTCGGCGACGAAAACACGCGGGAAGCGATTGTGGTGGACCCGGGCGACAATATCGCCGACATTGAACAAATTCTGGAAAAGCACGGCTTAACTGTAAAAGCGATCGTGGTGACGCACGCGCATATTGACCATGTGGCAGGCGCGAAAGAATTAAAAGCTAAAACGGGCGCTCCGGTTTATCTGAACGGCAACGATAACGAACTGTTGTCAGCCTTGGACGTGCAAGCGCAGTGGCTTGGCATGGCAACCCCGGAGCGGGTTGAAGTGGATACGGATGCCAAAGACGCTACGCTGCTGCGCTTGGGCGAAACTGAGTTTCAGGTTCTGCACACGCCCGGACACACGCAAGGAAGCATCAGCCTGTACCTTCCACAGCAGAATAAACTGATTGCCGGCGATACATTGTTTCGTGATTCGATTGGGCGAACCGATCTGCCGGGCGGCAATACGCGGCAGATTCTATTGTCCATCAAAACGCGATTGTTGGTGTTGCCGGAAGAAACTGTGGTGATTCCAGGCCACGGCGGAGTAACCACCATTGGCCGCGAAAAAGAACGCAATCCGTTTCTGCAAAAACTTTAAGTGCGATAGCTGCCGTTGATCTGAATATAGCCTTCGGTGAAATCGCAGGTAAAGAAACGAGCCTGGCCCTTGCCTTTTCCGTTCAGCGTAATGCGGACACGGACTTCAGATTGGTCCAGCTTGGTTTTCATATCCGTTTCATCAAATTCCGCCGCCAAACCGCCTCGGCAGACAAGCTGCTTTTGCAGATGAATATCAACCTTTTTCGGGTTGAAGACAACGCCGGAGTATCCGGCAGCAGCCAGAATGCGGCCCCAATTCGGATCACTGCCGGCAATAGCTGTTTTTACCAGCGGAGAGTTCGCAACTGATCTTGCTACGCGGCGGGCGTCCGCATCGGTTTTGAATCCAGTGGCCCGGATCACAATGAGCTTGCGCGCGCCTTCGCCATCAGCGGCAATCTGTTCCGCTAAGGACTCCATGATCCAGCAAAGAACTTCTTCGAAAACCAGCCGTTCCTTCTTGGTGAGCTGAACGCGGGAAGCGCCATTGGCAAGCAGCGCCACTACATCGTTGGTGGATGTGTCGCCATCCACCGTCAGGGAGTTATAAGAGCGTTCGACGGCGCGGGCCAGCATTGCCTTCAAGTGAGAAGGCGCAATGGCGGCATCGGTCGTCACAAAGCCGAGCGTAGTGGCCATGTTGGGCTGAATCATGCCCGATCCTTTGGTCATTCCGGCGATACGCACCACGCCTTTGCGAAATTTTACTTCTTCGGAAGCGGTTTTCATGCGGGTATCGGTGGTGAGAATGGCGCGCGCCGCGCTTTCAAACGCGGACTGTTCCGCGCTCAGATTTTGCACCAGACCCGGGACGGCATTGTTAATCAGAACAGGGTCAAGTTCAACGCCGATAACGCCGGTGGAAGCCGGAAGAATGGAATGCGGCTTAGTTTTCAGGCTTTTAGCTAGTGTTTTGCAAGTAGATAGAGCAACCTGGTCGCCGGTGCGCGTCGCGCAGTTTGCATTGCCCGCGTTCACCAGCACGGCGGCAACCGCGCCGCCTGAGCTTTTCAGGTTTTGCCGCGCTAAACGCACCGGGGCAGCTTGAATCACGTTTTGAGTGAACACCGCCGCGCAGTCTGCCGGTGAGTCCGGCACAAGGATTGCCACGTCGTCGCGATCCTTCTGCTTACGGATTCCCGCGTATGCGCTTGCGTAACGATAGCCAATCGGAAGCTTCACTCAGTTCCTCCCAGAATTTCTCCCGCTTGTAAATTGTAGCCGTTCAAAAATGCTTCCACCGGCAGCCGCTTCTTATTTTGCAGTTGAACTTCCAGCAGTTCGAGCGTGGTTTCCTGTCCGCAGACGATGAATAACCGCTTCTTCTCCATGTGTAAGGCGCCGGGGGTGCCGGAAAATGTTTTCTCAAACGGGTTGGCACGAAAAATCTGCAAAGCTTGGCCGCGCAGGATGGAATAAGCGCCCGGCCACGGCGTAAAGCCGCGCAATCTATTATTAATTTCGCGCGCGGTTCGCAACCAGTCAACACGGCCGTCCTCTTTTTTCAGAATGGGCGCAAAGGAAGCTTCCGCATTGTTCTGCGGTTCGTAAACTGCCGTGCCTGCTTCGATCTTTTGGAGTGATTTTATGAGAAGCGATGCGCCCGCGCTGGCAAGGCGGCGGTTCAACTCCGGCGCGGTTTCGCTTTCGCTGATAGGCGTACTCCACTTGCACAGCATGTCGCCCGTATCCAGCCCGGCATCAATCCGCATGATGGTGATGCCGGTTTCCGTTTCGCCGTTGGCAATCGCCCATTGAATAGGAGCGGCCCCCCGGTATTTCGGCAGCAGTGAAGCATGAACATTCAGAATTCCATGCCGGGGAATATCGATAATGGATTGGGGAATAATCTGGCCGTAGCCGACCACCACCATCACATCAGGTTGCAAATCCTGCAAAGCCGCCGCATTTTCGGGCCGCCGGATGCGTTCCGGCTGAAATACCGGAAGGTGGAATCGCAGCGCAGTTTCCTTCACCGGGGAAGCCGCTAACTGACCACCACGGCCTTTGGGACGATCAGGCTGCGTGTAAACGGCAACAACTTGATATGAAGCTTGCGCCAATGCTTCCAGCGTGTCTACCGCAAATAAAGGCGTTCCGAGAAAAACAACTCGCATAGCCGATGTATGGGAATTACTCCCACTCGCCCGCTTTTTGCAGTTTGCGGATTTTGCGGCGGATCATGTCCCGTTTTAATGTGCTGAGATGACTTAAGAACAAAATGCCGTGCAGGTGATCAATTTCATGCTGCATGGCGCGGGCCAGCAGTTCTTCGCCATCCAGTTCAATGGTTTCGCCTTTCGCGTTTTTTGCCATCACTTTCACTTTGTTGGCGCGGGTGACCGGCTCACGGAAGCCGGGAATGCTGAGGCAACCCTCTTCGCCGGTTTGCGAACCTTCTTTAAAAACGATTTCAGGATTGATTACCACGAGCTTGTCTTCTTCTCTTTCGCCGATGCTGACATCAATCACTGTGATCTGCTTGGACACTCCCACTTGCGGCGCAGCCAACCCCAAGCCTTTCGCGGAGTACATGGTTTCCCACATGTCTTCCACCAATTGCCGCAACTCCGGCGTATCAAACTCGGTCACCGGTTCAGCCTTTGTTTCCAGAACCGGATCGCCGTACTTCACTATATTTCGAACCATCTCCAAACCTTTTTCAAATTACTACGAGCGCGCGTGAAATGCGCCAAACAAGAAATGCTTCCAGCCTTTGTTAGATCAGAAAGCCTTGACTTGAGCCAGGTAGCTGTCGTAGTTCCGGCGCGTTTCAAGCAGCGAATCGCCGCCGAACTTCTCCAGAAAGCACTCCGTTAAGATCAGCGCCACCATCGCTTCGCCAATCACGCCGGCCGCCGGAACCACGGCTACATCACTGCGCTCGTAAGCTGCGGAAGCCGATTCCCGCGTTGCCAAATCTACCGACTCCAGTGGACGACGCAGCGTGGAAATCGGCTTCAGAAAACCGCGAACAATCAGATCCTCGCCGTTCGTCATGCCGCCTTCCAATCCTCCCGCGCGGTTAGAACCCCGGAAAAATTCCTGTTGTTCTTTCCGGTAATGAATCGTGTCCTGCACGCCGGAGCCATAGGCGGTTGCGCCTTCTTCGGCATAACCGATTTCCACGCCTTTCACAGCTTGAATGGAAACAATCGCCTGGGCCAGGCGGCCATCTAAACGGGAATCCCACGTCACATGAGATCCCAAACCAGGAGGCAGGCCATGTGCCACTACTTCAAAGATGCCGCCCACCGTGTCTCCGGTGCGGTAAGCGTGGTCCACCACCGCTTTCATTTCTTGTTCGGTTTCCGGATCCACGCAGCCGAGCAGTACCGCATCGTTTTGGCTTAAAGCAACAATTTCTTCCCAACGGGCTGGACGCTTCAGTTTTGCCGGCCCAACGCCGACCACATGGCTTAATACTGCAATGCCGAATTGATGCAGAAACTGTTTCGCGAGCGCGCCTAAAGCTACCCGCGCAGTGGTTTCGCGGGCGCTGGCCCGCTCCAGAACGTAGCGGGCATCCTCGAAATTGTACTTGATTGTACCGGGAAGATCGGCATGGCCAGGACGTGGACGAGTGACCGGCTTTGTCCGTTCCGGGTTGGCGTCTTTCGCTTCCACCGGAAGAATGTCGGTCCAATTCTTCCAATCTTTATTTTCGAGCAGAATCGCAATCGGGGAACCGATCGTAATGGAGTTCCGAATGCCCGATACGATGTGGACCGTATCAGTTTCAATTTTCATTCGTCCGCCACGGCCAAAGCCTTGTTGACGCCGCCAAAGCTGGCGGTTCAGAAAATCAATATCAATCGGAATTCCGGCGGGCAAGCCGGTTAAAGTGGCGACGAGGCATTCTCCGTGAGACTCGCCGGCGGTCTCGAAGCGAAACATTGAGTGTGAAGTATTTATGGTACAGGATAAGAAGTTATGTTCCGGCTTTTTAGCTTTGCCTTCTTCATCAGTTGTGCCGCCATTGGTTCTGCCTTGGCCCAATCGGCGCGCCCAACTCCTCCTACCCGCGACCCGAAAACACCCGGCTATGTTCAAGCAAAAGAACTGCCCGATGGAGAAAATGCTCCGGCCAACGCTGACGGAAATTTCATTATTGGCCCCACGCATAATCCCGCGCCGGAGACGATTTCACAAGCAGGCGTTCCGCAGGGAAAAGTGTTCACATTCACCATGTCCTCGGCTGAAAGCAAACTTTATCCCGGTATCATGCGTGAGCCTCACACTTTCGGTACGCCGGACCCCAATAATCCTGCCAAGCTGATCGTGACTACCAGCCATCCTGCGCCCTATACTCGCCGCGTGGCAGTGTATGTTCCACAACAATATGTTTCCGGCACCGCCGCGCCGTTTATTGTGGGAGCGGATGGACCTGACCCATTATTATTTGCGACCCTTGATGATCTGATCGCCCGGCATCGTGTACCCGTGATGGTTGCCGTTTCCCTCAGCAATGGCAGCGGCGATGCTCAGGGGAGCGAACGCGGTTTGGAATACGATACTATGTCGGGTCGATACGCGGAGTTCGTGGAAACCGAAGTGCTGCCGCGCGTGGAAAAAGAAGCCGGTGTAAAACTAACCAAAAATCCAGAAGGACGCGCCACAATGGGCGGCAGTTCCGGCGGTTCCTGCGCTTTGATTATGGCTTGGTATCACCCTGAACTGTATCATCGCGTTCTTACTTATTCCGGAACCTATGTCAATCAACAATGGCCGTGGAATCCCGAAACTCCGCAGGGTGCCTGGGGTTTTCATCAAACGCTTATCCCGAACAGCCCGGTTAAGCCGCTGCGCCTTTGGATGGAAGTGGGCGATCGGGATCTCTTAAATCCCAACGTGATGCGCGACAATATGCACGATTGGGTCGTCGCTAACGAGAACATGGCCAAAGTGCTGGCCGCCAAACACTATCATTATCAGTTTGTGTTTGCGCGTAATGCCGGGCATACGGACCGTGCTGTAAAGCAGCAAACCCTGCCGGAAGCGTTGGAATATCTGTGGCAGGGTTATTCGGCTGCGGAACGGAAGAATTAATTTGAGCCGCCTTGTCGGTTTGCCACCCGCGCCAGAAACGCCGGTATCGCGTCGATGTAATACCAGGTGCGGCTCGGCACAACGTAATGGTGCATGGCTGCGGTTGGTTTCTGTATTTCTGTGCGAACAGGCGAAACCGCATAGTCATTAGCAGGCAACGCTTCGCCTCCCATTTTCCCGATCAGCATGGCCGTTAACGCTTGTTCAGAAAAATGGTTTACTCCTTCAATCGGTAATAAACGGCTAGCCCAGAATTCAAGCTGTTGCCAGTCAATTGCCGAAGAAGTAAAGCCGGTTATCCCGGTATTGACTCGCGGCAGCATCGGTTTGCCGTAGGCGTGTTGAATCGCGGCCGCGCTGTAGCCGTAAGAATCCTGATAATCGAGCATGTAAAGGGGACGAACGCCGGTTTGAAGCCATTTCCGCAGCAGTGCAGGATCACGGTAGAACAGAATATCGGAATCAAGAAACAATGCGTTTCCCGCGCCGCCCAAATGCACGTCGATCAGCTTTCGCATCAAACCTAAGCGCTGCCGCAGTTCGCGCAAAGCAGGAAAGCGTTCTTTGGGCAGGTGCTGATTGACAACTTCTTCCGCTGCGGGAGTGGTGATGAACTGAACGCAGGGAAGAACTCGTTGCAGTTGAGTTTGCTGTGCTGGTTTCAACGAACCATCATCATGAACTATTGGCTGAACAGCGCCGCCGGTAATCTCAAGCAGAGAATACAAGCAGAAACACGTCAGATGCCAGTGAAATTCACCGGTCAGCAGATGCACAACCGAAGCATTCTTTTGCACCTCAATCGGCAGCGTGGGCATGTGCCGGGGTGCGTCCCACGATTTCAACAATTGATGATGTTTGCGCCAAGCAAGCAGATAACCCAGCTCTGGACCTTCGCGCGCGAGCCACTCGCGAAAGTAGGATAAGCGCCACAGCCCTAATCCCATTGCAACAAAATAGTTTACGGGTTCAGCAGTTTGCGTTCATAGCCGAAATTTCCGAGCAGCCCATCCAGGTAGGCCTTAAACCAGAAGCGGAGCCCCTTGAAATCGAATCTTCTGTTTTTTAAAAAGAAAAGCAGATAGCGCGGCGGGTCCAACAATAAGCTTTTATACTGCCCGTATTTTTTGAAGTAAAAAGCGCGATTCCTGAACAGACAATAATCTTTCAATCGGTTGCCGGTGTAGCAGGCCGTTAAACGAGTTTTGCCCAAAGTAAGAACGTCGTAATATTCATTGGTCGCCATCGGGTGGAAAACGTGCGCCCGCACGCTAACGATGGCTCCAACGCGCTGCTTATCAATGCGGAAACTATATTCCATTTCATCGCCGCGAATAAAAAGACGCTCATCCGGCAAGCCGAGTTTTTCCACCGCCGAGCGGCGATATAGCACGGCGTTGAACGGGGCAGGATTCTGCGGAATGTAGCCGTCCGCGCCGTAATCGCGAACGATGTCCTGATAAGTGAGATAACCTTGACCGCCCGGCCCCATCGGCCAGGACAGCTTGCCGTCGCGGGAAGGCGCGAGAATTACCGGGCCAACCACTTCTTTGCCGGAAATGGTCATGGCTTCCATCAGTTCGCGGAAAGTTTGTTTTTCCAGCACGTGGTCGTCATCCATCATCCACAGGAACTCGTAACCCAGGCGCATCGCTTCGGCCATGCCCGCTTTGAAGCCTCCGGCTCCGCCCATGTTCCGGGGAAGGCGGATCACCAGCGCATCGGGAAAATTGGCTTGAATGAATTCAGGAGTTCCGTCGGTGCTTGCGTTATCAACCACCAGCAGCTTGTCCGGAACCAGCTCGCCATTCAGTATGGAGCGCAGGCAAACAGCCAGAGTCTCCTTGCGATTGAAAGTAACAATCACCGCGCATGTATTCGGCATAATAAACGTCAGTACGAACAAGCACGGAAGAACCATTTGCTTGTGAAATGAACTGACCTTACCAGGATAGACGGTAGGAACAGCCGGAAACGGACAAACTTCATTCCGTAACCATTGCGCATTGTAGTTGCAACTCAGAACTGGAAGTACAAAAATTCACTGGCGCGCTTCAAACCTATCAAACCGAGAATAAATAGAAAGGCCATCAGGGCGGCCCATCCCAGGCTCGGCTTCCAATGAGGAATACCAAATGGGAGCCGCCGCGCAGATTCAGTCCGTGCCTCGGAAAGAAACATGCCGCTGGAATGGAAAATCTGCTGACTGTTGGGGCAGAACCAGACCACCGCCAGCAACAGGATTAATAAACCAATTTCCTTGGCATCTCCCGAGGAAAACGAGCTGCCGGGGGATAAAAAGCCGCTATGAACGAGCGGTGTTGCCCAATGCTCCAAATGCGCAAACACTTGCACAGGAAGCGCAATGCCGTGCAGTCCGACCATGCCCCCCAGAATCTGACAAGCTTGCCCACTCGAATCAGCGCGGAAGAACACCTGCCCTATCAGAACAGCAAGAAAAACCAGCAGCGTGGAGAAAACGGAAAACACAATCGGGATGCGAGTGCTGAGCGGGGCGGCGAAGGATCGAATGCGACCGCCAAAGCTGCGCCAAGCATGGTTCACGCTCAAATAGAAGCCATGCAGAAGGCCGAAAATAATGAACTGCATTCCCGCACCATGCCAGATACCAGCCAGAAACATGGTGGTTAGCGTAGGAAAACAAACTTTCTGCAGAAAAGCGCTAATACTGATCCGGTGCTTTTGTGTCCACATTCCTTGGTGGGCGCTGCGGCGAGCCATCCAGAGCGCCATCGGGTTATACAGGTAAAGCGTCAGATACCGGGTGAGCGTCATGTGCCAGCGCTGCCAAAAATTGATAATGCTTTTCGCCTTGTAAGGCGAATTAAAATTCAGTGGAAAGCGAATGGAAAACATGTAAGCCAGCCCGATTGCCATATCCGAATAGCCGGAAAAATCAAAATACAACTGCATGGCGTAAGCGAGAACGCCTTCCCAGGCGCTGAATAATTGCACATGGGCAGTGCTGGTGAACGCCTGCGGCACATACACAGCAATCCTGTCCGCGAAAACGACCTTTTTGAACAGCCCGATCACAAATAAGCTGATGCCCGCCGCAACGTCGTGAGCGTTAAGGGTAAAGCGGCGCCGCTGAACGATCTGCGGCATGATTTCCGAGTGGTGCAGAATGGGGCCGGCAATCAGGTGCGGGAAAAAAGTCACAAACAGCAGGTAATTGGCGAACGGCTCAAGTTCCGCTGTTTCCTGCTTCAAATCAATTAAGTAAGCAATCTGCGTAAACGTAAAGAACGAAATGCCTAAAGGAAGAACAACGGACGCCACACGGTTGGAAACTAATCCCAAATCGTGCAAAAAGCCGAGGGTCGGAAATAGATACTTGAAATAAGAAAGCGCGAGCAGGTTGATAATGACAGCCGATGTTAAAAGTATATTCTGTTGTTTTTCGGCATTCTTCCATTTCGCAAGCAGCCATGCACTCCCGTAATTGAAACAAATTGAGCCGACAAGTAGCAGCAGAAATTCCTTGCGCCATGCCCCATAAAACACAAGCGACATAAAGCTGAGCCAGATGATAGCTAGTGTTTTGGAACTGCGGCCGCACCATTGGAAGCCCAACAGCGTTACCGGAAGAAAAACAAACAGAAATTCTGCGGAATTGAATAGCATAAATATTCTGCGTGGAAAACAGTGGAAGCGCTCTGTTAATCGGTAGAAACGGAAAACTGTCTAGCTGCGGCCAAATGCGGAAATCGCTCGGTCAACGTTTTCGCTACTGCGGCGGAAATGCCTGGAACCGCGGCTGCCAGTGGGTGAACGTAAGTGGCGTCATCGGCGATCAACTGATGCGGCAGGCTAGAAATGCGGTTATCCGCAATGTGTTGAAGAGCAGACTGGTAGTAGGACAATGACCGGTCGCAATCCGGCACCGGCGCAATAAAGGTGACTACATCAATGCCTAAGGCCGTGTATTTGCGAACAAAATGGTCCACGTAGGAATGGTTGAATATGCCGTTTACTCTGCTGTTGATGACACATCCGTCGCTCAAGGCATTGTTCATCGGATAGGAGATATGGCCTCTGCTTTCCCGAACTTCTTGAACGCGGGCAGCCCCTTTATGTACCACGAGATCTGATTTTATAGAGGAAAACTGAACCACCTGCGACCAGAAATCCAGATCTGAACTAGGGCTGGAAGCAAACAGCTTGCTGATATCTTCCAGGCTGCCGTGGCGGTAAATCATCATTGCGCCTTCGTAGTAGCCGAGCAAAGATCGCGTTTGCGGAATAGAAGTATCCCGTGGGGCAAGGTAAAGAACAATCGCTTTCGGCTTACTGTTATGAGCTAGGTAAGCATCAAGCGTGTAATCGCCAGTCATGGTGAGAATCCCAACCGTGCGGCAAAGGTTCACTACTGGTCTTCCTAATCTTTGGCTGACAATGCGCGGATCAACGCCGAATAACCCTGCCGAATCGCCATACACTACCACCTCAAAATCTGCGTTGTGGAGCGTGAACGGATAGTCAATTACAGAATCAAAGAAGTATCCCGAAAGGCGCGTGTAAAATCTGGTTCGCGCCAGTAACAGGGGAAGGGTTAACAGCATGAGGGTGATCCCCAAAAACGACAAACAAAACTTCTTGGCCGCACCGTGGTTGAGAGTTGCCAACGGTATGTTAACTGAAGCCATGACGATTCCTCCGGGCAGGACTCATCGCTCTCGTGCATAACGAGAACTTTACCTGCCTTGCTAACCCAGTCGTTCTAAAGCAGCAAACTGATCAGCCGTTTACGCGCACCGCACCTGCGCTGTGGATCTTTACTTTTTACGAACTACGTCATAACCGGACTGAGCGCGAGTACCAATAACAAAGACTTTGAAATAAAACAAAGAATTTGCAATTTCCACTTGATTTAGAAAAAACAACTACTAATAGTCCTAAACCCAAACTTTACAACAAATATTGGGTTTTATCTTACAGAGTTGTACTATCTTTAGTACTGAGAAGTACAGCATTCAGTCGCCGTTCAGGTAAACTATAAATAGTCCGCTTCTTGGTTGAGTTGCCATTCTCCAGGTGGTGCTTTGTTGCATTTAGAGAATCTGTTTCCGCCGATCAGGGGCAAACGCTTTTTGGCCGGATAAACTGGCAAAATGCGTTCCATGTCGAAAAATAGAGTGTCTTAACAGATTTTACGTCAGTCTGTAACTCGCAAATGCATTGGAAAGCAGAATGAGCTGACCAGAACAGAAATCTGTATGAACTTGCTTTTTTCCGGCGTCATAGTTTTAGTTTGATAGCAGGTCAATTGAATTATCTCAGTCGATCTGTATTTTAGGACACGATTAATGCGTACTAACAATCCTGAATGACAAATCAGTCCCTCGACGAAATTGACCCTGCTTCAACTGACCTGGGCAGTAGCACTCCGTTGTCCCATCAGGAAGGGAGTTCAAGTAAGCTACGCAAGAACATTGCGGCGCTTTCGATTCTTCAGTTGTTGAATTATGCGTTGCCGCTGGCTGTGGTTCCGTACTTAGGGCGGGTGTTGGGCCCGGCGCACTACGGATTGCTGGTGTTTGGGCAGGCAACTGTTAATTATGCCAATTCGATTACGGATTACGGCTTTAATTTGAGCGCTACGCGGTTGATCGCCCGGCATCGGCAAGACCGCGCTGTTTTGTCGCGGATTTTCTGGTCTACGCTCGCCGCGAAAGCTTTGTTGATGGTCGGCTGCTTCCTGGCGCTTGCTTGCTTAACGGCCATTGTCCCCCTGTTTCACGCCAACGCTGCCTTGATTGCAGCATGTTCTCTTCTGGTAGTGGGCAACGTTATGTTTCCGCAATGGTTTTTTCAGGGCATGGAGGAGATGCGAGCCATTACGGTTGCTCAGTCCGCTGCCAAGCTGCTGTTGATACCTCTTGTTTTCATTCTGGTGAAAAACGATACGCAGTTTGTTCGGGCAGCGGCGATTCAATCCGGTACGGCGGTTCTCGCTGGTCTGCTCGGAATTCCTTTACTGATGCGGCGAACGCCTTTGCAGTGGTATCGGCCGCGCCTCAGCGATGTAATGGAAGCTTTGCGCGAAGGCTGGAATGTGTTTATTTCCACTGCGGCCATTTTCGTTTATACTTCCACCAATACGATGGTTCTCGGGTTTCTGAGCGGCGCTGTGCAGGTAGGTTATTTCGGCGCGGCGGACCGGATTATTAAAGGCTCTCAAAGCGTAACCGCGCCCGTTACGCAAGCGCTTTACCCACACATCAACTCGTTAGCTGTGCAATCTCGCGAAGCGGCCATGAGCTTAATTCGTAAAAGCATGAAGTGGATTGTGCTGGCATCGCTTGCAATTTCGCTGGTGTTTCTGTTTGGCGCCGCGCCGATCAGCCATCTGGTGTTTGGGCATAAATTTGACGGCTCCATTTGGCCGCTGCGGATAATGGCGATTCTGCCGGTTCTCGTGGGTCTAAGCAATGTGTTCGGCGTGCAAACCATGCTGACTTTCGGCATGAGCAAGGAGTTTAACCGCATTGTTACCGGCTCCGCCATTCTGAATCTGCTATTGACGTTTCCTTTGGTGAAAATAGCGGGAGCTTCCGGCGCGGCGTTAGCCATTCTGATTACCGAAATTTTTGTCACGATAGCAATGTATGTAAAAGTCCGGTCGTTAGGTTTGTGGACCAAAACTACTTCTCAGGGGTGAATCTTATATTTATGAAATTTGATGTTTTTATTGTTGGAGCGGGCTTCAGCGGCAGTGTCGCCGCGCAGCGCCTGGCGGAAGCAGGCTACTCGGTCCTGGTGATTGATCGGCGCGAACATATCGGCGGAAACGCATTTGATGAGCTTGACCGGAACGGAATTTTAATTCATCGTTACGGTCCCCACATCTTCCATACCAACGCGGATCGCGTGGCTGAGTATCTTTCACAGTTCACCGAATGGCGTCCTTACGAGCATCGGGTACTGGCGGAAGTCGATAATCAGTTTCTGCCGATTCCGATCAATCAGGACACCATTAATCGGCTATATAACCTGAATCTGGATGAAGCGGGAGTGGCCAGTTTCCTGGAAAGCGTGCGGGAATCACGCCAACCAATCAAAACCAGCGAAGATGTGGTGTTGAACTCGGTGGGGCCTGACCTTTGCGATAAGTTTTTTCGCGGTTACACCAAAAAGCAATGGGGTCTTGATTTAAGCGAACTGGCCGGCCACGTTGCCGCTCGTATTCCGGTGCGCACCAATCGCGACGACCGGTATTTTGCTGACACTTTCCAGAAGATGCCGAAAGATGGCTATACCAAGATGTTCGAAAACATGCTCGACCATCCGAATATCCGGGTAGAAGTCGGCGTGGAGTTCGAGGATTTCCGTAAAAAAGTGCAATCGGAGTACATGGTGTACACGGGGCCGATTGACGCTTATTTCAACTACTGTTACGGCAAGCTGCCCTACCGTTCGCTTCACTTCGAACACGAGTACATCGGCAACCGATCGCAGTATCAGCCGGTCGGCACGGTCAATTACCCGAACCGTCATGCTTACACT